>JAGHSA010000062.1 GCA_018066125.1 Candidatus Cryptobacteroides onthequi | reverse complement strand
ATATTATACTGATACTATTTTGACATAAATTGAATATTTATTGCTTTTCTGCCGTAATGACATCTTATTTATATATTTTTGATGCGAAAACTCATATGAAATGGATTCCATGCTTGAATATCTGAGGGAAGAAACACGTGAGGAGCTCACGGAGAACATTCTTCCTTACTGGATGGAAAACTGCCTCGATCCCGCCGGAGGATTCTACGGAAGGATCAAGGGGGACGGGGAAGTTGTACCTGACAGCCCCCGTGGAGGCATACTGAACGCCCGCATACTCTGGACATTCGCTTCAGCATACCGCCTCACGGGACGTGAGGAATATCTCATGACCGCCATGCGCGCAAGAGACGAGATCCTCAATAAATTCTTCGACCCTGATTTCGGTGGGATATACTGGAGCCTGGACAGAGAGGGCAGACCGCTTGAGACCAAGAAGCAGATCTACGCGATAGCATTTGCGATATACGGTCTGAGCGAACTGTACCGTGCCTGTGCCGACAGGCTTGCACTGGAAGCTGCGATAAGTCTCTTCCACAGCATCGAGGATCACAGCCATGACATGATGCGCGGAGGATATCTGGAGGCATTCACCCGCTCATGGGGGCCGATCGGCGACATGCGCCTGAGCGACAAGGATCAGAACGATGCCAAGACCATGAACACCCATCTCCATATCCTGGAGGGATACACGGCTCTCTATCGTGTGTGGAAAGATGATTTTCTCGCTCAGCGGCTCCGTGAACTTATCCATATCTTCCTGGACCGCATCATCCTTCCGGACGGGCACCTTGCTCTCTTTTTCACGGAAGACTGGACCGTCACCTCTCATGTCACGTCTTACGGTCACGACATCGAGTGCTCATGGCTGCTCTGTGAAGCGGCAGAGGCACTTGGCGACCAGGGACTCCTTCAAGAGGTCAGGACTGCATGCACACGCACCGCAGAAGCCGCGCTTGAAGGCTGGAGTCCTGACGGGGGAATGGTCTATGAGCGTGACCTCAATGACGGCGCCATCGATGCCGACCGTCACTGGTGGGTGCAGGCCGAGACCGTGGTGGGCTGCCTCTGGCAGTGGAAACATGCCGTGCATGCGGGTCTCTCCGAACCGGAATGCCGGAGCTGGATGGACAGGGCCCTGGCGCAGTGGCTTTTCATCCGCAAGCATCTGATCTGTCCTGACGGAGAATGGTATTGGAGCGTCCGCGCCGACGGCAGCGCCAATACCGATGATGACCGTGCCGGATTCTGGAAGTGCCCATACCACAACGGCCGTATGTGTATGGAAGTCCTAACCATCGTATGATCATGAAAAGATACCTGATAATTACAGCAGCTGCCGCTGCAATGATTTCCTGCAGCCGTGTCAGTGTTTCGGATTCGTCCATCACGGTCCGCGCAGACGACGGAACTGCCGTACGTCTCATCCCCGTGACTCCATCGATCATCCGCGTCAGCGCGGTGCCCAAGGGGGCCGCATTCTCAGACAAGGAGTCGCTGTGCGTCCTGCCGCAGACGGATGAAGTCGCCTTTACTGTCACCAGGACCGATTCCACTGTCGCTATGAGCACATCCGCTCTTACAGCCACGGTCTCACTCGGAAACGGCCGCGTCAGCTATCATGACGCCTCGGGCTGTGAACTGACCTCCGAAAATATGCGCTCTTTCGCGCCTATCGAGGTCGACGGCACCTGTGCGTGGACGGTGAGGCAGACTTTCGACTCTCCGGAGGATGAAGCGTTTTTCGGCCTAGGACAGCATCAGGCTGACGAATGGAACTACAAGGGGAAAAGTGAGGAGCTGTACCAGTACAACACCAAGATATCGGTTCCTTTCATCATTTCCAGCCGGGGCTATGGCATTCTGTGGGACAGCTATTCTTTCTGCCGTTTCGGCGATCCGCGCGACTATTCTCAGCTCGGTGATGTTTTCAGACTCTACGATGCCGCCGGGGTGGAAGGTGCTCTGACCGGCACATACCTTCAGTCGCCGGAGATCGGCAAGACCGCTCTGGTGCGCCGCGAGACTGCTCTGAACCAGGAATTCCTTATCGAGCCTGAGCTTGTGAAAGTCGAAGGCGCTCCCGATGGATTCCGCTTCGGAGGCTCCCATGTGACCTATGACGGCTTCCTGGAGGCACCTGAGACCGGCACATACAGTTTCCTCCTCTATTACGCAGGCTACACCACGGTCACTCTCGGCGGCGAAGTGGTGGTGCCCGAGATATGGAGAACAGCCTGGAATCCCAACAGCCGCAAGTTCCGCATGCACATGGAGGCCGGACAGAAGATGCCTCTCCATATCGACTGGGACCCTGACGGCGATGTCTCATACTGTGCCCTGAAAGTTCTTTCGCCGCGTCCGGATGCCGAGTCTCAGCTTCAGTCGTGGTGGGGCGAGATGCAGGATCAGATCGACTACTATCTTATCGCCGGAGGCAGCTCCGATGCTGTCATCAGCGGCATGCGTACCCTCACAGGCAAGGCTCAGATCCTGCCGAAATGGGCTATGGGATACTGGCAGAGCCGCGAACGCTACCGTACCCAGGAGGAGATACTGTCCACTCTTGCTCAGATGCGCTCCAGACATATCCCCGTCGACAATATCGTTCAGGACTGGCAGTACTGGGAGGACGACCAGTGGGGTAGTCACGAGTTCGACGCCACGCGATTCCCGGATCCGCAGGCCATGGTAGACAGTATCCACTCCCTTGGGGCGCGGTACATGATTTCCGTCTGGCCTAAATTCTATACCGGCACAGAACATTTCCGTGAACTTGATGAGAAAGGATGGATATATCAGACCGCCGTCCGTGACAGCATCGAGGATTGGCTGGGATATCAGCAGTCTTTCTACGATGCCTATTCTCCCGGAGCCCGCACACTTTTCTGGGAGCAGATGCGTCAGCATCTGTTCGGCCTCGGAGTGGATGCGTGGTGGATGGATGCGAGTGAGCCGAACATCCACGACTGCACTGATATGGACTACCGCAAGGCGATGTGCGGTCCGACCGCGCTCGGTCCTTCCACACAGTACTTCAATGCATACGGCCTCATGAATGCCATGGCCATATATGACGGACAGCGCTCTGTGGCGCCGGATCAGCGTGTGTTCCTGCTGACCAGAAGCGGTTTCGTGGGACAGCAGCGTTATTCTACGGCATCATGGAGCGGCGACATCGGCACACGCTGGGAGGATATGAAGACTCAGATATCTGCGGGTCTCAACTTCGCGATGAGCGGAATACCATTCTGGACCCAGGATATCGGTGGGTTCAGCGTCGAGAACCGGTATGCTGCAGCGGTGAGCGCGTATGAGCAGAGCGGCAGGGAGTCAGAGGACCTCCGCGAATGGCGCGAGCTCCAGACACGCTGGCATCAGGTCGGCATGTTCAACCCTCTGTACAGGTCGCACGGGCAGTATCCGTTCCGTGAATTCTGGAACATCGCTCCGGAGGGATCGCCTGCCTATGAGACCATACTCCGATGCGACAGGATGCGCTATGCGCTCATGCCTTACATCTACACACTTGCATCGCGCGTGCATTTTGATGACTATACCATCATGCGCCCTCTCGCCATGGATTATATGGATGATCTTGCCGCGCGTGAGATTTCGGACCAGTTCATGTTCGGCGACGCCATCATGGTCTGTCCTGTCTATACCTATGGCGCCCGCAGCCGCGAAGTATATCTCCCTGAAGGTACATGGTATGACCTGGGGGCTGGCAGCTGTGCGGCTGTTCAGGGCGGACGCCGCTTCACTGCGGCCGCTCCTTACGAGCATATTCCGGTCTATGCGCGTGCCGGACAGATCGTCGTATGCGGTCCTCAGATCGAGTATACCTCCCAGGCTCAGGATGCTTCCCTCGATGTGTATGTGTTCGCCGGTGCGGATGCCGCATTCTCGCTCTACGAGGATGACGGGGTCAGCTACGCATACGAGAATGGCGCCCGCTCATGGATTCCTTTCCAGTGGGACGAGAAAAACTCTCTGCTGAGTATAGGGGACCGAAGAGGCTCTTGGGAAGGTATGCCCGGAGCCAGGGATATACGTGTCACAGTCGTCACTCCTGAAGGCAGGAGAAGTCAGAGTGTCAGGTATGAGGGACTAAAGCTCGTCATAGACGTATTTCCAGCAGTCGCGGAGAATCTGGGCGGTGTTGCGCGCGTGAGAGAATAGGACGATGACAGCGTTCTTCTCCGGTGCCACGACGCAGAACTGTCCCCATGCACCATCGAATCGGTAGGCTCCCGGCCTCTGGCATGCCCACATCTGGTAGCCGTAGCCGCAGTTCCAGTCGTTGGTCGGGTCGATCTCGCCGCCGCCCTGGATGATCTGAGGTGACATGGCCTCGTCGAACCAGCTGTCCTGGAGCAGTCTTGTGCCGTTCCATACGCCTCTGTGGAGCATGAAAAGTCCTGCCTTGGCAAGGCTCTCCGCAGTTATGTGGAGTCCCCAGCCGCCGAAATTGACGCCTGCCTTTGTCTCATCCCATAAGTATGTCTCCGGAGCGATGCCGATAGGGTCGAAAAGCTTGTCCTTGAGATAGTCCACCAGCTTCATGCCTGTGACTCTCTGGACGATGTCGGCGCAGAGATAGGTGTTCATGCTGTTGTATTTGAATCTTGAGCCGGGTTCGAAATCAAGCGGCACGATGAGCTGGATCCTGGCGTTGATGTCCTCCATGAACAGGCCTGCCCTTCCGAGCTTGTCCTCTGAGAATCCTGATGACATGATGAGGAGGTCTTTGATGGTGAGCTCCTCGAGCCATTCGCTGCGCTCTGCAGGAAGTTCCTCATCAGAGAAATACCTGATCACCTTGTCGTTTACATCGAGAAGGCCATCCTGTGCGGCAAATCCCACACCTATAGCGGTGAAAGTCTTGCTGGCAGACCAGCAGATGTGGAGCTCTTCGGCATCATGTCCTGTTGCATACCTCTCATAGATGACGGCGTCATCCTTGACGACCATTACGGTGTGGAGCTCGTCTGTCGCACGTGTATCCATCCATACAAACATGCTGTCGAAGTTTGCGGTGTTGATGTCTGTGCGTTCTGCACGCGGGAGGGCGTTGCTGCCCGCCTTGTTGTTGGAGCATGCGGCCATGCAGATGACTGCCATTGCTGAGATGAGGATTCTTTTCATTTATCGTGTGTTTGATCTGTTTCGTCTTTGGAAATTTAAAGATAGTCAACCGTGCAGTTTTTGCCAAATTTTACCTAACTTAGTTCCATGGCTTACCGCAAATACGACACCTGTTTCTTCGAGAGGTATGCGACTCTGGAGCTTCAGCAGCTCCTGGGCCACAAATTCGATGACCTTGTCAACGAGGATCGCCCCGATCTCCAGAGCGCGGACAGGAGACGTCTCGGCATAGAGGTGACCCGTGCCATGGAGCAGGGAAAGCATGTCGCGCAGCAGATGCTGAAGGAGATGTCCGGCATCGTGGATGTGAGCCATCCTGAAGATGACGTGATCAGGCGCATAACCGAAAGCGGGTATTCGTATGGCCTCAATGACGACAATGTCGGACGTATCGAGTCAGATTACTGGAGCACCGCACTTCCGATGAAGCAGATCATATCCAGCAAGGTGGCGAAGGTCGCTTCAGGCTTCTATGGCGAATTCGAGGAGTTCGGACTGTTCGTGTTCAGCAAGGATCAGGTCTCGGAGCTCAGCGCAATGGAAACGGTGCGATACATACTCTCCCTGCAGCGCGACAATGACCTCAGATATGCCCGCCTGTTCATTTCAAGTGTCGATACACTATTTGCCTGCAATCTGGAAGATGGCATTTCCGACATGTATCGCGTGACAGAGATACAGATTTCGCGCGAACAAAGACGTAATTTCTATCTCGGTGCGTTAAAGTATTGATGTTATCTGCACCGGACATTCATATGAAAACAGTAACAAGATTCATAATTGCCGTCCTCGCATCACTCTGCATCTCGGCATTCAGTGCTTCTGCCCAGAAGTTCACAGTCAGCGGATATGTGACTGACGCATCATCCGGCGAGCCTCTCATCGGCGTGGCCGTGATAGACAGATCGACTTCCCTCGGAACGGTCACCGGCAACTCGGGATATTACAGCATCTCGCTCGAGGGGGGAGAGAAGACTCTTGTCGTGAGCTATCTCGGCTACGAGGAAAAGACACTGCAGCTGTCTCTCAAGTCCAATGTGACGCTCAATATACCGCTGCAGGCCTCGAATTCTGAGCTTCTCGGAGCTTCGGTTACGGCACACTCGAGCGCAAGCGGCGCCAGGACTACGCAGATGAGTGCCATAGATGTGCCCGTATCCCAGATCAAGACCATACCCGCCATCGGTGGCGAGGTGGATGTCATTAAGGCTCTGCAGCTTCTTCCCGGTGTGCAGTCTGGCACAGAAGGTACGGCCGGCATCTATGTCCGTGGCGGTGGCGCAGATGAGAATCTCCTGCTGATGGACGGAGTTCCGCTGTACAATGTCAACCATCTTTTCGGATTCTTCTCTGTATTCAATGCCGATGCTCTCAAGAATGTGACGCTGTACAAGGGCAGCTTTCCCGCAAGGTTCGGCGGCCACCTCTCCAGTGTCATCGACGTAAGGATGAATGACGGTAACGAATACGAGTATCATGGCAGTGCCTCGATAGGCATCATATCCTCCAAATTCAATCTCGAAGGTCCGATCATCAAGGGGCGCACCACATTCAACATTTCGGCACGCCGCACCTATCTGGACCTTCTTGCCAAGCCTGTCCTCATGTATGTGAACCGTGACAATAAGACAGATGCCGGCAATTACGAGACCGTCGGGGGTGGTTATGACTTCTATGACATCAATGCAAAGATCACCCACCGCATGCGCAACGGCGACCGCCTGAGCCTCAGCATCTATGACGGAGACGACCGTGCCCATGTGGACATGGATGACGTTTCGACATACGAGCTTGCCGAGTATGATACAGAAACCGGCGTGAGCACTCCTACGGGCGTGACAAGATACAGCAGGGAGAAGATGAAGTTCGGATGGCGCTGGGGCAACTATGTGACGGCCCTGAGATGGAACCACGAGCTTTCACCGACCGTTTATATGTCGGCATGCGCGAGCTATACCCAGTACCGCAACAGACTGGCCGTCTCGATGAGCGACTATGACAGCCGCTTCGAGAATGGGAAAGAGTCGGACATCGATCAGATGAGCGCATCCGTAGCGTACAATTCCCTGATCAATGACATTTCTGCCAATGCCGATTTCGAGTGGCGTCCCGACCCTCGGCATGACATCAAGTTCGGGCCGTCCTATACCTACCATACATTCCGCCCCGGAGTCATATCCCTGAAACAGAAAGGCTCCTATTCGGATCTTCCCGAACTCGACAGCAACTTCGACCAGACAGTAGGGGAAACCCCGATATTCACACATGAGGCTTCGGCCTTCTTTGAGGACAACTGGTCTGTCACAGACTGGCTCAAGGCAGACTTGGGTTTCAGGACGTCTTTCTACGGCGTGGGAGGAAAGACCTATTTCTCATTTGAGCCAAGAGTCAGCGCGCGCGCCCTCATCACAGACAAGGTCTCCTTCAAGGCGTCATACAGTGAGATGGGGCAGTACATCCATCTGCTCTGCAACAGCAATCTCAGCCTACCGTCCGATCTGTGGGTTCCTGTCACCAAGAACATAAAGCCTATGCGTTCCCGCCAGACGGCTGCAGGCCTCTTCTATGATCTCGGAAGTTTCGAGCTGTCTATGGAAAGCTATTACAAATCCATGGACAATGTCCTGGAATACAGAGACGGAGCTTCATATTTCGGGACAAGTACAGGATGGGAAGAGAAAGTGTGCATGGGCCGGGGCTGGTCCTACGGACTTGAACTCATGGTCCAGAAAAAGGTGGGCAAGACCACAGGATGGGTAGGCTATACCCTGGCAAAGGCTATGAGGCAGTTCGACAGGGAAGGCATGATGATCAATGACGGCAATCCTTTCCCTGCGAAATATGACAGACGCCACGATCTCAGCGCGACAGTGACACATGCCTTCTCGAAGAGATTCGACCTCAGTGCGACATTTGTCCTCGCGTCAGGCAACTGCGGAAGCCTCGGATATGACGAGTACCATACGGATGAGATCGGCGGTGTCGGACCCGATGCCGGCCTTGAGCACTGGTCCTATGCCTATTATCTGCCTTACCGCAACAACTACCGCATGCCGATGTACAACCGTATGGACATAGGCTGCAACCTCTACAGGGAGAGCCGGCGCCACAGAGGTACAGGGATATGGAATTTCAGCATCTACAATGTCTATAATCACAGGAATCCTTTCCTGATCATGGTTGACTCCGAGTCTGAATATGACTACGATCACGATCAGTGGAAGAGCTGGCCAGTCCTCAAGAAGGTCTCCATATTCCCTATCATTCCATCCGTCTCATACACCTATAAATTCTGACGATCGAAATGAAAAGATTATTCATCGCGCTGGCAGTGCTGGCGTCTGCCATATCTCTTTCCTCATGCGAGGAAATCATCGAGTTCAATGGGAAATATGACGGTGAGAAGCTTGTTCTTTTCTCCTGTGCCAATCCCGACGCCTCGGTCTTTACGGTATCTCTGTCCAGGTCGCGTTTCTTCCTGGATGACTCTCAGGATGAGAGACCGTACGATATCACGGGCGGCAAGGTGACACTTACAGTTGACGGCAAGACAGTGAACTTGACTGAAGACTCGAGGATGCCGGGCACATTCCGCACTGACCTTGTACCAAAGGTGGGAAGCAGGGTCCTGCTCAATGCCACTGCCGATGGTCTTGCTCCTGTGTCTGCCGAGACTGTGGTGCCTGCAAGGGTGAGATTCACCGTCGTGCCGGAGGAACCCAAGGTCGTCGATGATTCCGAATGGGGAATCAGGGTGGAGCGTCATTTCAGGATCACCATCCACGATGAAGCGGATGAACGCAATTACTACAGGTTCAGTGTGGTCAAAGACGGTACTGACGATCCGTATTTCACGCCTGGCAAAGATGATGAGACGCAGGGAGGCAGCATGCTTTACATACCGACGTATCTCATGACAAATGATGTGGCATTCATGAGATCAGGCGATTTTGATGCAGTCGTGGACGTCATCGAGGGTGAGTCTGTCTATTTCATCAGCGGCCTGTATGATGACTCCTTCTTCAATGGACGTGATTACACTTTTGATGCGTGGATAGAAGACTATATCTGGAAATATGAGCCGAGCTATGGCGGGGGACATGAATCCGAGGAGCCGAGAGAAATCGACCTGTATGACATTTCCGGCTGGGGTATCGAGGTGGATTCCGTATCCGAAGACCTGTACAGATATCAGAGCTCAAGGGATGACTACCGCAATTACGATGCGGGACTGGGCTCGATTTTCGGCGAGCCGGTCAGCATACACAACAATATCAGGGGCGGAATAGGCTGTCTGGGCGCACTCACTCCATCTCTGGTCATGTTTTAATAAGTGTTTTTTGTAACTTTGCATGGCTTAATACTCGATATCATGTTATTCCTGATGGCAGAAGAAGTGCCTGCAAATGTTGCCGACAGCCTCAAGCAGGCTACGGGCGTGATCGTTGAAAAGATAAAAGAAGACCCAAGCACCTTCCTGAGTGACCTTGGAAGTCAGGCCATTCATTTCGGCCTGAAAGTGCTTGCAGCTCTCCTCATATATTTCGTGGGAGCATGGCTCATCCGCAAAGTCAAGAACATCCTCATGAAGATGTTCGACAAGCGTCATACTGAGAGCACTCTTGTCTCCTTTGTGATGTCATTTGTAAGCATAGGCCTGTATGTGCTTCTGGCCATCATCACAGTGAGCACGCTCGGTATCAACACCACTTCTCTGGCTGCCCTCCTCGCTGCAGGCGGCATGGCAGTCGGCATGGCTCTCAGCGGAACTGTCCAGAACTTTGCAGGAGGAATCATGATACTCGTGTTCAAACCATTCAAGGTCGGTGATTTCATCTCGGCACAGGGCTTCCTGGGAACTGTCTCTGAAGTCACGATGGTCAGCACCAAGATAGTCACATTGGACAACAGGGTAGTGGTGCTGCCGAATGGAGCGCTTTCTAACGGGACTATAGACAACTATTCCGGCAAACCGCTCAGGCGCGTGGACTGGACGGTGAGCGTGGAGTATGGCAGCGATGCCGACAAATGCATTGCGGCCATCATGGAAATCCTCTCTGCAGATTCCCGCATCCTCAATTCATCTGTCCCTGGTGCTGCGGACCCGTTTGTGGCTCTATCCAGTCTCAACGACCATGACATCAGCTTCACCGTGCGCGTATGGGTGAATGCAGCTGATTACTGGGGTGTGTTCTTCGACGGCAACAAGAACTTTTATACCATCCTCCAGCAGAAGGGATTCGCATTTGCCTATCCTCATATGGACGTGACAATCAAATCATAAGCAGGTGTGGATATGGGAATGGGAGCGGATGCTGTAATGGAAGACCCTAATGCAGCAGCAGACCCTTCAATGGCCGGAGACCCAACAGCGGAAATGCCAGACTTTATCATGCGTGAGAAACCGGATATCGTCTTTACGCACTGGCCGATTGACACGCATAGGGATCATGCCATCTGCTCTATCCTTGTTTTCGATACATGGAAGAAGACAGGATGTTTCTTCGACCTATATTACTATGAGCCGATGATGGGTAATCAGGCTCAGAACTTCCATCCTTCAGACTATGTCGATGTCACGGATTACGAGGAGATCAAGCGGAAGATGTGTTACTGCCACAAAAGCCAGGGTCCTCTCCGATGGTATGACGGATACCATATCAAGATGATGGAGTTCCGTGGCATGGAGATGGGCATCAAGTACGCCGAGGGATTTGTCCGTGTATGGCAGGGGCCGTCCCGTGAACTGCCGGGCCTGAAATAATTCTATCTCAGATATTCTTCCAGTTCTGCCTCAAATTGCGCTGCGTTGTGGAAGGTGATGGCCTTCATTCCGGCTTTGCGGGCACCTTCGACGTTGATGACCCTGTCATCGGTGAATACGCATTCGTCCGCCATGAGACCGAAACGCTCGCAGATGCGGTCATAAATCTCCTTGTCCGGCTTGATCATATGCTCTTCCGATGAGATTATGCGTCCGTCCAGCATCTGCAGGATGTCGTATTTCTTGATCACCTTATAGACGAAGAGGCTCCAGTTGGTCAGGCCGTAAAGCTTGTAACCTCTTGCCCTCAGACGTGTGAGCAGGTCTCTCATCCCCGGCATCTCCACAGTCATGGCATCCATCTGTCTGTCATAGAAGATCTGGAGCTCCCTGTGCCATTCGGGGTGTTTTGCCTGGGTCATCTTGATAAGCTCCTCGAAAGATACATCTCCACGGTCGCACATCAGCACAAACTCAGGCGTGCAGACAACCTCTGCAAACTTTATCCTGTCTTCCTCTTTCTCTATGAATGACTCGAGGAATGGCTCGTAGTCATAGTCGACAAGCACTTTCCCGAAATCAAAAATTATGTTCCTTATCATGATATGCAAATATACTCAAACGTACACCTCACTCAAAACGCGAAATACCATTTCTTTGATTAAATTTGCGCTCCAAAACACTTGACAACCATGAAAACCGAATTCGTTTTATGTGCGGCCGCTGCAGCGGCCATGCTTCTTTCATCCTGTGGCGGCAGGGAGACCAAAGATCTTTCTTTCGACAGCTACTGCATTCCTGTGATCGACTTTACCGACAAGGCGGAGGGAACAGAAGGCTCAAGGATATATCACAGCATCATCCCCGATCATGATGCATACATCAATGCTGCGGCGCGAGAGGTGCTCAACACCCTATACTGGTCTCAGGCAGACAGCATTGTCCCTCTCGATACACTTCACTACAAGCTTCTGGATATCGACGGCATCTCAGCCAAGGATGGCGGCGACGGTGATGTGACCATTTTCTACAGCACACGCCATGTCGAGAAATCATTTGCAGACTGTGACACCGCCAAGGTAGACTTCGAGACCAGGGGCGTGCTCCTCCATGAACTCACCCATGCATACCAGCTTGAGCCTCAGGGCATCGGCGATTATGGCTCAAACAGGACTTTCTGGGCCTTCATCGAAGGTATGGCAGACGCAGTCCGAGTGGCCAACGGAGGCTTCCACGGCGAACAGGACCGACGCAAGGGTGGTTCTTATACCGACGGCTACCGCCATGCCGGATACTTCTTCGTATGGATCCGTGATACAAAGGATCCTGACTTCCTCCGCAAGTTCAACCGCACCACACTCGAGGTCATTCCATGGTCATGGGACGGAGCCATCAAGAAGGTTCTCGGCCCTGATTACACCATCGATCAGCTCTGGCACGAGTATCAGGTGGCCATGGGTGACTTGTAATTTTTTTTGACTATTTTTGCGCCAGCAATTATTTTACACCATGAAAAGACTTTTCGCAATCAGTATCCTCATCATCAGCAGTTTACTGCTGAACAGCTGCGGCACCATGTACTCGCCGGCATTGAATGCAAATGTAAATGAGACCAAGATAGTCCTCTCTCAGAACAACTTCAAGATCGTAGGTCAGGTACAGGGACAGGCAGATGCAAAATACATCTGCGGTATCGGCGGCCTCAGCAGGGCAGCCCTCAGGACCAATGCAATCGACGACATGACCTCCAATGCAAATCTCAGAGGTTCACAGACCATCGCCAACATCACCACACATCAGAAAGTCAAGGTGATCTCTCCTTTCTTCATCAAGATCACATATGTGGCGACAGGCTATATCGTAGAGTTCTATTAATACGTCATATACAGACATTTTGAGAAAGCAGAGCCCAGTGCTCTGCTTTTTTGACCCCTTGACAGATGAACAGAGAGCAGATAGAAAACAACAGACAGCGCATCATCGAGGAACTCCGCTCCACAAAGATGGAGTGTGTGGAGAACGTTATACCCATGATGGATAAAGGAGGTTTCTTCACAGCCAGATGCCAGCGCCATGACGAATCCGAAGGCGGGCTGGCCAATCATTCCCTCTGGGTCCTTGACTTCGCCCGCAGGAGCACGGAAGAGGACCCCGAGCTCCTTACCCTCGCATGCCTCTGCCGCCATGTCCGCAACGGATATGAAAAGATGGGCCTGCAGCTGTCGGCCTCGATGTCAGAGACTGTCGACAAGGCGGCCGAGGCTGCCATAGAATATGCCGATTCCATTCCTTTCGGGAGTGATCTGCTTCCGGAATACAAGGCTGCAGAGAAAGATGCCTATGTCGATATCCTCTTCGACCAGGATGACCATGTGATGTGGTCCGGTGCAGAGGGACGCGATGACGTGTTCGCAGGCACGGAGACTCCAGTCGGCTTTCCAGTCCATCATGTGATGTCCGTGCCGGTGAGACCGGACGGAAAAGGTGACGACATCCTTGTGATGTATGACGACAACTCCATGTATTCCCTGATGTTCCTGTCGGAGGAGGGAGAGAAAGACCTGCACCGTTCGGACAAGGTCATGTTCGGGTACCGCGATCTTGTATTCTTCATCACGCGCTATCCCATGTACAGGGCAAGCTATATCGCCGCCCGCAATGCCAAGGGGCTCTGGGGCGTTCTGCGCGTGCGCGTGAACAGGAAGGCGTCAAACGACCACCTCATACTTGTGGAGCGTGTGGTGGACTACAGATGGCGCAGTGCCGACAAGGCTGTGTCGCACATGATGAGCCACAGCGGCAACCTTATCTCTGTCCGCGATTCCCGATTCTATACCAGAATGGAAATAAGCGTCCCTACGGAAGCCATCTGAGAGGTACGGAGGTGATGCGGAGGTGCTTGAGATTGTCCTCGGCACAGTAGGCGAGCAGGATGCGGTCCCTGAGCTCGAGCGCCGCTGTGTAGCAGTAGTGGTAGTGTGTGCGGTTGTCAGGGTCGTAGCTGCCCTCGAGGATCTTCTTTGCAGGCCAGCTCTGACCTTCGTCCACAGATGTTGCCAGTGTCAGAGGAGTGCGTGCCCTGCCCAGATCTTCGCGCCCTTCATGGTCATTCCAGATCAGCAGCAGACGCCCGTCAGCGAGACGGCGCATGGTGGCAGGGGAGAGCGGGCCCACATATGGCGCCGGCCTCAGGTCGCCCCAGGTCTCGCCGCCGTCTTTTGAACTTGCGTACCACTGGTACCCAGTATCGGCTCTGATGTACATCAGGACGCTGCCGTCGCGCATTTCCATGATGCCGGGTTCCTGTGTGACCACACGTCTGCCTGTCCTGTCTTCCTCCGCAATGCGGCACAGCTGATTCTCCTGACACCCTTCCACATAGGCACCGTTCTTGCCCTCGGTACCTTCGACCTCATCGATGTAGAAGCCGTTGCCTCTGTGCCATGTCTTGCCGTCGTCATCCGACCACAGGCCGTATAGCTCGGCGTCTCCGTCCATGTCGTAGTCTCCGGAACCATGGAATCTGTGCCATGCCACAGGGATGAGTATCCTTCCGCTTGCGAGACGTATGATGCGTGCGTTGTTGACCACACGGTACCCAAGTGTCATCCCGGCGGTGCAGTCGGTCTCGTCTGACCAGCTCTCGCCTTCATCGGCCGAGGTCTTCATCATCACCCTGGTGGCTACAGTCTCCTCATCACCGGCTATCTTCTGCAGGTAGAAGAGCGCTATACGTCCGTCCTGCAGACGCAGAAGCGAGACGCTCATCACATTTCCCTCTGGCTCTACCTCATTGGTGGCGATGATACGGTCTTCCGAACTCCAGCTCTCACCCTTGTCCTTCGATACACGGGCTGCAATCACGCATCTGTCATGGTCATCACCCTTGCCGCCGATGAACTTGCTGTAAGCGAAGAGTATGTCGCCTCCCTTGAGCACGATGAAGTCGCCTTCGCTGTTGCGTGAGTTGCCTTCTCCTGCCGGGAGTTCCAGTACACTGTGTGGCTCTGTCGGAGCGCATGAGTTCACTGAGAGTGCGGCGGCCATACAGAAAGCCGCGATGAAATTTCGGAAAGATCGCATATGTGTCTGTGTGTTTTTACAAATATATGAAAAAACAGTAGAAGGTGATGCCGCCGCAGATTACGGAATAATCACTAACTTTGCAGAACAGAACAAATTCAATACACGCCACATGGAAGTCATAGCAAGTTTTCAGGTAGATCATTCAAACCTCAGACCGGGTATCTATATCTCTCGTCAGGACTCTTTCGGAAAGACCACTTTCACGACCTACGACATACGCATGACTGCGCCCAACCATGAGCCTGCGGTCAACTGTGCCGCTCTCCACACCATCGAGCACCTTGTCGCCACATATCTGCGCAACCTTGACGGATGGAAGCAGAATATCATCTACTGGGGACCTATGGGATGCCTTACCGGCAACTATCTCATCGTCAACGGCTCATACTCATGCGAGGAGATACGCCAGCTGATGATCGGTGCCTTCACTTTCGTCCTCGAATATGAGGGAGAAGTGCCAGGAACCACCGCTGCCACCTGCGGCAACTATCTCATGCATGACCTTCCTATGGCAAAGTGGGAGGCAGAGCGCTACCTCGGACGCCTCCGCGATGAATTCCATTGCGAGTATCCGGGTATCGTCAGACCTGAGCTTGCCGGAGGGCAGACATTCTACGACGCCTGAGTCACTTCACCCATTCAAAATTGTCGATGCCGGCTCCTATCTCGAAATGGAGACGTACTATGCCCAGATCGGTCTTTGTGTAGCCGACCATTGAGAATCTGCTCCTGATCGACACCTGCGGCTTCCCGGAAGTTCCATCGGTGCCGAGATATTCGATGTAGAACTTCTGCTGGTTGACTGCTGTCGGCGCGAGCTGAGCGGCTTCCACACCGGCACGGAACCATTGCGGAGTGGCATCGCTGACATTGCTCAGTTCTTCGAGCTTCTTGTGGCTGCGCTCAGTGCCCTGGGTCTGTCCGTATCCCAGTGCGATGTAGCAGACGATCTTTTCATTATCATCAAGCTCGTATGTACCTGGGATCTTGTTGTAGGTGAGTCCGGCCCAGCATGTGTTGAGTCCAAGCTGCTGAGCTTTCAGCACCAGTTTCTCACCGTAATATCCTATCTTCTCCTCTAGATCTCCGCTCTTGGGACCGGCCGCCACGAAATAGCTGCTTACCCCGGAGAATGTACCGTACGCCATTCTTCCTCCGAAGCCGCGTGGCTCTCGGGTCACAAGCTGGATATGGAGATGGCCCTCTCTGTTGACTTGCGCCACAGTCTCCTCAAGTTCTTTTATTATGGCCTCGGGCAGAGGTCTGTCTATGTATTTCCTCACCGAATGGCGGGCTTTCACGGCTTCAATCAATGTCATGGATTTCTGTTTTTAATAAAGTCATATATCTATGATACTGGCAATTTTACGATATTTGCTGATGATAATCAAATTTCGCCCCATGAAATACCTCTCCGGAATTCTCTGCTCTATTTCACCATCCAATCAAATTTCTGGATCGCCGCAGTATGCATGGCAGGGGGAGTGATGATGCTGAAAGGCATCTCTCCTGGCCGCTCCTGGTCGGTTGCAAAGATGATGTTCACAATCTCGATCACACTTACAGGCACAGTCTTCTGTTTTATCCTCGCGCCTACCATGGAAGGCAATCCATTCACTCTCAGCAGCTGCCTTGTTCATGTGTTCTCGCCTCTTCTTGCAGTTGTCGACTATCTGGTCGTAAGCAGGTGCCTTGATCTCAGGTACAAGGATGCACTCTGGGGAGCGGTGCCGCCGCTTTATTACCTGGGATTCGCTTCTCTCGGCTATATCCTGAACTGGCAGTTCTCTCCAGGAGTCAGGTATCCATATTTCTTTCTGGACTGGGGATCTCCGCTCGGCGCATTCGGATTCAGCAGGTCTTTCCCTTTCATGGGTGTTGTCTGGTATGCAGTCGGGTTGCTTGGCGCACTTGTGGCAGTAAGTCTGTTATATATCGCAGCCAGCAGGGCACTGCGTGCCGGAAGAGATGCCTGATGCAGGTAAGAGTGGTAATATCTCCCAATATCTGACCCTTTTTTGCAAGTTTTGTGGCGTGTTTGTGGTTATTTTTGCAAATAAATCAAACACTGACACACATGAGAAAATTCATTCTTACTATCGTTGCGGCACTTGTGTGCATCGCGTCTTTTGCCCAGAATGCCAAAAATTCCAATGCTGAGAGCATCATCGGCAAATATGAGTCAGTCCAGGGCGGCGATGCCTACAAAGTGCAGGTGACCCGCAACTCCAATGGAAGTTTCCGCGCCCAGATCTTCTGGGTAGCTGGCGACAAGGATCCAAAGACTGGAGCCAAGCGTCTCGATGAGAAGAACCCTGACAAGAGTCTCCGTTCTGTACCTTGCGACAAGGTGGTCCTTTTCGACGGTCTTGTATACGACTCTGCCAAGAAGTGCTGGAATGGAACCAAGATCTACGATCCTCAGCGCGGTATCCGCGCCAATGTCACCTGTACCTTCCTTTCAGACGGACGTCTCAGCCTCAAGGGAACTGTTCTCGGCATCAGCGAGACCGCATACTGGACAGAGCTCAAATAGTCAGCTTCACTCTGCAGCTGCTTCCACAATGCCTGTCGCGAGCTGGTCTGCACACTGGATCAGCGTCACGAGGGGGCATTTATCCCGCGCGGCGGAAAGATTTCCCATGGCCTCATAGCTCTGGAACGGAAGCTCCCATGCTCCCATGTGCCAGCGTATGGCCAGCATCTCGTCCATGCTGAGGTTCAGCCCCCAAGCCATGAGACGTATGACAGACTTCTCGCCGTGTCCGATAGGGAAGCGGCTGTAGTCTGCGTTGTAGGTGGCTACTGTCTCCCAGCGGCCGGTGTTTTCGTTCTTGACATTGCGGGTGCCTTCCTTGTAGATCTCTGCCTTGCACACATCGTGCAGGAGAGAACAGAGGATCACGCTGCTCTCTGGAACGGTCCTGTCGAGTGAAGGGTCGCGGGCCACCATCTGGTCGCGGAGCATCAGTGCCATGTCGCATACATTGAGCGAATGCTCAAGCAGCCCTCCCCGGTTCGCAAGGTGGAATCTTGTGGAAGCCGGAGCTTCGAAGAAACCTATCTTTTCCAGGTTCGTGAGTACCTGTTCTGCTCCTTCTCTGCCCGTGCTGAGAAGCAGAGTCTTATATCTTTCTTTCATATTCGTTCTTCTTTTCAGTAAATATATCGTTTTTTTCGATATTCATCGGACAAGTTGTCCATTAAATCCATTACTTTGAAATTGAAATTGCAGCTGACAATGGCACTTTTTTTGAATTATTCAAAATAAGTGCATATCTTTGCCAGAGAGAATAAACAATTTAACATCTATATCAATATGGCTAACAAATACGCAGGAACCCAGACCGAGAAGAATCTGGAAGCAGCTTTCGCTGGTGAGTCACAGGCTCGCAACAAGTACACATACTTTGCTTCAAGGGCAAAGAAAGAGGGATATGAGCAGATCGCAGCCATCTTTGAGGCTACTGCAAACAATGAGAAGGAGCACGCGAAGCTCTGGTTCAAGGAGCTCGAGGGCATCGGAAGCACTACCGATAACCTTGCTGCTGCTGCCGCCGGTGAGAACTACGAGTGGACAGATATGTATGAGGGTTTCGCCAAGACCGCTGAAGAGGAAGGCTTTGCAGATCTCGCAGCACGTTTCCGTCTTGTCGCAGCTATCGAGAAGCGCCATGAGGAGCGTTACCGCGCACTTCTAAAGAACATTGAGACTGCAGAAGTATTCAAGAAGTCATCAGTCAAGGTATGGGAGTGCCGCAACTGCGGTCACATCGTGGTAGGTGAGGAGGCTCCTGAGGTATGTCCTACCTGCAACCACCCTCAGGCATACTTCGAGGTTTGCGCTGAGAACTATTAATAGTCCCGCGACATGAGAAGGGCCGGCTATGTCACACTTATAGCCGGCCCTTTCTTTGTGTCAAGGATTGACGGTCATTCTGAATAGATGACTTTCACGACAACTTTCTTGGCCTTCGCAGGCTTCGTGCCCTGAGGGGCAAGGCCTGGACGGTGCGGGTCAGAAGGAAAGGCCACTACGAAGGTCGTGTCATTCATGACCACTGGTCTTGGAGCATTGCTTCCGGAGAAAAGTTCATAATCATTCTCTGCGTCATACTCCTTGGTCTTTTCTTTCATGGAATCCATGTCAGAGATGTAAATGAGCTCCTCACCCTCGAGCATGTACTGGATGTCGACGTACTTCTCGTGGCGCTCATATGCTTCCTTCTTGGGATTCTCCTTTGATGTGGTGAGC
This sequence comes from Candidatus Cryptobacteroides onthequi, assembly GCA_018066125.1. Lineage (GTDB taxonomy): Bacteria > Bacteroidota > Bacteroidia > Bacteroidales > UBA932 > Cryptobacteroides > Cryptobacteroides onthequi. The sequence goes on along the minus strand of JAGHSA010000062.1, from coordinate 59,392 downwards.
TCCTGGATGTTTGCATATGTGCCCCTAGGGGTCAGCTCGTACCTTCCTGGCTTGAGGGTCTTGAGGTCCTCTCTCTGGAGGAAATCAAATGCGGCGTCCCACTCTGCCTTATTCTTCTTGTACTGCTGAACGAAAGTGTCGAAATCAGTTTCTGCAGAAGCCTTGGCTGGAAGACCCTTGTAAAGCATCCTGGTACCTGCGTAGCTGTGATTCCTGCCGATGAAGCCTGTCTCGAGGAACTCCTCAGGTCTGCTTCTGATGATCCAGTCGATATAGTTCAGGAACATCCAAGCAGTATATTCGTAACCGATGGCATTCATGTGGCCTCCAGTGAAGTTTGCCTTCCTGAAATCAGGATCTGCATAGTCTATTGAATACTTGGCAAGGTCTATCACGTACACATTCTCGAAGATGTCAGCCATGCTTCTTACTACATCATTGTATTCCGGTACGTTTCTTCCCTTCGGAGCTGTGACTACGAAGAACTTAGCGTCAGGCTGGATGCTCTTCAGACGCTGGATGATGCCTGCATAGCTGCCAGCGAAGGTCTCGCCTTTGTTGTTGTTGTAATCGTCCAGATCGACATCGGTCTTGACATTTCCTGCCGGAATGCCCCTGTGGGAGTCATTAGCCATCAGGGCAATGATATATGCCTGCTTTGGATCTGCCTTTGCGTCGATGTTGTTGTTCCTGTTCTTCGGACTGTTCCAGAAATGACGTATCCAGCCTTCTGCTGTCTCGCCTCCGACGGAGTAGTTGTCGCCAGTCGTGCCCATGTAAGCGCACATTCTCTGTCCCCAGGAATACTCGTAGATGTCATTGTAGCCGTTCTTCCCGTTCTTTTCCACAGATTCCAGCTCTCCGCTGCAAAGGGAGTCTCCGACGAATCCCCATGTGTGGAATATGCCGCAAAGGCCCGGTGTCATATACACGCCACCAGCGAGCGGCTCACTCTGTGGGCCCTGGCCAGCACGTATTGGAAGTGGGAAAGGATTGGTCTGTGCCTGCGCCGCCATGCAGACCAGCAGCGCTGCCGAAGCGATAATGGTTCTTAGTCTCATGAGATGTGATAGTATAGTTATGAGAACTAAGTTAACAATAATTTGGAAATTATCCCCGGTTCTCAGTGCACATACATTATATTTCAGGTGACACGCCGGTGAATCTCCGACACTTAGGCTGCTTATTCTTGGATAATGACAACGTCTGCACAGAAGGTGTCGACACTGTAGGACGACAATTCAAGCGTGGTTTTTCTCTGCTTTCCAGATTTGTTTTCCTGAGCCTTCACCTCGACGGTCGCATAATATTTCCCCGGATTGATGAGCTTGCCTCCGACCATGATCGGTTCGCCGGAGTATTCGCCAGTGTATGTGACAGATGCTGACAACCAGGATTTGTCGAAATCGAAAGGTTTGTGGTCGCCGGGACGGCGGAGATAAACAAAACCGCCCTCTATGCTTGGGTAGAATATGGTAAGGGTCACGGGTGCACCTGATCTGTCGATATAAACGGTTCTTCCATTGGCATTGTCGTATGATACGCCATCGGTAGTAAGATACATGTCGTTGTAATTGTATGTAGGAAGTCCGTCCTTTGTGGCACAGCCTGCCAGCATCAAGACTGAGAAAATAGCAAGAATCGTATGTTTCATAGGTGTTTCTAATTTAGTGAGATGAGGATGTCTTTTCTGTTTCTTGTATAGTTTCGAGAAGTATTATCAAATGTAACATATGTGTTGTCTTCCAGGAAATATCCGTTTCCTACTCCAAAATTACCCCAATTCATTCTCATTCTTACATAACTGTTGCCAAACATGGAGTAACTATCATATTCTTCGATATACCATACTTCATCTCCATCGAAGATAGGGAATAGGAGAAGATATTCTATATCCTGATGAAAACTCTGATATCCATCACAAACCCATGCATGTTGAGCAGTTTGACCTTGTATTGAATCCTCTCCTCTCATATAGACAGGGTTTCCATTATTTAGTGATGAAATAACAGAAGATAAATTATGATCTATTATGTTAGCATTGTATCCATTGTTTCGTAGATACCTTCTTGCTCTTTGAATAGTTGTTCCTCCGTCATCAGCGTTATTATCTTCTCTTATCGAATACAAAAAGGACGCCAATACAGGGCACGATGCAGAACTCGAGACATGATCAGGCATGTCGTTCCAACCATATGTAGTAGGGTACTGGTAATATTTCATTATTTGTCCCAATGCGATTGTGGCACATCCTAATGCTCCATTTAATGGAACAAGTGCGTTATAAGGAGTACCTTGCCCCCAGATAGTATTTGTGTAAGGTCCCACGGTATTCTCTGTAGTCCTTATTCTCTCCAGAATAATTGCTGAATACAAGTATGGAAAATCGTCAACTTCTTGCATGTCATCAGATGCTTCCTGACAAAATGAATCATATACGCTTTGAGGCATCAATTCTGGCTTTTGACTAAGGAAATAGAAATTAAAACCATCTGCCTGCCATTCCGGAATGTAGTCATTATATAGCATTCTCTGATAATTTTGATATGCTCCAAAAGATTTTGTGACTGAAATGTCAGAAGTTGTACAAATTTCGTATTCTACCCATAAAGACCTACATTTGTCTATCATATCTTCATTATGAGTAGATAATGCAACAATGTCAGCAAGTTCATTGATTATCATGTTGCTTGCGCTATTATCATATTTCGAATACCTCCCATGCTCAACCTCTGCCAATATTGGATAATATGATTTTGAGGCTGAAATCAGAATGTAGCCATCCTGAAGATTGATGGCATATATGTATGGAGATTCATCTGAAGGGATGGCAACTACGCTGTTAATAAGCTCTGTAGACTTTGTTGGACAATTATTTTTTAAATATTGTGTGGCGACAGCTATGGCATCATCTGTATCAAGAGATATATCTGATGCCGACAAATTAGCCCTGTAACTCCTGTCAGTACAACGCTGATATCCTGAATCTGATGTTGAGAGATTTATTTGGTCAACCGATACCGTCATGTCTTGGCATGAAACAAACATGACTAATAGTAACATGTAGTAGATTTTGTTCATAATTGATATGTTATTTAATGTGATTGATATCGCAGTTGTACCAGTATGGCTGCGATATATCTTTATATTCCAATAAGTTTGCTGCAAAATTATATCATTTATTAATTTGAAATTCTACATGGTTTCGTGTGTTTTATCCAATTTTCCTTTTATGATGATAATTATCGAATTATGTATATATCTTTGATCATTCTATAAGTGGATTACAATGATGGATGCCATTACATTTATTGACCTAATCTCCAATTGCGAGTGGAAAGCTAATCTTGATGAAGATTTCTATATTATATCCGGCCCAGATTTAAATAGAGTTAATAATGTTACTCTAAATTGCGAATTTACAATTCTCATTCATTGTAAGTCAGGGCATATATCAGGTATCGTCAATAATGACCCGTTTGAGATTGTGTCTGGCGATGTGAGATTCTTCTTCCCTCGCCAATTCATTCAATTTCAAGGATGTAATTGTTGTGAAACCGTCTCTATTATGATGTTATCCGTGTCGTTTTTGAGGAGTCTAGATATTGATACATATCTCACATCTATTGATCCTGACAAAAATTATATGACAAACACTACCTCACGAGGTGCATTCGAAAATTATTTACTTATATGTAGAGACATCATCGAGGGATTACATAACACAGAAAAGAAAGAGACTATCCGTTTGCTTACCAAAGCCTATATCGTGGCAATGTCTCAATTCTTGATTCAAGAGAATAACTCAGTAAAATATAATAATTCAGAGAAACACGATTTAGTTAAAGGATTTTTTCATTATCTTAGGAAAGAATATACAAAGTATCATCGAGTAGAGCACTATGCAGACATACTCTGCACAACTCCTAAGAATCTTTCTGCAGTACTAAAACGCTCTACTGGATATGGCGCATATTATTGGATAGAAAGGCGTATTATTATAGATGCAAAAATAAGGCTGACCGATACGGACTATTCTATAGCTCGCATATCTGAGATGTTGGGCTTTTCAAATCAGACTGTATTCGGGCGTTTCTTCGTTAATAATGTTGGCTGCAGTCCAATGGAATTCCGAAAGCAATGTAAATCCCGCTAATTACACGACTCTATTCATCTGGGTTCATTAGATTAATCAGTCAAAAATGCGTAAGTTTGGTGTAAGAAATATAATAGACATGAAACGTAAACTCATATTTGCAGCCGCTATTCTCTTTGCGGTCTCAATGAAGGCTTTTGGACAGGAATATAATTGCTTCAGCATCATTGCAGGGCGTCTTGCCACTGCTGATGGCTCAGTGCTCTTCGCTCACAACGAAGACGATAGTGTCCACGAGATGATGAATGTGTACAATGTCCCGTCAGATCCTGTCGCAGGTACCGCTGCTTACAAGTGGGTCGAGTTCCCCGGGCTCAAGGCTGCGGATTGTTTCATGAATGAATATGGCGTATGCGTCTGCTCGGACAACTGTGGCTCGAGAGAGGATTGCGAACCGGGAGAATGGCTGTATGAGATACGCACGGTCGTGGCACGGCAGGCACATTCTGCGCGCGAGGCCGTAGATATCATCGGCCGTGCCGTGGAAGAGCATGGATACAAGGACGCCGGACGCTCATATATGGTCGCAGACCAGTCTGAAGGATGGATTGTGTCTCTGGTCAAGGGACACCATTGGGTGGCAATGAGGGTGCCCGACGACAAGGCTCTTGTCATTCCCAACTACCATGTGATAGACCGTGTGGACCTTTCTGACAAGGACAATTTCGCGGGTTCTGCCGACCTTGTCGAATATGCGGCCGCCCGCGGATGGTATGACCCAGCAAAGGATGGGGAATTCTCGTTCCGCAAGGCATACGGCAAGCCTTCGACCTACACTTCTGCGCACAATATCGACCGCCACAGGGACGTGCTCGCGGCATTGACTGACGGCACCTACAAGTATGATGTGGAGACATTCGAACCTATGATCACTCTAGCGCACAAGCTCACGGTCAAAGACCTGACCGCCGCTCTTTCCATTCACGGTCAGGATGACGGCAGCGGCAAGCACATGGGAAACGTATGTGTAGACAAGACGGTAGTCTCACTGGTTTTCCAGCTCAGGAAGGATATGCCTCGCGAGGTGGGATGTCTGATGTGGATGTGTCCCGGCAGACCATGTGCCGAGGCTTACCTGCCAGTCTATCTCGGTGTCAGCGAGTTCCCGTCTGATTTTGCCAGATTTGACAATGCTGCAGAGGCTATGGAAAAGCATTTCAGCTATTACGGACATTTCCGCGAGAGACATCCTGTCTCATTCTATTGGTATCAGGCTGACAGGTGGGAGGCTCTCAGCGAGGACTATGCCGGACGTATCGCTGACAGGCAGAAGGCACGCGATGCCGTCCAGGCCAAGATATATGCAGCTCAGGCTCCTCTGGAGAAGAAGCTTATGAAGATGTCTCCGGAAAAGGCTGCAAAGAAAATGTCCGCACACCTTGCGAAGTGTGCGGACATGGTCAGATGATCTTAATCTCCGATTTTCACATAGCCTGCATCCCAGGCTTTCACCACAGGGAGGGTCACGATAGCGTCGTTGCCCTCCCATGTCACATCCAGGCGGGTGCTGTGCGTGCTCTTTCCCTTGCGGCCGTCAGCCCTGTTCTCTGCCCATTCCCAGCTGATGCGGCTACCTGCAGGGCAGCCTCTGAGCCTGAGCGTGGCACCCGGGAGGTCGGAGATGGTGGCGTTGACAAACACCACAGACCTGAGCGAACCATCGATGGTGGAAACTCTCGGCATCAGGATGGCCTGCGCCATGCTCTCGAGGATCACTGACATGTGGCCCTTGGACGCCCAGTCGAAGATGTGGAGTATGTCGAGACGTTCCGCGTTGGTGACATCAGCGCTGAAAGATGGCAGCACCGCAATATGCTGTCCTCCCTCCGAAATGAGGAATCGAGCGCCCTGGAGCCCCTTTGGAGCGCTTTCGCCTTCGGTCGCTCCCACGGCTGAGGCCTGGCCCCTGGAAGAACCTATGAGCCCTTCCGGCTCGTCAGCTTCCTTGAGGGAAAAGTCAGTGTCTCGGGATTCGAGCTCAGCCAGTGTCGCCGGATCCATGACGACTCCGGTGAAATTCAGGAGGAGACGTATCTCTTCGTCGGACATGCCTTTTGCTGCCTCAAGGTCAAGTACGGTAGCGCTGGTGCAGCCGCTTTCTGGAGTGAACGCTATGCCGAGCGGAGCGAGCGCGAATATCTCGTCACCCGCGGTTGTCATCTTCCATGCGTCTGCAGGCTCGCCGTCTCTGACATCGCGGAGCACATGGTTGGGGCTGATATATGAGTCGATGCCGGAGCCTTTGGTGTCTTTGTTGTGGGCGACATAGCCGCGATAGAGCTCATGGTAGCTGTCCAGAGCCTTTAGATAGGTGTCTGCGTACCAGTCCATAGGCTCGAGGGCGCTGCAGATAAGCGCATACGACATGCTTGTGGCACCCATGCCGAGGTATAGAAGGGTCTCGGTAGTCACGCTTTGCGGAGACTTTCCTGTCGCCTTGTGGCGGTGACCTTCGATCTCAGGCGCAATCATGGTGATGTCCGGGTTCAGTCTGGCGATCTGGCGTGAGATGCCGTACGCCTTCTCTATCATCGTGCGCGGCTTGTGGTCATTGTAGTAGCCGTGACCTGGACGGGAATACGGGACGAGGCCGGTCTCTTCCTCCATTGCATCGAAGATGGGATTCCAGTCCCAGCCCTCCATCAGCTCGGTGTGGAAATTGACATGCTGGAGTCCCATGTGGGTCTGCGGCGATACTTCATGCACAGCCTTGGATACGGCACGGGCCACCATCGCGAGACTTTCCTGCGAGAATCTGATCCAGCTGCTCCTGACGCCCGGGACATTGGCATTCAGAGCTTCCTTGAGCTGCTCACGTGTATAGCTGCTGCCGTTTTCGGCGTTGTACTGCGCGATGCATTCATCGCAGAAGCATAGCTCCTTTGCCGGGAAATGGCTGGTGATGCGCAGGTCGTCGTCCATGTAGATGCACTCCGGATGGACATATCTGGCATAGAATGCATGTCTCCAGGCCACGTCCTTCAGGAACATTGTGTCTCTGGGGCAGGTCTGTGATGCTGCATGCACGCCATCAATGGATGTCATCGCCCGCCATCCTTCCTCATCGAAGGCCTCGGGAGTGGATACATGCGTCGGATGGCCTATGGATATGGTCTGAAGTGACGGGATGATGCCCATGTCCCGCATGTCCTGAGCTGCCTTGGCCATCTTTTCGGCACGCCGCTCATACTCGTGGAGCGGGTATGGCTTGGGATCGCCGTCATAGAACCAGACTTCATCGCAACAGTCCGGATAGCGCCGCAGGGCGTCGACGAGCTGGCTTTCGAGAGTGTCGGAAAGGTGGTGCTCCGACCATAGCCTTATCATGGAACGGAATTCCCCGTCCTGAACCATCTTGTGTCCGTGCTGTGAGCACGATGCCATGGCGGCGGTGACAGCCGCGGCGGCGATGAGAAGCCTGATTTTCATTTTGACTCAAATTGATGACCTCTATTTCAGCTTGAGAAGCGACCTGTCTGTGATGATGACTGGAGAATCATAGACAGGAACTCCGGAGAAAACGTATGCGCCGGCCTTTCTCTTGAACCTGATCCTGTACACATTGCCTGTCCTGACATCCACGCAGACCGGATGGGAGAGAGCAGCGTCAGGTACCGTGATCTCCATGGAGATGGCCTTCGTGCAGTCATCCGGGGTGGATGAGTCTTCCCACAGCACCACGGAATCCATGTCTTTTCCGGAATCCCGGAATCTGTATATCGAGAAAGAAGATTCCGTATCATTGCCGGACAGCTCTATGCCTTCAGTACTCACGATCCTGTCCAGTGCGTCATACACAGATACAAGGTTCTGTATGGCGTAATATGCCTGCTTTGGACGCAGGATATTGTTGTCGTCATCCGTCTCCAGAATACCCTTTACGTTTTTCTTGGAGAACAGGTCCTTGTCCTGGTAATTCATGTCGGAGATGCTGAAAACCGTGGTGGCTATGCCCTTTCCATGGTCGCTGAGCATGCGTCTGAGATCCCATTTTGCCTGTGATATCTCGGACCATTCATATTCTGACAGAGCTCCTCCCAGATGTCCCTTTGACGGTGCTCCAGTCTCGCCCTGGCGAAGGATGATGTCTTTGGAGAAATTGTCCAGAGACGCCCTCATCTGATCCACGAGCTCATACATGTCTTCAGGTCTGTACCTGTAGATGTGATATGATATCCAATCGAACAGGCCGAGCTTCCCACGCCCCTGTATCTGAGTCATGCACTGCTCGAACAGTTCCTTCTTCCATCCGGCCCAGGCAAATCCGGCAATCTTTGCCTCCGGATCGACGCGCCTGATGATCTCTGCGGTGCGTATCTGAAGATCGACCTGGGAACTGACATCCTTCTTGAAGTCCTTGTTGATGTCAGGCTCGTTCCATATCTCCCATTCATGGACTTTGCCCTTGTACCTGACGGCCATGGCTTCCACCCAGCGGTCCCATGCCTCTATGGCCTCCGGTGAAGTCGGCCAGCCCCCCGCGAGGAATTTCGTGCCGCCACCCTCATATATGGGGTTGCCGTATGACGTCTCGAGCCATGGCTCCAGACCTCTTGACACGGCGTCGTCGATTATGGAGTCCAGCCATGCGAAGTCATATACACCCTTTTCCTGTTCGGTCTTGGCCCATCCGGCCATCAGACGGATTTTCCTGACTCCAAGCTGCTCGAGATACTCCTTGTACTTGTGATAGTCTGCATAGTCCCTGTCCAGAGTCTCACAGCCGATGGTGAGGTCATTGTCAGTCTCTGCCAGACTCTTCGGTGCAAGCACGCCGATGAGCTCTGCATCTGTCTGCAGCGGGGCGATCTTCTCATTGACCTCGATTTCTCTCGAGCATGAAGACATGGATACGCATGAAATGGCCAGGACGATGAAGCCCAGGGCAGAAACGCTTATTCTTTTTTTCATAGGTGGTTTTTGTCTGAAGGTGTGTCTATGGAAGAGGCATGACGGGACTTTCGCCCTCTTTCCTGAGCCTTGGCTTGATGTTGCCTGTCTTGACACCGGACTTGAGATATATGATGGTGGAAGTGAACTGGCGGCTGAGCCTGTCGCTTATCTCGTCGTCGGTGTAGCTTGCCACTCCCGCGAGGCACTGTGCGCTCAGACCGCATGCGTAGGTCCACACCTGGTCGAAAAGGATGTTGACCTGCGAGTCATCGATGCCGTATGTGTCTTTCATGGCTTCGATGTATTCCCTGATGTCCGGTTTCGCGATGAGGGACTTGTTCCCCGGTGTCAGGAATATCATCTTGTACAGATTCGGTTCCTCGATGGAAAACTTTACGAGCCTCATCCCGAATTCCTTGAATGCCGGCACATAGTTCAGTGAGTCTTCCACATATTCGGTGAATACGCGCGTGGCTGCTTTCTTCACCTCTATCCTGATGTCTTCAAAGCTTCCGCAGACTGTGAACAGCGGGGATGTGGAGCATCCCAGAGCCTTGCCTAGAGTACGGGCGGTCAGAGCGCTTTCTCCCTGCTCCCTGACAAGCTGGAGCCCCGCCTCGATGATAGTCTCCCTGTTGAAATTCGATGATCTTCCCATATGCCGAAATGCTTCTTCCAACAAATATAACATTAATTCTTTTTATCTTTGATTGACAAAACGCTCCTGACATCGATGAAGATATATACAGACGAATTGATGAGGTTCGCATGGGGTACGGATGCGAGCTTCTACCGTATGGTCCCAACCCGTGTTTTCCGCACAGAAAATGAAGCGGATGTTTCTGCCATCCTGCGTGAGGCATACCGCACAGGGACTCCCGTGACTTTCCGTGCGGCCGGCACAAGCCTTTCGGGACAGTCTCTGACCGATTCGTGGCTGGTGGTTGCAGGCAAGAACTGGGAGGCATACAAGGTCTCGGATGACGGCGGCATGGTGACTCTCCAGCCAGGCATCGTCGGGGCCAGAGTCAACCGTATTCTGGCGCCATACGGAGTCAAGTTCGGTCCGGATCCGGCTTCTATCGGGAGCTGCATGGTCGGCGGCATAGTGATGAACAACGCATCGGGAATGAGCTGCGGCACCCATGCCAACAGTGACCGCATGATGATTTCGGCCCGGATGGTGCTGTCCGACGGTACGGTACTCGATACCGGTGATTCCGAGAGCAGAAGAGCATTCGAGGCCTCACATCCGGAGTTCATCAGGGAGATAAGCGCTGTCAGGGATGCCGTCCGCGCAGATGAGGAATTGTCGGAACTCATCAGATACAAATATTCCATAAAGAATGTCACCGGACTCAACATTCTCCCGTTCGTGGAGCATGACGATCCTTTCGACATCATCGCGCACCTGCTGGTGGGCTCGGAAGGCACTCTGGCGTTCATGAGCGAGGTGACAATGCGCACCGTGCCGCTTCCTGCATTCAAGGCCAGCGCCATGGTGTATTTCGGCAGCATAACCGAAGCAGCCAGGGCTGTCGTGGCCATAAAGGCCCTCGCCATCAATGCCGCTGAGCTCCTGGACTACCGTTCACTCCAGTCTGTCGGCGATATGACAGCTGACACCGCCGTGCTCATCGAGGTGACAGGCGCTTCGGTGGAAGAGCTTGAGGACCGCAAGAGAGCGGTCGAAGCGGTGCTGGAGCCATTCCGTCCTGTGACGGGCGTAAGCTTCTCCAGCGATCCGGAGGTGACTTCCCGCTACTGGGCCATCCGCTCAGGCATATTCCCGACTGTGGGAGGCATGCGCAAGGAGGGTACGACCTGCCTCATTGAGGATGTGGCATTCCATATCGAGGACTTGCCGCAGGCTACCGCCGACCTCTCCGCACTGCTCGACCGTCACGGATATGAGGACTCGTGCATCTACGGACACGCATTGGAAGGCAACTTCCATTTCATCATAAACCAGAGCTTTGAGAATGAGGCTCAGGTGCAGCGCTACAAGGACATGCTCAGGGATGTGGCGGAGATGGTTGTAGGCAAGTACCGCGGCTCGCTCAAGGCTGAGCACGGCACCGGCCGCAATATGGCCCCGTTCGTGGAATATGAGTGGGGGAGCAGGGCATTCGCCGTGATGAAGAGAGTGAAGGCCCTCTTCGATCCGAAGGGAATACTCAACCCGGGCGTGATCTTCAACGACGATCCGGAGTGCTATGTCCGCAACCTCAAGGCACTGCCGGTGCTCAAGCCGGCGGAAGGTGCAGATGAGGAGACGCTGAGTGCATACAGAAATATCAACAAGTGTATCGAATGCGGATTCTGCGAGGTGAACTGTGTCAGCTGCGGACTCACCATGTCCTCGAGGACCAGAGTCGCCCTGATGAGGGAGATGGCCCAGTCATCGCCTGAGCGCAGGGAGGAACTGATGAAGCAGTACAGGTATCCGGGCGTGGATACATGTGCGGCAGACGGACTGTGCTCGACTTCCTGCCCTATGCATATCAATGTAGCCGACATGACGCACGAGATCAGGCGCCAGCTCATCGGAGGAACTGCCAGGGCAGGGTGGAATATGGCCGCCGGTCACTTTGCGGGGACCAAGAATGCCATAAGGACTGTGCTCGGTGCCGCGGAGCTCGGACGTGCCGTCCTCGGAAACAAGACGATGGGAAGTCTCTGCTCGGGTCTTCACGACAGCCTCGGCATACCTCTGTGGACCCCTGCAATGCCCAAGCCGTACCGTATCAAGTCGCAGCCGGAGCAGCGCGGCCGTCTGAAGGTGGTGTATTTCCCAAGCTGCTTCAATCAGATGATGGGTGGCCCGGAGGGCAAGGCACCTTTGGTGGAAGAGATGAAGGCGCTTCTCGACAAGGCCGGATACGATGTGATTTTCCCTGAAAATATGGAAGCGCTCTGCTGCGGCACCATCTGGGAGAGCAAGGGTATGCCTGATGTGGCCGACCGCAAGTCTGCCGAACTCCAGAAGGCGCTCCTGGAGGCATCTGAAGGAGGGAAGTATCCTGTGCTCTGCGACCAGAGCCCGTGTCTGCACCGCATGCGCAGGAAGATAAGCGGAGTTGATATGTATGAGCCTGTGGAGTTCATATGGAAGTTCCTGCGCGACAGGCTTGAATTCACCCGCACCGATGAGCCTGTGGCCATACATGTGACCTGCTCTTCGAGGCTCATGAAGCTGGAGAAGATGTTTGTGGATCTTGCCGGGCTCTGCTCTTCAAAGGTTATCGTGCCTGAGGGTGTGGGCTGCTGCGGATTTGCTGGGGACAAGGGCATGACCCATCCGGAGCTGAACAAGTGGGCCCTCCGCAAGCTGCGTGACCAGGTGAAGGATGCCTCGGCGGGATATTCCAACAGCCGCACCTGCGAGATCGGCCTCAAAACCAATTCCGGCATAGACTATATGTCCATAGTCTATCTGGTCAACGGACATACAAATGGCAAGGCCTGAGCCTTGCCGCCTGTCAGAAATCCAGTGGTCCGAATGACTCGGTATTGAGGGTCGTGACCATATAGGTCTGGCCGCGGTGGGAGGCTGTGGCATAGTAGAATCCGCAGTCCTGCAGTGTGGCGATCTTGTTCACGGCGATGGCATCTCCGGATGATCTGTCTATGCTGACCTCTGAGATGTCTATATATTTGCGCGGCTTGTCCGGAGTATTCATCAGATAGAGATGCCTGCCCTGTGTGAAGAACCATGGACGCGAGTTACCGTCGTGTATGGTGGTGACAGGACCCCATTCACCTTTCTTCAGGTCATAGTATGATAGCAGGAGATTGAATATGCCGTAGTTCTGCCTGCACGCCACGTAGAGCCTGCCGTCCTTGATGATGGATGATACCTCTGCCATTCCATCCTTGTTGAATGGAGGCATTGCCACGTATTCCATCACCTTGAAATCTTTCGTCCTGACTGCAATTCCGTTGCTTCCTGTCTCGCCGGCGCATGCCAGCGTTCCATACCACCATCCCTTGTACCTGCTCCAGCGTGATACAAGCTCGAGTATGTTGTCCTTGATCTGTGGCGGCACTCCGCCTTCGCTCTCGATGATACGGCTGACAGCCTTGATGGTGAATGGCTCGACCGTGCCCTTGTAGCTGATCATGCATTCCTCCTCGCCGGAGAAACTCTTGGTCTTGACATTGTAGTCTGTCTTGTAGAGATGCGCGATATCGTCGTTTTCAGGCAGGAACTGGAAGGTGATGTGGATGATGTCACCTTCCATGCACATGGAGTTGTCCTTGAATATCGAACCGGCTTTCTGTCCGAGGAATGTGTCTCCAAGGCCTCCGATGCGGTGATAAGTGATGTCTTTCTCCGGTCTGAAGTCTTCTGCCATGACTCTGGAGAGCGGGAAGCATGCGAGAGTCACCTCGCTGGTCTCTGATCTGAGCATCTCGGAACCGTCTCCGTAATTCTGGAGGAATGAAGCATAGCAGTTGCCTTTCCTGTCTATGATCAGCTCTCCCATGTGGGAGTACCTTATCTGGTCAATTGTGATTCTGCGCATCTGCGACGGTGTGGTCTGCGCAGAGATGCCGGCTGCTCCCATGCAAGTTAAAGCCAGCGCAACGGCGAGGGTGCAAAGCTGTTTCATATCATTTATCCTGAATGGTCTTGATGGCGTCGTATGAGAGAGGCAGCAGCCTGTGGATGCGTTCACGTGTGGCGGCGTCCACATTGTCTTTGCTGAACGGCACCTGTATGGTGCTTATGTCTTCTGTGCCGGTTTCACGACCGTATTTGAAGTCGTAGCTCAGTGCTCCAGTTTCTGTCAGGCACGATGGGTCGAGGCCAGGTGCAGGAACGGAGATGTAGGCGCTGACGGTGGCAGGATCGCTGCCGGAGGAGAGATTGCCGTCGTGGAACAGTTCATAATAGCATTCGAGAGCGGTGTATGCTGCCGGATCGATGAAGATGAGGTCTTCGCACAGTATGTCCCTGTATGGGTACTCTCCGTCAATGCAGAGGCTGCGCAGATGCTCCACGGACTCTTTCATGGTCTCGAGAGCGAAAGGGTAGTGGGTGCATCCCATGATGATGGCCTTGATCGGGAGTGTGCTGCCGCTCTGCCTGTGGCGCTCGACAAGTGACACGAGATTGAAACGTGCATAATTGGATGCATCGTTGAGCTGGAACTCCTCGAAACTGCCGTCGTCGGCAGTGGTGAAGAGCACACCGTCCATATCGAAATTGTATGCCGGGAGCAGTTCACGCCTGATGTCTGCGTCACCGTCGCCGAAATGAGGCCCGAGATACGATGCACGCGGAGAGGTGAGAGACTTGTCGACAAAGTCCGGCTCTGCGTCCACGGCCTCGGCAAAGCCGTAGCCTTTCTGGTTTGTCACCACTGTCTCATGTCTCATGCCGCGGTTCCTGCACTCCTCCTTGATGGTGCGCTCATACGCTCCGGAAGCTATGGTGCCCGGGGTAGCCAGGACTCCGATGGCGCAGCTGTCCAGACTGGAGCCTATCTGATCGAGAGTGGCCTTGACTCCGGCATTGATGACACCTATCACCTTGACTCCGGTCTTGCTCTGTTCGAGCATGCTCCTGACGCTTCCCAGGCCGTATGCTGTGGCTGTGTTGCATCCTATCACGATGATCTTCACAGGCCTTCCGAGCAGGAAGAGTGCATCTTTGACAACAAGCTCACGGAGATAGTCGGACTTGCCGCAGGCGTCGTAGCGTCCGTATGGCATGTTGGCCTGGTCGGCGAGATATACGAAATCTTCTCCGTTGTATTCCGGCATCTCCAGGAATTTCTCGAGAACCGTGAGTCCGCCGGTGCCGCTGTCGAATACCCCGATAGGGAGTTCTGCCAGGGTCTTGGGGTATGACTTGAAGTCTGCATAGAATGCTGATTCCTTGTCATTGAGCGCCTTGTCTATGATGGCGATGTTGTCGCACTTCGGCTTGCATGATACACCGAGAAGTACGAGTGCGGACAGAGCCGCGATAAATCTGAAACTTGCTTTCATTGATCTATGCTCCGATGATATATTTGCTTCCGGGGATGAAAGATATGATCTTGGCTGTGACGCTGCAGCATGCGAAAGTGCTGACCGCAATCACCGGGATGGCAAGCCATACCGGTATGAGAGGCTCTGCAACGTTCCCGCCGATTACCATCTTGGCTATTGGCGCAAGGAAGAGCAGATGCATCAGGTACATGCCGAAAGAGAGCCTTGAGAGTTCTCCTATGATGCGGGGACTCTGCTTCCTTTCAATTGTGCTGAACATCAGAAACATTCCGAAAGTCGCCAGGAGAACATTCGGTGTGCAGAACTCCCATGCCCATTCGAGCATCGGAGTATCGATAAGCTGCCCCGGCACGCCTTTGAACCAGAATGCCCATCCCGTGAAAGCGGATCCTATGAGCAGTGCGGCTGCACCGATAGAGAGTCTCTTGCCTTTGCTCCAGCTGAGGTGGAAACGGATGAAATGGGCAAGTACGAGATATCCCAGATAGCCGGAACAATACCACAGCATGGTGAAACCGTTCCAGAAGCATTCGCCCCAGAGCTCGGAAGTGATGAATCTGTGAATGAACGGGATGAATGTGGATACTGCGAACAGACCGAGGAAGATGAGTTCGTCCTTTGCAGATGACCTTTCGAGCCAGGGTGACACTACAGGTATTATCAGGTACAGACTTATCAGTGGATAGATGAACCAGAGGTGCCCTGCCATAGACGGGAAGTTCCATGGAAGCATCATCAGGTCGGTCTTGGACTGTTCCCAGCTCATGGCACCCCATGCGAGAGGGAGCAGGCAGTAGATGAACATGAATACAATGACGGGAGGCAGTATGCGCATGAAGCGCCTGCGGTAGAATCCCGTCATGGTCACGCCCGGTTTCATCGGGACCAGCAGGAAAGCTGAAAGCAGCATGAACAGAGGTACGCAGGTCCTTCCGCAGAATCCGTCATAGAACGCCACCCAGAAGCGGTTGGCTTCGTTCGCGAGCATCGATACATTGCCGGCGAGGCCGGAGGCATCGGCTGCGTAGAAATTCTCAGCTGCATGTACGAGCATCACCAGGAAGCATGCAAGCACTCTGAGCCAGTCTGCAAATACTATTCTTTCCTTTTCCATGTCATTTCTTCACGATGATCACTGCATCGGCGTGTACATCGCCGCTCTCTGATGTGAAGGTGATTCTGCCTCCGAGACCTTTCTTGAGGTCATATGTGCCGAGCGATACCCATTCACCATTTGTCTGTCCCTCTACGAGAAGGCTGCTGCGGTCGAAGTCTATGCTTGAGCTCTTGCCGTCGATTTCGACAGTGAATGTGGTCACAGGGCAGCCATGTTTCTGCTGGAATGCATAGATGTCGTATTTTCCGTCGAGTTTCTCCGGAATCATGTATGCGAGGTGATTGTCTTCCGGTGCACCGTTATACCTGAGATATGTGAATCCGTATCCGCCCTTTGCCACAGTCCAGTTGTCCTTGCCTGTGATGTACTCTGAATCCTCGTCGATGACTGTCTCAGGCTCGCTGCCGTCGAGGTACGGGTCATTGAGAAGGATGTCCTGGAGAGCCTTGATGTCTATTTCCTGAACGGAACCTGTTCCGGCCATATTTGCGGCAAGACCGCAGACCTGACCCATGCAGAGGAATACCGGCTCCATGCGGATGGAACCGTATGCGATGTGTGATGCGGATAGACATACAGGGACGAGGAGATTGGTACACTCACTGCGCTTAGGGGTGAGGCTCCTGTAGGAGATAGGATACGGTATTCCGCCGTGTTTCTCCACATCGCCTTCATTCTTGACCATGATCTTGCCGTCCTTCTCTATGACAAGACGCTCGGTGTTGTGTGAGTCCATCTGATAGGCAGCGTATCCGATACCGTCCGTGATGTCGGTCACCTTGTTCTCGCAGTCAGCCTGTGTGGCTACATATTCGCCGACGAGTCGGCGTGCCTCTCGTACATAGAGCTGGTGTGTCCAGTGGTTGGTGCGGAGGTATTCATCCTTTGGAAGACCCCAGTTGCGTACGTATGACTGAAGCTCCTCCGGTACACGCGGGTCGGTGGCGTAGAAGTAGAGAAGACCGATGGTGTAGTCATAGTGCGCCTTGAGTATCTCCCTGCGCTCAGGCCATGAAGCCTCAGGATAGCTGTGGTTCATGCCTATCATGTCGGTAGAGAAGGCACCGCGGTTGTTGATGTCTGTCTTGTGGTTAGGCATCTTGCTCCAGATGAAGTACTGGTTGATGTCTCTCATGTCTTTCTGGGCATCGAAAACGCGCACGAGAAGTTCGTATTTTGTGGAATCGTAGTTCTCGGGACGCTCGATAGGGATGAGATTGTCAGGGTCGTCTGTGAGGCAGATGCGGTAGTTGTATGCCTGGACATAATCATCTCCCGAGCCAGTCTCATGCGGCTTGAGGTCGCTGATGCCCCAGAGGAGGCCGCTTTCTGGCTTGCCGGGGATCACGTATGGATCGACTCCGTCAGGGAACTGATGCTTGTCGAGCATATGCCATCCGTCCCAGGTCTCTCCATAGACCTCGTTGCCTTCGCGGCCGACGACATATGATACACCTGACTTCGCCATGAGGTCTCCCTCATAGGTACAGTCGATGAACTGGTCTCCTGCAAGTGTCATGCTCTGTCCGTCCTCTGTCGTGCATGTGATGGATCTGATGCGTGTGCCTTCCTTCTCCACGCTGTCGAGATACCATCCCTGCATGACTGTGATATTCGGATGGTCAAGATATTTCAGCAGGATATTCTCAGCTACATGAGGCTCGAAAAGCCACTGCTCGAACTTTCCATAGTATTCACCGAGCCTGCGGTAGAACTGGCGTGAGAGTCCGGTGACAGCCTGCTTGTTGCCTATGTCTGTCTGTCCGAGACCTCCGGTTGTCATTCCTCCGATGGTGACATCGGGGCAGATGATTGTCACTTTGCTGCCTTTCTGAGCTGCAGACCAGGCTGCAGTGGCACAGGCGGAGCTTCCGCCGTAGATTACCACTTCGTTTGACTTGGTGCATGACATTGCTGATATCATGCCGAGGGCCAGGATTATCGATCTTATTTTCATGATAGTGTGATTGATTTCTCTTTATTTCTTAAATATACTCCAATATTTGCATCAGCCAAAATTCTTGGGGATAAATGTCTGGAATCCGGATGGAATGTCTTTTCTATGCAGGCCTGATCTGTCCCTGACCCTTTATGAGCCACTTATAGGATGTGATCTCGCAGAGTCCCATCGGCCCTCTAGCCCCGAGTTTCTGCGTGCTGATGCCTATCTCGGCCCCGAGCCCGAACTGGCCTCCGTCGGTAAAGCTCGTAGGGGCGTTGATATACACGCATGCTGCATCGACCGATGCCTGGAACAGGGCGGCGTTCTCTTCATTGTCTGTGATGATGCTTTCGCTGTGCCCGGACCCGAAGCGCCTTATGTGGTCAAGAGCCCCTTCTATTCCGTCCACAGTCTTGACAGACATCCTGTAATCCATGAATTCTGTCCCGAAAGTATCTTCATTGCAGCGGGAAAGATATGGGTATTTTCCTTCAAGGGCACTGTATGCCCTGTCATCAGCCAGTATCTCGACCCTGCTGTCTGCAAGAGGGGCGCACAGCTCACCGAGGTCGTTGAGCCTTTCACTGTGCACTATGAGGCAGTCGAGAGCATTGCATACGCTTACGCGCCTGGTCTTTGCGTTGTTGACGATGTCCCTTCCGATGCCGAGGTCGCCGTATCTGTCGAAGTATGTGTTTACCACTCCTGCTCCCGTCTCGATGCACGGAACCTTTGCGTTGTCCCTCACGAAGTCGATGAGTCTGCGGCCTCCCCGTGGGATCACAAGGTCGACATAGCCTGTCGCTCCCAGGAGCTCGGCCGTGGCCTCATGGGTGGAAGGCAGGAGGGTGGCAGCCGCCACCGGCACACCCATATCTCTGAGCACGCCATGGATCAGCTCTATTGCAGCCCTGTTGGAGTTGTCAGCGTCCTTTCCTCCTTTGAGTATGCATGCGTTGCCGCTCTTGAAGCAGAGTGAGAACACGTCGAATGTGACATTGGGCCTGGCCTCATATATCATTCCGATCACTCCGAACGGCACGGATACTTTCCTGAGCTCGAGCCCGTTGGGAAGAGTGCGCTCCTCCAGCGTCCTTCCCACTGGCGAGGGGAGTGATGCCACCTTGCGCATGTCCTCCGCAATGCCGTGGAGCCTGCCTTCACTGAGCATGAGTCTGTCGTAAAGGGGATTGCTCCGCTCCATCCGGTCGAGATCGGCACGGTTGGCGTTCAGCAAGGCATCCGTCTGTGCCTCAATGGCGTCGGCCACATTGCGGAGTGCATGGTTCCTGACAGCGTCCGGAAGGACGGCTATTGCATATGATGCGTCTTTTGCTGCTGAGAATAATTCTTTCATGGCTGATGGCTGATTTAGATGAGGGAAAGGTAGTCGTAATGGACGAGAGGCTTGCAGTCGTGTCTGCCCAGTTCCGCGGCGGCCACAGTGCTGCTGCATGATGCCCTGCCTATGGCTATCGGCTTGGAATTCCTGTCCATTATGGTGATGATGTCGCCTTCTTCAAATTCTCCGATGATGTCTGTCACACCTACCGGAAGCAGGCTGACGGCGCCCTTGCCTTTCAAAGCCCTTACGGCGTTGTCGTCTATCATGACGCTTCCCTTGGAGAATCCGCTGCTGTGCGCTATCCATTTCTTCACACTGGATGCCCCGTGGGCAGCCGGGACAAACTCCGTGTGCACGGGAGACTCGCTTCCGAGCAGGAGATCGGTGAGTATGTTTTCGCGCTTGCCATTGGCAATGATGACTCTGATGCCCTCTTCTGCGACTTTTCGTGCTATTCCGCATTTGGTTATCATGCCGCCGCGGCCCAGTCCGCTCTTCTGGGTGGATATATACTGCGATAGGTCGTCTTCAGGCGAGACGGTCTCGATGACCTGTGACTTCTGGCTCTTGGGGGATCCGTTGTAGATGCCGTCGATATTGCTGAGGATGACGAGAGTGTCTGCATCCATCATGGAAGCGACCAGTCCGGACAGTTCGTCATTGTCGGTGAACATCAGCTCTGTGACACTGACCGTATCATTCTCATTCACGACAGGTATGACTTTGTTCTGGAGCATCACCTCCATGCAGCTGCGCTGGTTGAGATAATGCATTCTCGTGCCGAAGTTCTCTTTCATGGTGAGAACCTGTCCTATGCTGATGCCGTAGTCCTTGAAAAGATTGAAATACAGGTTGATCAGACGGACCTGACCTATGGCTGAGAAAAGCTGTCTCTGCTCCACGCTGTCAAGCCTGGAGGCCGATCTGAGCATGCTGCGCCCGCAGGCCACGGCTCCTGACGATACCAGGATGACCTCCAGTCCGTTTTTCCTCAGTTTCGCTATCTGATCCACAATCGAGGACATCCTGGTGACATCCAGGGTGCCGTCTTCTCTCGTGAGCACATTGCTGCCCACTTTCACCACTACTCTCTTTACTCTTTCCATGTTTTGAAAAATGATATCCAAGTTTACTGATTTATT
Organism: Candidatus Cryptobacteroides onthequi; assembly: GCA_018066125.1. Taxonomy (GTDB): domain Bacteria; phylum Bacteroidota; class Bacteroidia; order Bacteroidales; family UBA932; genus Cryptobacteroides; species Cryptobacteroides onthequi. Next base: position 38,794 of record JAGHSA010000062.1, on the reverse strand, counting down.
CGCAGATTGGAAACATCCGGGGCAATATTTTGTCTTTTTCATTCTGGATCATGACCTGCACCACCCGGAGGACAGTCTTTGTCATGCGTTGTGATGATGTCTCTTCAAGTGTTTAATTGTAAAAGGGTTACGTGAATATACATGTTTGCGCGATTGCTTGAAACATCGCATTTTGTGTAATTATTCATTGATAAATTTGCCCAAAACCCTCATTCTGTGTACTTTTGCTCGTGAAATTTGCCGATTGAATTTTTGGCATCTGCATATTTTTTATTGCTTGTCAGCTGCTTGACTGCGATTGTGTATTGTATAAATATGCGGGAAGAATAGTTAAAAGGCAAAGATTGTTTATCAAATTGCGGACACTGTTAATATTTAATCATAAACATCCATGAAAAAGTACTTAGGATTTGCCATTGCTGCACTGATACTTGCAGCAGTCGGCTGTACAAAAGAACCTACTCCTGTAGCATCTGTCACTCTCGACAAGACACAGGCTACTCTTGTCATCGGCGAGACATTGAAGCTCAATGCTGCTGTCACACCTGATGACGCTGCAGACAAGACCATTACCTGGAGCTCGTCTGATAATACTGTCGCTACAGTCGCAGACGGTGTCGTGACGGCTGTCAAGGTCGGTAATGCCGCCATCACCGCAACTGCAGGTGAGAAGACTGCCACTTGCGCAGTGACAGTCGCTCCGAAAGAAGTGACAGGCATCACCCTCGACAAGACTTCTGCGATCGTCAAGAAAGGCGAAACCCTCAAGCTCACCGCTGCTGTGACACCTGATGACGCCACAGACAAGACTGTCACATGGACATCTTCAAACGCTGCTGTGGCTACCGTGGCTGATGGTGTCATCACTGCAGTGGCAGCTGGTTCAGCCACCATCACTGCAAGCGCAGGCTCAAAGACTGCCACTTGCGAGGTCGTGGTTCCTGGGCCTATGGCACTTCAGGCAGAAGTGGCTGCAAACCACGCAAGGTATATCTCATTCATTTCGACTGACGTCTTCGGCGTGTTTGTAAACTCTGCCGCGGGCACTCAGGAAAACCTCGAGTACACTCCGGAGAAAACCGGTCAGGTCGATGACTGGGGAATGTATGTCATCTCTACTGCAGAGCCTGTATCTGCCATCAAGGCAAAGGGAGAGGAAGCTCTCTTCACTTCTGGTGAGCATCAGGTATACGCGTACATGCCATATGTGAGCGGTGCCAAGCTCAATGCCGTCCCTGTCAAGGACTGCACTCATCAGGATGTAACCGGTGCTGTCAACTATGGCAAGCAGTTCCTTCCTACAGACTGGATCTTCCAGTACGCAAAGACAACTGTCAGCAGCGTCGGAGCAGAGCCTGCAGCTCTCAAGATGGAGTGCCCATATACAATGGTCTGCAACAGTTCCAAGGCAGCACAGTATCTCGTGCTTCCTGACGAGACTTCCGCACTCAGCCTTACAGGCATCAAGGTGAAGGCAAACGGTCCTATCGCATACAAGAACGCAAGCTTTGACATCCCTGCAGGTAAATTCAACGGCGAAGCAGTCAACGAGCTCACTTATACAGCGAAGAAGTCCGGCAACATGATCACTTCAAAGTTTGTCGTATGCTGCGACAGGGCTACTGCCCTGAGTCTCGATTTCACATTCGAGGTGACACTCTCAGACGGTTCAGTCTATACAGCTACATCCAAGCTTGCTGAATCTGCAGTCCCTGATCCTGTGACATTTGACGACATCCCGTCAGTGATGTTCCCGACAACAGTGACATTCACAAAGAAGTAATATGCTGAAAAAGGCACTTACACTGCTTTTATCCTCAATGCTCTGCGTCTGTCTCAAGGCGCAGAGCGTTTCATTGTCGGGGACGGTTGCCGATGCCGCCACCGGCAAGCCGGTCGAATTCGCAACAGTCCTCCTTCCCCAGACGGAACAGTGGGCTGTTGCAGATGCCGACGGCAGATTTCAGATCGGTAACATTCCTTCGGGAAGACATGTCGTCAAGGTCTCATGTCTGGGGTATGTGGACCTCGAACAGGAACTGGACCTGCGCAGGAGTGCAAAGGACGTGGTGCTGAAGATGTCCCTCGACAACCTGACCCTCAACACCGTCGTTGTCACCGCAAAAGAGAACGAGAGCGGTGCCGGCACTTCCAGGACTATCGACCGTACGGCATTGGACCATGTACAGGTCCTCAGTGTCACTGACGTCTCAAGCCTTCTTCCGGGAGGCGTGACTCGTAACAGCAACCTTACCTCAGCTCAGAGATTCAGCATCCGTGCGGGAGGTGCGGGTGAATCAGGCAATGCTTCATTCAGCACTGCCGTCGAGGTGGATGGCGTCCGCCTATCGAACAACGCCAGCTTTTCGGGGACCCAGGGAGTCTCCACCAACAACATTGCGTCCGGCAATGTCGAATCAGTAGAGGTCATTTCCGGAATACCATCCGTGGAATACGGTGATGTCGGTTCCGGCATTGTCAAGGTCAATACCAAGAAAGGCAAGACTCCGTACGTCGTGGCGATGACTTCCAACCCCAATACAAAGCAGGTGTCGGTGAGCAAAGGCTTTGAACTCACGCGATCTTCCGGAAAGGCCTCGCTGGGGACGCTCAACAGCAGTCTGGAATATACCAACTCGTACAGCGACCCGCGCTCTCCCTATACCTCTTATACCAGACGCCAGGCGTCTCTGACCTGGTCGGATTTCTACAATAAGGGAGCACTGGAACAGATGCCTCTCAGACTCTCCGTAGGTGTGACGGGCAACATCGGCGGCATGAACTCCGAGTCGGATCCGGATCTGCTCGCCAATACATTCTCTACAGCCAGGGACAATTCCTTCCGAGGCAATTTCTCTGCATCGTGGCTTCTGAACAAGAGCTGGATCACAAATCTCCAGTTCGATGGCTCAGTCAATTACAATGACAGACTGAGCCGGACGAAAAGCTACATACAGGGAGGTTTCAGCCAAGTTGCCCTGCATGGCACTGAAGAGGGATACAACCTGGCTGTTCCATATGCGGTCGATCCCGATGCCCCGGTGATACTCATCCCGAAAGAGTCCCGCTACAATGTCATGTGCTTTGACGACAAGCCACTTTCATGGAAAATCACTCTCAAATCCAATTGGTCGAAGCGTTTCGGAGCGGTCATGAACAAGGTCAAGGCTGGAGTGGACTGGAATGCCGACAAGAACCTTGGACATGGAAGATACTCTGAAGACTATGCCACTTCAGCGACATACCGCCCTTATGATTTCAGCAAGGTGCCGTCGATGAACAATATCGCCGTCTTTGCTGAAGAAAACATCGGCATACCTCTGGGTCCGACACATCTCAATGTCATGGCCGGACTCCGTTCAGACATGACTGTCATATCCGGCTCTGCATATGGGGTCACGACCAGTCTCTCACCGCGCTTCAACGCCAGATACACTGTCATCTCTGAAAATGAACATCAGGATGATTTCCTGCGCTCCCTTTCATTGCGCGCAGGCTGGGGTGTGGCTGTGAAACAGCCGTCATTCGAGGTGCTCTATCCTCAACCGGGCTATCTCGACATCAACGTGTTCAATCCGGATTCGGGTGAGGATATTTCCGCAGCGACAGGATACTATTCCATACCTACCGGTCTGGAATACAATTCTGCGCTGGTGTGGCAGAGAAATCATTCGGCTGAGATCGGAATCGAATTCGACCTTGCCGGCAACAGCGTGTCTCTTGCCCTGTTCGACAACCGCACATTCAGGGCATACGAATTCCAGGAACACTACTATCCATACAGTTACAGATACACCGACCAGAGCAGTCTTGCAGGTGTCGTCATTCCCGTCGACAGGCGGGAGTATTCGATTGACCGCAATACCGGAGTCGTGACGGTCTCAGGTGCCGGCTACGCCAGTCAGACCCTTCCGTTCAGGGAAAAGGAAGCCCTGTACGCGCGCAGCGTCGCAGTGAATGCCATCTCCCCGGTCAAACGCATGGGTCTCGAGTGGATCGTCGATTTCAAGAAGATCAGGCCTCTCAACACGAGCATACGGGTGGATGGTACGTTTTACTCGTATGATGCTCTGAGTACCATCATGGCTCAGTACTCTCCTACAGACGTGACGATGACGGACCGCAACCCATACCGCTTTGTCGGCTACTATGTGGGAGGTTACGGCAATGCCAACGGAATGAACAGCAGAAGCGTCAGGAACAATGTCACCATCACCACGCACATCCCTCAGGTGCGCCTGATCATGTCTCTCAAGATAGAGAGCACGCTGATGTCATATTCCAAGGCGTACAGCGAAGGCCCAGATGGCGAAGTGCGTACTTATGGCATTGATGACATGTCGGATTATCTGCCGGGTGAAGACGGGTCTTTCGACAATCAGAGACGTATGGCCGTCACATATCCGAAATATTACACGGTTCTCGGCGACATGAGTACCAAGACGGACTTCCTGGAGCGTCTGAAGTGGGCGAAGACATATGATCCCGACCTCTACACAAACCTCTGCAGACTTGTCAAGAAGACAAATGTCAACCACACATACTGCGACGACTGGATCTCGCCATATTTTGCGGCCAATTTCAGCGTGACCAAGGAGATCGGAGATCTGGCATCCATATCCTTCTATGCCAACAATTTCTTCCGCAACCTCGGTCAGATCTATTCTACGAAGACGCAGCAGTACTCGTCGATATCGGGATATGTGCCTTCATTCTACTACGGCTTGTCACTCAGACTCAAATTCTAGATGATGAAATACAGAATCACCATATTATTCCTGGCCTTGACCGCCGTCCTGTCCGTTGCCTGTCAGGAGACAGGGGATCTGGGGCTGTGTGAGATGACGGTCTCTCTGGCGGATGCTGACGGGACATACTCTGTCGACGGGGTAGAGATTGTCCTCAAGGAACTTTCTTCATCCTTTGAATATCATGCAGCTACAGATGCTCGCGGGCAGGCGAAATTCTCAGTGATGCCGGGCATCTACGATGCGTCATGCACATTCAAGGAGGGATTCAATCTCATCAACGGTGTGTCATCCATGATGAAGGTCAGCCGCGGCGGGGAGAACACTTTTGTCATGAACCTCAATTCTGTAAAGACACACCCTCTGCTCATAAAGGAGATATATTTTGCCCGCTGTGTGGATCCTGTCGGCAAACTGTATTCATCCGCGGCCTACATGATCCTCTACAACAATTCGTCAGATGCTGTCTGCCTTCATGATTTCGCGATAGCACAGGGCTGCCCTTCAAAGGCGGACAGTTCCAATCCGTATCAGAAAAGGGGAATCGATGACCTGGGATACGTGCCGGCGTTGTCTGCAGTGTGGTGGTTCCAGAAGGATGTGACGCTTCCAGCCTATTCCCAGATAGTCGTGTCCATCTATGCGGCGATAGACCACACCCGGGAGATTCCGAACTCAGTCGATCTGTCTGGAGCTGACTATGTGATGTATGATCCGGAAGTCTTCAACAACTCCAGATATTATTTCTCTCCTTATTCAGGCATAGACAAGTCCCATTACATGAAGACCCTCTCATATGCAGCCGAGTCTGACTCGTGGGCTCTCAGCTTCAAGTCTCCATGCCTGTTTGTCTTTCAGACAGAAGGGGTCTCTCCGGAAGAATTCGTGAAGAATATGGACAATATCGAGGATCCTGACGGCAAGGGTACGCAGAACTGCGCGAAAGTCAAGCTCGACTGGGTGCATGACGGAGTCGAGATCTTCGATTCGAAAGATGTGTCGGCAAGCCACAAGCGTCTCGCCTCTATGGTTGATGCCGGCTACGTCATCTCGATAGAGCGTAACGGCTATTCGGTTTACCGCAATGTCGATAAGGAAGCGACAGAAGCCCTTCCGGAAAACAACGGCAGGCTGGTTTACGGCTATGCGGGAGGCACGGAGGATGTCGAGAGCGGCTCTACCGACCCTTCCGGCATCGATGCGGAAGCCTCAATGGCAAACGGGGCGCATATCATCTACCTTGATACAAACAATTCATCAAAAGACTACCACCTCAGAAAAGTGGCTTCGATAAAGAAATGAGATATCACGTCATCATAGCGGCGGCGATGGCCATGCTGCTGCCGAAATACTCCTCTGCCCAGACTATGGTATCTCCTGATTACGATGTGGTGCAGGGGATGTCGCCATGGCTTACATCATCAAACAGGGCGGCCCTCTACCGTCTTCCGGTGGTGCGCATCGCCAGAGCCCAGGCTGAAGCCTGCAAAGGCGACGGAGGCTACAGGGATCTCGGAGAGTCTTCAGATGCGGCGTCAGGCAGTGTCGAGGCACAGGCATATGCCCGTACCAGCGATAGAATCACTTTCTATGGCGACATGGGATATCTCTACGACAGGGGAGAGGAGATGGGCGGTCCCGTGCTTATGGATCCGTCCTTCAATGCCATCAACTTTTACGAGTACCCCAATGACAATCCCGGCAGAAAGACAAAGGAGCTTTATACCCTTGAGGGTGGAATGTCATACCGCCTTACCGACAGAGTCGCGTTCGGCATCGGTGCAGGATATCAGTCCGGCAATTATTCCAAGCGCAAAGATCCCCGCAATCTGAATCGCTGGATGGACCTGAACCTGTCTCTCGGAACCCACGTCCAGGTGTCAGATCTCTTCTCTTTTGGTGCTGACCTGCGCTACAGGAGAACTGTCGAGTCGCTTTCTTCCCGCATCTATGGTGTCACCGGGCAGAACTATTTCTACTTTATAGACTACGGAGCCATGATGGGCAGGGTAGAGGTCCTTGGCTCTGACAATTACTTCGTGTCCGACAGTTTTGAAAGACCTGTTCTCAACAATTTCTGCGGTCTTGGCCTACAGGCAGAGGTCGGAAACCACGAGTATGGCGTGTCATATTTCAATGAGTTGTCCCTCACACTTCGGAAAGGCTCCTACGGTGACAAGGCTTCCAGTGAGATACTTTTCTCCCACAATGACGCCACGTCATGCGACTACTCCGGAGTGCTGGCGATACGCGGCCGTGTCCGGCAGAATGTCAAGGTCGGCGCATCTTATGCCGTCTCTGCAAATCATGTCAATTCATTCAGCGTCATCAGCAACCCCGGAGAAAACCTCGAGGTCGAGTATTACGGCGCCGCGAAGGTCCAGGATCGGACTGAAATGAAAGGGACGCTCGGGTACGAGGTTCTGGCCGGTGGCACAGCCATGCGTCCGGCCTGGCACATTGCGGCGGAGATCAATGCCTCCAGGGATGCGCTCACCGCATATTACTACCCGTACCTCCGTCATCAGCAGGCCGATGTGGCCAATGCCTCTGCATCTGCCATGCATTGCATGGCAAGGGGCTCCAATGTGTTTGAGATCGGCCTGGAAGGCGGTTTCCGCAAGGGTTCAGGCACCAAGGCGGAAGACGAGGTCATGGTGGAAGTCTCCGGCCCCGGTCCAAGAACCGCGCAGGAGTATCTCGATGCGTCCTGGGAGTACCGCACCGCGGCCGCTGCATCGGCAGGAGTGACGTTCAGGTATTCGCGCATCCTCAGATCCGGCAATGCGGTGTACGTCGGTATAAAAGAAAAATTCGGGTCTCTTCTGCAGAAACCCGAATATCTTGAAGGACGCAGCCGCAATGTGGCGACCATTTCGGTCGGCTGCAGTTTCTAGTTCTGACCGGTCAGATCCATATCCACCGGATATACCTCTCCCGGCACTTCAAACCTGAGTCTTGCAGGCTCTTCACGCACATCCTCCTCTGAGTATGTGATGGTCCATGTGTCCTTTGTGATGAGCTCCCATATCCTGTCTGCGGTGACCGGCGCGGCAAAACGTATCATGATGGCAGGCTTGTAATCGCAGTTGAGATGCAGGCCCACGCTGATGATTCCTTCCTCGCGTGAAAGATGGTTGGAGAGGAATGGCATCATGATCTTGACCACCGGCTTGTCATACTCGGTGTTGACCATTTCATATACATACTGCTGGTCATTCTTGTAGTGATCGGCTCTCTTCTCGATGATTTCTTTGCCTTCGCTGTCCTTGTAGAGACCGAAGCAGGGAGCCTCGAATTCTTCAAACATCTCCTCGAGGAACTCGATCGTGTTTTTCCTGCTCTCTCCCTTTTCAAGTCTAACGAACTCATAGTCCACCGGTGTCTCTTTGAACTTGGTGCCGCCGTGCAGAGGCATCCTCAGCACTTTCTTGTCGACGAGCTCTCTGAACTCATCTTCAGTGACAGTCTCGTCCGGTGCCATCATGACATGTACGATGAGAGGGCAGGCGAATTCGCTTTCAAGTCCGTAGATTTTCTTTCCTGAAAGACCGAACTGCAGTCCCAGCATGTAGATGTCTGTGTTGTCGTACATCTTTTCAGTGCGTATGGTGACCACCTTGAGGCTGTCATACACTTCAGGGTCCGGTGCGGTGATGCGGAACTTTGCAGGGACATATACTTCCTCCTGGATCTTTTCTGCAGTGACCATGTTCGGGTCATAGAGTATGTCGACATTGTGCTTCTTGACATAGGTCTTCACGCCGTACACACCTCTGATGCCTTCAGCCTTTGCCTTGAAGGCCATCGAGCTTCCGTAGCATTTCACGGACTGGAGGCCCTCGAGTCTGAGTGTCTCAAGCTTGGAAGGGTCTTTCCTGCTGATGATGTTTCCTTCATTGTCCATGAGCTCAAGATTCCATGTGACATCGATGGTCGGAATCTCATACGAATTGCCTATGAAATATGCAGCGACAGCGATCACCAGAGTGATGATAGCCGGGAGGTACTTCATGAAAGCGTTGCTGTTCTTCCTGCGTACGCCGATGTTCAGAGCCTGTCTGTGGCAGCTCGCGATGCATTCTCCGCACAAGGTGCAGTCGATATCTGTGACGCGGCCGTTCTGGATGGCAGGTATGTCGATGTGGTATGGACATGCAGCCTTGCAGAGACCGCATGATGTGCAGGCGTCATCGCTCTTAACGACACTCAGCACCTGAAGCTTCGGCTTTCCATTGAGGATCTCAAGCAGGTAGCCCAAGACGCAGAATGATGCGAGAATGATCCACCATGGGAATTCTGGGGCGACAAGAGATACTCCCCACCAAACGAGGCCGAATCCCAGCAGCCATGCCCAGAATTTGAAGGTGCCCGAAATCGCCCCGAGAGGGCAGATGTATCTGCACCAGAACATGTTGATGAAAAGTCCGCAGAAGATTACGGCTGAAACGGTGACGAGAGACATCCAGAGTGTGATCTCTCCCTTGAATCCCGTGGCAACCGCATAATAAGGATCGAGATTCTTGCAGAAGAGTTCGCTGTCGCTGACAGTCATGAATACGATCCAGAACAGGATGCCGTATTTGATGACTCTGAGGATCTTGTCTGCAATCGATCCGGACTTGACGATGACCTCTCTTATCTTTAATTTTCTGCGAAGCTTTATCAGAAGGTCCTCGACTGTGCCCACAGGGCAGAGGTAGCCGCAGAACAGCCTGCTGAACAGGACGACTGCCGCGACGAGGCCGATTCCCATGACGATCTGGAGGGTCGACATGCTGCATGGAAGCGAACCTCTCTGGATGTACGTCGCCAGTGCCTCGATGCCTCCGAGAGGGCAAAGAGCCTCAGGATCGGGATTGCCGGCCTTGGCACTGATGAGTCGGGCAAGTCCGGTCAGAAAAAAGATGAGCAAGGCAAGCACACCCCACTGAAGGGTGTATCTCTGCCAGTTTTTGATGTGGTTAGATTTCAGCATTTCAATTGTTTTGCATTTTTATGCAAAGATAACATAAAGAACTCAAACTGCGAAGAATTGATTATTGTGCCCTGTCAATTCCTTCATGATATTAAAAATGAGACCCAGTTTTAATGATTAATTCACAGATTGGAAACATCCAGAAGCAATTAAATTCGTAATTTTGCAGAAATGCGCCTCTATAGAGAATATCTGATATGTCTTTTCATCCTTCTTTTGTCTCTTTCTGTAAGAGCGGAAAGGAGGGGCGGCATGCTTTTCAGATCATATGATGTGCCCGCTGAAAAGCGGACCTCACTGGTTATTCCCTCACAGGAGGGCGCATCTCTCTCCTTCAGAGATTCTGCAGGCATATGCTTCTCTCTGAGATTTGAGCTGAATAAAGGCAGATTCGGCTATGTGTGCCGACTCCATGTCGATCAGGACATGTCACTGGATTTCATCCTCTCTCCACATGAAGGTACACCTGCACTCTGCGCCGTGGTCAATCACAATCACCTGGTGCCCGTCATGGGGCATGATGGTGAGTCACTCGAGGCTTGGAATGACCTTGATGTGTCTGTTCATGCTGACGGACAGGATATGACCGTGAGTGTGGGGGGACAGGTTATCTATCGTGTTGCCTGCAGTCCCGGAAGGCACAAGATGAGAATCTGTTTCGGAAAGAATGATGAAGAGGGCAGTGTCACGACTGATATTGCACCTGTAGTTCTATCGGATCTCAGTGTCCGTCTGGATAGAAAGAAGGCGTTCTGGACTCTTCAGGACCTGGATTGCATAAAGACCGTGAACGGCGTAGGCATCCGTGCCGAGAATCCTTTTTTTCTCCAGGACCTGAGAAGGGGATGGATGGAAGTCTGGAGCTCGCATATGCCGTCGGTTACATATCCGTGTGTGTCATCTGACGCGTCAAGTTTTTTTTTCATCTCCGACGGTACTGTCACTCAGAACCATTTCGCCTCGGCATCTTCCAGTTCTTCCCGCTATGACAGTGATATGAAGTTCAGTCTTGTCACCGATGACTTCATCTGTCTGCCGGACGGAGGCCTGGTGTATGCGGATTTCGAAAATGCCGGCTTCATCCATTATGACGAGACAGCTCACGACTGGGAATCTGCCAATAGCAGGACCAGAAAATCGGTATTCCTGAAACACAATACCGTATATCTGGAAGAGACAGGCGAGTTCGTTCAGCTTTTCGGATACGGACAGCATCGCTATTCTTCAGCCTTCTATGCATGGAATCCTGAAAGCGGCACGTTCAGGTCTGACACTGTAAGGACTCTGGCTCCGAGGTATATGGCCGCGGCTGCGGACCGCGACGGGATGATATATGTACTCGGCGGCAAGGGAAACACCTCTGGAAAACAGGAACTGGGAGCAGTTCTGTTCGATGACCTGTCAGTCATAGATCCCGTGACACTCGAATCTGAAACTCTCTGGCACAATGATCTGCTACAGAAATATGTCCCGGCCTCTGATATCGTGTTCGAAGAAGGTTCAGACAGTTTCCTGGTACTTCTTTATGACCCGAACCGCAGTGACTCCGGATTGCAGCTCACCAGGTTCAGTCTGACTGACGGAAGCTGCGAGAGCCTATGCAAGCCTATTCCATATGACTTCTCTGACATCACTTCAGATGCGCGTCTGTGCTACAACCGCGAATACGGCCTCTATGCAGCCGTTGTATGCTGTCAGGACGGCGCTTCGGGATACAGAGCATCCATATACCTGCTCGGAAATCCTATCGAGACCGTCTTCGGATCCGAGGACAGGCAGGGAACCCCGATGCTCTTTTTCTATATCATCCTGTCCGGTGTCATAGCTGCCGCCGCAGCAGGCCTTTATATCACCGGACGGAGGAAGGCAGTCGCTGCCGAGCCTGAAGATCCTGATGAAAAAGCCTCCGGAGATACATCCATGGTGCTTGAAACGGTGCGGAGCCCATATCTGATACATCTTCTCGGCGGTTTCAGGGTAAGTGATGCGCATGGCACTGATATCACATCATCATTCTCGCCGATGCTGATTCAGCTGTTCACCATTCTTGTGCTCCATACTGCAGAGAGGGGAGGCATCTCCAATGCCATGCTCAAATCTCTGCTGTGGCCGGACAAGTCCGATGACAAGTTCAACAACAACAAGGGTGTGAACATCCGAAAACTCCGCTCTCTTCTGGCTTCGGTTGGAGACATTTCCATCGTTTCGGATGGGGGCTCGTGGAAGATTTCCGACCCGTCAGGGCTGTGTGACTTTGCAGCCGCTCGAGAGTCTCTCCTCTCAGGCGATTCCGACGCAGTGCTCAGGGCTTCGTCACTGGGACCTCTTCTACCTGAATATCAGTTCGAATGGATCGACCCGTTCAAGACCTCATATTCCGAGCTTGTATTCAAGAGCCTTGGTGCCGCTCTAACCGACAATACTTCTGATGCATTCGCTCTCAGTGCCGCCGACTGCATGCTGTCTTTTGACAGCCTGGACGAAGATGCAATGCTTCTGAAATGCCGGTCGCTGGTCGGCCTGGGCAAGACGAGCAAGGCCATGTCATGCTTCTCATCATTCTGTGAAGAATATGAAAAGGTCATGGGAGAGCCGTTCAATAGGGATTTCAAAGATTTTACACAGAACCGGTAATCGTTAATCTAGGCATTAACCAACACGTTAACTGGCTGCTTGTATTATTGTATTGTCATTAATGAAATACTTTTCAAGATGCTTAGTAAAACAGTCTGTTTCCTGATCCTTATGCTTTCAGGCATCAATCTCTCCGCCCAGAAGCATTATTCTGTTTCATCTCCCGACGGCAATGTGTGCCTGGAAGTGACAGTCGGCAAAAAGGTCACTTACACACTATCCCATGGTGGGGAAGTACTCGTCGACGAGTCTGAAATCGCAATCGAGACGGATCATGGATGCATGGGTGATTCTTTCAGGGTCAGAAAGGCAGTGAAGAAAACTGTCAATGAGACTTATGAGACACCGTTCTACAAGAGGTCGCACGAGAATTCCTTCTACAATGAACTCATGCTTGTCGGCAGGGACGGATATGACCTTGTACTCAGAGCCTACAATGAAGGTGCCGCTTTCAGATACGAGTCGCGCCTGGGCGCGGATCTGACCGTCCTCTCTGAGACTATGGACCTCAATCTGCCATCGGATTTCGAGGCGTGGATACCGTATGTGAAAAAGGTCGGCGATTTCAATGTCCAGTTCTTCAATACTTTCGAGAATGTCTATGCACATACTCCAGTAAGTGAGTGGAGAGAAGGCCAGCTTGCATTCCTGCCCGTGATGTTCCAGAGCCAGGGAGGAAAGAAATTCTGCGTCACCGAGTCTGACCTTGAGCATTATCCCGGCATGTATCTCCTGGGAGACGGAAGCAGCAGGCTCAAAAGTGTGTTCGCCCCATATCCAAAGACCCTGCGCCAGGGCAGTCATGACCCCAGTGTCACTGTCGGCGGTCACAACCAGGTAGTCACGGAGCGGGAGAATTTCATAGCGAAGTGCAGATCCGGGGAGACTTTCCCATGGAGGGTCTTTGCCACAGCATCTTCCGATGAGGAACTTCTCGACAACAACCTTGTCTACAAGCTTGCCCGTCCGACAGTCGACGCTGATTTCTCGTGGGTGAAGCCGGGCAAGGTGGCCTGGGACTGGTGGAATGACAACAATATCACCGGGGTGGATTTCACCGCAGGCATCAACAATGAAACATACAGGTACTACATAGATTTTGCGGCGGCCAACGGCATCTCATATGTCGTGCTGGACGACGGCTGGTATGACCGCATGGCGGGAGATGCTTTTGCAGTGGTTCCCGAAATCGACCTTCCGGGTCTGATCTCATATGCAGAATCAAGAGGCGTCGGTCTCATGCTGTGGGTGGGATACTATGTGTTCCAGAAGGATATGGAAAAGGTGATATCCCACTATGCCGCAATGGGCATAAAGGGATTCAAACTGGATGCCATAGGACGTGACGACCAGCTGATGAATGAATTCTACTACAGGTCGGCGCAGATTGCTCTTGACAACCATGTCATACTTGATTTCCATGGAGGTGCAAAGCCTTCAGGACTGAACAGGACATATCCAAATGTCCTCAATTTCGAGGGTGTCCATGGTCTCGAGCAACTGAAGAACCCTAATTACAGCTGTGACCTCGTCACATATGATGTCACCTTCCCATTCATACGCTCTATCTGCGGGCCGGTAGACTATACCCAGGGAGCGATGAGAAACGGCACGCAGAAGAGCTACCGTTCTGTCTGGAGTGAGCCTATGAGCCAGGGCACCCGATGCCGCCAGCTTGCAGAGTATGTGGTATTCGAATCGCCTCTCTGCATGCTCTGTGATACTCCGACGAACTACATTAAAGAGAAAGAGTGCACAGCATTCATATCTTCTGTCCCTACAGTGTGGGCTGAAACCAAAATCATCGACGGAAAGGCGGGAGAATACGAGACCATCGCCCGTCAGTCCCGTGACGGCGACTGGTATGTCGGTTCTCTGGCCTCATGGGAAGGCCGCGATGCCGTACTGGACCTTTCTTTCCTCGGCGAGGGTACATACGATGCGGAGATATTCCAGGACGGTGTCAATGCCAAGAGGAATGCCTCTGACTACAGACACCATACACGCAGCGTGACTTCATCCGACCGTTTAGAACTGACAGTGGCTCCGGGCGGAGGCTATGTGATCAGATTCCACAGGAAAGCCGATGATGCAGCTGCGCAGCAGAAGATCATAAACAGATACGGCCTTGAACTTGTGAAAGGCGATGGAGGATACAGCCTCCTCGACGAGAAGAAGATAAGGAAATACGACATCTTCGATATCGACAATGCCCCTGCAGACATGTTCGTGCCATATACCAGGTCGCGCAGCTTCTTCAAGGATGAAGACTTCGACAATTGCGAGACCATTGTGGCCGTATTCAAGAAGTACCCCGGATATGAGCTCAAGATAGCATTCGATCTTCCGAAGGACTACAAGGGAAAGGCATATCCGTGGATCATGTGGATACACGGAGGAGGCTGGCACATCGGTGATTTCAACGGTCACAGGCTCCAGTCCCGATTCATGGCCGGCAACGGGATTGCGGGAGTGCGCATATCATATTCGCTTCTCACCCAGGGTGCCGTATTCCAGGATACATGGCAGGACATCCAAGATGCATTCAGTTTCATCCGTGAGCACGCCGCCGAGTACGGCCTAGACCCGGATCGGTTTGGATTTGCCGGCCATTCCGCCGGAGGCCATCTGGCGACATATGCGGCCATGAGAATACCGGGCGCGAAGCTTCTCATAAGCATGAACGGCATCTACGATCTTGTCCACACCGTGCCGGAACACGTGCCTTCGAGCAGACACAATACCTATTTCAACCTTCCGAGCACAGAGTCCAGGGCAGAGTGCTCTCCAGTCACTTTCGTGCACGAAGGTGCACCGTACTGCCTGCTCACATACACCGGCGGTGACACACTTGTGGAAAGGGCCCAGGTAGAGACATTCACCAGGGCACTCGACAGATGCCATGTGAAATACGACCTCATTTACAAGGAATACTATTGCCACAACGGCTTCAACGACACGGATCTTTTCGAGCCGTGGGCCATGAAGATGCTTGTCACGGCACAGCAGTACCTCGGCAGATAATATACAAACGCAGCAAAATATGAAATACAGATCAGCCATCGCGATCATTTCCGCATTGACTATCGCCTCTGCATCATGCACCAGGGATATCGAACCTGTCGATTACGTCAATCCTTACATAGGAAACATCAGTCATCTGCTGGTCCCGACTTTTCCGACCGTTCAGTTGCCGAACTCGCTTCTGAGAGTCTATCCGGAAAGGGCGGACTACACTTCTGAGTATCTCAATGGACTTCCTGTAATAGTGACCAATCACAGAGAGAAGTCCGCATTCAAGATATCTGTATCGAATCAGGATATCGATGTCCCTGTGGTACAGCTTTCATACGACAACGAACAGCTGACTCCGTATTCATTCAGGGAAGTGCTCTCCGATGGCGCCATAGATGCCAGGTACGCCCTTTCGCATCAGTCAGCCATGTATGAGTTCAGCTCGGAGAAGCCTGTCAACATCAGCCTCACCAGTCTCAATGGCCAGGTTGGTGCCGACGCCGACGGCGTATGGGGAGAGCAGACAGTCGCCGGCACCACCAAGGTATTTGTCTATCTCCAGACTCAGCAGAAACCTGTAAAGTGCGCCCTCATGTCCGACCGGCAGGTTGTGCTCGGTTTTGCTGAAACCAAGGTGAATGTACGCTACGGAGTGTCATTCATCAGCGTGGATCAGGCCAAGGCCAATCTCGACCGCGAACTCCACGATTATGATATCGATGCCCTCGAGAAGGCTGGACGTGAACTCTGGAACAAGACGCTCTCGCGCATAAAGGTGAGCGGCGGAACCGAAGATCAGAAGACAGTATTCTATACCTCGTATTACAGGACATTCGAACGTCCCGTCTGCATGAGCGAGGACGGCCGCTACTGGAGCGCGTTCGACGGCAGTGTCCATGAGGACGGAGGCGTTCCGTTCTACACTGACGACTGGATCTGGGATACCTATCGCGCCGCACATCCTCTCCGCGTTCTCATGGACCGCGATATCGAGGAGTCCATCCTTGCTTCTTTCCTCAGAATGGCAGAGCAGATGGGCAACGGATGGATGCCAACCTTCCCTGAGGTGTCCGGTGACAGCCGCAGAATGAACAGCAACCACACCATCGCTACATTTGCCGATGCCATTGCAAAAGGACTTGATGTCGATGTCGACGCGGCCTGTCAGGCGTCATACAAGGCTCTAAGGGAGAAGACTCTCGCTCCATGGAGCGGCATGCCGGCGAGCGGCATAGACAGTTTCTTCTGGGAGAAGGGCTATATCCCTGCACTCAAGGAAGGTGAGGTCGAGACAGATCCGGCAGTGCACTCCTTTGAAAAGCGTCAGCCTGTGGCAGTGTCGCTGGGTACGGCATATGACAGCTGGTGCATGGCCAGAATCGCTGAAGCTGCCGGAGATGATTCTCTCGCCGTATATTTTGATGACAGGTCACAGAACTACCGCAAACTGTTCAACCACGAGACACTCTTCTTCCACCCGAAGGACAGCGACGGCAATTTCATAGAAGGCATCGACTATGATTTCCCTGGAGGATTGGGAGCCAGAGAGTATTATGATGAGAACAACGCTTGGGTGTATCGCTGGGACGTACAGCATGACATCCCCGGCCTCATAGACCTCATGGGCGGAGATGAAAACTTCTGCAAGGAACTTGACCGCATGTTTGCGAAGCCTCTCGGACGTGGAAAGTATTCATTCTACGCCAAGCTTCCTGACCATACAGGAAATGTAGGACAGTTCTCGATGGCCAATGAACCGTCTCTCCATGTACCATATCTCTATGACTACGCCGGAGCACCGTGGAAAACCCAGAAGCGCATACGCCAGATGCTTTCTACATGGTTCCGCAACGACCTGATGGGAGTCCCTGGAGACGAGGACGGCGGCGGCCTCACTTCATTCGTGGTATTCTCTTCACTCGGATTCTATCCTGTCACTCCGGGAAAGGCCGAATATGCCATCGGCAGCCCGCTGTTTACAGATGCCTCCATATCTCTGACAAACGGCAATACCTTCCGTGTGGTCGCGAACGGCGCATCAGAGACCAATAAGTACATCAAGAGCATGAAACTCAACGGAAAGCCTCTCACCAAACCGTTCATCTCACATGACGACATCATGGCAGGAGGTACTCTTGAGCTTCAGATGACAGACAGACCGGTTCTTTAATCGATACGGGCGTCAATTGTCAATTCTTTGCTATATTTGAGAATGTAAAATCTCAGATATGGATAGAAGAAAGTTTCTCAAGGCCGGCGTCGCCTCTGTGGTGAGCGCGTCGGCTGCTCCGGGCCTCATTGCACAGGAGATGCGTGCCGGCGTCATCGTACCGGTAGTGTCAGCCTCTGACGGACGCAGGGGAGATGTCAGCACCGATGTGGACAGGCATCTGCCTGTAGAAGGCTATGTAAGGGAACCGTCTCACCGCATACCTGTCGTGGCATCGGTCGATGTCGTGGTTGCGGGCGGCGGTGCGGCAGGAGTGGCTGCGGCTGTCTGCGCAGCAAGACACGGAGCCTCGGTCATGCTCATCGAGAGGATGAACTATCTCGGAGGTCTCTGGACCGGCGGTCTTGTACTGCCTGTCCTTGCGACGCATGGACTCGGCAAGACAAAAGACTGGGACAAGGCCACCGGCGGATTCTGCACCGAGATATGCGACGAACTTCTTTCCAACGGATGGGCGGTCAATCCAAAGGACCCGACAGCCGATCCGGAAGCCACTAAATACCTGATGGACAAGATGATTTATGACGCAGGAGTCAAGATCATCTACAATTCAACCGTCGCGGGTGCCGTCATGTCCGGCAGCCGTCTCGATTCAGTCCTTGTGGACTGCAATACCGGACGCATCGCCATACGCTGCAAGACGGCTGTCGATGCGAGCGGAGACGGCATCCTCTTCCATTATTGCGGTGACCCATATGAGGCGAGAAGATACCATATGACCACTCTCAGTCGTGTCTATGGCGTACCGAGCACGCACGGACCGGTCCCTGGAATGAAGACAGACGGTACCGGCAGCAGGGAAGTGATAGACGGACTTGATGTGATGCTTGTGTCCGCAACCCAGCAGAAGCACAGGATGGAACTCTGGGAAAGGATGGAGCAGCGCAAGAAGGAGCCCGGAAACGAGAAACTTCAGCTCATGGAAGTGGCCCCGACCACCGGAATCCGCGTGACGAGGGTGCTCGACAGCATACACAACGTCACACTTGAGGAATCGATGGAATGGACGGAGTTCGACGATGTGATAGGCATGTCCGGAGTATGCGACCCGTTTGAATACAAGGGAAGGCATATATCACGCAAGGAACGTCCTGTATGGCAGATACCGTACAGGTCCCTGGTCCCGAAAGAAACAGCAAACCTGCTCGTCTGCGGCCGCTGCTTCGGCTATGACCAGGGTATCACCTGGGATGCGAGAGAGATTTCCACCTGTATGGTGACAGGCCAGGCTGCGGGAGTTGCTGCAGCCATGTCTGCTGCGACGCGCACTGCAGCGAAGGATATCGATGTGAAGAACCTCCAGAAGCAGCTGCGCGAAGACGGTGTCAGACTTGATTTTTAAGCAAGATGGAAGAGATAGATCTCAGCCGCTATGTCCTCAGCGGAGCGGGTGCCAACGGCGAAAGTTATGACTGCATCGATGACGACAGTATCATGCTCAAACTCTACAATGCCGGGTATCCCGTGCAGCCTGTCATCGATGAATTGGAGATCGCGAAGAAAGTCTATGCGATAGGTGTGCCTTCCCCTGAGCCGGGTGAGCTTGTAAGATGCGGAGGCAGGATGGGAATCCGGTTCCGCAAGATCAGAGGCAAGCGCAGTTTTTCCAGAGCAATTGCAGACGAACCGGAAAGGGTGGAGGAGTACGCCCGCGAATTTGCCCGTCATGGCAAGATGCTTCACTCTACGGTATGCCCGGAAGGCATGTTTCCAAGCCAGAAAGAGCTTTACCTTTCCTTCCTTGATGCCGACCGCTCCCTTGACGCAAATGAGCGGTCGACAGTCCGCTCATTCATCGAATCCATGCCTGACAGCGACACGGCAGTCCATGGCGATTTTCATATCGGCAACCTGCTCACCACTCTTCCTGAGGGCTCGCCGATGACAGATCCGCACGAGATCTTTTTCATAGATGTCGGCTATTTTGCACATGGCTGTCCTCTGCTTGACATAGGCATGATGGCATGCGTATGTCTCCATTCCGACGAAGAGTTCGTCATGAAGGAGATGCATGTTACCAAAGACGTTACGGCAAGATTCTGGAGAGTCTTTGTGGACGAGTATTTTTTCGGACCGGAAAAACTCGGGGAGAAATGGTTCGGAGAAGGCGTGCGTGCTTCCGATATCGATACCCTCATCCTGCCGTACACGGCCGTAAAGATGCTTCTGGTCGAGTTCAATGCCGGAGCTTTCCCTCCGTCATTCATCCCGGTCATCAAGGATGCCCTGAAACTTATGGCTGCTAGACTATCTTGATGATAGAAGAGAATCCGGTGATGTCAAACACCTCTCTGACCTTGGCCTGCATTCCGGTGAGCACCATGCTGCCTCCCTTTGAAGACATGCTCTTCTGAAGGAGGAGAAAGCTCCTGAGACCGAGGCTGGAAGTGTAATCCATCCCGCTGCAGTCGATTTCGATTTCAGTCGTCTCTCCATCGATAAGAGGCTTTATGGCCTCCTGGAACTGTGGAGTCGTGGTGGTGTCGAGTCTTCCTGAGATCTTGACGCTGGCTTTGTTGTTTTCCTGTATTACTGCTACTTCCATATCTTTTATCAGTTTGTTTTCGTTTTGATCGACATGCAGAAGATGTTGCATCCGTCTTTGTATTCATAATTCAGGGTGTCCATCATCTTCTTGCAGAGGAATATGCCCAGTCCTCCCGGCTGGCGCTCCTCGGCAGAAAGAGTGATGTCCGGGTCCGGGGTGTCCAGCGGGTTGAAGGGCGTACCTGCATCCCTGAGAGTGATGACAAGCGAGTCTCCCAGGACGTCGGTCTGGGCTTCAAGCCACCCGTCGCCACGCAGGTAGGCATAGCTGACGATATTCTCCACAGCCTCTTCGACGCAGAGGCGTATCTTGAACAGCAGCCCGTCATCCTGCGGCATCTCGGGAGCAGACATGAGCTGCTCGATGATCTCCGCACATTTTTCGCTGATCGGTTCGAATCTTATCAACATATTGGTTCAATATGTGGTTATGATTTCCAAAGTTACCAAAAGATGTTTAATTTTGGAGCAGCTTTTATCAATATGACTGTAAATCCCAGACATTCATTCAAATTGAAGCTTTGCGTCAATGTTTTATGCGCATCGCTGATCGCCTTCTTCCTTATCTTATCGGGGTCACTGTACTTCACTACGCGTGAGATAAGGGACAGCGTGTCAAACATAGTCACATCGAAGCTCCAGATGGCTACCAAGGCACTCGATGGCATGCTCAACGGCATGAAGGTGGCATCAGACAACCTGATAGGCGTCATCAATTCGCCTTTGATGAGATATGAGTTCAAGAATGCGGATGTCGTGGGACAGACTTTCCTCGAGTCCAACCGTCACATCCAGGGACTCTGCATAGGCTATGAAGACGGCACCATATACGGTCATCCAGGTCCGTGGTGTCCTTATCTCATGAGGAGTGGTGACAGCTATATATTTATCGATCTTGCCGAGAAAAAAGACTTCAGGGCGTCTGAATGGTATAAGACTCCTGCCGAAAGCCGTATGAGCGGCTGGTCGGAGCCGTTCATGGAATCCAACGGTACCATGATTGTTTCATACAACGTACCTGTCATCGGCGATGACGGCAGGACCGAGTGCGTGGTAGCCGTCGATCAGAATCTCAACGCCCTCTCTGACTCGCTCCAGACTCTCAGACCATACGAAGGATCTGCTCTGTACCTCATAGACAGAGAAGGACGCTATATCGCACACCCTGATCACGATTCGGTGCTTGAAGTGAAGGCGCCGGATAGCATAGTGGCTTTTGCCATGTCTGATGTGCGTTACATCACCGAAGGAACCGGCAAAGAGAAGTCCTACATGTTCAAGTCGCCGGTTTCTGAGACAGGATGGACAGTACTGCTCTCTGTACCGGAAAGTGCCATGGTGGGACGCTCTCAGAAGATGATGAAGGTCATGCTTGTGAACATGCTCATAGGGCTCCTTCTCCTCCTCGCAGGCTCGCTTTTCGTCATCAACCGCCTCACAAAGCCCCTCGAGAAGTTCGCTGCTGCAGCCCGTCAGATATCTCATGGCGACTTCGATGTGGACCTGCCGGTGATCAAGGACCGCAATGAACTCTACGACCTCAGAGTCGCTCTCGCATCCATGAAGGTATCTCTGGATGAGTATATCTCCAAACTGGAGGACACCAGCAGAAAGAAGGCATCGATAGAGAGGGAACTCGACATCGCCAGAGCCATACAGATGGCCATGGTGCCGAAGATTTTCCCTCCGTACCCGGAGCGTGACAATCTCGACATCTTTGCATCCCTCACTCCGGCTCAGGCTGTCGGAGGCGACCTCTATGATTTCGTGCTTCTCGAAGACAAGTTCTTCTTCTGCATCGGCGATGTGTCCGGCAAGGGAGTTCCTGCATCGCTGCTCATGGCTATCACACGCACTCTGTTCCGCAACACGGCATCTGTCGACAAGACTCCGAGCCAGATAGCCCGCATCCTCAATGACGCCATCGCTGACGGCAATGAGATGGGCATGTTCGTGACCATGATGATATGCTCATACGATCTCGTGAGCGGTGAACTCAAGATATGCAACTGCGGCCACAACCTTCCGGTCACCAACGGAAGCATTGTCGATCCTGTTTCGATGAAGGCTGTTCCAGATGCCGAATACCACCTGATCAACCATATCCCTACAAATATTGCGGTAGGCGTCGTTCCCGGTTTCGAATACAGGGATGTGACCATGAACATCACACCGGGCTGCATGCTGCTTCTCTATACCGATGGCGTCACCGAGGCGGAAAATGCCCGGCATGATCTCTTTGAAGAGAGCAGGATGATATCATGCCTGAAATCCATGCCGAAGGACAGCACCAGCCGTGAGATAGTGGAGAAGCTGGTGAATGATGTGAACGGCTTCGTGGGAGATGCCCAGAGAAGTGACGACATCACTCTTCTCTGCCTCCGCTGCAACCATCTGTAGCAGCCGGTCAGCCCTGCATGAATCTTAGATGAGAGGCCTGGCTGATGACTCTTTCGGCCCGGCTTCTGTTGTATGCCGACTCTCCGTCTATCGTGTCGAAGAGTTTTTTCAGCCCGAGAATGCCGCCGCCTCTTTCCAGTTCATACACGATACAGAGGTCCTGGACAGCCACACTTGCCGAGATGATGTCCAGATCTGTGCCTCCGATCTGAAGGACTGCCAGCTGGTAGGCATTCTCGCCATGGTCCCTGATAAGTCTCTCGATATCTCCGAGAGTCTTGAATCCAAGCATATGGAACACTTCCAGATACGGCATCAGTGATGTGCTGTGCACCTCAGCCTGGTTGATGGCTGCAATCCTTTTGTTCAGTTTGTCGAAAGGGTTGAGTGTCAGATAATTGCGGTATGTGTCCCCGTTGAGAGGTATCTTCTCGAAATCCCCGTCCTCCACCAGGGCCTGCACCTTGCGGCGGTAGTCGTTGATGCTGGTCCTGATGCGTGCGAACTCATCATCCGCAAGCTCGAGCATGCCGGCAAGACGGTTCATGGTACGGATGTATTCGGAAGGTATTTCCACATCGCTCTTATATCCGGTATCGTGATGCATTGTGGCCCACATGTGCTGCAGGGTAGTGCGCATCTGAATCTCGAACCTCTGTTCATGTCCTGGAAGGCGGCAGATATAGTGCAGGGAATTGTAGCCGAAACTGTCGATCTCATGCATCTTGCGCTTATCGACAGAGTTCTCCCAGTCCACCTCGAAGAGGTTCTCGGCGATGGCCGCTATCTTGTCGACATCGTCTGTGTAGAAGGTGATGACTCTCACGCCGATGATGTCTGTGATGTCAGAAAGGAAATGATACTTGTTGCCTTTCAGCTCAAGCTTTCCGGCCAGACTGGACTCTGTCTTGACTCTTCCCTCCACTGCTGCGACCATGAGATTGTTGTCCGACACAGCCTTGCGCAGCATGGAGATGACTTCATTCTTTATCTCCTCGGCTTCAGGGAGTATTTCACGATACTCGTCGAGTATCATGCTGCAGTGAAGATCCAGACCGTAGTCTTTTGTTTCTGACATGGCGAAGAATATTAGGATTTGGTGATTTGCTGATAGTTGTAGATGTTTTCAGTGGTGCCGAAGAAATGGATGTGACTTTCATCGTCTCCAGGCTGCCTGCTGTCTTCCATGAGGTAGATGTGGAAGTCGGACATGTCGGATTTTACACTTACGGCATATCTGAGTATCTGGGTTGCGTATTCATAGTTTGCAGCCTTGTCCTGGCCGAAAATGATCACGTTGCCCGTCGCGGCGATGTTTTCGTAGAGATAAGCCCAGAAATCATTGCTCCTGAGTGCATGGCTGAAGAACCTCAGGCCCTCCTTGCCACGCAGCGCTGGATGGAAGCAGAGGAATTCCTCCTTTCTGCGTCCGGTCTCGGGATCTATCACGTCTATTGACTTGAAACCGGATTCTGAAAGCACTTCCACACAGCGCATGGCTGTGTGCCCGAATCCGAGAATGAGGGTCTTTCTGTCCTTACCTTCCTCCAGGACAGGTGTCCTGCCGCAGAGGTCTTCGACCACACGGAAAGAACGGTTGAATATCTTCACATATTTCTGTCCGGCAAGTTTTCCGGCGTGAGCCCTGTTGACATTCACGCCTGCGTGGATGGTGACATCCATACCTTCAGGAAGATCCTGCGAGAGGGCATAGGCAGCCTCTGCATTCATGGCAGACTCCCATGAGAGGAGGAATACCTCTGTGGACCTGCATCTGCAGATGAGCTTCATCATGCTTCTGTAGACCCATCCCTTTCTTGTGCTCAGTGCCACGGAGA
Source organism: Candidatus Cryptobacteroides onthequi (assembly GCA_018066125.1). GTDB lineage: Bacteria > Bacteroidota > Bacteroidia > Bacteroidales > UBA932 > Cryptobacteroides > Cryptobacteroides onthequi. The sequence goes on along the minus strand of JAGHSA010000062.1, from coordinate 14,404 downwards.
GAGAGACAGGAGTGTTGAGCACATGTCCGAGATCCTCGAATCCGTCAGCCTTCGCCCTGTTCCTCGAACCTTTGATGAAGGCTTCGAATATCGACAGTGATTTGACTTCAGGGTCAAGCATGCCCTTCACGAAGACAATCAGATTGCCGGGGTCCTTTTCGAGACTCTTCACGATGGCCTCGGTTCTTTCATCCGCTCCGTCGAACAGGAAAAGTCTGCGTGATTTCGCACCGAGGACCAGGCCATTTGCCAGTATCCTGGACTCGAGCCTCTTGCCGAAGATGTCGACGATGAAGATGAGTGTGAGCATCAGAGCCTGGAAATGGATCAGCGCGAAGAGGGCCATATACAGTGGATTGTCTTCTTTCAGGTGCTCTGACACCTCGATGAGGTCATTGCGGGATGCGAACATCTCCAGAGCGGAAATGAGTGCCCTGAGGGATGCGGTGAAGAAATTGTCGGATGCTCCGTGCCAGAATCCCCACAGATAGATGACGTAACCGGCAAGGAAAGTGCCCGACATAAGCCCCAGGATATGCTTCAAGGTGAATTTCCTGAATCTTGGGACCAAAACGTTTATGGATACATAGAGCAGGAGCAGCAGCGTCGCTGCAAGTGCGGAGATATGGAATGAAATCATGTCTTTCTATTTCAGGGTTGCTGTCAATTCCTCTATGGAGCATGCCACTCCGTCGAAGAGTTTGTACATGAGCTCCGGTTCCTGTCTTTCAGGAATGAAGGCGATGACTTTCAATCCGCGTCCCGCGAACCATCCGGCTTCTGTGTGAGCCGACCGGCCGCAGGGGAGTACGAGCACGCATGCCTCACATGCTTCCATGGCGCGGATATCGTTGGCGAACTGGCGTACGGCCAAAGGGTCCTGAAGTTTCTCCCTGTATTGTTCCGGGGTCCAGTCCATGTAGTCCTCACCGACGAGCTGCCATTTGAAAGGCTGGCTGTCGTCCTTTGCATCCACGCCGAGAACGGCAAGTGATCCGTCAGATGACGGGTCGCGGAAATCATAGACCATGTGTCCGGCATCGCGGAGCGCCTTGACGACTTCCGGATACCAGGCGTTGCGCCAGGATGATGCTGCGTATATCTTCATCGTTAATGTACTTGTTTCATACAAATTTAACATTTTTCGGATATTATTTATCTTTGTCTGTGCATCCAGCGATGTCACGCAACATAAAAGCAATAAAATGAACAGAAGAGATTTCATCAGGACATCGGCATTCGGACTCATGTCCGCCGGTGTGGCCGCCATTCCGGGATGCGGTTTCATCCGCACCAGAGACAGATTCGACACCATAGTCAAGGGCGGCACCATATATGACGGCAGCGGCAAGGCCGGCTTCGTCGGCGATATAGCATGGAAGGACGGCAGGATAGCTGCCATTGGCAGAGATCTGGGGAAAAGCGCCGCAGAGATCATAGATGCAAAGGGACTGGCAGTCACTCCCGGCTTCATCGACATCCATTCCCACACCGACACAAATCTCTTCCTCGCACCAAAGGGTGACAGCCGCATATTCCAGGGCATAACCTCGGAGGTGGGCGGCAATTGCGGAGAGGGTCCGTTCGTGTACTCGGACAAGAGATGGGAGGAGATAAAAGGCACCGAGCGATATGGCCATCCGGCTTGGAGAAACATCGACGGCTTCTACGACGCCCTCCGCGAGAATAAGATAGGCATCAACTACTCGTCCCTCGTGGGACATGGCGACATCCGTGCAGCCGTGGTCGGACCCTACAATGTGGCCGCGACCGACGAGGACCTGAAGAAGATGTGCGACATACTCGAGATGCAGCTGGAGATGGGTGCGATAGGCATTTCATTCGGACTCGAATATGCACCGGGCTGCTATTGCGACACGCGTGAGATGGTGGAGCTCTGCAAGGTCATCAAGAAACATGATGCTCTCTACAGCATCCACATGCGCAACGAAGACGACCATGTCCTTGAGGCTGTGGACGAGGCCATCCTTGCCGCAAAGCTCAGCGGTGCGAGACTTGAGATCAGTCACCTGAAGGCTCAGAATCCTGCCAATTTCGACAAACTCGACCAGATTCTTGCAAAGATCGAAAACGCCCGTGCCGAGGGAGTGGACGTCACCTTCGACAGATACCCATATACCGCATTCTCGACCGGTTTCACCTCATTCATCCCTATCGAACTGCGTGACGGTACCGATGCGGATATCATGCGCAGGCTTGAGAATCCGAAGACCGCGGAGCAGATGGGCAGGTATGCCAGGGGCAGGCTCGAGAGGTTCGGCGGAGCTCAGCAGGTGGTCGTCGCAGGCTGCAGCGACCCTGCGAACCAGGCCTACGCCGGCAAGAACATTGCGGAGTGCTGCAATATCTCCGGAATGGAGGAATGGGAGATGATCAGGCACCTGCTCATCACGGAGAAGCTCCGCGTCAACCAGGCGACATTCGCCATGAAGGAAGACAATCTCAAGCGGCTCTATGCCCACCCTCTGTCCATGCCGGGCTCAGACGGAAGCGTGTATTGCCCAGAGGGCGTGCTCGGCAAGAAGCTCCCTCATCCCCGTGCGTACGGCACCTTCCCGCGCTTCTTCGAGAAGTTCGTCCGTGAGGACAAGGTGCTCGACATGGCCACGGCTGTATACAAGTGCACGGCGCTTCCTGCATCCAGAATACATATGACTGACAGGGGATTGCTGGTACCCGGCTATATCGCCGATGTCACTGTGTTCAACCCTGAAACCATCGCCGATGTGGCCACATACGCCCAGCCTCACACTTTCGCCAAGGGCATCGAACACGTCTTTGTCAACGGCGTCCAGGCAGTCTCCAGCGGCAGGCATACCGAAGCGCTGGCAGGAGAGATCATCCTCAGAGGATAAAGAAAAAGGCTTGCAGTCATCTGCAAGCCTTTTTTATTCATATCCTAGTAACCTGGATTCTGATCGATATTGTTGTTGGCGTCGATCTCAGAAATCGGAATAGGAAGTACGCAGTGGTCGTAGTTCCAGTTGAACTTCTTCTTCTCATCAGACATCACGAGATGCTTGGTGCTGCTGATGGCCTTGATAGAGACATCTCTGCGCTCTACGTATCCGCCGTCGCGGAGTGCATCGAAGAAGCGGTGTCCCTCACCGACAAGCTCCAGACGGCGCTCGGTCATGATCCTCTCGAGAGTGATCTCGTCTTCACTGACGCTCTTGGCAGGGTTTGCACGTGTGACGATGGCATTGAGGTACTCGGCTGCGAGTTTCTTGTCACCGGTCTTCATTGCGGCCTCTGCGGCATTGAGGTAGGTCTCGGAGAGGCGGAGGAGACGTATGTTCGCATCCTGGATGATCTCGGAGCCCTGAGGTGCGTACTTCTTGATGAAGACGCGCTTTGTGCGCTTGGATGAGATAGGGGCGATGGAGTTGCGCACATCCTTTGAATCAGATGAGAGCAGCTCGTAGAAACTGCTGGTACACATGATGTCATAGTAGCCGTAGTCGTCATAGAGGTAACCGAGAGCTTCCTTGCCCGGAGAGTCGTCTGTGAGATTGATGATCTCGAAGAGGGTCTCGCCAGGTGCGCTTTCATCTACATCGGCACCCCATGCGCTTGCATATTCGCTGTTTGTCCAGAGGGCGAACTTGTTTGCCTTGGCAGCGCTCATTGCATCCTTCGCAGCAGAGAGGGCGAGAGCGTCATCGCCATGGTACAGATACACGCGGCTCAGGAGCGAGAGAGCTGCAGGACGGTTGATCCAACCCTTGTGGAAAGCGTTGCCGGTCTTGGTGTTCATGAGCTCGGCTCCGTCCTTGATGTCTTTGATGATCTGAGTGTAACACTGTGCGACAGTATTGCGTGAAGGCTTTGCATCCTTGTCGAGAACCTCGGTGATGATAGGCACGCCAAGGCTTGCTCCGTTGTCCTTCTTGTAAGGATAGCCGAACAGTCTGGTGAGGTCGAAGAGGAACATTCCGCGCAGAGCGAGAGCCTGTCCCTTGTAGTATTTGCGGAGATCCTCATCGCCTGTTTCGATCTTGTCCACCTGATTGAGGATGGTGTTGCATGCACTGATGAGAGCGTATGGATACTCCCAGTAAGAGGTCTTTACATTTGATGCCGTATAACCGAAAAGGTATGCGTCACCCGTGCGGCTTGTCACTTTGTAGGCCTGCATGTCGTCTCCGGCTGCGTCTCCGTAATAGACAAGGCGTCCGGAATATGCGTATGCGTTCTGCATGACGCTGTAGATGCCGTTGAGTGAGGCATTACAGTCCTGCATTGCATTGATTGAAGAGTCTGTGCTGATGGATGTGGACGGCTCAAGGTCAAGCCAGTCGTTTCCACAAGAGCACATGAGAAGCACTGCCGAGGCAATGGCTGTCAAACTATATATCTTGTTCATGATTTTCATACTTTTTGCGGATTAGAAAGCGAGATCGATACCGAATGTGAGAGTCTTGAGTGGAGGTGTTCCCCAGTTGGTAGAACCGTCTGTCAGAGACTCTGGATCGTAGTAGTCATACTTTGCCCATGTGAGGAGGTTGTTGCCGGACATGTAGAAGCGGCAGCGGTCGATGTTGATCTTCTTTGTCCATGCAGAAGGCACTGTGACACCGAGAGTGAGGTTGCGCAGACGTATGAAGTCTGAGCTGTGAACGTTTCTCGAGTTGGTGTAGTAGTCTGCCATCAGATACTCTGCATCATAGTTGAGCTTCTCATATCTGGCTACGTCACCCGGCTTCTGCCAGCGGTCCTGGTAGTAGGCTGGGATATTGAGGTCGGAGTCATATCCGCGATGATCCACCTTCTGTGCCCACTTGTCAAATCCGTATCCTCCGAACTGATAGCTGATGTTGAAGGAAAGATCGATCACGCCGTAGCGGAGGGTGTTGATGAGACCTCCGGTAAGCTTTGGCTCGGCATGCTTGTACTCGATGCGCTCGGCTGTCTCGAGTGCCTTGGTGGTCTCCTTCTGGCGTACGCCGTTGACGAGATTGTTGGTGTAGAACATAGGCTCGCCGTCCTCAGGATCGATACCGGCAAACTCATATACATAGAATGTGCGGTACGGGAGTCCTACCTTGTGGATCTGAGGACCGCTGGCGATCTCGGTCTGCATGCCGTCAAGCTCGATGATCTTGTTGGCGTTGTGCGACATGTTGAAGTTCATATCCCACTTGAATGACTTTCCGTCGATCACCTTCGCATGGAGGTCAAGCTCGATACCGTTGTTCTGGACCTTTCCGATGTTGAGAAGGTATGAAGAGAAACCTGTGGTCATGGAGATAGGGTAGTCCATGAGCAGGTCGCTGGTCTTGCGTGAGTAGAACTCTACAGAGGCGTCGATACGTCTCCAGAGTGAGAAGTCGATACCGATGTTGAAATTGTAGCTCTTCTCCCATCTGAGCTCTTCATTCGCTATCTGGGAAGGGAACATGCCTGGAAGGCCGTTGTAGTTCTCTGTCACAGAGCTGAGGCCCATGTATCCGAAATAGTCTGAAGGAAGTGTACCGTTCGCACCGTATGAAGCACGGATCTTGGCATCTGTGAGTACATTTGAAGCACCCTCCATCCAGTCTTCCTCAATGATGCGCCATGCTGCGGATGCAGACCAGAAGCTGCCCCATCTGTGATTTCTGTGGAGACGTGAAGAACCGTCCTCACGGAAGCTTGCACCGAGGAAGTAGCGGTTTGCGTAGTCATAGTTGACACGTCCGAGGTATGATACCATACGTGTGCCGGTATGTGTTCCTGCAGCTCCTGAAGTGACGGCTCCGTTGCTTACATCATGCTTGTCTGATGTGGCGAAGTTCTGCTTCTCTGCAGATACATAGTCGCGTGAATAATCGTCTGTCTCGAAACCGAGGAGATAGTCCATGTGGTTCTCACCCCAGCTGTGGTTGTAAGTGAGCTGGTTGGTCCACACGAGCTTCTTGCGCTGATACATGGTATCCTCCTCAAGTCCGTTGTAGTCGTCTCCGTTCGAAGTGCGGGGGTCGTACCAGTTCTGTCCCTTGTTGACCTGATAGTCATATCCGACAGTTGACTTCAACTTGAGATTGTCGATGATCTCATACTGGGCCCAGGCTGTGTTGAACTGTCTGGTCACATACTCGCGCTTCCTGTCGTAGGTCATGGAGAGGAGAGGGTTGCGGTCACCGAGTGAGATGAGGTCCTGGTTCCATGATCCGTCCTCATTGTAGACCGGGTCGGAAGGAGATACCTTGCTGACTGAAGAATAGAATGGTGAGGTGTAGCTTGTGCCCTCGCCGTATGCATCCTGATTGACATTCGAGAAGAGTACGTTCACTCCGAAAGTGATCTTGTCAGTAGCCTTGAATTCAGTGTTGATACGGCCTGAGATACGCTCGAGTCCTGAGTTGAGAGTGATACCGTTCTGCTCCATGTAGCCCAGAGAAGCGAAATACTTGGCCTTGTCTGAACCGCCAGAAATGTTTACATCGTAATTCTGGTGATTTCCCTTCTTGAAGAGGACATCTGTCCAGTCGGTGTATCCGCACCAAGGAATAGGTGCGTAGATCTCGATGTGGTCGTTGGCAACAGCTGCAGCCTCTTCAGCTGAAGCGCCGGCTGCTATCTCAGAATTGTAGGCTGCTTCATAGATGGCATCGCGTCTGTCCGGTCCGGAGAGAGTCTTGCGGAAAGGCATGGCGAAATCTGAATGACCCCATGAAGCCTTGAGGCCTACCTTGGCCTTGCCTGACTGGCCCTTCTTTGTGGTGATGACGATGACACCGTTGGCAGCACGGCTTCCGTAGAGAGATGCCGCAGCCGCGTCTTTGATGACTGTGAGGCTCTCGATATCTGAAGGATTGAGAGTGGCGAGCGCATCGAGACCGGCATCAGTGCCGAGTGAAGACTGGTTGCCTGTACTTACAGGGATACCGTCAATCACATAAAGAGGAGAGTTGCTTGCATTGAAAGAGCCCATACCGCGTACAGATACCTGTGTGGCCGATCCTGGGATACCTGAATTTGCCTGCATGGTGACACCCGGAGCCGCTCCCTGGAGCATCTCGTTGAGAGACACGGTAGGGACGTCCTTGATGCCTTCGGTCTTTACTGTCGCTGCAGAGCCGGCGTATGCTGACTTCTTGAAGGTACCGTAACCGGTGATGACCACCTCTTCGAGTGATTCGGTATCAGTCTCGAGAGTCACTGTGACGCTTCCTCCCATGACCTTCACCTCTTGAGATACATATCCTATCGATGAGATGACAAGGGTACTGCCCTGGGCAACCTTGATTTCAAATCGTCCTTCGATGTCGGTGACAGTACCGAGTGTGGTACCTTTCACCATGACGCTTGCACCGATGACTGTGTTTCCTGTCTGATCAAGGACGACGCCTTTCACGACGCTTCCTTGCTGTTGTGTCATGCTGCTGGAACTGTTTCCAGGCACGTCGGCACTTGCAGGAGTGGCAAGAGCCGCGCATATCGCTACAGCCGCGCCAAACCGCAATGCAGTCTTGAATGATAAGTTCATAAGTTATACTCTGTTAATAATGTGTTATTGTTGCAAATTTATGCATACAATACGTACTGACCGCTTAAAATGGATTCAGTGGTTTAATGTTTTGTTTATTGTTCGCAGAAATTAAAAATAAGTCCCGTTGTGTGACTTATTTGTCAAATATTATTTTGGCCGATGTTCGGCTTACTTCAAGAGGAGAGAGAGTATGAAGATCTCGAGTATCGCCGCGATACCCATGATGAGCGTCATCAGCGTCTGTGTGCGGTATCCCTTCTGCATGTCCATGCCTCCGAAATTGGTTACCACCCAGAAGTAGGAGTCGTTGGCGTGGGAGACTGTCATCGCTCCGGCGCTTATCGCCATGCACACGAGCCCGGCCTGGACCGGCGAGGCAAAGCCGAGCGCTCCCAGAAGAGGGGAGATGATGCCTGCTGTGGTGATGATGGCCACTGTGGATGAGCCGAGAGATGATTTGAGGATTGCCGCCAGAATGAACGGGAAGAAGATTCCCATGCCGCGCAGTAGAGAAGCATGCTCTGTGATATATGCTGTCATGCCTGAGCTTGCCACCACCTTCCCCAGTACTCCGCCGGCCGCAGTGATGAAAAGGATGGGACCCACGGTCTTCAGTGTCTCCTCTGTGATGCTGCTCATCTGACCGCCCCTTCCCGAATAGCGGAGAAGTATCCACGCGATGACTGTTCCTATGGAGAGTGCCATCACCGGAGTGCTCAGGAACATGACCGCATCGGTGAACTGCCCGGTGACTCCAAGCTGCTTCACGATGGTGGATGATGCCATGAGAAGTATAGGGATGAGGATAGGCGCCACGGAGGCGAATCCTCCTGGCAGCCTGCCGTATGATGCCACAAGCTCTTCGTAGCTCTGGGCGTTCTCAGAGATGTCCGATTCATCCTCTGCTTTCACCTTGCCGCCAATCCATCCCGCGAAGATCAGAGCTGCCGCCATAGGGAGTATGCTGCACAGGATGCCGAGACCCATCACCATGGCGATATTGTCTGCCAGACCGAGTGTGTTTGCCGATGCCAGAGGACCTGGGGTCGGCGGGATGAATACATGAGAGAGGAACAGACCGGCAGAGAGAGCGACGGTCATCGCGACAGATGAGGTGGCTGTCCTCTTCACCAGAGCCTTGCGTATAGGATTGAGGACCACGAAACCGCTGTCGCAGAACACCGCAATGGATACCACCCATCCCATGAGGCCCATGGCTGCTACGGGATTCTTTCTGCCGACGAGTCTGACGATCATATCCGCCAGCTTCAGCGCCGCTCCGGTCTTTTCCAGGATGGCTCCGATGAGCGCTCCGAGGATGATGACCAGTCCTATGCCCGAGAATATGCCTGCGAAGCCCTGTCCTATGACATTCATGATGCCTGGGGTGGTCTTCCCGTCAGCAACCCTGTCCACGATCGGCAGACCTGCAACCAGTCCGAATACCAGCGATACGACCATGATGGCAATGAACGGGTGTACCTTCCATCTAGACATGGCAGTGATCATGAGCACTATGGACAAAATGAAGAAAAGTATAAGATAGAGTCCTGAAATCATTTGAATGTCATTTATTTGATATCTAACCGTTATTTTGCCAATATGATGACCGATGCGGAAGGCTGGAGCTCGAGCGTGAAAGCGGTCTTGCCGCCGGATCTGAGCGTCTTGACGGCCGAGCATCTGCCGCTGTGCGGGTCGAGGCGCCTGACGCTGCTGTATTCCCCGCGCAGGCATATCTCCTGACTGCGTGGCTGATCGTCTATGTTGCCGATGAGGAAGACATCAGTCTCTCCATCTTCGGTCGCTATCACCTTGTGGATGTAATTGAACGGCTCTTTGTCGGAGATGAAGCTTATGTCCGCATCCATGCCCGCGAGTGCCGCGCCTAGCGATTCCGGAGTCGGGTCCTGGACGAATATCGCACTTCGGCGCCCGCGGGAATCCATGAGCATGCGGCTTACCGTCTCGGCTATCACGGCATTGCCGACTCCATAGTCGGCTGATTCGCAAGGCAGCTGGGTCGTGAAGATGACTTTAACGCCATGTTTCCAGGCGTCTTCCACCTTTCTGAGGTTGCTCAGGCTGATGGCTCTTACGCCCGGCAGTATGATTGCCGAGAAATGCTCGATGTTGACTCTGTTCGTCATGTGAAGCCGGCCCCCGGACACCCTGCACCTGTCATCAAGTACTGAAGGATGGATGTATGTGAAATCCTTTCCGAGTTCGTCGGTCAGTATCCGTGACACTTCCGGATAGTCCGTACCCTCCACTTTCACGCTACCCCTGATCGGGCCCAGCTCTCCGTCGAAAGTGTGCCCTGCGTATTGGGTCTGCACAGGATAGAGCATGGCTATGTCGGCGACATGCCGTCCTGGACGCGCCAGCACATAGTGCAGACGGGAAAGGAAGGCGTTGAATGCCGGTAGCTCTCCGGAATAGAGTGGATTGCGCCAGGACAGTTCAGGCAGGAAGGTGACGTCGGTATCGTCATACCACACGGCATGGGGGATGAGGTTTGTGATGCCCTTGGTGTACTGCTCGATGGCTATGCGGTACATCTCCTCCACGGGTATGTTGCCCATGGCTCCGAATGTTTCGGACATGACCTCCGTCTTGTCCCAATTGGCGGCGGAAGACGACACGACCTTGTAGAACAGCTCTGCCGGTCGGTCACCGCCTATCTTGTCTATGCCTGGCACAGTCATGTATCTGCCGTGCAGCATGAGGTCCCCGGAGACTCCGGTGGTGTTGGCTATCTCCTCCTGGTCCTGATGGCCTGTGGAAGCTATTCCGTGGGACTCCGCCCATTCGGCTATGGTCTTGGTGAAACCCTCCGCATATAGGGCCGAATGGACCCCGTACATCATGTTGCGGACAGCAGAGGTGCTCTCGCCGATGTCGTACCACAATGCCGGATAGAACGCGTCCGGCTCCATGCCGCAGCGGGCACGGAATTCGTCATTGAAGCGCTCGGTCCACATACGCCCCTGGGCGTAATACATCGTCGGCTCGTCGAAGAAAGTGGATGTGATGACGGTGCCGAATCTGTCTCCGAACAGGGAGTGGTATCTCTCATGCACGTCCCTGATGAAAAGCTCGGCCGCTTCCGGGTCGAGGTAGTTCACGCGCGGCTTGCCGTCCTCGAAGCATTTGAACACCATCACGGTCCAGTCTCCGTGGTCGGGAGCGGTCCAGGTGAGTTTCCCGTCGCTGATACAGTCCCTGATGCCTATGGAACTGCGGCTCTCTGCATCGTAGGCTGCGGCCGCCATGAGTGTTCCGTCAAGAGTCGAGACAGCCTCGACGGGGGATGGGTAGCGGAATGTGTTGAGAAGGGTATCCAGAGCGATTTCGACCGTCTCCCCGCATCCGACCGCCTTCTCGAACTTGTCCAGACGCCTGATGGTATTCTCCGGGTGTGCGTCCTTGAATCTAGGCACTCCGTCGGCATTGCTGAATCCCATGCTCCCGCTCGGGAATCCGTATTCGTCGTACAGCGACATCTTGGCCCCGAGAGAGTCTGCGGCAGCGACCGCGGCTGCATAGATGCGCATGTACCCGTCACTGAGATAGTCCGGCCTGAAATTGCGGCCGAAAGGGATGATGGCACATCCGCCGTAGCCGTCCTTCTCCACCATGCCATGCAGCTGGGATGTCACGCCTTCGATATCGACCGCGGTGTTGTTCCAGAACCACAGCGGGATGGGACGGTACTGGATGGGAGGCGCCGCGAATTCCTCCTCGCTGAAGCTGCCGGCAAGGGGGATTGCGGTGTCCGGGCCGCTGCATGAGGTCAGGCACATCGCCAGAATCAGTGGGATGGAGGAATATCTTTTCATGGGAACTATCTTGGGATGAACTTCATGTAGAATCGCCCGATCGGGGCATTCTCTCTCAGGTTGCGGCTGGCGCCGTCGGTCTTCAGCCCCTCTGGGCCGCTGTCAGTGCGGTCGGTGAATTTGGTTCCTATCGGGCTTATGGCATTGAGGACAGAGATCTGTCCCTCCGGGAAGATGCCGTTGGTGTTCTTGTTCGAGCTCTTCGGGGTGAGCATGTGGAGGAAGAGATTGTCGGTCGCGAACAATATGCGCAGGATGCCGTATTCCGTATCGATATCTGCTGCATACATCCTCGAATGGTAGCCCTTGAATTCAGGGTAGTCCCAGCTCTCCCCGGTCATGGTGTCGTTGTATGACTTATGCCACCACCCGAATTCCGAGCCGCGCAGGCGGTTCTTCCAAACCCTGTACGGGCCTCCGCCTATCCAGTTCATACCCTTTATCTTGTCCTCCGGGAAGTTGAAAGTCACGCCTATGTTGTCGTACTTGCCAGAGGCGTTGAAACTGTAGCTTACTTCAGTCCATCCTCCCGGAAGGTCCGTGATCTTGATGTCGCCGTCCTTGTCTTTGTGCTCCATCGCGAAACGGCAGTCGGTCAGCGGCAGGGTCTTGTCTCCGGACCTGAGTCCCGCGAGCCTTCCGTCTATCAGGACTGCGCCGGAAACAGCCTCGGAGCCTTTCTTGTCTTCTTCCAGCATGGCCTGAGCGAATTCATCTGCCTTGCGTATGGTCTTTGTCCAGGTGTAGATCTCTCTTCCGTCCGGACCGAAGGCACTGATCTTCATCGCATCGTAAGACTGGAAGTCAAAAGGCAAAACCACGTCGAGATATCCGCTCAGTCCCGGCTCTACATCAGGAGACTTGACAGGGAAAGGCATCATCTCGGCTTCCTCTCCCTTGACGAAGTCGTATTTCACGAATGAAACATTGAATCGGCATTCGGAGAGATTTGTGAATGAGTATCTGTTCTCCACCTTGATGCGTCCGTCGAAAGTCTTCGGAAGCCAGTTGCCGCAGACGAGCTGCACCGGTGACCATACGTCCTTTATGGTGTAGAAACTGCCTTCCTTTTCCCTGTACGGACCCAGAATGCCGTCTGCTCCATGATCGCCGTCTGTGTCGAGACGGCCGCCCTGGTCGTCACGCACCAGTCCCTGGTCAACAAGATCCCAGAGGAAGCATCCCACTCCATTCGGCGATGCCATGATTCTTGCCCAGTATTCCTCCAGGCCCGCGCCGTGACCTCCGTCGTAGAGGCCGTGAAGAGCCTCGGTAGGGAAGAAAAGCTTTCGCGAGCTGTTCAGGAACGAGTCTGTCCACCACCAGTTGGCATAGTGGTGTGTGGAAACCAATTCTTCGGTAGAGAACGGATGGATGACAAGCCGCTTCTGAGGATCCCATTTCATGAATTCATCATCGAGGTCATAGTTGAAGCCGGTCTCGTTGCCGTTGTCCCAGATGATCACCGATGGATGGTTCACATCGCGTATTACGGTCTCCTTTGCCAGCTTGAGGCCTACTGGAGTGTCGTAGTATCCCCACCATCCCAGCAGCTCGTCGAGTACATAGAGTCCGAGTGAGTCGCATACTTCGAGGAAGCGCGGCTCCGGAGGGTAGTGCGACATCCTGACCGCATTCATGTTCATCTCCTTGATGAGCAGAGCGTCATCGAGATTGATCCTGTCATTGAGGGTGCGTCCGCTGGTCGGCCAGTGGGAGTGACGGTCCACTCCCTTGAGGAAGATCTTCCTGCCGTTGACATAGATGCCGTCTTCCGGCCTTATCTCCACAGTGCGGAATCCGAACTTCTGCGATATGGTGTGGATGGTCCTGCCATCCTTCACGAGAGAAAGCTGCAGGCTGTAGAGATTCGGAGTCTCGGCGGTCCAGAGTGCAGGAGAGTCGAAGTCTGCCTCCATCCTTGTGGCTCCCGTTTCAGTCGCCTTGCTGCCGCATGCGGCCTTGAAGCAGTCGCCGAACTTCCTGCCGTCGGCGGTGAACAGCTGTCCCTGGAGCTCTGCACCTGATGTCTTGCCGCCCAGATACACGTCCACAGAGAGATGACCGTCCGCTCCTGCGTCCAGGGCAATCCTGTCGATATTGGCAGCAGGGCGCGCCTCAAGCCATACAGGACGGTAGATGCCTCCGTAGATCCAGAAATCGACCACCTCGCGCTCCGCCCAGTTCACGCTCTTGTCTGAAGAAGACTTGTCCACATCCACCTCAAGGAGGTTGCTGCGGCCTGTCTTGACCAGAGATGTGATGTCGTAGCTGAACTGGTAGTAGCCACCCTGATGCTTTTCTCCGGCGCTCTTGCCGTTGATTCTGACTGCTGCATCGGTGGCGACTGCACCGAACACTATGCGTATCTCCTTGCCCTTCCAACTGGCTGGTACGTCAAACTTGTAACGGTACTTGCCACTTTCATTCAGACGCTTGGCAGGATCGAAATGGCCGTAATTGTATTCGCCGAAGCCTTGGCACTCCCAGCATGACGGTACTCCTATCTTGGTCCAGACTCCGCTGCCACGGCCGGCTGTGCAGTAGAAGTCCCATTCTGTCATGGAGTCGTTGCCCTTGCCGGACAGATATCTGATCTCGGTTTCCTGAGCCTGAGACAGCGCGGCTGCCGCGAGGGTGATGATGAGTGAAAGGATGTATTTTCGCATGATTATGTGGTTGATTCAGCAAGTTAGCCAGAATATCTGACTTTGTCAAAGCGATTATTCGTATCTTTAAAAAGATATTCACATGATACTTCTCTGAAGATGGAAGAACCTGTTCTCAACGCACACAACAAGGCCGAATATGAGCCTGCACACAGCAGTGATTTTGACACACTTCTAATCTATTGACTTCAGGGCCAAGATTATTTCGATCAGAGTGTGTTGTCTTTCCTAAGTATTTGGAAATGTATTCGTAAATGTTTCAAAAATTATAGGAAAGTCTTATCTTTGCAAAAAATAGTTTATGAGCCTCAGAACAACATTCCAATCCGTGATAGCTCTTCATCAAGAAGAACTGCCTTACGACTTGATTAGTCGCAATCTTTCTTTGCCTACAGACA
>JAGHSA010000004.1 GCA_018066125.1 Candidatus Cryptobacteroides onthequi | reverse complement strand
CCGTGCGGGCTCGGGCCTCGAACGGCTTGCTGCGCAAGCCCTCGGCTATTATTCATTGAGGGGCGTACCCCTCAAACTCCCTGCGTCGGACTTCGTCCTCCGGCAAGCCCTCGGCTATTATGCTTATTATTGATTCCAAGAGAGTTCTATACCGTAAAAGGCTTTGTTTTGAGGGAGATTTTGATGGTCATCTGTTTTTTTGCTCTTTCTCCAGATTATACCAATTCAAAAGAGCTCGACCAGAGTCTGTACGAGTACAAATGTTTACTATTACACTTTCATTAAACATATTGCGTCATCAGTTGTAAGATGATGAAACCTTGCCTATCTTTGCACTATGGAGAGGAAGATTCGTGCATACAAGAGCTATTTTACTGATTTCATCACTTCCATCAGTGTAGCTGAGGCGAGAAAGGTGTTCTATGTTATTGATATGCTGAAGATGCAGGAAAGGCTGAGCACCAAGTTTGTCAAACATGTTGAGGATGGTATTTACGAACTTCGTGCAGAGCACAGTGGTAATATTTTCAGGGTCTTTTTTATTTTTGATGAAGGTAATATAGTTCTACTTTTCAATGGCTTCCAGAAAAAATCGCAAAAGACGCCCAGAAAAGAGATAGAACAGGCTAAAAGTTAAAGATTGAATGTTATGCAGAGAAGGGAAAGTAATATTGTCGATATCGATGAGATGATGAACGAAAGGTTCGGTGCCGTTGGTACTGAATCAAGGAGTGAATTTAGAAAAGAAGCGTACAACTATTGTGTAGGGCAACTGATTCTTGAGTCAAGAAGGCAGGAATCCATGACTCAGGCAGAACTTGCAGAAAAAATAGGCGCAAACAAGTCATATATCTCTCGTATCGAGAAAGGACAAATTGAACCGGGGGTCAGCACGTTTTTGAGAATCATCGAAGCTCTTGGGCTTCGTTTTGAAATAGTTAAACCCATGACATACGCGTTGCAACCGCACAATGTCAGCGGTTATCTTTCGGATGTTGATACTCCTGCTTATGGCAGCTCGTCAAAAGCCGTCAAGTCTTCCAAGTAGGTTCGAAATCTGTCAACGATTACGCACGAAACTTAGAGCCGAGCACATTTGTGCCCGGCTCGTTTCGTGCTAGGGCGAAGGGACTCCGTCCTCTCAACCCCCTGTCGCTGCGCTCAGCCCCTGTCTATGTGCCTCCCCGTGCGTGGGAAGGCCACTTTTACGCACGGAATGCTCCATGGCGGTGGCTCCGCTGCTTCGACTTTTCCGAAGTCTCGCTGCCGCTCCACCACGGCCGCTGATGTGACCATCGTCGCTGTGCTCCGAGGACTCCTTGCGCCTCCAATGAAAACGCTTCACTATTTTAGTGAATATTTAAAAGAATAATTATATTTGCAGGACTAAATTGATTATTATGGTTGTCAAGTTCGGCAAAGAGTATCTGAGGGAGTTGTTTGAGGACGGAAAATGCTCGGACAAACATCATTGATATCAGCCTCAGGTTATAAGGAAGTATGTGTTAAGAGTTGTCACACTGCAGAACGCCCCAAGTATTGAGGCTTTATATCCCTTGCATTCGCTGAATTACGAAAGTCTTGTAGGAGATAAGGCCGGTATCTCATCGATACGAATTGATAATCAATACAGGTTGGAGTTTGTAGTTGATATGGACAGCGCAGAGCCGACTATAACAATCTGCACTCTGAAAGATATTACAAATCATTACAAGTAGAGTATGGCACAGACAAATAAACCTTTCATAGCAGTACATCCCGGTGAACTTGTCAAGGATGAAATCGAAGTCAGAGGAATCTCGCAAAAAAAGCTCGCGGAGATAATTGGTATCCCGTATACTATGCTCAACGAGATTCTTAACGGGAAGAGGCCTGTTACTACAGAGACTGCACTACTGCTGGAGGTGGCGTTGGATATCAATGCGGAGATGCTCGTCAATATGCAATCCAGCTATGGCCTCCAGACTGCAAGAAAAAATAAGACCCTCATTGATCGTATTGCTTCCATCAGGCAAGCGTGTGCTGCAATGATGATATAAAGGTTCTTATCCTTCTAAGATTGCCACGATAGCTTCTGCAACATATATGAATGTGCCTGTGCAAACAGCATAAGTTTCTATTGACAATTCATTGATTCAAAGAAAGTCTTGACCTTCAAGAAGTCATCATATATGGTTCGATAATTGTCAACCTATCCATGTCTCTATAAGGCCAACTTATTGCTAATTAATAAGTTGGCTTTATCTTTTCATCTATTTGCACAACAGATTTTTAATTACCACTCGTTCCTGGGGGCTCCTCCATTATCGAAGTGTTCGTCATTTGAACAGCATCAAAGTATTCACCATTCAGCTCCATAACGTACGATCAAGCATTCTCCTTCGTAATGGACATAAGCGCTGGAGCTAGTTTCTCAGAACACGTTCATTATTCATGCCCCAGGATCCTAGTCACTATCTCTGCGTATTTCTTGGAAACCGGCAATGAGATGCCGTCAAGTGTGACCTGGCTTGGGGAGGCGGAAGAGACATAAGTCCTGTTTACCAGATACGAGCGGTGAATGCGGGTGAACCCTTCGCCCAGGATGTCCTGCCAGCGGCTGATGGCCGTCTTGTTCCGTAGTTTCCTTCCGTCTTTCATATGGATCCATACTTCGGTGTCGTTGGATTCGACAAAGACGATCTCGGATGGAAGTACAGTCTCCTTGCGGCGGTCAGAGAAGAATGTGAGAGGCTCTTCTTTCACAGGGATGCTCTTGTCAAGATACTGCTCCAGAAAATAGTCTCCTGCCATCATGATACCTATCATGATGAGGAGGAATACCGGGTTGAGCATGATGCCCGGAACCTCCAGACTGCGGCTGTGTGCAATCATACCGTTCTGAATCATGATGAGAGTCGATACCAGCATGACAAATGCCATCTCAAATGCAGTCACCGCCAGCGATACAAAGATGATGCTCTTAAATTTCCGGCCCTTTGGTTCATCCCTTTTGATCAGGTAGATAGAATACTTCATCGCCAGGGCTCCGGGAAGGAAGAGACTGCTGTAGGCCAGAGCTTCGGTGAATGAGAGCTCAAGGCTGGATAGAGCTGCCGCTATGATGAGAACAGCGGCAGCCCAGTAAGAGACGATTATGGTGACTCTCTTCTTCATGCCTGCGTAAATATAACAAATAAAGTGGCGTTACGAACACCGATGCGCCGTGGAAGGGGTTTTATGAAGGCTGGAGAGGGTTTTATTTTTTCCTTTTCGTGCAGTCAGAGGTATCTTTGCAGAAACAAAATCTCTCAATATGATCACTATTCCTATCATCGCATTCAATCAGTTGCTGTTCCACGGCGGCATCCTTCCCATGGTCATCCTGACAGTCCTCCTTGTCCTTCTCTTCCTCTCGGCATGGAAGGCACCCAACTGGGTCAAGGAGATAGGACTTGCCGCTCTTGCAGTGAGCGTCCTGCTTCAGGCGGGAGTATGGATTCATTCCATTGACGCGATTCTCCAGTGTGATGGCAACATTTCGCCTCTCCTTCTCTGGAACGGAGCCCTGAGTACTCTGATCGTCATTGCATACGGTATCGTGATCTACCTTATTTCCCTTGTATTGCGAATCGTCAACAAGGCGAGAATCTGATTTCTTCCGATATATGATAACTCCGCTTTTCCTTATATCTGCCTGCGCTGCTTTGCTTCTTGTTTCCTGCGGTCCTTCCTCTGCCGGGACAGGTTCGCTTGCGGACACGTATCACTCCTGTCTTGAGCATGAAGACTGTGCTCTGCCTGTCGACGTGAAAAGTGGACTCCTTTTCAGCGGGTTTCGGGAAGGATGCGCTGAACTGAAAAACGGGACCCGCATCTACGGGGACATGAATATCAACCTGTTCGGACAGCAGTCGCTTGTCGTAGCTGGCGAAGGCGGCCAGGATGCCACACGGTATCCGGTGGACAATGTGCAGGTCGCAACCATAGGCGGTCTCAGGATGAATACATTCTCAGACTTGATATTCGGCGACTTTTTCCTCATCCCGGTAGCGTCAGCTGGTGATGTCGGCCTCTGGCTTCGTGTCCTTGGAATGAGCGTCGCCGGTTCTCCAACAGATTCCCATTACGCTTCAAAGATGTATCTTTCAAAGAAGGGGAGGGTCGTTCCGGCATCGATAGAGGACTTGAAAAGGCTGTTTCGTGACAGGAAACAGTTCATCGAGGACATCTCATCTGAACTGGATGTCGATTCCTACGGCCAGATGAAAGCGTTGTTCATCACGTTGGGAGAGTGACATCGCAATACCAGACTGGCTTACAGACTGCGGAGGAATTTCTCTACTATGTGGCTCTCAATCTTATGGGCGTCGACATTGGGGTGCCCGTTCTTGGGGCCGCAATGATAGGCCTCATTCATCCTGTCTTTCTTTTCCTGCGGATAAGGCTTGTAGTTCTGGCCGAAGAAATACGGAACGCCTTCACCTTCCTCGTCGAGGCACGGCACATCATATCTGCGGCATATCTCCACAATAGCCTGTGCCCATTCCTTCTCCCTGCAGTCGTTTGAGGCTATCACTCCTATCTTCGCGGACGGGTGATGCTCTTTCACATAGGAGAGGACGGTGTTCCATGCGCCGTAAAAGGTCCGCGGATCCGTATCGTCGGGAGTGCCGACAGTGGTGTGCCATGAGTCGTTGATTCCGAACTTGAACAGGATGTAATCGGCATCTTCCGGGATCTGGAACATCTTTTCCTTTACGAAGACTTCGCAGCGGCTGTCGTCAGACGGGTATCCGAGCATAGCTCCGCATCTGGCCATATTGATCAGTTTCATGCCGTTCCTGCGCGCGATCCAGTATGGGTAGGTCATATAGCAGTTCCACTCTCTGTCAAAGATTTCCGGGCTGCGCCTGTCATTATTCCCGTTCATGTCCACGTAATCCCAAAAGTCACCTTCGGTGAAGGAGTCCCCGCAGGTCACAAGTGTCTTGCCATGAAGCATGTCGCTTTCGCGCTCGGGTCTTTCACAGAGAGAGACGATTCTTCGTGCAGCCATTCTGGCGTGTCTGCCACTCATTGACAGGTACTTGTGGCGGCCGGAAGGATCTGGAGTGAACTTCGATGCACCGTTGTCGGAAATGGTGACGGTGCCGCGTCTGGATTCTTTGAAAAGCACCGCGCCCTCTACCGCATACAGAAGTGTGACCGGATCCCAGCAGGGACGGTCATACGGCATGGCCTTGAAGTTCCTGTAGCATTCGGTCAGCGGATGCCCGTCACAGAATCCGGTCTCGATAGAAGCGACAGGGTAAAGCACTTTGAGTCCAAGCTCGTACGGTGCGAATATGATGTCTGTAGGCCACTGGTCTGTCAGAGTCTTGTATGACTCCACATCCATCCTGACATTGTATTCCCTCTCTTTGGTTCCGTCGAATGAACCAGCCATCACCACCAGGGATTTCACTTTCTTCAAGATAAGGTCCCTGCCGCAGAGATCGGAATATCCATCCGGTCCGCTTGAGAGAAGACGGGACATGTTTGTGGCAAATCCTGTGACCACCATGACGACGGAAGCGTCTTCAGCCTTCACCAGTGCTTTCCTGTAGACCTCGACTGCTTCCGGAAGGGAGCTGTGGTCTATGCTGAGATTTCTCGGGAATGCATACCTTCCCGCAAGTTCCATCTGCTGCGCGATGGCTTTTGCATAATCTGACTCCTCATTACCGCAGATGACACCGCCGGATATGGATCCGATGGGGATGTCCTGATGGCAATGCCAGTGGTTGAAGATGTCCAGGCACTCTGCCGGATACCGTCCGCCCTTGCTCAATCCTATGGCCAGGATGTCAACCTTACCTTCATCAGCATAACTGTACAGCATGGAAAGGGCTATCGCGTCATCGACATCATTGCCAAGGTCAGTGTCAAATATTACCGGAATCCTACCGGCATACAGACTTGTCGTTCCTGTAAGAACTGACAATATCAGCAAAGCGAGCAGATGTTTTTTCATGTTCTCAGATCATTATTGCGTGCAGCAAAAATAATACATATGGTTTCTATGTGCAAAACTGTGTGGCGCAAGAATGTTAATTGGGTTAGTTCAAAAATTAGAGTTAAATTTACAGTTTGAAATCAAACTTTCAATTCATTAAGGCGTTATGGACAAAATCTGTGTGATAGGAGCTGGCAATATGGGCGGTGCCATGGTCAGGGGCTGGGCGAAGAAAGGGGGATGCGAACTCACCGTCACAGCGCGTACAGAACAGACTCTCGGGCGTATCCGCCAGGAGTTTCCGGAGGTCAGGACTGTTCTTGACAACGTCTCTGCCATCAAGGACGCAGATGTGATCGTGCTGGCTGTGAAGCCATGGCTCATCGAATCAGTGATCACTGAAATCCGCGGCGCCATTGATTTCGACCGTCAGGTGATCCTGTCAGTTGCAGCGAACATATTCACAGATACTCTGCGCGGGTATCTCGGATGCCCTTCCGCCAATGTCTTGTATGTGATGCCGAACATCGGCGCCGAGTTCAACGAGAGTATGACCTTCCTGGCCCCTGCAGAGGGTGTTGGCGAGGATGTCACTGCTTCAGTTGAGGCTCTTCTTCAGAAGTTGGGAAAGGTAAGGATCTGCAAGGAGAAAGAGGTTGCTGCCGGCAATATGCTTTCCGGCTGCGGTATCGCGTATGTCATGCGCTTCATCCATGCGATGATGGAGGGAGGAGTCGAAATGGGTCTCTATCCTCAGGACGCCAAAATGATAGCCATGCAGGCCATGTCGGGAGCGGTAGCTGTCCTTGAGGGGACGGGCATGCATCCGGCAGCGGCGATAGACAAGGTCACCACACCTGGAGGTCTGACGATACGGGGCCTCAATGAGCTCGACCATGCGGGCTTCAATTCAGCGGTTATCAGATGCCTGAAAGCCGGACTTGAGAAATAGCCGGCGACCCGGGACTGATGCCCTCATGTAACACTCACATTTTTTGAATCTGTAAATGAACTGGTCTGGAATAATACTTGGCGCCTCAGCCTTTCTTCTCATAGGTGTCTTTCACCCGATAGTGGTCAAGGCTGAGTACCATTGGGGAAAGGGCTGCTGGTGGCTTTTCGCCCTTGCGGGACTGGCCGCATGCGCCGCTTCCTTCATGGTGGCGGATGTCATCATGGCCTCCATACTCGGAGTGCTCGGCTTCAGCTGCTTCTGGTCGATTTTCGAACTTTACGAGCAGGAGAAGAGAGTGCGCAAGGGATGGTTCCCCGAGAACCCTGCGAGAAAGAAGAAGTCGGATGATGACGTTGTGAAATAGCGATGCTTTCGGCGATCATACATACCCCTCTGCAGGTTGTCAACGGCAGCCTGCTGGGAATAGTCGTCGCGCTCCTGTATATGTAGGGGCAGATCTATACCTCTTTATTCTTTACCACAGACTCGTAGTATGAGATGTAGTCGTCTTTCTGAGGACTTGACATCCACGCCATGGCTGAACGCGGGTGGTCATTCTGGGAACCGGTGATCATGTATGGGATGAAATAACCCCAGTCGATTTCCTTCTTGAGAGGGTTCACCTGATCCTGGATGCATCTGATGATAGGCTCAAGCTTGTATTTCGGATTCTTGAGGAAGGATACGAGAAGCTCGAGAGGACAGTTGCCCGCTCCTCGTCCGATGCCGAGCATGGTGGCGTCAAGCATGTTCGCTCCGTCGATGATGCATTCGATGGTGTTGGCGAAAGCGAGCTGGACATTGTTGTGGCCATGGAAACCTATGGTCTTGCCCGGGAGGGCATTCTTGTATTTATCCATGAGGCTGTGGATATCCTCAGAGTAGAGACTGCCGAAGCTGTCCACGAGGTAGAATGTGCCTACCCTGGAGCCTGCGACATCCTCAAGCACCTGGTCGAGCGCCCTGTCGCTGACTTTTGAGACTGCCATGAGGTTGATGGTGGCTTCGTATCCCTTATCCATCACGTGGTGCGCAAGCTCGATGGCCTTGTCAATCTGGTAGTCATAGCAGGCCACGCGGAACATGTCGATGACACTGTCTGATTTTGGCCGTATGTCCTCAAACTTCACGCGCCCGATGTCGGCCATCACTGAAAGCTTGGTGCCGGTGTTGTTGTCTCCCACGATCTCGCGCAGTTCGTCCTCCATGCAGAATTTCCATGGGCCGTATTCAGGACGAGGGAACTGATCGGAACTGCTGATGTAGCCGATTTCCATGTAGTCGATGCCGGCTTTGACATCCGCTTCGTATACGCTCTTGACAAATTCCTTGCTGAACTGCCATTTATTCATCAGACCGCCGTCCCTGACGGTACAGTCCAACACCTTGATTTCTTTTCTAAACATATCAGATTAAGTTCGCTATTTTCTTTTCTTCTTCGATGAAATACTGGATGAGTCTTGAATAGATGTCCTCGATCACATCCGGGCTGAGGCCGGCTTCTACCGCCCATCTGCGTCTGTCGGCGAGTGCGGCAGAGCGGCGGTCTGATGCCTCGATGCTTTTCGCAGTCTTTTCCTTGAACCTGACAACTTCCTTGACGTATTCAAACCGCTGGCGCAGCAGAGCGATGACGACCTTGTCGATGTTGTCGATCTCATTGCGCACCTGAGAGATGTCGGTGCATTCCGATGGCATTCTGTTGT
Organism: Candidatus Cryptobacteroides onthequi; assembly: GCA_018066125.1. Classification (GTDB taxonomy): domain Bacteria; phylum Bacteroidota; class Bacteroidia; order Bacteroidales; family UBA932; genus Cryptobacteroides; species Cryptobacteroides onthequi. The sequence goes on along the minus strand of JAGHSA010000004.1, from coordinate 158,288 downwards.
TTACTTCAAGCATTGTATTGGTCAGTTGTCCGAAATTAAACAAATTTATAAACTTTATTTCTATTCACCAAATCACGGGGCTTGATGCGGTGGGTGAAACAAATGGATGCATTATGGAGAAAAATCTCTAACTTTGATGTATATGGACAGCATTCTGATAAAAGACACGACAGCTATGGATCGCATACGCATCGTGAAGGAAGCCCTTGACGGCGAATATGATGAGTTCTATGACGACTATGTCAACGGCAGAAAGGAACTTGCAGAGCTCAACAGGGAATATAGTGAGAAATATGCGGGGAGCGGCTATGAGCCGGAGCCGTGAAAGTGACATGATGATATGAAACGGACAATGATGACCGTCCTGGCATTGTTTGCGGCAGCATCCGCCTTTGCGCAGAACTTCAGACTGAACGACAGGGATTATTACAGCAACGAAGGCGTCGATGTGATGGCTTTCAGTGATTTCTATCCCGAGGGACATCAAGGCGGCCGTATCGTCACGGAGCTCTGCTGACATTCCCGTACCTGTGGCAGCAGGTGGAATATTGTCTTGGGGGAGCATCCACCCACTACATGTTCCTGGTTCTTGCTGCGAAGGACCTGCTCGATTGACGCAGGACCGCTGTCACATCTCCATGCATATGCGTTCGATGTCTGCGCATTCACTCAGCATCTCTGCAAATGCGATCACTGACCGCTTGCGGTAGCTGTTCTGCAGGCGCTGTGCGCAGCATGTCATATCTCTGCCTTCAGGGATTTCTCCATCGCCGATTGTCAGAGGGACGGCGGTGAATCCCTGCCTGTCGCTTATGTCTACGGAAGCAAGCAGCGCCACCCTGTCGCTGCCGCGCACCATGTCCAGGATGATGTCTATGTCGTTTGCGGTGGCGCATGGCTGCAGCTTTCCCATATCAACAGAGAAGAATTCCTCAAACAGGCGTCTTGACTGGAGACCTGCTCCGGGAAGTATGATTCTGAAGCGCTCAAGATCGCTGAATTTCAGGCTTTTCCTGTCTGCCAGACAGTGGTCTGAGGACATGACTGCGCAGAGTCGTGTACTGTACAGGACCTTGGTGAACAGGTCCGGGTCCGGCTCCTGCTGGCAGAAAGACGCTATCATGTCCAGTTCCTTTGACCTGAGCATATGCAGGAGATCCACCGCGCTGCTGCTGCAGATGTACAGGTTGACTTCCGGGTACCTGGCGAGGAATTGCCTTGCAGTGCTGCTGACCAGTCTCTTCATGGAGTTCGACACTCCGATTCTGAGCTCTCCGCTGATGCCTGCCCTCATGTCTTTCAGACGTGCCTGGCATAGTGCTGCCGTCTGGATCATCTCCTCGGCAAGCGGAAGAAGCGCTTCTCCCGCCTCTGTAAGCTCCACACTGCGCGAAGTCCGGGTGAACAGATCGGACCCGAGTTCAAATTCAAGCTGCCTGAGCTGCTGCGACAGAGTGCCCTGAGTTATGTACAGCTGCCTTGACGCTTCTGTGAAGTTGAGTGTCCTGGCCACTGTCGCGAAATAGCGAAGTTGTCTTAGTTCCATGATTAAGTAGTTTAGTGTCAGATATTTGCCTGCAAACAACGTACCTGCATCGATATGTATTGACAGGCTCAATGGATGCTATGGAAAGATTGTATCGGATAAAGTGTTGCGGATGTGTCACAAGGAATACCTTTGCACACAGTTCAACCAATAAAACTTTTTGCCATATGATCTTACACTTTTATCATTGCCCAATCTGCGGGAACATCATCGTCAAGGTCCACGATGGAGGCCCGACCCCCGTATGCTGCGGTTCAGAAATGAGACCTCTGGTCCCGAAGCGCGAGGAAGAGTACAAGGAGAAACATCTCCCGGTAGTGAAGAGATGCGACCATTACACTTTTGAGGTGGAAGTGGGCAGTGTCCCGCATCCCATGACAGATGAACATCACATAGAGTTCATCTGTGTGCAGACAGAGAACGAAACCATAGTCCGGCATCTGTCTCCGGGTGATGACCCGGTCAGTCTGTTCGTGTGTGATTCGGCTCCTCAGGCTGTCTATGCTTTCTGCAACAGGCATGGTCTCTGGATGACGGAAACGATAGAGGATATAAGGTGTGAAACAAAAAAGAAATGCAAGAGATGAGACGGATGATCACTGTCATGATTGTTACCCTTGGTTCGGCAGGCATCATGGCATGCAGCAGCAGGAACTATGACAACACTCCGGTGTCACGCCTCGATCTGGACCGCTATCTCGGTCGCTGGTACGAGATAGCGCGTTATGACCACCGCTTTGAAAAGGGTCTTCAATATACCACGGCGGAATATTCGATAACGAAGAACGGCCGTATCAAAGTGGTGAACAGAGGTTTCAAGAAAAAGCACTGGTCTGTCTCTACAGGGGTCGCCCGCATCACGGATCAGCCTGGGATTCTTCGAGTGTCCTTTTTCAGACCGTTCTGGTCTGATTACAGGGTACTGATGACGGGCCCTGACTATGAGTACGCCCTGGTGGGTTCCCGCTCACGGAAATATCTGTGGATCCTGTCACGCTCGCCGGACCTTTCAGATACCGCCAGAGATGAGATACTTGGGGAGATGTGCATCCGCGGATACGATGTCTCCAAGCTCATCTGGGTGAACCAGTGATATTCTTTCTCTCTTGCATAGGTCCCGGGATTCCTCTGGAGTCCCGGGACCGTCATATCCGGCCCTGTTCCACTGAAATTGCGATATTATTCTTACCTTTACAGTCCCGGGCATGAAACGGCCTGGCAGAGAGTAATCATTTTTCAGCATGGGAACAACCGCAAGCCTCCTTCTCCACTGCCCTGACAGGCAGGGAATCGTCACGGAAATCACAAACTTCATTTCAGTCAATCACGGCAACATCGTTTATACCGATCAGTATGTCGACAGGATAAATGGGGTCCTCTTCATGAGACTGGAGTGGGAACTTGAGGGCTTCACCATACCCCGCGATCAGATAAAGGAATACTTCAGGACGCTGTTCGCCGCCAAGTTCGAGATGGAGTTCGGTCTTTATTTCAGCGATGTCAAGCCGAGAATGGCTCTGTTTGTCAGCAGGCAGAACCACTGCCTTTTTGATATCCTCGCACGCTACACCGCGGGTGAATGGGATGTCGAGATCCCATGCATTGTCAGCAACCATGAAGATCTTCGCCCTGTCGCAGAACGCTTCGGCATACCGTATTACTGCTTTCCTGTCACCAGAGCCAACAGAGATGAGCTTGAGCCGCAGGAGATGGCTCTTCTGGATGAACTCGGAGTCAATTTCATTGTCCTCGCGAAATACATGCAGGTCATATCACCGGAGATGATCGCGAGATATCCTCACAATATCATCAACATTCATCATTCTTTCCTTCCAGCCTTCGTGGGTGCGAAGCCATACCATCAGGCATTTGAGAGGGGAGTGAAGATCATCGGGGCTACAAGCCACTACGTGACAGAAGATCTTGACGCAGGACCGATCATAGAGCAGGATGTCATCAGGATAACGCACAAGGACACACCTGAGACACTGGTCTACCGGGGCAAGGATCTTGAGAAGATTGTCCTCAGCCGTGCCGTGCTCAAGCATATCGAACGCAAGATCTTGACCTACAACAATAAAACGGTCATTTTCGCCTGAAATGGCGATGTCTACATCCTGAGTTTGAATCCTGCGAAGATCGTATCGGGGCAGAAGTGGAATACAGATGACATCTCTCCCGCCATGCAGAAACCGCACTGTGCGCACTTGTCGGTCCCGTATCCCACGCAGAGTCCTCTCGATCCGTCAGGATAGATGAAGTTGGTGACGAAGCATTCCTTTCCGAGCTTCATCTCTCCGAGTGCGTTGCGCTTCATGCGCCTGAGACCGGAGCGTGAGTTCATGACCGGGTAGCCTTTCTTTTTGTATTCAAGTACCTTGTCGATGAGCTCCACCTTCTTTTCGACAGGGAGCATCAGGTATTCGGTGCCTGGATATGGGGTGTGGAAGTTGATGGAGATCTGCTCTATGGCCTCGTTTGACCTGGCGTACTCCATGGCGGCGTCAAGAGACTCCCAGTTTAGGGAATTCACTACCATGTTGACGCAGATGTGCTTCTTGCCGCTTTTGCGGATGTTCTCCTCCAGACGGGCGAATGTGCCCTCGCCTCTGACTCTCTCGTGATATTCTCCCACGCCGTCCATTGAGACCCAGATGGAATCGGGATGTATCCATGAGAAGTCCTGCTGGGCGTTTGTTGTCACGGTGATGGAGAAAAAGCCCATCCTGAGAGCGGCATCGATGATGTCGTTTATGGTCTTTCCGTCCTCTTTCCACAGAGTAGGCTCTCCGCCCTCGAGATCTATGAAGCGGGAGCCGGCCTTGTATGACTCTCTCATGTCCTGGAGAATGTCGTCAAATTTACGCTGGCGGTATCCTGCGCTGCCATAGACTGAGCAGTGCTTGCAGCGGAGATTGCACTTGTCTGTGATGAACAGGACTGTCTGGAGCGGAGCCTTGCGTCCGAAAAGACGTGCGCGTACGAACCACTGTCCAAGATAGAATAGCTGTCTGATCATATGAGAGAGATTGCGATGTGAACTATGATTACTATGAGGCAGAAGAATGTGTCGATGTTCCTTGCAAGGAGCCATCGGATGAGGAACCAGTCCATGCCGGCCTTGACATATCCGTCCCAGTCGCCCATCGGTCCCATCCACCACTTTGGCTTGTCTTCCTGAGGGATGCCCTTTACGAAGCGGTAGGTCGATATGACGAGGAAAACGGACATCGGGACGGTGATGAGGGTAAGGAGGAACCATGGGCTCCATCCGAACGCCGCGATATTCGCGATGAGGCAGAAGAAAGGAACCGCTGCAAATATGCCTATCGCCGCAATCTGGGCGCCGTGGCTTCCGAGAAGATGTGCGAATGTGTATTTGCCGAGCTTCTCATCGGCTCCTGTTTCCATCACGGAGTGGACATATACGATGTTTGTGACCATGCAGCCGACTCCGATGCTGAACAGGAAGAGATCCGGGCTGAACAGCTCGCCTGTCATGGCCGCGTGCACGCCGAGCATGTTGAGCGGTCCGAACATGATACCGATCACAAGTTCTCCGAGGCCGTGATATCCGAGCTGGAGCGGTTTGCCGGAGTACTGTATGCCGATGATGAGTCCGAGAACTGCATAGAGAATGACAGCTGCGGCTGCTCCCGGTCCGTTGATCAGCCACTGTGCGAGCACGGCAATCAGTCCCATCAGGCCTGCAAAGCCCAGAAAGATCCAGAAAACCTTGAAAAGTTCTTTCTCGGTAGCTTCTCCAGACTGGATATAACGGCACTTCTCCATCCTGGCGCGTACGGAACCTTCCGCCGCAAGAGTCGAACGTATGGCGTTTGACGGCATGCCCTTGCGATAGTCGAAATAGTCGTCGGCGAGGTTCATGCCCAGATGGGCTGCGCATACTCCGAGAAAGACAGGGAGGAAGAGATACCATGTGAAACCATCGTGTCCGATGGATAGGATGATCGCTGTGATGCAAGGGATGGCACTCTGAGGAAGGGATATCTTCCTGGCATTATCCATCCAGAAACTGAATCTTCTCATATGTTTTTGTATTAGAACTGCTAATTAACGAAAATTTTTTGATTAATCCTGTCTGATGAAAGAAAGAAGGAGATGGGCAAAAAACTGACCGGCAGCCTGACGGCTGTCGGTCATATAACTGTCGTCTGAGACAGTGTGTCTGTTTCAGTATCCGATGGTGTACGTACTACCTCTTGACGATAGCCTGCTCGATAAGGCTGTAGTCAATGGCGGTTGATGCCTCCTGACCCGCTTCAGCAGCAGCCTCCGGTGCCGTGAGGGTATCTGCGTTCAGTGGAACGTCCGGATCGAGGATGTCCTGGTCTACTGTCTCGTTGCAGGCCTGGAAAGCTGCAAGTGACAATGCGATGATGGCACACTTGAAGAATGACTTTTTCATAATTCGTGTTTCTAATGGGTTTCAAACCGGGATAATGACATCTCGCCAATAACCGATTCTCCGCAAAGATAGAGAATTTTTATTTACCTCCAAATGCATCGGGATTTTTTTTATTTTATTTCACGCTGAATTCGGAGATGTCAGCCCTTTCCGCCCCCTCTGCGAGCGATGTGGCTATGAAGGTGACCTCGCGCCCCTTTACCGGACCGAATTCCACGGTCTGCGGGACAGGATTGTTCACGATGTTGGAGAACTCACCCTCAGAGACAATCTTTCCGTCTACAAGAAGCCTGTATCTGGTGATGAGATGCCTGCTTCCCTTGAGGGGAACATAGGTGAATGTGTGTATCTCTTTCAGTCTGCTGAGTCTGTGGAGGTATTCAGGCTTCTCCTTTGGAAGCGAAACGAGAAGAGTGGTGCCGATCTCGCTGTCCTCTGTCCAGTTGCGCTCTTCGGCACAGTAGGCCTCGGCGTTCGAGATGCAGAGCGGACCTCTTGCGTCATTGAAGCGTACGCGGATGGCTTTTGCATTCACAGTCTCGAATCTTACAATCCTCTTGAATCCCACAGTCGAAGTGGTGTCTGCCGCTGCCACGGCGCTCCATTCTCCGTCAGCATCCATGCTCTCTATTGTGAAGCTGCGTACGCGCTGTCCCAGCTGGATGTATTCCTGAAGCAGCAGGCGGTTCACGTCGACAGGCTTCCTGAATGTGAAGGTGAGTGTGCCTGCGTTCACTCCGTCAGGGGTCGACCAGTAGCTCTCGCTGTCCGAGTCTGTCACCTTGGATGCGCTGAACCTGCGTCCCCGGCTGCAGTCGGCGGTCACCCTTGCCTGTCTGAGGAGGTTGTCCGAGAAATCGTCTCTGAGGATTTCCGCCCATTCCGTCACCCTTGCGGAGTCAGTGGGATGGATGCGTCCGGTGCTGGCGATAGGGAAGTTGAGGATGAGGTTTGAATTGTGGCCGACACTCCTGTACCATATATCCAGAAGCTTGTCGACTGACTTGACCTTGTTGTCTGTCTTGGCTGTATAGAACCATCCCGGGCGCACAGACACATCCACTTCGCTCGGAAGCCATTCCGAGCCGTCCTCGTGCCCATACTGGTTGTCCAGGTGAGAGCCTCTGCCGCGCTCGAATGTGGACCACTGTGTGTCGCCTGCCCAGCCTCTTTCATTGCCGACCCAGCGTATGGTCGGGCATTCACCACCGAAGATCATCGCGGTCGGGTTGACGTCGCAGATGATCTTGCGCGCTTCTTCGTAGCCGTAATAGGTCTTTGCATCGATGCTTCTGCGTCCCTCGAGGCCGCCGTACCATCCGTCGCCGCCATTGGCACCATCGAACCAGAACTCGAACAGCGGGCTGTAGCGGGTGACGAGCTCGCGTATCTGTTCGTGGTAGATATCCACATATTCCGGCTCTCCGTAATGGATGTTGTTTCTGTCCCAAGGTGAGAGGTAGAGTCCGAGTTTGAGGCCGTATTTGCGGCATGCATCCGCCAGCTCCTGCACGAGGTCACCCTTGCCGTCTTTCCACGGTGATTTTGTGATGTTGTATTCAGTGGTCGCGGTAGGCCAGAGGCAGAACCCGTCGTGATGCTTGGCTGTGATGATCACGCCCTTGAATCCGATTTCCTTGAATATCTTCACCCACTGTTCGCAGTCTATGCCCACGGTAGGGTTGAAGAGCTCCGGATCGGTGTTGCCGTATCCCCATTCCTTGTCGGTGAATGAGTTGAGACCGAAATGGACAAATGCGTAGCTCTCCATCTGCTTCCATGCGATCTGGTCTGCGGTCGGGATGGGGTAGACAGGCTCCGGGGCCTGACTTCGGCATGATGAGAGGATGGCTGTCGCGCATGTGGCTGCGGCGATGAGGTGCCTTAGTGTGTTGTTGGCCATGGCTGAAATGTGTTCTGATCTGCAGACAAGATACGGATAATCCTCCGATTTTGTCGCAATAATGCCTATATTTGGGAATATATGAAAACAAGAATCACAGCAGCGGCCCTCGTGCTTTTTGCAGCATGCGCCGTGTCCAATGCACAGACAGATACATCCATAGTGCCGATGACTCCTCCTCAGGAAGTGCTCTCGGCTCCTTTTTCTTCGCATGACGAGCTCCAATTCAGGAATCCCGCCAAGATGTTCCGTCCCCAGACATGGTTCCACTATGTCGATGGCAATGTGGACAAGGATGGCATCACCAGGGATCTCGAAGCTGTCGCCGAAGCAGGATTGTCGGGTATCCAGCTTTTCCATGGAGGCAATTTCGGCGGTGACTGGCCGGGCGTGACGGATCATGTATATTGTCTCAGTGAGAAGTGGGATGATCTGGTTAGACACACCGCCATGGAGGCTCGCCGTCTCGGTCTCCGGTTCACTATGCAGAACTGTCCCGGATGGGCCATGTCGGGCGGACCGTGGATTCAGCCTAAGGATGCCATGAGGCACCTGACCTCCACACGCACGGATGTCTCGGGTGGTGGCGCCGTGTCGGTGGCGCTCCCGGTGAGTGCTGATGACCTCCAGGACTGGAAAGATTACCGGGATGTCGCTGTCATTGCGTTCCGCACCCCGCTCGGGGACTCAGTCACCCCGCTTATCCCTTCGGAAGTGAGAACTGGCGGGCACCGCGATGAGATCGAGGCCATGCTGAGAGGGGAAACCGTCAGCGGCTTTACATTCGAGCCGGGGAAGGAGCATCTCATAGAGGTGGTTTTCCCGAAGGAGGAGACCGCCCGCAGCATTGTGTTCTCTTCCATCAACGGTTTCTTCCACAATTTCGTGTATGAGCCGGGAATACATGTCAAGGTGACCGCGATGCTCGATGACGGCGGGGAGAAGACTGTCCTTGACGCCGAGATGCCGATGGCAAGCTGGCAGGACGACCGAGAGATCACATTCTCTCTCGATGAGGCATGCGCGAGCCGCTATGTCATCTCCATCAGGAATGCCCACGATATGAAGATAAGTGCACTGCGTCTGCTTTCGGCTGCGCGCAAGAACAACTGGGAGGCTGAAGCAGGGTGGACGCTGCGCCGCATCCCGAGGGAGAGCGCGATGCCCGACCAGGACGCTGCCGCATATGTGAACCCGTCTTCCGTCATGGATCTGAGCGGATATATGGATGCTTCTGGCACCCTCCGTTGGGATGCGCCGGAAGGTGATTGGACCATCTTGAGAATCGGGCATGTGAATACCGGCATGAAGAATGGTCCCGCTCCGGCGGAGGCTGTGGGATTTGAGTGCGACAAGCTCTCCGTGAACGGGCCTGACAGGCATTTCGATGCTTTCATCGGCCGCATGGTGGACGGCCCTGTAAAGGGGCTTGCCGGTTCCATGCTCATGGACAGCTGGGAGTGCCGGTGCCAGACCTGGACCGCAGATATGGAGGCGATGTTCGGTGATATCAACGGCTACGCCCTGCGCTCATGGCTGCCGGCCCTCTTCGGCTACGTCATCGATGACCAGGATGTGACATCCCGCTTCCTCAATGACTGGAGAAGTACGCTCAATACTCTTCTGACCGAGAATTTTTTCGGCCGCATGGCCGCCCATGCCCATGGCAAGGGACTTTCCATCTCGTATGAGACGGCGGCGGGCGACATATTCCCGGCAGATATCATGGAGTATTTCAAGTATGCAGATGTGCCGATGGCGGAGTTCTGGCGCGGCGAAGATACGACCTTCGTGGAGTCCTTCAATTTCAAGCCGATACATCCGACCGCCAGTGCGGCGCACATCTATGGCAAGCCGAGGGTGGCTTCGGAGGCGTTCACCTCCTTCGAACTCAGCTGGGATGAGCACCTCGACATCCTGAGGGAGGCTGCAAACCAGAATTGCGCCCAGGGCATCACTTATTTCGTACTTCATACCTATACCCACAATCCCAAGGCGGATATCTATGCACCGGGCACCTCTTTCGGGTCGCCGGTGATCGGCACACCGTTTGTCCGCAACCAGACCTGGTGGAAGTACATGCCGGAGTTCACCGGGATGCTCTCCCGCTACACCTATATGCTCGAGAGGGGAAAGCCTGTCGCGGACATACTCTGGTATCTTGGGGACGAAATCGATCACAAGCCCGATCAGTATGGCGACTACCCTTATTCGAACCAGTTTGACTACTGCAACACCGATGTCCTCCTGAACAGGATCGAGGCCCGCGGCGGCAAGGCCGTCACACCGGAGGGACTGGAGTATAGGGTGATATGGATCCCAGATAACTACAGGATGCACTCTGCCACTTTGAGAAAACTCATATCTCTCGCGGAATCGGGTGTGCATGTCGTAGCCGAACGTCCTGTCGGGCCGGCATCCATCTCGGAAGATGATGTCGATGGCTTCAATGCCCTTGTGGACAGTCTCTGGTCCAGCAGCAATGTGATTGAGGGCAAGAGCATATATGAGGCGCTCGACGCCCTCGGCATCGTTCCGGATGTCACCTGCAGGATAGATTCCATGCCGGAAAGGACCACCAACGGAGGAAGGCCTGTGTGGATGCATCGCAGCGTGGAAGGTGCGGACTGGTACTTCGTGGCTGCGCCGAAATACTGCGGATTCAAGGGCGAGATGAGCTTCGCCTCAGAGGGAGTGGCCCAGATATGGGATCCGGTGAGCGGTGAGATTGCTGCTGCAGCCTCGTCGTCAGACGGGAGTGGCCGTACATCCATCGGTTTCGACCTGCCGAGATGCGGCAGCTGTTTTGTGGTGTTCAGGCATGATGTGACCGGCACTCCATACTCAGGATTGCAGCCGGGGCTTGTGGATGACGCGGCTTCGCTACCAGGGTATGTCGCTTCGACAGAAATCACTTCTCCATGGACGCTGTCCTTCCCTGGCGGATGGGGCGCACCTGAGAAAGTCCGGCTTTCTGAGCTGAAGAGCTGGACAGAGCTCGGTTACGGCGAGGAAGCCTCTGCATTTTCGGGGACCGCCAGCTATGCCACGACGTTCAGGATGAAGCGTCAGAAGGGCATGGCATATATGCTTGACCTCGGCAATGTGGAAATGATTGCCGAGGTCAAGGTCAATGGGGTGGCGTTCAAGCCTCTGTGGAACACACCTTATCGTGTGGATGTCACATCTGCGCTGCGCAGCGGGAAGAATCTCATAGAGATCGAAGTTACAGACAGCTGGTACAACCGTCTGGCGTTTGATGCCGGTCAGCCGGAGTCTCAGCGCAAGACCTGGACCATAGGAGGCCCGAAGGCGGGGGATGCCATTCGTCCATCAGGCCTTATCGGTCCGGTTAAAATGGTGACTGTCCGTCAGGGACGGTTATAGCTTGGACTTGATGAGCTCGGTGAGTGAATCCTCCTCGCTTGTGTCGATGAGCTCGTCGTATGGCTTGCCGACTCCGAGTCTCTTCGGCCAGAGTCTGGCTTCTTCCACATAGCCGAGTGCCTTCTTGTACTGCTTCTTTTCGATGCACTGTCTGGCGAGGCTGAGCTTGATCTCGCGGTACATCCTGTGGCTGCCGCTCTGTCCTTCGAATGGAAGGATGCGCATGGTGGACATCACCTTGTCAGCCTTTGCATACTGTCCTGCGGCGATGAGTGACTTCACATAGGCATCACCAACATGGAAATTGTCCTTGTGGGCATTGTAGTATGGGCCGGTGAGAGCGATTGCCTGGGCGTAGTCGCCTTCATCGTAGCACTTGAGTGCCAGATCGCGTACATATCTCCATTCTTCAGGTGCAAGTGCATGTGCCTTGGCGATGTCGTCCTTTGCGCCGGTGAGGGTGGCTCTGTATGCGTAGTAAGGAGCATAATCAGAGCTGTCGTCTGCCATCAGGCCGCGTGCGCATTCCTTGTCGCCGAGGAAGTCTGTGAGCATGGCGAGAAGATAGCGGCTCTGCCACTTTCCTCCGTTATCCACTGCCCATCTGAGCGGTGCATATGACTCTTCTCTGAACGGGAATACGAGATCGATGGCCTGGGTCTCTGCTGCCGCGATTGCAGAAGCGTCACCCTTGAGGTATGCATGCCATATTGCGAGGAGTGCATTCTTTTCAGGGCAGGCCTCGATGAGGGCGCATGCCTTTGTGTCAAGTCCGAGGCTGTGGTACCATGATGCGTACTCAAGGTGGTTCTGCCATTTCATCTCCTCGAAAATGGAGTCGTAGAGCTCCTGTGCGGATATCTTGCCGGCCAGGAATTTTTCCACTGCAGGGAAGTGTCCGGTAGGGTCAAGGGTTTCGATGCGCTCGAGTGTGGCGTCCTCAGGCTCGCATTGGTAGAGGAGCTGGAGGGCGGTCATGTTGTAGCTGTTGCCCACGAGGCTCTTGCGTGCATAGTCTGCGGCTATGTCTCTGTCACCCATGAGGAACCTGATCTCTCCGAGTTTGGTGAGAGCTGCGCTCCTGAGTTCGGAAGTGAGAGCTGCAAGCTCGAGACGGTCCATGGCGTCATAGAGCTTGTCCATCCTGAGTGCTGTAAGACCGCTTATGTAGTTGGCCTGAGGGTCGTATTCATCGATTGCGAGCGCCTTGTCAGCCGTTGCGTACGCCTCTTTGTATCTCATGCTTCTGTAGCAGAGCATGGCCTTGATGTCAAGTGCTTCGATAAGTGCAGGCTCTGCTGCGAGAACTGAGTCCACCATCACTTCTGCGTCGGCGTAGTTTCTCTGTCCGGCGAAAGTGCGGGCACGGTGGAGCTGTCCCTGTACAGAACTGAATCCGAGGTCAGGGTTGATCTCGTGAGGGCGGTCTGTCTCCTGAGTGTCAGAAGACCAGATGCGGTGTCCTGCTACAGTGATGAGTGCAGGTGCAGCTGCGAGAGTCTCGTTTACGGCCTCTGACGGCTTGAGGTCGACAGTCTTTGAGAGGATGGTCTTGCCTGCAGCATCCTTGACGAGCATCTCGCCAGAGAGTTTCTGGAGCGGATAGATGCCGACTGTCTGGCCCTTGACGTTCACGACTGCGCGGAGAGTCATGTCGTCGGCTCCGCCGATCCTGGCGAAAGGAAGCCAGTATTCATTCCACTCATCCGTTCCGTAAGGAGTGAAGAGGAACTGCTTGTACGGAGTCTTTACGCTGTTGCCGTCGTTCTGGTTGAAAAGACGGCCGCTCTGGAGCTCTACGTACTGTGGGTTGGTGTCTGTGAGAAGGTCGACCCAGATGGAGCCCTGCTCGGACTGTGCCCAGCTGAAGTATTTGCGGCCCAGTTTCTCGTCTCTCAGTGCATAGTGGAGCATACCGAAATCATCGTCCGGCCAGTATGCTCCGAAGAAACCCTTGTGGGAACCTCCCGGGTGGAGTGACTTGTCCTGGCCGAAGGTCTGGTCGTTGTACTTGGACATGTCGTGGCCCTCGAAATACGGATATGGAGTGGTGTTTCCGCTGTGGGCGATCGAGTATGTTGCAGGATAGATGAACTCCATGTTGTCGGCGGCTGTGATTCCAGAGTTTGCCCAGTGGTAATATGGCTGGAAGATACCGCTGTAGTTGTGCCAGAATGTCCTGGTCCTTACCCATACGGCATCCTTCGGAAGGTTGATCTCGACCATCCAGCGTGTGCGTGTGAGAAGCTCCTGCACGCCGATGTAGCAGCTTACGCTGCCGTCTGCCTTGTTCTCCACCCTGTAGTCTACAGGATTGGCGCAGGAAGGGGCATGCCCGATGACGCCGTAATTGAACTCTATGCCTCCGCTGGTCCAAGGACCTCTCATTGCGATTTCCCGGAACTTTATGACAGAGTTGTCATAGAAGAGTTCCTTTCCCTCCTTCTTGTCGAAGATGGACCATACCTTGCCTCCGATTTCAGGGAAGATCTTCACTCTCAGGTATTCGTTTTCGAGGACGACCATCTTCCATGTCTTCTCGACTCCGTCGAATGCGAACTTCTGGAATTTGTAATAAGGGTATATCCTTCCTGTCCTTGCGACAGGGTCAGGGTCGGAAAAGTCATATGTCTTGATGACTGTGTCTTTGACAACTGCTGTTGTCTGTGCGCCTGATGTCCAGGTGAACGATACGAGTGCCGCGAGGCACAGCATGATTCTGCGGATTGTCATAGCGGTTGATTATTTGTTGAATCCTTTGGCTGTGAGGAACTCCCAGATCCTGTCGAGGTGGGTGTAGCTTCCGGTGCCCGGAGATGCTGTCCTCTGGAAGCAGTGCTTGCGTCCGGCCAGTGTGTGGAGCTCGCTCTGGATACCCATGGCGCGCATTTTCTCCCATGTCTTCACTGAGTTCATCGCTGCCCATCCGTCAGCATCTCCGTGGATGAAGAGCATAGGTGCGGTGTTGAGGTCAAATGAGAACTCAGGGGCGAGGACTGCGTCGTCTTCGTTGCCTCCCTGTGCGTTTGGACGCTCCAGACCATCGGTCAGAGCATATGCAGGATAGATGCCGATTCCCCACTGAACCTTGCATGAGATCTTGTCTATGTCATCGACAGGCCAGTATGACTTGTGATTTGATGATGTGACTCCCATCAGGGTGAGATGTCCGCCTGCGGAACTTCCCATGATGCCTATCCTGTCCGGATCGAGACCTCTTGCGGCAGCTTCGCTCCTGACGATGCGTATCGTGCGCTGGAGGTCCTGCCATGCTGTGGTGTGCTTGCTCAGGCCGCTTTCTGGGAGCGGGCGTGGTGTGCGGTATTTCAGAGTGACGACAGTCACACCCTTTTCGTTGAGGTAGCGTCTTGCAGGAGCGACTTCGAATCCGTCGGGATCATTTCCTGTGTAGCTGCCTCCGGAGTAGATGATCTGGATGGCATCTGTCGTCTTCACTGCAGGGATGTGCCACTCGATGTAAGGCTTGCACTGGTTCTCCTGGAAGTCAGGTGTCCTGCCTTCAGGCCAGATGTCTTCCCTGATGAGTTCCGCACGTGCAGCATCACTCGCATAGCGGTCCATGAGGGCTTCTTCCGGGGCTGGTTCTCCGAAGCATCCTATCTGCCTCATGAATTCCACGCCTCTCTCGAAACCGAAGGCACCGTGTCCCTTCCCTGGATAAAGGTGGAGCTCTGCAGGGATCTTCATCCTTCTGAGCTGCCTGTAAACCATAGTCGAGGCACCTGGAGTGTATATGTCGAGACCTCCGTGGTGGAGGCTCATCGGACAGGTCTTCTCATCGAACTTGAAGACACTGCTGAGTCTGACGTCGGATCCGTAGCCTTCTCTTGTGGCCGGTGTTCCGAGCTCTCCGTCAGTGGTGGCGTATGCTGGAGCGTTGACGATAGCCCAGTTGATGTGGCATGGCACCTCGTCAATCTTGTCCACAGGCTGATATGCCGGTGTCTGCGAGCTGGTGGCGAGAAGGAGCGCGAGGTGTGAGCCTGCCGACATGGAGATGGTTCCGATCTTTTCTGGGTCGAATCCTCTCTTGGCAGCCTCGCTGCGGACCATTCTCACAGCGCGCTGTCCATCCTCCCATGCCGTCTGATAGATAGGGAGACCTTCAGGACGTGGTGTCCTGTAGACGAAGTTCACACACTGGATTCCCATCTTTGTGAACTCCTGATGCCATTTTTCCACGAGACCTACATCGCAGCAGTTGTTGTATCCGCCTCCGGAGATGAGAATCATGCAGATGTCGGTCCTGACTTCAGGTGCAGGGGCATCATACCATTCGAGGTAGGCGACGCGATGCTTTTCCGGTTTGAAACCATCCTTGCCGGCTTCGTCGGTCATGGCAGCTATCTGGCCTTCCTGTGCGTCTGGCATCTTGCCCTTCGGCCAGATGGTTTCGCGCTGCTGCGCGAAAGACGCGAGAGTGATGAAGATACTAAGTGATGCGAACAGTCTTTTCATGTATCGTCTTTCTTATTGGTTATTGTTTCTGTGTCTTCTGCCGGACGCGGTCAGAGTATGCTTCTGAAATAGGCTATGGTGTTTTCCAGCCCCTTGTCCAGACATACGCGCGGCTCCCATCCTCCGAGCATCTTCCTTGCCAGGGTGATGTCGGGGCATCTCCTTGTCGGATCGTCCTTAGGGATAGGCTTGTTGATGATCTTCGACTTTGAGCCGGTCATCGCGATGATCTTGTCAGCGAGCTCCATGATGGTCCTTTCGTCAGGATTGCCGATGTTGACAGGTCCGATGAAATCGTCGTCAGTGTCGTTCATCATGCGGATGAAACCTTCGAGCAGGTCGTCGATGTACTGGAAAGACCTTGTCTGTCCGCCATTGCCATAGACTGTGATGTCCTCGCCCTTGAGTGCCTGGACTATGAAGTTGGAGATGACGCGGCCGTCATTGATTTCCATATTGGGGCCATAGGTGTTGAAGATCCTGACAAGCTTGACCTTGACTCCGTACTGCTTGTGGTAGTTAACGAAGAGAGATTCCGAGCATCGCTTGCCCTCGTCATAGCATGACCTCTCTCCGAGCGGGTTCACATTTCCCCAGTAGGACTCTTTCTGCGGATGGACTGAAGGATCTCCATAGACTTCTGATGTGGAAGCCTGAAGCACCTTCGCTCCTGTCACACGTGCGAAGTTGAGGACATTGATGGCGCCGAGCACAGAGGTCATGATGGTCTGTACCATGTCGGCCTGATAGTGGACCGGTGATGCCGGGCATGCGAGATTGTATATCTGATCGATCCGTCCTCCGACCTCGTACCACCAGCTCTGGTCTTCCACACTTCTCTGGATGAAGGTGAAGGATGGATCGGACATAAGCGGCTCGATCTTGGACAGTGATGTGCTGAAAAGGTTGTCGAGGCAGATGACTTCATTGCCTTCGGCGAGGAGTCTCCTGCAGAGGTTGGAACCTATAAAGCCCGCTCCTCCAGTGACTAAAATACGCTTGCTCATTTATGATGTCTTTTTGTTTGTTTCTGACAATTCACACTAACCTACAAATCTAACTAAAAACAGAGAAGAATCCTACTGGTGGCGCTCAATGAGAAACATTACTTATATTTGCAGTTATGAGACATATCATTTCTTATGCGGCTGCGGCCGCGATGCTATTCGGACTGGCATCCTGCTCAGGTCAGGATTATTCCGGTCTTGACAGGATAGATGACGTGGTGGCCAAGGCCATTGCGGAAGGCAATTGTCCGGGTGCCGTGGTTGCGGTGGTCCAGGGCGAGAAGACGGTCTTTCTCCGCGCATACGGCAACAGTTCCGTAGTGCCGGATACCGTTGCAATGACTGCTGACAGGGTCTTTGACCTCGCTTCGCTCAGCAAATGTGTAGGCACCACACTCTCGTTCATGCAGCTCATCGAGCAGGGAAAGGTGTCGCTGGATGATCTGGTTTCTAAGTATATCCCGGAATTCGCTCCATGGAGAGATTCTCTCACCGGTGAGGCAGTCGATATCACGGTGCGTGATGTCCTGACCCATAGCAGCGGTCTCGATCCGTATCCTGATGTCCCGGCCTGCGTCGAGCGTTTCGGTGAAGACTGCCCTGACTCGCTCATGCACCATATCGCGACCGAGTCCGGCCGCAATTTCCGCCCCGGCACCGACTTCATGTACAGCTGCCTCAACTTCGTCACGGTTCAGAATATTCTGCAGGCTGTGACAGGCTGCCGCCTTTGCGATTACGCCCAGAAAAACGTCTTCGATGTTCTCGGACTCAAGGACACCCGCTATTGGCCGAAGACCTCGCTAAAATCAGAAAAAGACCTCGCTAAAATAGTCCCGACTGAAGTGCAGGAGGATGGACTTCCTCTATTGGGAGAGGTGCATGACCCTCTTGCAAGACTCTTGAATGCAGGAAATTCAGGAAATGCCGGGGTTTTCTCAACCGCTGAAGACCTCGCAAAAATAGCTGTTGCCATCATGCACGGCGGTGCCATGCCTGACGGCAGTCACCGCATATTGGCACCGGAGACAGTGGAGTTGATGACCACCGTTCCGGAGCAGAATGCTCCTGAGGTGGGCCGTGCTCTCGGATGGGATTCGAGCAGCTCTCATGCCCACATCCGCGGATCCATCCTGAGCAGGGACAGATGTATCTGCCACACAGGCTATACCGGTACTTCGATGGTCATCGACCTGGACAGGCAGATAGCCGTGATCATTCTGGCACACCGTGTGCATCCGGATGATGTCGGATCGATGGCTGCGACACGTCGTGAAATCGCCGACGTGGTCGGCGAGACACTGATCCTGAATGAATAGCTCCCTCATGGTGGAGCCATGCTTTTAACTGACCTGTGAAATGAAACGGAAAACCTTCGCCTTGATGGCCATCGTCTCGTTTTTTTCCCTGTGGGCACAGCCGCTCAGGGCTGCCGCTCCCGAGGGCACTGTCCTCAGACGGGAGTGGAAGCAATATCACCGGCTCTCGCGTCAGGACCTGCCTGAGGACGAGATTGCGTGTCTGGAATCCATCCTTGACAAGGCAGACCGCAAGCGTCTGCCGGTGGATTTCTACGAGGCTGCCGTAAGATGCCGTGACCGTCGCGTCTCCCGCTCCTGGAAGGAGAGGACGGACGCCGGGAAACAGTTCAGGGAGAGGATACTTTCGTTCGGCCTGCCTGCGCTTACGGCCTATTACTACTCGACAGAAGATATCGCACATCTGACAGAGTACGTGCTCAGCCATGCTGATGAGCTCCGTTCGGGATATACTCCTGCGCTGCACGGCGCCCACATCCCCGTGTCGGAAATCGGCAGCTTCCTGAGCTTCCGCAATGACCTGGAATATGCAGCCTGGCTTGCCCTGACCTGGACCTGTGACGACAGGATCGCCGCCATGCTGGAGGAAGAATATGCCGGAAGCTATCCGGAGTCGGCTTTCCTCCGTTATCAAAAGGCGGTTTCCAAGGGGGATATCAAGTCTTCCATAAAGGACATGGCGCAGGAATATCGTGGCCGGGGTGCGGCCATGCTTGCCGAGAACTGGCTTCTCCGCGACAAGGCATGGGCTCTGACCGGCAGGGATACGACATCCTCTGAGACCCTGATGGCTCTACGAGACGAATGCAACGCTTTCGAGGCCAGACTCAGGGAGATGAAAAAGAAGGAAAAATGGCTTGGCAGGGGGAAACTCACTGCGGCAGAGGAATGTATACAGACGCTCACTTCGAAGTCTGTCATGGCCAGGGTGGAGAACAATGTGGTCAAGGCCTCTTTCGTGAACACCCCATATGCGGATGTCACCCTCACCGATGGGAAGAAGACGGTTTTCAGACAGAGACTGGTCAATCCTGTATGCAGTTTCTACAAGACAGACACTGCTTCTCTGGCACTTCCTGCGGTCGATGACGGGGATTATGTGCTCAAGGTGAAGTCCCCCGGCAATGATGCATTTGAGGTTCCATATGACAAATCCTCCTTGTCCGTTGCCATCAGAAGACATGGAGACATGCTCTGGATGTATGTCGCGGATTTCATGACGGGAAAACCGGTTGATAAGGTTGATGCCTCTGTCACGAGGGAAGGCAGCGATAATGAGTCCGCGAGGGTGGAGGGTATCTTGACTGACGGTTTCACGCCATTCCCTGATGCACTCCTGTCGGCCATCGGAGAGGATGGCGTATTCCAGCTGAAATGCTCGTACACGGATGAGGCGGGACGGTTCCACAGATCCAGAGCCGTGCAGATTGACAGCCGCGGCAGTGTCATATTCGCTTCAGGCACGACTGAAGTCACCAAAGCGGAAATCATGCTGGGCAGTGGGGCTTATCATCCGGGCGACAGTGTGAGATTCAAGGCTGTCGCGTACAGCGGTGACATCTATTCTAGTCTCCGCACTTTCAAGGAAGGAGAACCCCTGAAGGCCTTTCTCATGGGAAGGAGGCAGGGACAAGTCGCAGACCTTGATCTGGTGACTAATGATTTCGGCTCTGCAGAGGGAGTGTTTGTCATTCCAGAGGACGCAGAAGGCGGCACCTACTGGGTGTCCGTGTCATATGGAAAGCAGTCTCTCGGCTCCAAAGAGTTCTGGGTCGATGAGTTCGTGCTCCCGACTTTCAGGATCGATTTCGAGGACTTTATGTGCTACTGGTTCAGGGGCGACAGCGTCACGGTTCGCGGTGAAGTGAAGGCGTATTCAGGCCATGCGCTTACTTCAGCGGTGCTCAGCTATGTCTGTGGCAAGTCTGTAGGGACTGCCGAGATAGGGCAGGACGGGAGCTTCTCGTTCTCAATTCTGCCTGAGTCCACATATTCAAGCTGTCAGGTGAAGGTCACCGATGCCACCGGGGAGACTGTGACGGCATCCAGAGACATCATGCTCAGAGCTGATGCCAACGGGACCCATTTCACTCTGGACGGCCCGGTTTCACGCGGTAAATCATCTGAGCCGGGTTTCATTATCGTCAGTGACAGGGATGTAGATATGAGATTCATGTGGTCGATGAAAAAGATGAACGGCGTGGTCCCTGCAAGGGTCCGATACAAGGTGACCCATGACGGAAAGCCTGTCTGCGACAGCGAGACAGGCATGGGAGAGGATTTCAGACTCAGTTTCACGGGCCTGTCCTGCCTCTATGAAATCGAGGCGGTGACATCCGTCGAGGACCAGAGCGGTGTGCCTCATGAGAACATAGAGTCTTTCAAGGTGCTCTATCTGGCTGATGATGCAGATGTGATAGATGCTCCTGTCGAGAACTTCCTCAAGTTCATTGACGGAAATGACGTGACTGCCCAGTTCGGAGCCGGCCTGGGTGATGTGTGGGCCATAGCGGAACTCTGGGGCTGTGATCACAGACTCTTGCGCGAGGAGCAGATACAGCTCATCGGAGGCCGTGGCGTGTCCGGCTCCCTCAGACGCATAGACTGGAAATACGAGGCTGACTGGCCGGAGACCGTTGAGCTCAGGATATTCTATTTCAGGAACGGCAGGGCCTACAATCTCAATCATACATATTCACGCCCGAGGGGGCTGCTCCACATGCCGGTGAAGTTCACTCGCTTTGTGGATGAGACCCTTCCTGGCAACAGTTATGAGTTCGGGGTGCAGGCGTTTCCTGATTCGGAATGCCTGGTGGCGGTGTATGATGTGTCTCTCGACAGGATATGGAAGAACCGCTGGTCAAATGTGTCCCTCCTGCTCCGTCCGTCGTATTCGGGACTCAGGTACAATGTGTGCGGGTCCTTCGATTCTTTCGGTCCGGAACCCGTCTTGTACAAGTCTGCTGCCTCCGGAGTGCGCATCAGGGGCAAGGCGAATACACAGAATGAATCAGATGTGCTGCTCGACGAGGCGATACCTTTCCAGCTTGGGTCATCTGCTGCCATCGGGGCAGTCGACTATGCCGGAGAACCGTCTTCGCCATCGCTGGCGGATGTGGACGTGCGCTCCGAGTTCGCTGACGTGCTTGCTTTCGAGCCTTTCCTGCGTACGGGTGAGGACGGGGAAGTGACATTCCGGCTGAATACTTCAGATATGCTGTCGACCTATCATGTGGCAGTGTTTGCCCATGACCGCGACATGCACAACGGCACTGTCACCCGTGACATGACGGTGTCGCTGCCGGTCAAGGTGTCTCTGGTGCAGCCGAGGATCCTCTATGAAGACGACAGGTATGTGCTCCATGCCAACGTGTCGAACTCTTCGGATGAGGATATCGACGGCATATTCGGCATAGATATCTTTGACGGGACGGTGTGGAAGGACGTTCCTGCCCTCCGCCATACCCAGGGAAAGGCTCATGTCCCGGCAGGCGGCAGTGCGTCACTCTCATTCCCGGTGGGGAGGATTCCTCATTGCGGCAGCGGGGTGCTGGGACTCAAGGTGGTTTTCGCGAGCCGCAATTCCGAGGGAATGAACGTGTCGGACGGGATGTTTGTAACGGTTCCGGTCGAGGCTCCGGAGCAGGAGATCACGGAGGCGCATTCGGCCCTTCTCATGGGCGGGGGTGACCGCAGGCATCTGTGCGACAGTCTTATGGCTCAGTTCTCCAATGGCAGGGCTTCGGAGACGGTGTCGGATGAGATCCTCATCGCAGACCAGCTTCACGAGGTGCTTGGCCAGAGCTCGGAAACCGATGCGGAAGATGCTGTATCGCTGTCCTCCGCAATGGTGTTCCGCATGCTTGCATCTCATCTCAAGGGGGAGAATGCCGATGTCGGAAGGTATGCCGATGCACTCATCATGCTTCAGAGGGCGGACGGCGGTTTCGCATGGCTTGGAGGCATGGAGTCTTCGGCTCCGGTGACTGCTGTCGTACTGGAGCGCCTGGCCCGTCTCAAGGCGCTGGGCATCATGCCGGCAGCCATAGGCACAGATGTAGTCGCCTCTGCTGTGAGATATCTTGATTCTCAGTATTTCACCGGGAACAGGCCTTCATACTGGAGACCGGTGCTGAGTCAGGGGCAATACTTCTATGTGAGGTCACTCTATGCTGAGATTCCTCTCGTGGAGAAACTTGATTCTCAGATGAAGGATGGTGACAGAGACTATCTCACACCTTCCAGGGAATACACGGGCGGCTGTGTCTTCCATAAGGCCCGCAGGATACGCACCATCGCCAACCTCCAGTCTTCCGATGCCGGAGTGGCACTTGCCAAGGCATGGGGAGTGAAACTTCTTACTTCACGCAGGCTTGACAGGACGCTGGAAAGAGATCTCGCATCTCTGATGCAGTACGCCGTGGCGCATCCGTCCGGAGGAATATTCTATCCGAATGCGGTCATGCCATGGAGGGGACTGATGGAGAGCGAACTCTATGCGCATTCATTCATCTGTGACCTGTTCCGTGACATTGAGTCGTCATATCCTGAGCATGCGGCCAGAGCGTCGGAGATCGCCGGGGGCATCAGGCTCTGGATCATGGTTCAGAAAGAAACTCAGAAGTGGACGTCTGATCCGGCATTCGCAGAGGCTGTGGCTTCGGTGATGGATGGCTCGGAGGCTCTCATGGATGCACGTGTCATGGTGCTGAAACGCAGTGTCAGGATTCCGTTCAGTCAGGTGCGCAAGTCAGGCAACGGCATGTCCGTCGATGTGAGATACAGCATCAGAAGAGGTGACAGGTGGGTGGATCTCAAAGGCGGTGAAGTACTCCCGGTCGGGGAGACTGTCCGTGCGACATACACGCTGTGGAGCGGGGAGAACCGCAGTTTTGTCTGCCTTGAGGTGCCGCGGCCTGGGTGTCTGGTGCCTGTGGTGCAGACTTCAGGTTATACATGGTGGAACTGCTACCGCCGTGTGCGCAGCGCCAGGACTGAATATTATTGGGATGCTTTCCCTGAGGAAAAGACATCCGTCACTGAAGAGTTCCATGTCTCACAGGAAGGAACCTTCACTGCTCCGGCGGCACATATAGAGTCTGCATACGCACCTCATTATCGTGCCAATACCGGTCCCACATTGCCGATTCGCGCGGAATTGCTAAATTAGCAGTCTTCTATGAAATCGATAAGGCTCAACTTCTTCTATAACCTTCTCCTCAGCATTTCGAGGGTCGTGTTTCCGCTCATCACTGCGCCGTATGTGGCGCGTGTGCTGAGCCCTGACGGAGTGGGGCTGTTCAATTTCTCCAGCATGTACGCGTCGTACTTCGCGATGTTCGCGGTGCTTGGAATCCCGACATATGGCATGAGGGAGGTGGCGAAGGTGAGAGATGACAGGGAGAAGCTTTCCCGTCTGGTATCGGAGCTCGTATCCATACAGACTCTGCTGACCATTGCAGCCACGGTTTTATTTCTCGGCAGCATAGCCCTTGTGGGGATGCTGCGCAAAGACGCGCTGATATTTGCCATATCCGGCCTCGTGCTTTATCTCAGCCCTGTCAAGACCGAGTGGTTTTTTGCCGGCGAAGAGAGATTCGGATTCATCACGATGCGTCAGGTCCTGGTCAAGGCTTTATGTATCGTATCCATCTTTGTGTTCGTGAAGACGCGTGCGGATATGATCATCTACGTCGCGATCTATGCCATAGGAACTATTGTAGGAGAGCTCTGGACCTTTTTCGCGATGCTCCGGAACGGAGTGCGGCTGAGATTCACCCTCAAGGGCCTCGGCGCACATATGAAACCCGTTCTCATCCTCTTTGCTTCGAGTGTAGCCATATCTGTGTACACGATGCTGGATACTCTGATGCTCGGATTCTTTTCCGAATACTCGGAAGTTGCCTTCTACAATTGCGCCTCTAATATATCCAGATCTCTACTGGCCGCAGTGACCAGTTTCTCTGCAGTCGCCGTGCCGCGTATGTCATATTACCTTGGCGAGGGGAATCTATATGAGGCAAACAAACTGGTAGACAAGGGCTTTTCTGTCGCTTCGTTCCTGTCGATACCGGCAGCGGTGGGACTTGCCTGCGTGGCTCCTACGTTCACGACTCTGTTCTATGGTGACCAGTACGGTGGGGCGGTTCTTCCTCTTCAGATCATGGCTTTTGTCCTGATGGCGCTGGGTCTTAACAATATCACGGCTTGGCAGGTACTGGTAGGAATAGGCAAAGACAAGCTTTTCCTCTACTCTGTACTGGCCGGAGCTTCCCTCAATCTCGTTCTGAACGCCGTTCTTATTCCACTATTCGGGGCTGTCGGAGCCTCATCGGCATCTGTGGCGGCCGAATTCCTGATCCTGGGGGTCAGCATCTGGTTCATGCTAAACAAGACCGAGATAAGGATACATTGCTACAAGGACGCCCTGGTGTCCTTCGCCATCTCCCTGTCATTCCTGCCTCTGATATGGCTCATGGAGAAATTCATCCACGGGTGGTGGCTGGTCGGCAGCTTTGTGGTGACGGGCTTCTGCATATATGTCATCCTTCACTGGATTGCAGGCAGTACTTCGTTTGAACTCATGAAAAACACCGCCGTGTCGGTCCTGGATAAACAACTCGCAAAAATCAGAAAACAGGATGCTTAGCGTATGATAGTACTTTTCCTCAAAGACGGTCTGGGCAATCAGCTGTTTGAGTATGCATTTGCGCGCAGATTGTCTCAGATATACGGTGACAGGGTGGTGATAAACCGTATATACTTCAAGCGCAATAAGGAACGTTCGTGCCAGCTTGAGAGACTTGCCCTCGCCAAGGATGTCACATATTCGGGAGGTATTGCCTCATTTTTGTTCCTGCTTCTTCTGGAGTTCAGGATATTCCTTTCCCTCGGTCCGAAATTTTACCTCATCCACAGGGATCAGGAGGCATTCAACAGGGTATTCGGTGGTGCGGAGGAGATTTTCCGACGCTGCCAGCGCCATGGCGTGTATCTCAGTACATCGCCTTATCAGTATTTCGACGGCTTTACCTTTCCAGGCAGGCGGGTCAAACTTGTTTTCGGCAATTTCGAGCATGCTTCATTCGTGAAGGAGTGCGGCGAGGGGCTCAGAGAAGAACTCAGACTCAAAGATGCTTCAGGTATTGAAGGATACCTGGGCAGAGGGGAGTGCAACGTATCAGTGCATATCAGGCGGGGTGACTATCTCAATCCCGAGTGGAAAAGTCTCAACGTGTGCGACGAGGTCTATTTCATCAAGGCCATGAAGCATATTTCATCAATCTGTCCTGACGCTGTGTTCAATGTATTCTCCAATACTGCTGCAGATCTGGAGTGGATCAGGAACAATTATCATCTTGAAGGGAATGTAAGGTATGTCGATACCGGGATGGATGATGTGAGCGATTTCTTCATCATGTCTTCATGCAGGCACTTCATCATATCGAACAGCACGTACAGCTGGTGGGCGGCATATCTGTCACAGGCGGAGGACAAGATTGTGGTCGTTCCCGACGTGTGGTCCGTAGGCAGCCCAAAGAGCGAAGGACTGTATCTTCCAAATTTTGTGAGGGTTAAGGGCGGCAGAGACCTGTGAGGAACTTCTCGACAGGCTGTCCCCTTTACAACATTGCCTATTCATGCAGAATTGTTAAATTAGCAAGATAAACCACTTATTATGAAACACTACGATTATCTCATAGTAGGGTCAGGCCTGTTTGGCGCCGTGGCTGCGTATCTGGCTGCCCGTAAGGGAAAGACATGTCTTGTGATAGAGAAGAGGTCCCAGTTGGGCGGAAATCTGTATTGCGAGAATATGGAGGGAATCAATGTGCACATGTACGGGCCTCATATCTTCCATACAAGTGACAGGGAAGTGTGGGATTTCGTGAACTCGATAGTGCCATTCAACCGCTATACCAATATGCCTGTTGCCAATTATAAGGGCACTCTTTATAATCTTCCGTTCAATATGAACACCTTCTATCAGATGTGGGGTGTGAAGACGCCTGCGGAGGCTCAGGCCAAGATCGAGGAGCAGAAAGCGGAGGCTGTTGCAAAAATGAAGGCAGACGGTGCATGCGAACCTCGCAATCTGGAGGAGCAGGCTCTTATCCTCGTGGGTCGTGACATATACGAAAAGCTTATAAAGGGTTATACGGAGAAACAATGGGGACGCCCTTGCACAGAATTGCCATCATTTATCATAAGACGTCTTCCTGTTCGTTTCGTGTATGACAACAACTACTTCAATGACAGCTATCAGGGTGTGCCTGTCGGAGGATACAACCTTCTCATCAATGGCCTTCTCAAAGATGCCGACACCATGACAGGCGTGGACTTCTTCGAGGACAGGGAGAAGTGGATGAGTGTGGCTGACAAGGTTGTCTTCACCGGCAAGATAGATGAGTGGTATGGGTACCGCTACGGCAAGCTCGAGTACAGGACCGTCAGGTTTGAGACCGAGGTCATGGACATGCCGAACTATCAGGGAACCACACTCGTCAATTACACCGAACGCGAGGTTCCCTTTACCAGAAGCATAGAACATAAGCACTTCGAGATGTTCGGTCAGGCGGTGTACGACTGCCCGAAGACCGTGGTCACCCGCGAATATTCGACGGAATGGAAGGATGGCATGGAGCCGTTCTATCCGGTCAATGACGAGAAAAACAACTCGCTTTATTCACAATACAAGGCTCTGGCCGATACCGAGGAAGGTGTGATCTTCGGAGGCAGGCTCGCAGAATACAAGTATTACGACATGGCACCTCTGGTAAGGCGTGCATTGGATACTCAAATCTGATCATTATGGACAAGACAACAATTCTGGTCTGCTGTCACAAGCCTGATGACAACATCAGAACAGGCTATCCTTACTTCCCTATCCAGGGGGGCAAGGCCATCCATCCTGAAATCGACCTGGGCTTTCCGGGGGATGACACAGGTGACAACGTGAGTGAAAGAAATCAGGGATGGTGTGAGGCGTCAGCCATGTATTGGGCATGGAAGAATCTTCCTCGTGCCAAGTATTTCGGCATGTCTCACTACAGGAGGTATGTCGACATCGACGTGAGTGATGAGAAGATAGATGAAGAGATGGGGGACTATGACATGATCGTCACCAAGAAATCCTCTCATCCTGTGAACAACTCAAAGACTCTTCAGTACTTCACCTGCCGTGAGAATTTCTGGATCTTCGCGGATACCTTTCTCGAAATGCATCCTGAGTATGGCAACGAGTTCATAGATTACTTCTTCAATCAGAACTGGTTCTATCCATGCAACGTGTTTGTCTGCAAGTGGGAAGTGTTTGAGGATTATTGTGAGTTCATGATGCCAGTCCTTCTCGAGGTCGACAGGCGTATGATTCCCGGGGTCTATACCAGACAGGTGAGAGCGATGTCATATATCGCGGAACTCATGCTCGGTTTCTTTGTCCATTGCAAGAAGATAAAGGTCAGGGAGGCAAATATGAAAACGTGTTACGAAGAGCCTGACTGGGCCGGAAAGCGGTATTTCAGATCGACTCTGGAGCGAAAGGCATATTTTACCGCAGAGAGATGGCTGGGCAAGTTGTTCTTCAGGCTCAGCCAGGCGGTGGGGAAGACCCATATCATAGCTGATCCGGATGTCATTCTGTGGCTTGAGAAAGACGGGATCAAATTGAATGTATTATCCAAGCCTTTCTATTACGATCATAGCAGGGATACTAAATAAAGGTCAGTATGTCAAGTTCAAGAAAGATAATGGTAAGCTTCATCCGCATGCCTCAGGAGTTTCATGCGGGGTCGAAGATTTCTGCGGATCTGTCGATAATCATGCAGCGTATGGGGCATGAGTACAGGTATTTCCCTTATATAAACATCAACAGGAATCTGAGACGTATCTGTTATCCTTTTTTCCCTCTCAAATATGCGTTTTCTTTCCGCAGGGGAGACGAGGTCTTCATACAGTATCCTTTTGATATGATGCATGATGCAGTCAAGACCTTGCTGAGGCTGGCCTCTCCTCTGCTGAAGTTGAGGAAGGTTAAGAGCACGGCCATTGTCATCGATCTGGAATCCGTCAGGTGGAATTCGGGTACAGACCTTACTGAAGATCTCAAGATTCTGAACCTCTTTCAGAAAGTGATCATCCATACGCCGGAGATGAAGCAGATGCTCCTTGATGCAGGATATAATGGGGAGATTGCTATCATGGGGTTGTTTGACTATCTCGTTTCCGCACCTTTCACGGGTGAAAGACGCAATACGGGCGACATTTGTTTCGCCGGCAATCTGGAAAAGAGCGTATTTGTGGGGAAACTGAACGATGTCGACGGAGATGTCCGCTTCAATCTGTATGGGAAAGGCTTCCCTGAGGGACTCGAGAGCGACAAGGTGCATTTCTGCGGGGTGGTGTCTCCGGATGATGTGTCTGTATTCGAAGGCAGCTGGGGGCTCGTATGGGATGGAGATGAAGTAAGTGAGTTCTCAGGCTCTCTGGCGCACTATATGAGATTCAATTCTCCGCACAAGGCTTCTCTATATGTCTCTGCACATCTCCCGATCATTGCCCCTTCGGGCACGGCCGTCGGCAATGAGGTGCTGAGGAGAGGCATCGGCATCACGGTTGACTCTCTCAATGATATATCCAGCCGTATAAGTGCAGTTTCAGACGCGGAGTACGACAGGATGATGGCCAATACTGAAGCCTTTGCTAAAGAAATAAATACTGGACTACAACTGAAAAAGTCTCTTGATGCTTGATTTCGGTTCACTAAGGAACAAAATATATAAATAATGCCGAAAGTCAGTGTGATAATCCCGATCTACAATGTTGCTCCGCATCTGAAAAGGTGCGTGGACTCGCTGATGAACCAGACTCTGGATGATATGGAGTTCATCTTTGTCGAAGACTGTTCCACTGATGACAGTCCGTCTGTTCTGGAAGAAGCCCTTTCTGCCTATCCGGAGCGCCGTACGTATGTGAAACTGATACGTCACGAGACGAATATGGGTCTGACGCGCAGCCGCAATGACGGTCTGTCAGTGGCAACGGGAGATTATATCGCTCATTGCGATTCTGATGACTGGATGGATCATGCCATGTATGAGAAACTCTATCTCAAGGCCGTGGCTGAAGATGCAGATATCGCCATGTGTGACTTCTGGTTTGCCCGCGATGATGGCGACGAATTGTATTATACGATGTCGCCGTCAGGGAACCATGACGTGGACGTGAGCAGGTACATAAGCACGTTGTGGACAGTTGCCTGGAATCTCATAATCCGGCGCAGCCTGTACGAGACACATGGCCTCAGGTCGCCGGAGCATATATGCTATACCGAGGATTTCTATCTGACAGTGCGGGCGGTGTATTATTCTTCGAAGCTTGCAAAGGTGGACGAGCCTCTGTACTGGTACAATCAGATGAATTCCGCCTCCATCATGCACCATCTTACAGAGAAACGCAGGATGGAAGAAAAAACATCCTATCTTGATACAATAGCCTTCTTTGAAAGTGAAGGAGTTCTGGACAGGTATGAGCGTGAGATGGGTTGGAGGATACTCAAAAACAAGCAGACCCTGGTGCTTCAGGACCGCTTTGACGAGTTCATGGCCATATGGCCACGCTCACATCGCTATATCTGGTCTGTAAGACGCCCTTTCTGCGATTGGAAAATTAGAGTCTTGATGCTGCTGGTAGTCTGCGGACTGAGATGGCCTGTGCATCTGAATAATGTACGAAAGCACAGGGCTTAGTCTTTTCCGGTCAGCTTCTTGAAAAGGCTGTATGCCGGGTGTAACAGACCTGCCATTGCAAATAGGTGCTTTATCTTGTATTCCATCGGCAGATATCGGTTGAGAAGGAAAGACAGCCCAACCTCGGGATATGCCGACCTCCATGCCCTGCGTACATCCTTGTTGTTCATCGCCTTGAACAGAAGTCTTTTTGTCTGACACTTCCTGGCTTCGATCTCGCGTCTGTATTTTGAAGACAGCCCGAGGTCTGCGAGGATGTCTGTCACAGCGTCCACATTGGTTTTCTCGGATTCCATCCTTCTGATAAAGGAAGCTGCGTCCGTAGCGTACTGTGAGCCGGATTCTGCAAATTTCCTGTAGAAATAGAGCCTGTCGGCCATGGCTGTCCATGATGTGTCGGCTAGAGCCAGCTGCACGGTCATCATCCAGTCGTCTGCCATGAATGCCGGCGGAGTCGCGATTCTGTCGATGAACTCCCGGCGTACGAGCTTCATGGTTATGTGCGGGTTGATCCTCAGGGTGATGGCATCTCGGATTCTCCTCTCCCTGTCCTCAGGCACTTTGGGCGTGAAGAAGAAGTCACTCAGAACCCCGTCCGTGACGGTATATGCCCCGCATGTGACTACGTCGGCACCGGTATCCATGGCCTTCGCATACATCTTTTCATAGCAGTCCTGGCTGATCCAGTCATCGCTGTCTATGTGTGCGACGTACTGCCCCGATGCCGCGTCAAGCCCTGTCCTGCGGGCCTGTGGCGCGCCTCTGTTTACCTCGTGCCTGATGATCTTCACATCTTCTGCCCTGTCCGAAAATTCTGCGATGACGGCTCGGGCGACATCTATCGATGCATCGGGGCTGCAGTCGTCGACCAGTATGCACTCGAGCTCCTTCAGAGTCTGGCCGAGGACGCTCCTGAGACACTGGGCGATGTATTTCTCAACCTTGTAGACAGGTATGATGACGCTGACCTTATACATGCTCTATCGGTGGAATATTCTGACAAACAGATACTTCATGACGCGGTCGGCCAGATGATTGACGCTCTCTACCCATGCCGGAAGCCGCCTGTGGTGCTTCATCCAGTACCTGTAGGCGTCTGTACGTATGATCTTGTTCTCCGGGTAGAGCTTTATCTGTGCGAGTCCCATTCTGCTCACTGCCAGCTGCAGATCCGCATCGAGCTTTTCAAATGCCTTTGCATCGAAGCAGTCGCGCGGAAGGTCCATGAGATGGCACTTGGCCATGATGCGTATCCTGTTGCGGTAGTACTGCTGGAGGAAAGCTCTGCGGGTGGCACTAAGACTGTCCGTGTCCGCATTGTAGTAATAGTCGATCATGGACATGGTGACCTTCTCCAGCTGCGGGAGGCTTTTCATGAGCACGGCCGGATCCATGGTCTGGCCCTCCCTGGCGAGGTTGTACTGGTAGAGAATGATGTCGTGGAAGACGATGTTCCTTGCGTGGAAGACCGGGAAGGCCGCCCATTCCGTATCGGTATACGAAATACCCTCGGTCTGGCGATATCCGCTGCTCCGGAGCAGCTCTGTGCGGTAGGTCAGCGCATGCATGAGGAAGAACCTGATGTATCCTCCGGCAAGCACCTCGTCCAGGTCGTAGATCCTGCGGTACTCATATGGCTCGCGTCCGTAGACGTTGTATCTGATCGTCTCCTGCGTGCCGTCGTCGTGAATGGTGCGGAAGTGCGTGATGGACATGTCCACAGGTTCAGCGAGCGCGTCGAGCTCGTCCAGATATCTCTCCAGGGCGCCGGTGTCGAACCAGTCGTCTGAGTCCAGTATCTTTACATAGGTGCCGCTCGCCAGAGGCAGGGCCGCGTTGATGGTCGATCCGTAATTGCCGTTGGGCTTGTCGATGACCTTTATGCATTCTGGATGCTTTGCCTCAAATGCCCTGGCTACCGCAAGAGAACCGTCCTTGCTGCCGTCGTTTACGACCAGCACCTCGAGGCGGGCTGTGGTTTTCTCGGAGATAAGCGAGTCCAGACAGCGTGGAAGGAGGGCTTCCATGTTGTACGTGGGTATGATCAGGGAGAGGGTCTTGCTCATGGGCTTACGGACTGTATGAAGACAAAATTAAAGATTTGTTGCTATATTTACGAAAGAATCTCATTTTTTTGCAATGCCAAAGAAGCATATCAAGATCCTGTTTGTTGATTTCTGGGATAATTTCAGCCCGACTGACAACCTGTTCGTCAACCTGTTGTCAGACGCTTATGACATCGAGGTATCCGAGACCCCGGACTATCTGTTCTATTCGGTGTTCGGGCAGAAGCATCTCAAGTACAGAGACTGTGTCAGGATATTCTATACCGGAGAGAACCAGAGCCCTGACTTCAATGTCTGTGACTATGCTGTCGGTTTCGACCACATCACTTTCATGGACCGTTATCACCGCTTCCCGTTGTATGTCCAGTTTGCCGGGGATTATGATGATATGATGTCAAAGCATGCCCGTACTGACGGGGAACTGCTGGCGGGAAGGGACGGATTCTGCTCTTTCGTGTATTCAAACAATAATGCTTCCCCAGAGAGGAATCGCTTTTATGATCTACTCTGCACATACAAGCCAGTCGCTTCCGGAGGGCGTTTCAGAAACAATGTAGGCGGTCCGGTGGCTGACAAGAAGGAGTTCCAAAGCCATTACAGATTCTCGGTTGCTTTCGAGAACACCTCTGTCCCGGGATATGCCACGGAGAAACTGGTCCAGGCCTTTGCTGCGGGGACTGTCCCTGTCTACTGGGGGGACCCTCTGATAGATCGGACCTTCAATTCCAAGGCGTTCATCAACTGCCATGATTATGACTCGTTTGAAGACGTGTTGGCTGCGGTGAGGCGGATTGATCAGGATGAGTCACTCTATCTGGCGATGCTCAGGGAACCGGCCCTGATTGACATGAATGATACCAGAGAGAGACGTCTGGAAGAGTTGCGTTCATTCCTGTGTCACATCCTTGATCAGGATCCTGTCTCTGCGAGGAGGTACAGCCGTGAATATTGGGCTTTGAGGTACTATGACAATCTTGAGGTCAGGGAAACTGTCTACAGGCGCAGTCTCAGGGGCATTGCAGAGAGTTTTTATAAAAAGTATTTCTGGAGATGGCGCAGGAGCTCGCGTCTGATGTGGAAGATTGACCGCTTCCTCAAGAGGTTGATAGGAAGATAAAAACAGAGAATATATGATAAAAGTCAGCGTCATCATACCTGTGTACAACACCAGGGATTACATCGTGACCTGTATCGAGTCCCTTATGAACCAGACTCTGGATGACATCGAGGTCCTTTTCGTCGATGACCATGGCACGGACGACAGTATCGAGGTGGCCAGAAGGAGGGTGGAGGCCTATGATGGACCGAAGACTTTCCGTTTTGTCGAGACCTCGTCCAACTCAGGTCCCGGCATTGCCAGAAATGTGGGTATCCAGCAGGCGACAGGCGAGTATGTGGCTTTTCTCGACAGCGACGACTGGCTGGAGGTGACATTCTGTGAACTGCTCTACAAGGCGGCATCCAGGAAGGATGCCGATCTTGCCTGCTGCGACATATATCTCGACAATGTGTCCGACTCTGAATCAAGGGTGGTCACGAATCCTCGTATCAAAGACGGAGATTTCACGGACAAGAAGAGAGTGCACTATATGACACATTTTGTGACATATTTTGTGACCTATCTCTACCGAAGGCAGTTCCTGACAGACAACGGGCTGTGGTTTCCTCAGACCAGAAGTGCGGAAGACAGCTGCTTCCTGACATGCTGCATACTGGCGGCTAGGAAGATGGCTTCTGTGACCAAGCCTCTGTATCATTACATGATCAGGAATGCGTCCCTGTCATTCAAGCCTGACGAACTCAGATATCAGCAGAAACTGTCGTCGTTCAATGAGATGATGTCCTACGCGAAGAAGCATGATCTCTATGACGGGTCGAAGCAGGAGCTGGACTTCATATATATCAAGAAGGCCTTTCTCATCGCGGTTTTCACATATGTGAAAAATGCTGCCCGCAGGGACAGCAAGGTGTTGTCTGTGATCCATGATGAGCTTCTCGCACAGATTCCCGATTATGCGAAGAACCGATATCTGCGCAGGAATCTAAAGCTCCGCCTGCTGGTGGATATGATACACAGGCATCCCAAGATTGCCTGTCTGATCATCAGCCGCTACGTCAGCAGGCCCGGGAGGATGATATAGAATCTATGGCGTCGCAGAGGGCGGACCACGAATATCTCTTCTTGGTCTCCCTTATGCCTTCCGTGAAATCCTTCGGATCTTCAAGCTGTTTCCTGATACCTTCGGCAATGGCCTGGGATTCGGGTTTTGTCACGTATCCTGCGACTCCGTCCGGGACGGTCTCTCCCAATCCTCCCACATCTGTTATGAGCATAGGCTTTTCAAAGTGGTAAGCAATCTGGGTGACTCCGCTCTGTGTGGCCGATCTGTAAGGGAGCACCATCATCTCAGCTGCGCTGAAATAGTATCTCACCTCGCTGTCGGGGACATACTCAGTTCGCCATATGATGTGCTTGCCCACACCTTTCTCTTTCGCCAGGTCGAGGTATTTCTCCGGGTGGCTGTAGAACTCTCCGGCTACGATGACCTTGAAGTCGTCTCTGCAGTCAATGGACTTGTCTGCCAGTGCCTCGATAAGGAGATCGAGCCCCTTGTAGTCACGTATCAGCCCGAAGAAGAGCAGGTAGCGCTGCTTCGGGTCAAGCCCGAGATGTCTGCATGCCTCGTCTCTGTCGACCGCAGCCCCGAAGTTGTCATACAGCGGGTGTGGATTAAGGACTCTCGGCTTCTTCCTGTCAAATGTCATGACGTCATTGAGCACAGACTCTGATAGTGCGGTGAATCCGTCGACAGAACCGCAGAAGTAGCGGGAGAACAGTCTGTCGCCCGGCTTGTGCTCGTGTGGGATCATGTTGTGGAGCACGGCTGTGACCTCGGCATTGCAGCGCCGCTTTATGATCCTGGCGATAGTGCCGAGTGCGGGTGCCATGTACGGGAGCCAGTACTGGATGATGACCTTGTCCGGCTTCATCGCGGCTATCTGGAGACCTGTCCTGATCCAGCTGATCGGGTTGATGGAGTTGATGCTTCTGACGATGTCGAGTCCCTCGGGGGCCGGGTCCGTAGAGAACTGCGTCTTGCCTGGGAAAAGGAATGACGGATACTGCAGGGTGAAGGTCCTGACATGCACGTCGGCACCTCTGGATGCGTATTCCCTGGACAGCCTTTCGTTGAAGGCCGCTATTCCGCCCCTGTACGGGTATGCCGGACCTATCGTGACGATTTTACTTTTTTCCATATGCCGAGTGCTGCTATTGTGGCTGTGATGATGTACATCAGGGCGATGAATATCAGGGAAAGTGTGTCTCCCTTTCTGACACTGTCAGGGTCGAACTCAAAGTGTATGTCGTGGCTGCCTGCAGGGACGTTCATTGCCCTGAGGATGTAGTTTGCCCTGAAATGGTCTGCCGGGGCACCGTCGATCGTTGCCTTCCAGCCGTACGGGTAATAGATCTCGGAGAAGACTATGGTTCCGTCTGCTGAAGATTCGCACTTGTAATCCAGAGACTTTGGCGTGTACCTGGTAAGCCATACCCTGGCATCCTCAGGCACGGCTGGGGCAGGGTTGACGACATAGGATGCAAAGTTCTTGTCGGTCAGGGCGGTGTTGTGAAGATCTACAGACATGAGACCGTTGATCTCCTCGTCAGGTGTGTCGACAACCTTGATCGAGCTTACATACCATGCATTGCCCAGAGCATCCGGGTTCACCATAGGTACAGGCTGGCCGTCCTGGCCCTGGGTGATGATGTACTTGCCGTTGAGCATGCCGATGACAGGGAGGTTCACCTTGGAGAGATGAACGTCGATGAGGTCCTGATATCTCCTGAGCTTTGCGGCGCAGTATCCGCCGATGGACTTGAGGTAGTATGAGGTGCGTGCGTCGTTGAATGTGCTGACGGTGAGGTTCATGACCCTGAAATGAGGATCCGGATCCTTCAGGATGGCCGCCTCGTATGGCTGCATCTGGAATGTCGCCTGCCCCTGCTTCGGTGTGACGAAGTTGCGGTCATTGAAGTATCTTCTGTCGACAGGCCACATGTCGATGACGATGAGGACTCCGAGAGCTGCGATCATGATGCCGTTCTTGATCTTTCCCTTGGCCCAGAGCCATACAGTGAACGCCGAGGCTGCGATAAAGAGCGCGGAGCGGAGGCTGTCCTTTGCGAGGAGGGATGCCCTCTCGTCCACTATGAGCTTGTAGAGCCAGTCCGGCAGGCTTCCTGCAAATCCGGCATCATTAGGCGATGTGAAGTCGAAGATCATTCCGCCGAAGGCCGCGAAGAAGAGGCAGATGCCGGCTGTGATGCCTCCCGAGATCAGGGTGCTGCGCACGGCTTTCTCTCTGCTGACATCGCCGTCCATGATGGCCTTGATGGCGAGGAATCCGAGCAGCGGCATGGTGATCTCTGCCACGATGAGGATGGAGGATACGGCCCTGAACTTGGAGTAGAGCGGGAAGTACTTGAAGAACAGCTCGGTTAGCCACATGCAGTTGCTGCCCCACGCCAGCATGGTCGAGAATATGGTCGCCAGGAGCAGCATCCATTTGTACGGTCCTTCCACGATGAGAAGTCCCAGCAGGAAGAGGAAGCATATGACGGCTCCCATATATACATTTCCCGCAGTGAATGGCTGGTCGCCCCAGTAGAGCGGGGCGTTGGCACAGAAGTCTTTGGCCGACTTTGCAGGCACGCCGTTCTTGACGAGGCCCTTGTAGAGTCTGCTGTCTGTGCTCACGGGCGCTGCAGATGCCCCACCCATGAATCCCGGAATCATGAATGACATGGTCTCGTCGATTCCATAGCTCCACTGGGTGGCATATGCTATGTCGAGACCCTTGGATGACGAAGCCTCTCCGTCTCCTTCTTTTACCAGGTCACTGTGGCCGCCGCGCATGGTCTCGCCGACGTATTCCTTGTTGGCGAAGACGTTCGCCATGGATGTACCCACTCCTATGCCCACTGCTCCGAAAAAGAGCAGTGATCCTATGACAAGGTCCTTGAATCGCTTTTCCCTGATGTGCTGCCAGAGCTCGCCTATCCAGAGCAGGCCGATAAGCATGAAGATATAGTAGGACATCTGAGGGTGGGTCGAGTAGCCCATGGCGGTGAAAAACATCGCCAGGAATACTCCCATTCCATATTTCTTGCGGAAGATGAGGTGGAAACCGCCCAGCACCACGCTCATCAGGGCGATGGTGGAGGTCTTTCCGTTGTGTCCGGCCGCGATGATCACTATGAAATAGGATGACAGGGCTATGGCTATCGCTCCCGCTATGCTTGCCCATCTGTCCACTCCGAAGGACAGCAGCAGGATGAAGAAGCAGAAGAAATAGATGATGAACACCCACTCGGTGCGCCAGTGTCCGCGGTGCAGGATGTTTCCGAAAGGCGCGAGGAACTTTCCTGACTTGTATTCTCCGCCTCCGATCTGATAGTTTGGCATGCCGCTGAACATGGATCCGGTCCACCAGCTGTGGTCTCCGGTCTGCTCGGTGTATGTGATGGCCTCGTGAACTGCTGCATCGGCATTGGTGGAGTCGCCGGTGGTGATGACCTTGCCTTTGAGCACAGGTGAGCAGTAGATGAGTGACATTGCCACGAAAATGATGGCTGCGGCGACGAAAGCGCCATATCTGGAAGCGATTTCCTTGAAGTTCATGTAAGTAGTTTTAATTCTGCTAAGTTAAGAAATTTTGGTGACGAAATAATAGTTATCTTTGCAAACCCTACCTCTCAACATGGACATGAGATGAAGTGCGAAGACAAGTTTTACGAGATATATCATAAGGAGCCGGCATCGGTGGCGTTCTGCCCGTACCGCATATGCCCCATAGGCGCCCATGTGGACCACAATCTCGGCAAGATCACAGGTCTTGCCATAGACAAGGGCATACATGTGGCCTACCATCCCAAACAGAACGGCGTCATCGAGCTGTGCTCGCTTCAGTTCGAGAAGCGTGCGCAGTGGCATGTCCGCTCTGTGTTCGATACCCGCCAGAATGACTGGGCGGACTACCTCCGCGGCGTGACCATCCAGCTCTCCAACCGCTATCCTCTGTCGGTTGGACTGTGCGGCGTCATCGAGGGGTCGCTTCCTATCGGAGGACTGTCGTCGAGTGCGGCGGTATGCATATCGTTCCTGCGTGCCCTGTGCGACGTCAACGGCATCCATCTCGACCCGTCGGAGATCATCGGCATAGCCAAGGCTGCCGAGAATGAATATGTGGGTGTCTCATGCGGAAAGCTTGATCAGAGCTGTGAGGTGTATTCCCGCAAGGACCGGCTTCTGTACCTTGATACCAGAGATGACAGCTTCGAGCTGATAGAGATGCCATCGTCGGCCAAGCCTTACGAGATAGCCATTTTCTTCAGTGGAGTCGAGCGCAATCTTGCAGGTTCCGGTTTCAACATGAGGGTGGATGAGTGCAGGAGTGCGGCCTATGCGCTGAAGGCTTTCGCCGGCATGGAGTACGGCAAGTTTGCGGAGACAAGTCTGAGAGACGTTCCGGTGGATGTGTACGACAGGTACAGGGACTCCCTCCCGGAAAACTGGAGGCGCAGGGCGGACCATTTCTTCAGTGAGTGTGCACGCGTCGAGGCCGGTGCCGAAGCATGGCGCAGGGGAGATGTCGAGGAGTACGGGCGTCTGATCTTCGAGAGCGGCCACTCTTCCATATACAGCTACGAGACGGGGTCTCCAGAGCTCAAGGGCATATACGATATCCTGACCCGCACTGACGGCGTGTACGGAGGCCGTTTCAGCGGCGCGGGATTCAAGGGCTGCTGCATGGCGCTGATCGATCCTTCATACAGGGACTCTATCGCTGAGAGTGTCGAATCGGAATATCTTTCGCAGTTCCCTGCCCTCAGGGGTAAGTATTCGTTCCATATCTGCCATTCTGCGGATGGCGTAATCATCTGACGATCATGAAATGTCTTATTCTTGCGGCTGGCTATGCCACCCGCCTTTATCCTTTGACTGAAAATTTCCCCAAGCCTCTTCTCAAGGTTGGGGACAAGACCATTCTGGACTGGCTCATCGATGACATCGACGGTGCCGGTCTCGTGGATGGCTACATAGTGGTGACCAATCACAAGTTCGCACCTCATTTCAATGAATGGGCGGCTGGAAAGTCTGTCCGCATCGATGTGGTTGATGACGGCACCTCGACCAATGAGACGCGTCTGGGTGCTGTCTGTGACATACAGTATGCCATCGACAGTCTGGGACTGGACGACGACATGCTTGTGATAGCCGGAGACAATGTGCTCGACTTCAGCCTCCAGCAGTTCGTGAGATATGCTGCCGACAGGTCTTCCAGCTGCATCATGCGTTATTATGAGGCGGATGAGCCGAGGCTGCACAAGTCGGGAATCGTGGAGGTGGCGGATGATGACAGGATCATCTCCATGGAAGAGAAGCCTGCGGAGCCTAAGTCGCACTGGTGCTGTCCTCCATTCTATTATTATACCAGAGAGGCAGTGGCATCAGTCAGGGAAGGCATCGCATCCGGCTGCGGCACGGATGCTCCGGGCAGCTATATCGCTTGGCTGAGTGCCAAGGTGCCGGTCTATGCCATGGAAATGCCGGGCAGCAGGTATGATATCGGCAATCTCGAGAGCTACAGAAAAGTGTGTGAGGAATACAAGGGAATCACAAGATAGCATCAAAAAAGGAAATCCGGCCCTCAGGGTCGGATTTCCTTTTTTATCTTGTTCAGCAATTACTGCTCGTCCTCGAGATGGAGGTGCTGTACGTAGATGGCTTTCTGCATAGCCACTCTCTTCTTTGCTGAAGGCTTCTCGAAGTTCTTGCGTGCACGGAGCTCACGGACTGTGCCGGTCTTCTCGAATTTTCTCTTGAATTTCTTGAGCGCGCGCTCGATGTTCTCTCCTTCTTTGATTGGTACAATGATCATTTCTTTATCACCCCCTTTTTCTTTAGCGGCTGCAAAGGTAACAACTTTATCTTAAAAGTCAATCTCCTGCCTGAAAAAATATTTCTTGACCCAGAACTCGAACAGCGGGTCTATGATGGAAGCCTCGTCGGTGTCGCTGAAGGTCACTATCTCTTTCTTGCTCAATGCGTCCTTGATCCTCTTTACATTTGCGGACGAGCTGAGCCCGTACCTGCGTATCATGTCTGCACTGCTGAACCTCGACTGTCCTTCGGCAACCGCGCGGAGAAGGTTGATCTGATAATCGGTCAGGTCGTTGACGATGGAGCAGAAGCGGGGGAGGCTGAGAGATATCATGGTGTCCATGGCCTCCTGAAGCACAGGCTCGGTGATGTATCCCTTTGACAGGTGGTCGCAGATGGACATGAAGTGGTTGATGTACCAGAGGTTGTTGCCTAAGGTACGGCATACCCTGTCTATCTGGGCTCTTTCCACCACCTTGCCGCTTGAGAGAAATCCCCTGAGGATGCGTTCGGTGATGTCTTTTGCCTCGAAAGGGGATGGGTTCATCACCTTGACAAGCCGGAAG
Organism: Candidatus Cryptobacteroides onthequi; assembly: GCA_018066125.1. Classification (GTDB taxonomy): domain Bacteria; phylum Bacteroidota; class Bacteroidia; order Bacteroidales; family UBA932; genus Cryptobacteroides; species Cryptobacteroides onthequi. The sequence goes on along the minus strand of JAGHSA010000004.1, from coordinate 117,893 downwards.
AAGTATTTGGTGTGCTCAAAAATGTCCTTCATTGCATTCAGCTGTGAGCCTGTGAATATCCACGAGCACAGCGGCTGCGAACCTGTTTCCCTCTGGCGTTTCATGATGGCTTCCATAGTCTTGAAAAGGGTCTCCCAGTCAGTGATGAATCTCAGATTCTGGAACTCCTTCAGGATGATGTACAGCCTGACGCCCCTTTCTTCCGCGATGGTGTAGGGGCATGTGAGCATGGCGGCCATATCGCCCTTGTCCGGTTCTCCGTCCAGGGTGATGATCCTGCCTGTGGATGAGCAGGCTTCGGGGTCGAAGCGTACATGCGTGCCGGTGAAGCAGGAGGCGATGATGTCTTCATACTCCTCGGTGGTGGCGGCAAATGTCCTGATCACATTCTCGCAGAGACGGGATAGGAACACCTTGCTCTCGCGCACGTCCAGGAGGTCGGTTTCAGCCACCTTGAACTGAGCCTTGGACAGTTTCAGCTGGCTGAGCGATTCCAGGATAAGGGACGTCTTTCCAGTCTTTGGTGCGCCGTAGATCGCGATGCTTTCTCCGCCGGATAGTGCTTCGCATATTCGCTTCGCATCCTGTTTCCTTCCGTAAAAGGCCTTTCCTGTGGCCGGCTTGCTGTATGCAAAAGGGTAGTCCATGGCTTGAGTAACAATAATGTTTCAAATGCAAAAGTAGCAAAATATTTGGCTGATAGGGCAAAAAATGCTATATTTGCAGTCCTTTAATGATTAGATAGTCGTTAAGCCATTGATAAAGAGCTGCTTAAGTGCAGACGCTTACGGCTGAAACTTTAACAAGTTTTATTATTATGTACGCAATCGTAGAAATTGCAGGCCAGCAGTTCAAGGTTGAAGCTGGCAATGAAATCTTCGTCAACCGCCTCGCGGCTGAAAAAGGTGCTGCTGTAGAGTTCGACAAGGTGCTCCTCATTGATTCTGAGGCTGGCGTCAAGGTCGGTGCTCCTTATGTTGATGGTGCTGTGGTCAAGGCTACAGTTATTGATGACAATGCAAAGGCTGACAAGGTCCTCGTCTTCAAGAAGATCCGCCGCAAGGGTTTCCAGAAGTGCAACGGACACCGTCAGAAGCTTACTAAGATTCAGATTAACGAAATCGCTTAAAACTTAGAGAATTATGGCACACAAGAAAGGTCAGTCAAGTTCAAAGAACGGTCGTGAGTCTCACAGCAAGCGTCTCGGACTCAAGAAATTCGGTGGTGAGGTCGTTAAGGCTGGAAATATCATCGTACGCCAGAGAGGTACTGTACACAATCCAGACAAGAACGTCGGAATGGGTAAGGACCACACTCTCTACGCTCTCGTAGATGGTACTGTAAAGTTCACCCGCAAGAAAGAGGACAAATCCTTCGTTTCGGTTATTCCTTTTGAGAACTAACTCGGAGGTTTTGTAAAAGAAGACAGAGGACTTGCACTTCGAGTAAAAGTGTCAAGTCCTCTTTTTAATATTGAAAGACAATGCTCACATTGAAGATGCTTCGTGATGATCCGGAATACGTGATCAGGAAGCTTGCAATCAAGAATTTCGACGCAAGGGAGATCGTGGAGTCCGTCCTCGCCCTTGACGCGCAGAGAAGGGCTCTCCAGACAGAGAGCGATACAATCCTTGCCGCTCAGAAGGTGAAGGCCGCTGAGATCGGCAAACTCATGAAGGCAGGACAGAAGGCCGAGGCAGAAGAGGCCAAGAAAGAAGTCGCCGACCTCAAGGCAAAATCTACAGAACTGCTTGCAAGGCAGGATGCGACTACCGCAGAACTTGAAGCCAAGATAGTCCTCCTTCCGAACATCCCATGCGATATCGTGCCGGAAGGCAAGGGCGCCGAGGACAATCTTGTGGTAAAGATGGGCGGTCCTGAGGTCGAGCTTCCTGCAGATGCACTTCCTCACTGGGATCTCTGCAAGAAGTATGACATCATCGATTTCGACCTTGGCGTGAAGATCACAGGTGCCGGATTCCCAGTTTACAAGGGCAAGGGAGCGAAGCTCCAGCGCGCACTGATCAACTTCTTCCTCGACACCAACACGGCCGCAGGATACAAGGAGGTAGAGCCTCCGGTGATGGTCAACCAGGCTTCGGGTTTCGGTACCGGACAGCTCCCTGACAAGGAAGGCCAGATGTACCATGCAACCCTCGATGATTTCTACATGGTGCCTACAGCCGAGGTCCCTGTGACAAACATCTTCCGTGACGTGATCCTCCAGAATGATGAGGTCCCTCAGAAGATGACAGCATATACCCCTTGCTTCCGCCGCGAGGCAGGTTCATATGGCAAGGATGTCCGCGGACTCAACCGACTCCATCAGTTCGACAAGGTCGAGATCGTGCGTGTGGAGAAGCCGGAGAACAGCTATGCTGCACTTGACGAGATGGTAGCTCATGTGGAGAGCATCGTCAACAAACTCGGGCTCAAGTACCGTATTCTCCGTCTTTGCGGCGGTGACATGAGCTTCACATCAGCCATTACATATGACTTCGAACTCTGGTCTGCAGCTCAGGGAAGATGGCTCGAGATCTCGTCCGTATCAAACTTCGAGACTTATCAGGCAAATCGTCTTCACCTCCGTTACAGGGATGCCGACGGCAAGCCTCAGCTCTGTCATACCCTCAACGGAAGCTCACTTGCACTCCCGCGCGTCGTGGCAGCCCTCCTCGAGGACAACCAGACCCCGGACGGCATCGTGATACCTGAGATTCTCCGTCCATACACCGGATTCGACAAGATTGACTAAAGGCAGGACTATATTGGGAATCGATCCCGGAACCAACATCCTTGGTTTCGGGGTCATTCATATTGATGTGCGCGGTCGCGCCAATTTCGTGGATATGGGTGTCCTGGATCTTCGCAGGGAACCGGATGCGTATACGAAGCTCCGACGTATCTTTGAGAAGGTCGGTACTCTCTGCGACCTGCACAGTCCCTCGGACATGGCCCTGGAATCCCCGTTCTATGGCCAGAATGCCCAGGTGGTGCTCAAGCTCGGAAGGGCTCAGGGCGCCGCAATGATGGCAGCCCTTACCAGGGATATCCCTGTATTCGAGTACGCTCCCCGCAAGGCCAAGATGGCGATATGCGGCAATGGAGCGGCATCAAAGGAACAGGTGTCGCTCATAGTGCAGCGCACCCTGGGTATAGACATAGATGAGAAGTATCTGGATGCTACAGATGCCCTGGCCATAGCCATGTGCCACTACTACCAGCTTACCAGCCCTTTGACCAGCACAAAGGCTGCAACATCATGGGAAAAGTTCATCGATGCCAATCCAGGCAGGGTAAAAAAGTAGTTTTTTTTAAACTTTCCGCTCTCGGGAGTGTCTAATGTCCGGAAAGAAAAAAGTAAAAAGCATTATATGAACAGACTGACAAAATTTGTGACTTCAGCTGCGGTTCTTTTTCTCATGGGAATTGTGGCGTTTGCCCAGGGTGCAAGCGTTACCGCCAGGCTCCTTGACAATACCACAGGAGAGCCGCTGGGTTTTGCGACGGTGTCACTTACACAGAAGAATTCCGAAAAGGTCTACAAATATGTGCTCAGCAATGAGCGCGGTGAGGTGAAGATTGAAAACGTAAGGGCCGGTTCCTATGTCTTCAAGGCTGAGCTCATGGGCTACAAGCTCTACACTCAGGATATTGCGGTGAAGGGCGCTCTCGAGATGGGTGACATCAAGATTGCAGAGGACAAAGAGGTTCTTGACGCTGCAAGCGTGTCTGCTGCAGGAAATCCTATCATCATCAAGAAGGATACCGTCGAGTACAACGCCAGCTCCTTCAAGACCACGGATAACGATGTCCTTGAGGATCTCCTCAAGAAACTTCCGGGAGTCGAGGTGTCAGAGGACGGTTCCATCACTGTCAATGGCGAGACTATCAAGAAGATCACCATCGATGGCAAGACCTTCTTCCTGGATGATCCTCAGCTTGCCAGCAAGAACATTCCGGCCAAGATCATCAACAAGGTCAAGGTCGTGAAGAAAAAGTCCGATCAGGCCGAATTCACCGGTATAGAGGATGGCGAGGATGAGCAGGTGATCGACCTCAGTGTCAAGCCGGGAATGATGAAGGGCACCTTCGGAAATGTGATGGCAGGTGCCGGACATGATGTTCCGTCAAAGGCTACCCAGTATGATGATACACGCTATCAGGGCGCCGCATTCGTGGGTAAGTTCACCGAAGATACACAGCTTTCCCTCGTTCTCAATGCCAACAATACCAATAACCGTGGCTTCAATGACATGTCCGGCGCGATGATGGGCGGCATGCGTGGCGGCGGTGGCGGTATGGGTGGACGCCAGGGTGGCTGGGGCCAGGGTAACGGTATCACCACCTCTTACATGGGCGGAGTCAACGGTGCATGGACCCTCTTCGACGGAAACATGGATCTCAGCGGCAATTATCTCTATAATGGCACCGAAAAGAATGTTCTGGAGAACAGTTCGAAGACCACCCATCTTTCCGACCATGAACTCATCTACAACAATGACGGCGTGTCTCTTACCAATACCTATGGGCATCGTGTGGGCATGAGACTCGATCACAAGTTCTCGGAGAATACATCTATCCTTTTCCAGCCGTCGCTCAATTTCGGTACAGGCAATTTCTCGGAGTCATCGGATTTCAACACCTACTCTGACTATGGCCAGGGTGCAGTGAAGACTAATGATGGTTTCAACCGCAATATCGGTGACAACAGAAACTGGTCGACATCGGGTTTCGCACTCCTCCGTCAGAGACTCGGAATCCCTGGACGCACTCTTACCGTGATGTCCCGCTACAGTTTCTCAAACAACGACCTCCATGGATTCAACCAGTCCAGGACTACTACTTATGAAGCTGGAGAGGCACTCGATTCGCTGATCAACCAGAGATTTGAACAGAATGCGAAGAACTCATCTCTCATGGGCAGAGTCACATATACGGAGCCTGTGGGAAGTGATTTCTATGTGGAGGCCAACTATGAGTACAGCTGGAACAATTCGAAATCAGGCAAGGATACTTATGACAGCGGTTCCAATCCCGGATTTGCCGATGGCATGCCGCAGTATGTGACATCCGGCGAGGTGCTGAATGACATCTACTCAAACAGCATTCTCAACAGGTATGTGAACCAGTCGGTAGGTGCCAATATCCTGTACCAGAAGACGGGGTTGAGAGCTCAGGTGGGATTTGCGGCCAAGCCGACAAACACACATAATGAGACCTACAAGAACGGACAGCTCAAGCAGTATGACAGCAAGGTGATCAACTGGGCTCCTCAGGCGATGCTTTTCTATGATATGAACGATAATTCGAATATCAGGGCATTCTACTTCGGACGTTCCAGCCAGCCTTCGACCAAGCAGCTCATGCCTGTTCCGGACAATACGGACCCTCTTGATATCTCATTTGGTAATCCGATGCTGAAACCATATTTCTCACATGGTCTCAGAAGTGATTTCAGGTTCAGCAACAAGAAGACGTTCTCTTCTGTCAATGCGCATCTTGAAGGCAATTTTGTGCAGTCTCCTATAGTGAATGCCCTCTGGTATGGCGACAATGGAGCGCAGTATTCGATGCCGTTCAATGGCCCTTCTTCAGGAAATATCTCAGGAAACATGTTCATAAACCTTCCTGTTGCGAAATCGAACTTCACTATCACAGACATGACCAGGGCGTCATATTCCAATTCCTCATCGTTCGTGGGCAAGAATCTTGACATGTCCAGATACTACAAGGATGGAGATATGGACTATGAATCATTCCTCGCTGATCATGCGGATATAAGCAAAGATAAGAATTTTGATGTCAGCAACATCCAGACCCTCAACCTGGTGGAGAGACTCAGACTCACCTACAGGTCTGACAATCTTGAGCTGAGGGCGTCGGGAAGGACGAGGTACTCCAGGTCGTGGTATTCCATCAGGCCTGAGGCGGAGTCGACCACATGGAACAATCAGGTGTCCGCTTCCATCAACTGGACCTGGGACCAGCCTGGTATCACCTTCAAGTCAGACTACGAGTATAACTGGTATCGCGGTTATTCTACCCAGCAGCCGGATGAGCATGTCCTCAATGCGGAGATCAGCAAGCTTCTTTTCAAGAAAAAGTTCACTCTCACCCTCAAGGGATACGATATCTTCGATCAGGCCAAGAACCTTACGGTGACAGACGCATCCAACTACCATATGGAGACCAGAAACAACACTCTCGGAAGATATGTGATTCTCTCTCTGACATACCGCTTCGGTACTTTCGACAGGAGCAAGATGCGCGGCCCGGGTGGAATGGGAGGTCCTGGTGGCCGTGGCCCTATGGGTCCTCCTCCGGGAAGATAGCAAGATGGACAAGAAAGAATTGAGAAAACAGATCAGAAATGCGCAGGGCCCGTTTCATGGCTCGGAGCAGATCTGGCAGACCATAGAGACAATATCTGGATTCAAGGATTCAGATATTGTTCTTTTGTACTGGTCCATGCCGGGTGAGGTGGATACGCACGGATTCATCCGCAGGTGGCATGGCAGAAAGAGGATAGTCCTCCCGAAGGTTGTGGGAGATATCCTGGAACTGAGGGAGTATTCTCCAGTGCATATGGTCGAAGGGTACAGGGGCATTCTGGAACCATCCTCCGATGCGGTTGCCGTACCTGTCGGAGAGATCGGATTTGCGGTGGTCCCCGGTATGGCATTCGATGCGGAAGGCGGGCGCCTCGGCAGAGGGAAAGGCTACTATGACCGCCTCCTGCCATCACTGAACTGCATCAAGGCGGCTGTGGCCTTTGAGCACCAACTTGTGGAAGAGGTGCCGGTGGAGGAGCATGATGTGCGCATGGATATGGTCATTACCCCAAATAATTGTTACCTTTGCAACTCTGACATATAATATTGAAACGCAATGAGCAAGGAAGTCTCATCACACTGGATATTGAAGAACCTCATAGGCGCTGCGGTGTTTGTCGTCGCTTTCGCCGTACTCGCCAATCTTGTTCTTGGCGTCCTCACTCACCATGGAAAGTATGTGCAGGTACCGGATCTCGCGGGACTTGAGGTCAGCGAGGCAAGGCGTGTGGCAGAACACAGCGGACTCAGGGTAGAGGTTACCGACTCGGTCTTCTCCAAGAGGGCTCAGAGAGGTGCTGTCAACAGCCATATCCCGAAGGCGGGGACAGATGTCAAGACTGGCCGCAAGATACGACTCACCATCAACTCCGTCATCCCCAAGAAGGTCACGATGCCGGACCTGGTGGGCCTGTCGCTCCGTCAGGCAAGGGCAGAGCTGTCGTCAAGGGGCCTTTATCTTGGAAAGATCACATATGTGAGCGATGAGGCTACCAATATCGTTCTCAAGCAGACCTACCGCAACGCGGAGATACGCAAGGGGCGCCAGATCGAGAGCGAGGCCACCGTGGATCTCGTGGTCGGACTCAATGACCAGGACTATCTCACAAGGGTGCCGAACGTCGTTGGCATGAAATATCTGAGGGCAGCTGATGTCCTCCAGGACAATTCCCTCAATGTAGGACGTCTCCGTTTTGACGAGACCTGCAAGACTTACCAGGACTCTCTCTTTGCCACTGTAGTGAGCCAGAATCCCGCACCGTCTTCTGCCGAGTGCCAGATGGGCTCGGAAGTATCTCTCACACTCACGAAAGAGCCCGCAAAGAGCAAGCGCTGATGGAGAAGGTCTGGTTTGACGACGAGGAGCTTGAGGCAGGGGCCGTCGCTCCCAACGGCGCTATCCTCGAGGAAGGGGAGTGCGATGAAGAGCAGGGGATGTTTGAGCATTTCCGGCTCAATGTGGACAAGGGGCAGACTCCGATGCGTGTCGACAAGTATATGGCAACGCATCTTGAGGATACCTCCCGTCACCGCGTGCAGACAGCCATAAAGGAAGGCTATGTGCGCGTGAATGACAAGGTCGCGAAGGCCAATCTGATCATCCGTCCCAATGATGTCATACGCTTCGTGATGCCGTATCGCAGGCGCGGCATGGAGATTCTTCCCCAGGACATCCCTCTTGATATCGTTTATGAGGACAATGACCTTCTGCTGGTCAATAAGCAGGCGGGAATGGTGGTCCATCCCGGTCACGGCCATTTCGAGGGAACTCTCGTCAATGCACTTTCATATCATCTGGGCATATCTCAGGGACCGGATGCGGAGGATGAGCGAATGGGCATACTCGTGCACCGTATCGACAAGGATACTTCCGGTCTTCTCGTCGTGGCCAAAAATGATGAAGCCCAGCTCAATCTTGCCGGGCAGTTCTTCGAGCACTCTATCGAGAGACGCTACAATGCCATAGTATGGGGCAATCTCCAGGAGGATGAAGGCACGATCGATGCCAATATCGGCCGTGATCCCAATGACAGGCTGAGATTCCGTGTGTATGATGACCCGGATAAGGGAAAGCATGCTGTGACGCACTATAAGGTGCTTGAGAGATTCGGCTTTGTCACATTGGTGGAGTGCAGACTCGAGACAGGTCGCACACATCAGATACGCGTGCATATGAGTTCGATAGGTCACCCTCTGTTCAATGATGAGAGATATGGCGGATCAGAGATCCGCAAGGGGACCATATACGCAAAATATAAGCAGTTCATCATGAACTGCTTCGAGGTATGCCCACGTCAGGCACTTCATGCCCGTACTCTGGGCTTTGTCCACCCTTCCACCGGGAAGTGGATTCAATTCGATTCCTGCCTTCCCGATGATATGGTGAAACTTCTTGACAAGTGGCGTGATTACGCCTCAGCCTCTTCAACAGCCTTGAAGTAAGCCTTGTTCTCCTCTGAGAGGAGGCTTGCAGCGCCTTCGTCAAGCACTACGATGCCGTTCTCGTGCATCTGGAGTGCTGAAAGGGTGATGACATGTGTCATAGGACCCTCGATGGCTGCCTGTGTGGCTCTTGCCTTCTTCTCGCTGAAGCTGAGGATGAGCACTTCCTTTGAATCGCATACGGTACCTACGCCGACAGACATGGCCTGCTTCGGCACGAGTGATGTGTCGCCGCCGAAGAAGCGTGAGTTCACCTCGATGGTATCCTGGGTGAGGGTTACCACTCTGGTGCGTGACTTGAGTGATGAGAAAGGCTCGTTGAAAGCGATGTGTCCGTCTTCGCCTACACCACCGAGGAAGAGGTCGATTCCGCCTGCAGCGAGGATGGCCTTCTCGTAGTCTGCACACTCTTTCTTGAGGTCAGCTGCATTTCCGTTGAGGATGTGGATATTCTCTCTAGGGATGTCGATGTGGTTGAAGAGGTTGTTGTACATGAATGAGTGGTAGCTCTCCGGATGATCCTCAGCGATGCCTACGTACTCGTCCATGTTGAAAGTGATGACATTCTTGAAGCTGACTTCACCTGCCTTGTTCATGCGGATGAGTTCCTGATAGGTGTCGATAGGTGTCGATCCGGTAGGGAGACCGAGCACAAACGGCTTGTCGGTCTGAGCTGCCTTTTCGTTGATCTTTGATGCAATGTAGCGGGCTGCCCATACGGAAGCCTCTGCTTTAGTCTGTCTGATGATTACTTTCATTATTATGTATGATTTGTCACAAAGGTAGCAAATTATTGATTACATTTGTTCTATTATATGAGAAACATCAAGTCAATTCTGGCACTTCTGGCGCTGCTTTTTTCTGTCATGATGAGTTTACCGTTCCTGGTTCCTCATCTCGGCTTTCTGGCTCTTGCCGGTTTTGTCCCACTGCTGCTTATGGAAGCGGTTGCCGATGCCCACGGCGTCAGACGCTTTTTCTGGTGGCAGTACCTCGCCTTTGTGCTTTGGAACGCATTCACGACCTTCTGGGTGTGCAATGCGACAGTAGGCGGCGGCATATTTGCCATTGTGGCAAATGCGGCACAGATGTCTGTGATATTTGCGGCATACAGGTACTCCAGGAAGCGTTTCAGTCCTGTGCTGTCGCTTATCTTCCTGGCAGTGCTTTGGATAGCATGGGAGCGTCTGTATTTCGACGCTCAGATATCATGGCCGTGGCTGGTGCTCGGCAATGCCTTCGCACGGGATATCAGGTGCATCCAGTGGTATGAGTACACTGGTACCCTGGGCGGCTCTCTGTGGATATGGGCTTCGAACATATCCCTTTTCCTGATTCTCAAGGCGCTGATGCAGGGGGATTTCCAGGTCCTCAGCGCAAAGGCCAGGGGAGTCGCGGCTGCGGCTGCCGCATTCATCATTGCGGCGCCTTTCATATGGTCATTCCATATTTGGAACAGCTTCGAAGAGCGTTCGGAAGGGAAGATGGATGTGGTCATCGCCCAGCCTGATTTCGATCCATACATGAAGTTCCAGTCCCTTTCCCAGGCGCAGCAGGATGTGATCCTGATCGATATGCTGGAGAAGGGGCTCAGGTCGCACAGGCCGGGAGCTCCGACACTTATCCTTGCGCCGGAGACCTTCACGAATGACATCGTTCTCGGAAAAGTCGAAGAAGGCTATACGTGGAACCGGATGCGCGGTTTCCTCGAGGATTATCCTGACGCCAATCTTCTTTTCGGCGCGTCGGCACATGAGTTCTTTACGACTCCGGAAGCCCCATCTGTCCTCGCATGGCAGCTCAGGGACGGGAGATGGGTGGAGTCTCGCAATACAGGTGTGATCATGGACCGTACCGGGCGCACGGAGATGTACCACAAGTCGAAGCTGGTAGTGGGAGTCGAGATGACTCCGTACCCCCGCTTCTTTACCAAGATAGATGACAAGCTCGGTCATGTGATGGGCAGGTGCATAGGTCAGGATGAGATCTCGCTTCTGAACGCCGTTTCGTATGATGGAAACGGCAATGTGGACCGGAGCATCCCTCTGGGATGCATCATCTGCTACGAGTCCATATATGGCGAGTTCTGCACCGGATATGTAAAGGCCGGCGCCAAGGCTCTTGCTGTGATCACCAATGACGCGTGGTGGGGGAATACGCCGGGATACAGACAGCATCTGAGCTATGCCAGCCTGCGTGCCATCGAGACTCGCCGTGATATAGCGCGATGTGCCAATACAGGTATATCGGGATTCATAAACCAGAGGGGAGAGATCTCAGGTGAATCGACCTGGTGGGAGCAGGAAGTGCTGGGTGGACAGGTGAATCTCAACAGCGAGGAGACTTTCTTCGTGAGAAATGGCGATATCCCTGGAAGGATATGCTGCTTCGTGGCACTGCTCCTCCTCGCACTCTGTCTGACCAGGACAGTTCTGATAACCACACAAAATAATAAACGATGAGAAGAAGAATCATTCTTTTAGCTGCAGCCGTCATCGCTCTCGTATCTTGCGGGAAGCAGGCGGCTCAGGCTCCTCGGTATGCAAACCGCGCCGAGATGATTGCCGCCCAGATGCAGGACCCGAATTCCAGGTATGTCGTGGTGGCCTGCCACAGGGGTGACTGGAGAAACTATCCGGAGAATTCCATTCCGGCCATTGAATCCATCATAGCCATGGGGGCTGATATCATGGAGCTTGACCTCAAGCTTACCAAAGACAGCGTTCTTGTACTCAGCCATGATGCCACCATCAACCGCTGCACCAACGGCAAGGGACTTGTGAGCGACTATACCTATGATGAACTGATGCAGTTCAGCCTGAAGAGGGCACACGGAGTGACCATAGACTCTCTGAAGATGCCTACGCTCAGGCAGGCTCTCGAGACTGCAAAGGACCGTATCTGCGTGAATGTGGACCAGGGTTATCAGTTCTATGACATGGTACTGGCCATCACTGAGGAACTCGGCGTTACCGACCAGATTCTCATCAAGGGAAAAAGACTCATGTCCGATGTGAAGGAAAAGTTCGGCGAGCACGAGCACAATATGATGTATATGCCTATCATCGATCTCCATAAGGAGGCAGGCCAGACTCTCTTCCAGTCATTCCTTGACGGGGAGGAGGCTCCTATGGCTTACGAGATGTGCTATCCTGCTCAGGACGGCAGGATAGAGGAGGCTGCAGCCAAGGCCATCGCGAAGGGCTCGAAGGTATGGGTCAATACGATCTGGGCTTCTCTCTGCGGAGGTGACGGATGGGATGACGATGCCGCCTACCAGACGAAAGAGTATGACAGGATCTACGGCCGCCTTCTCGATATGGGAGTGTCCATGATACAGACAGACCGCCCCGAGATGCTCATATCCTATCTCAGAAGCATAGGCAGGCACGACTAGGTCATCTGCTGTATGACAAAAGAAAGGCGGGAAACTAAAGTTTCTCGCCTTTCTCATTGTAAAATTCATTCTGCAGGACTGTGAAGTCGGTCACCTCTGTGACCTTGATCTTGCATTTGTACTTCTTTTTCCACTTCCTGACGTAGGAATTGAATCCTCTTGTCAGATAGGCTCCAAGCATAGGGCTGAGCCTCAGCTCTAGATTCGTGATGCCCTTGTCCTGTACAAGGTAAGAGAGCTGCCTCTCTACCTGCTCGTCGATGACGACACTGGATGCCACCTTTCCGGTTCCATTGCAGACCGGGCAGACCTCTGCGGTCTCGATCTGTGTTGCCGGGCGAATCCTCTGTCTTGTGATCTGCATCAGTCCGAACTTCGTGAGCGGGAGCACGTTGTGCTTTGCTCTGTCGGACGCCATGAGCTCTTCCATGTATTTGTAGAGGCCGTTTCTGTGCTCCTGTGTCTCCATGTCGATGAAGTCCACAATGACGATGCCTCCCATGTCCCTGAGCCTCAGCTGGCGTGCGATCTCTTCAGCTGCATATCGATTCACCTCATAGGTGTTTTCCTCCTGGTCTGTGGTCTTTGCCCTGATGCCGCTGTTGACATCGATGACATTGAGCGCTTCCGTCGACTCGATGACAAGGTATGAACCCTGCTTCATCGGGACTACCTTCCCGAATGAGCTCTTGATCTGGCGTGTGACCTCGAAATGGTCGAAGATAGGCTCTTTGCCGTCATAGAGCTTGACGATTTTCTCCTGCTCTGGAGAGATCAGAGAAATATACTTTCTGGTTTCCTCGTAGATCTTCTCATCGTTGACGTAGATGTTTGAGAAGTCCTCATTCAGAAGATCCCTGAGGATGGTAGTTGTTTTCGAGTACTCCGTGAAGAGGAGACTGACTCCTTTGCTCTTCGCGATCTTTTTCCAGGATGACTCCCATTTCTCAATGAGTGACCGGAGCTCTCCGACAAGCACCGCGGCATTCTTTCCCTCGGCTGCAGTCCTTATGATGGCTCCGTAATTCTTTGGGAGTATGCTCTTGACCAGTGTCTCGAGCCTCTTCTTCTCCTCCTTCGAGGAGATTTTCTGGGAAATGCTCACTTTCTGTGCGAAAGGGAGCAGCACAATGTTTCTTCCTGCCAATGAAATCTCTGCAGTCAGTCTGGATCCCTTTGTGGAAATCGGCTCCTTGACGATCTGACATACCAACATCTGTCCAACCTTCAGGACATCCTCGATGTGACCCTCTTTTGCAAGAGCCGGTCCCACCTTGATGTCACTGTACAGGCCAGATAGATCAGTGTTGGGGTTGCTTTTCTTTACGAACTCGTCATATGAGTTGAAATACAACCCAAGATCGAGATAGTGGATGAAAGCTTCCTTGCTGTCACCGATGTCGACAAAGGCAGCATTCAAAGCGGGGAGAAGTTTTTTGACTCTTCCGAGAAAAACATCTCCCACGCTATAGCTGTGACCCTGACTGGACTCCCTGCTCAGTTCGATCAACTTGTGATTCTGCATCAAAGCGATCTGAACCTCTGTCGCCGATACCTCGACAAACAGATCTTTTACAGAAATCTCAGTCTCCATTGTCGGGTTTACTTCTTCTTGTGTCTGTTCAGGCGCAAACGCTTCTTGCGTTTGTGCGTTGACATCTTATGTCTCTTTCTCTTCTTACCGCTTGGCATAATTAAATGGTTTTAAAAGATGTGTATATTTTGTGTTACTACTTTTCCTTGACTGCAGCAGCAAATGACTTTGCCGGCTTGAATGCAGGAATGTTGTGCTCAGGAATGGTGATAGTGGTCTTGCGGGTGATGTTTCTTGCTGCCTTCTGTGCTCTATGCTTGATGATGAAGCTACCAAAACCGCGAAGATATACAGGATTTCCCTTCTCCACTGATCCCTTTACGCTCTCCATGAACGCCTCTACGACGGTCTGGACAGTCACTTTCTCAACACCTGTTGCTTTTGCAACCTCATTTACGATTTCTGCTTTGGTCATGATTGTTTCTTTTTTTATCCGCTAATTTCTAAATGGACGGCAAATTTACTAATATTTCAGAAAAACCCAAATGATTTTATCCCGTAACTTTCCTATATTGCGACAGTTTTCTGCCATCTCATTCATTGGCATGAAGATTGACCATTACTGCATGCGCCTATTGGCAGAACAGCCTTCTGCCAAAATGGCAGATTATGCTTATACAGGACATATATGGACAACAAATACAACGAATTCATGTTTCCCGCAGGTGCAGAAGTGAACATAATCCCCGTCATGCAGGGAGAGGGACCGATCAGGTTCAATGAAGCCGATCTTCCCGATACACTTCCGGTGCTTGCACTCCGGAATGCGGTACTTTTCCCTGGCACCGTATATCCTATTACTATAGGTCGCGAGAAATCGATCAGACTCATCAGGGATGCTGAGAAGCACGGGGCTTTCATCGGAGCTGTTCCGCAGATCGATGTGCTTGTGGAGGAGCCTCAGAAGGAGGACCTCAGCATGTATGGCACCGTCGCTAAGATTGTAAAGACGATAGAGATGCCGGACGGCACCATCACGGCCATACTCCAGAGTTTCCAGCGCATCTCAGTCGATGACATCATCTCTTATGAGCCATATATAACTGCAAGGGTCCACTATCTTGAAGAGCATCTCTCCGAAGAGGATGCAAGTGACGTGCGTGTGATTGCCCTGACCCTCAAGGAGAAGGCGGGACAGATCATCAAGAACGCCGGCTTTGCATCAAAGGAGGCCGTGTCTGCACTCAAGACCATCGACGACTTCGGTTTCCTGGTGAATTTCATAGCCACCTCGATAGAGCTTGACAACTACAACGAGAAGGTGGATCTCCTCCAGTACGACGACCTCAAGGCGAGGGCGATGAATCTTCTTTCCGCTCTCGATGCCCAGCTCGAGTACCTCAAGATCAAGCAGGAGATCAACCAGAAAGTCAAGATGGAGATCGATCAGCAGCAGAGGGAGTATTATCTCAACAACCAGCTCCGCACCATCCAGGAGGAACTTGGCATGGACGACATGGAAGATATCGCACGCTTCCGTGAGAGGGCTGCCCAGAAGGACTGGCCGGATAAGGTGGCTGAGGCTTTCGAGAAGGAGATCGCGAAACTCGAGCGCTACAACCCGTCATCTCCAGACTACAGTGTGCAGTACAATTATATGGAGTTCATGCTCGATCTTCCATGGAATGTGATGTCTCAGGACAACCTGGATCTCAAGCATGCCCAGAAAGTGCTCGACAATGACCATTTCGGCCTTGATTCTGTCAAGGACAGGATCATAGAGTATCTTGCCGTACTCAAGCTCAAGGGGAATATGAAATCTCCTATCCTCTGCCTCTATGGCCCTCCGGGAGTCGGTAAGACATCTCTGGGAAAATCCATAGCCAAGGCTCTCGGACGAGAGTATGTACGCATCTCCCTCGGCGGCATGCATGACGAGGCAGAAATCCGCGGACACCGCAAGACTTACGTCGGTGCCCTTCCGGGACGCATTCTCAATGGAATCGCACGAGCCGGGAAGTCCAACCCTGTCATCGTCCTTGATGAGATCGACAAACTCAGCTCTGACTTCAAGGGCGACCCTTCATCCGCGCTGCTCGAGGCTCTCGATCCGGAGCAGAACGCGACTTTCCACGACAACTATCTGGATATCGACTATGACCTGTCGAATGTCCTCTTCATAACCACGGCAAACGGCATTTCTTCCATTCAGCCAGCGCTTCGCGACCGTATGGAGATGATCAACGTGACCGGATATCTCGCAGAGGAGAAGGTGCAGATCGCGCGCCACTTCCTCATCCCGAAACAGCTCGAGGAGCACGGTATCGACAAGAAGGCTCTCAAGATCGACCCTGCAGCCCTCAGGGCAGTGGTGGATGACTATACCCACGAGAGCGGAGTCCGCGGTCTGGAGAAGCAGGTGGCTAAGATAGCCCGTGTGACTGCGAAGAAGATCGCTCTCGAACAGGATTATCCTGCAGTGATCAAGAAGGAGCACCTAAAGGAGTATCTCGGTCTGCCGACAAACTCCCACGACAGCCAGAAGGGCAATGAGGTGCCGGGAGTCGTCACCGGACTCGCCTGGACAGAGATGGGTGGAGAGATACTTTTCGTGGAGTCATCCATCTCCAGCGGCAAGGGAATCCTTTCCATGACCGGCAATCTCGGCGATGTCATGAAGGAATCGGCTACCATAGCATATCAGTACATCAAGGCGCATCCCGAGCTTGCCGGCATGACCTCGGAGGAGTTCGCCTCGAAGGATATCCATGTGCATGTGCCGGAAGGTGCCGTCCCTAAGGACGGACCGTCTGCCGGCATCACCATGGTGAGCTCGATGGTGTCTGCCCTGCGCGGCCAGAGAATAAAGCTCCACTATGCCATGACCGGCGAGATGACACTGCGCGGAAGAGTGCTTCCTGTGGGAGGCATCAAGGAGAAGATTCTTGCGGCCAAAAGGGCCGGAGTCACCACCATCGTCATCTGTGAAGAGAACCGCAAGGACATCGAGGATATCAAGGATGTCTATATCAAGGGCCTTGAGTTCAAGTATGTGAAGACCATCCAGGACGTGATTGAAAATATCTTCTGATGGAAGTAAGGATAGAACAGAGCTGGAAGACCGCACTGGCCGCCGAGTTCGAGAAACCGTATTTCGCGAAACTCGTCGAGACCCTGCACCGTGAAAAGGCGCAGGGGACGGTCATCTTCCCTCCGGGCAGGCTCATATTCAGGGCCTTTGACCTGACCCCTGTAGACCAGGTCAAGGTCGTGATTCTGGGACAGGACCCATACCACGGATACGGACAGGCCATGGGTCTGTCTTTCTCCGTTCCTGAGGGAGTGCCTGCTCCTCCTTCATTGAAGAACATATTCAAGGAGATAAGCACGGACCTGGGCATAAGCATGTCCGGCAGCCCCGACCTTGAACCATGGGCGAAACAGGGGGTGCTGATGCTCAACGCCATCCTGACCGTGCGCAGCGGGGATGCAGGATCTCATCAGGGGATAGGCTGGCAGGAGTTCACCGATGCGGTGATACGCTGCATCTCCGACCGCTGCGAAGGGGTGGTGTTCCTGCTCTGGGGCAATTTCGCCCGCTCAAAGAAAGACCTGATCGACACTTCCCGTCATCATGTGCTCGAGGCTGCACATCCATCGCCTCTCGCCCGCGGCGCATTCTTCGGCTGTCGCCATTTTTCAAGGGCAAACGAAATTCTTGCTGCCGAAGGCAAGACTCCTATCAACTGGCAACTGTAGTCATGAAAAGGAAAGCTCTTTTCCCTGGTTCGTTCGACCCGTTCACCGCGGGTCATCTCAATATCCTCAAACGTGCCCTGACCATGTTCGACGAGGTCGTCGTGGCCGTCGGCATCAACCAGGACAAGCGCGGCTTCTTCACCGTGGACCAGCGCATCGACATCATCCGTCAGGCTACGGCCGGGCTGGAAGGCGTGTCTGTGACCAACTATGACGGCCTGACCATCGACATCTGCCGCGAACTCGGCATCTATCATGTAGTGCGCGGGGTGAGAAACATGATCGATTTCGAGACCGAGCGCTCCATCGCCGATGCCAACAGGCGGCTTGCTCCGGAGATCGAGACCGTGATCATCCCGACTGCACAGGAATTCGCACATATCTCATCTTCCGCAGTCAGGGACATCCTCCGTCATCACGGCGATACCAGCCTGTTCCTTTCCGAAGGGGTTACAATGCCTGACTGGAATGCGTAAGATCCTCAATCTGCTGGTGGCGTCATTCCTGTCCTGCCACATCCTTTCAGCCCAGGTGGACTCTGTCTCCCTGGCGAAGATGGATGCGATGCTTGACGGTTATGTTGCGGCCATCGAAGGGGAGTCCATGGAAGTCAAGGTGAATGAGTGCTCATTCCTGATCAATTCGTGCACTGACTCCATCCTGCGCCAGAGGGTCGCCACAAAGCTGTTCGATCATTATTCAGACTCCAGGGTCATGGGTGAGGAGACTGTCGCCATCGCCATCTATGACGAGTGGATCGGTCCCGGCAAGGTCAGACTCGCTTCCGACGACGCACAGCTGAAGGCATCCATATTTGTGGAGTTCAACAGGAATACCCTGACAGGCATGCCGTCTCCGGTGATCGACCTCGAACTGATCGATGGCGGCATTGCAACGCTCGGAGGTCCGGGAGAACGCCGACGCGTCCTGTACTTCTACGACACGGAGTGCGGCAAATGCAGGCTCGAATCCATCCTTCTCCGCAGCTATCTGGATATGTGTGAGTCCGAACTGGATTTCTATGCCGTATATGTGGGTTCTGACAGAGGTGCGTGGAATTCTTATATCGGGGAAAAGTTCAAGATAGATTCGGACAAGATCCGGGTTTTCCATATGTGGGATCCGGAAGGGGAGTCCGACATGTACCGTCTCTACGGCATCCTTCAGACTCCGAGAATGTTCTATCTGGACAAGGACGGGACCATCCTGGGCCGCCGTCTGACAGTCGAGGCGCTGCAGCAGCTTGTCACTATCGGAAAGATCGAGGATGAACTGCTTGACCGCAATCCTGCCGGCAGCAGGCTCCCGGAGATGAAGCTTTCCGGAACCATGCTCACGGCCAGAGGCGCAAAATCCAAGACACTTGACATCAGCCGCCTCCGCGGCAGACCTGCATATCTGATGTTTTTCTCTGAAGGATGCTCGAACTGTCAGAAAGAGAAAGAAGCGCTTCCTTCCGTACTCAAAGGAAAGACGAAGGTATTCATGGTGGATGTCGACGCTTTCATGGCAGATGACTTGGAAGGGGGGCGCATGCTGTTCGATGCATTTGACCTGACAACCCTTCCTCATATCATCAGTCTGGACAGAAAGGGTGTGGTAACAGATAAATACATTTCATTTCAATGACAGGAGAAGATTACAGAATCATCACGGACAGGACCGTGGACGGAGTGCGTTACATAGTGGCAGAGCCAAGTGCAATGGTCTGTTCCGAGAGGATAGAATTCCAGGTGGTGGAAGGAAAGGTGCATGGCCTCAGATACGAGAGAGGCTGCAACGGCAACCTGCAGGCCATAGGGCGGCTCCTTGAGGGCATGCCTCTCGAGACCGTAGTCGAGAAGCTTAGAGGCGTCGATTGCCATGGGAGAGGCACTTCCTGCACCGATCAGCTTGCGAGAGTGGTGGCTTCCATCCTCTAGTTCCTTTGACAATCACTTTTTTATACTTACTTTTGCTTCATGTGTGCACGAAAAAAGAGATCAGTCCCGACAGTCGATCCTGACTTCCTTGAGAAGCAGAAGGCGGCTCTTGTGCGCAATCAGAGGCAGGTAATCCTTTTCAATGAAAAAGAAATGGCGGCAATAGATGAATACTGCCGCCTCTTCAAGGTTTCTTCAAAATCTGCTCTTTTCCGTCAGGCCATCATGGAGCGTGTGCTCGAGGGCCTGGACGAAAATCATCCTACACTTTTCTAGTCTCTTCTGCTGGCTATGCTGACATAGTAGAGCAAGGTCGCAAGCGATCCCAGAGCTGCAATCACATAGGTGTATGCTGCCCATTTGAGAGCATCCACCGCCTGCTCCCTGGCCTCGCCGTATGCGATGCGGTTCGAGTCTAGCCACTTGATGGCCCTGCTGCTCGCGTTGATCTCTACCGGGAGGGTGACGAAGCTGAACAGTGTGCTCATGGCGAAGAGGGCGATTCCGAGCCAGAGCAGGGACGGTGTGAACTGGATGAGGAGCACTCCTGCCAGAAGCACCCAGGATACCCATTTGCTGGAGAATGACACTACAGGCACAAGCGCGCTGCGGAGCTTGACCGGAGCGTATCCCACCGCATGCTGGACCGCATGGCCGCACTCATGTGCCGCTATGGCGGCAGCTGCGACGCTGCGCTGTGTGTAAACCTCCCTGCTGAGGTTGACTGTCATGTCCAGAGGATTGAAATGGTCGGTGAGCTGTCCGTCGATGCAGGTGACCTTCACGTTTGTGATGCCATGTGCCTGGAGCATCTTAGCCGCCACTTCCGCGCCGGTGAGTCCTCCGGGATTGAGGATCTGACTGTATTTTTCGAATTTGCTGTTGAGGACCGCCTGAATGATATAGCTGACAATCATTATGGCGATCATAATGGTCCAGATCATGATGTGTGCTTTTTTATGTACGGTGCGAAATTAACAAAATTCCATTAGTTTCGGTATATTTGCAATACTTATACCGAAAGTGAGATGAATCACAGCGAAAACGATTTTTCAAGACTGGAGCTGAATCTTCCCGCCTGCAAGGAGAATTTCAGGTATTTCCGTTCAAAGCTTGAGCCCACTACCAAGCTTCTGGTGCTGGTGAAAGCCAACGCCTACGGCCACGGTGCCGTGGAGTTCGCCGCCATGCTTCAGCAGGCAGGGGCGGACTATCTCGCTGTGGCGCTTCCCATCGAGGGCGTCGAGCTGCGTCAGGCAGGTATCAGCCTTCCTATCCTGGTACTCACTGCCGGAACTGATTTCTTTGAGGAGATCATAGACAATCATCTTGAACCCGGCATACCCAACCTATATACCCTCAAGGCTCTCTGTGCGGTGCTGGAGAAGCGCGGCATCAGGGATTTTCCCGTGCACATCAAGCTTGACACCGGCATGCACAGGCTCGGTTTCATGAGTTCCGAGATCGACGGGCTCATCGCTTTCCTGAAGGAGTGCCCGTATGTCAGGGTGAAATCCATGTACTCGCATCTCTGCGTGGCGGAAGATCCCGAGGAGGATGCCTTCACGCTCTCTCAGGTGGAGATGTTCAAGTCTAATACCAAGACCATAACCGATGGTATAGGCTACACCCCGATGCGGCACATCCTCAACTCTGCCGGCATTGAGAGGTTTCCCCAGTTCCAGTTCGACATGGCCCGTCTCGGAGTCGGCATCTACGGCATCAGCGCCATTCCGGGAGTGAAGCTCTCCCCGGTCGCTTCGCTCAAGGTGAAGATACTTCAGATCAAGACTCTGACCTGCCCTCAGGATACCATAGGCTATGGCCGTCACGGCAAGGTGGCTCCGGAAGGCACCGTCATCGCAACCATTCCGGTGGGGTACGCAGACGGCATCGACCGCCATTTCGGCTGCGGAAGGGCGTCATTCTCACTCAATGGCAAGAGGGTTCCCACCATCGGCAACATATGCATGGACATGTGTATGATAGATGTGACAGGCACTGATGCCAGGGTGGGCGATACAGTCACCATATTCGGAGCCGATCCGACAGTCTCAGAACTGGCTTCGATTCTCGGCACTATTCCTTACGAGATATTCACATCTGTCCCTCGAAGGATAGAGAGGGTGGTCATTCGCAGGTAAGGAACATCCCGTAGGCTACTTCCGCCGCCTTCTCTTCTCCCGCAAGTTTCCTGAGAATCTCAAGCCCGAACGCCAGAGAGTGTCCGGAGCTTCGACCGGTGATGATGCGTCCGCTCGTGACTGCAGGCTTCGGCGTGAATATGCCGCCTGCTTCCACGGCTTTGGTCTCGCATCCGTCGAATCCGGTGAACGGCACTCCGCTGATGCCCTGGAGCTGGCCGAGTACGAAACCCGGTGCCGCACATATGGCAGCGACGGTACCGCCTTCGGCGTAATGGCGGTTCATCTCATCGATGAGCGGCCTGCACGCCGCAAGATTTCTGGTGCCTGGCATGCCCCCGGGGAAAATCATCACATCCTGTCCGCTGACGCTGCCCATGCTGAGATCCATGTCGCAGAGACATTCGTCTGTGCCCACGGTGATGTTGTGCGACGAGGTCACGAACGGTTCGTCTGTGATTGAGATGAGTTTCACGTCGATGCCCCCTCTGCGGAGGACGTCTGCTGTTCCGAGCGCCTCGACTTCCTCGAAGCCGTCGGCAAGAAATATGTTTACGCCTTTCATGATAGGCGAAGATAGTAAAAAATGGGTATCTTTGCAGCACTAACAATCACGATTCATGGAAGAAGAGAAGAAACTGTACCCGATGAAGTTTGTCCCTATCGAGGAAGCGGGAGGAGATGTTGTCCAGATTGCCGATCTCGGTTACCTGGACTCAGAGATACGAAACGGCTGGCTCGCTGCAAGCTCGATCAGCGAGGTCATGGAGATGTATATGGACAGAGTCGTGGGAGAGGGCGTGTTCGGCTACTACGGCCGCCAGTTCCCGGTCACCATCAGGTTCAGGGACATAAATGGGTGTACACCGCTTGTTGTCCACCCGGATGATGTGATCGCGGAGGAGAGATTCGATTTTCTGGGCAAGTCGAAACTGTGGTATGTGGTCTCGGCCGCTCCGGGAGCGAAGTTCCATCTTGGCTTCAAGAGAGATGTCTCATCTGCGGAGTTCTATGATGCATGCCAGAATGGTACTGTGGACGCTCTTCTCAACACAGTAGAAGTCCGCGCGGGCGACAGTTATTTCATATATCCAGGCCTTGTACACGCAGCGCAGGGTGATCTCACGATTGCGGAGATATCCGAGTCTTCTCCTCTGGATTTCCGTCTCTTCACCTGGGGTGCGGCTCAGGCGGCAGATGATTTCGATTCGGAACTCACGCTCGAGGCTGCATTCGATTTCATCGATTATGGCCGGTACAACCCCGATGCGGAAGGTACAGTCCGTCCGGATCTCCACGAAGATGAGGCCGGCAATACCACGAGGCTTACCGACAATCCTGAGTTCACGGTGCATGAGGTCAGACTCAAGGATGCCCTTCATGTGTTCTGCGAGAAGTTCGGCAGTTTCGTCACTTATACCTGTCTCTCCGGGGAGGCTGTGATACAGACAGAGATCGACGGCGAAAAGGAGACTTATTCGGTGAAGCCGGGAGAAACCATACTCATACCTGCGGAGGTTCCGGATTTCTTCCTCATGCCGGCCGCGAAGAATACCGTCCTTCTCGAAACCATGGTAGAGGCCCAGGATGTCGTTGACAGATATATCGCTTCCGATGACGACAGTGACAATGATGTGGAGGCATCGGATATAGACAGTTCTTCACCTTTGAATTGAGAATGAATCATGGCAGAACAAGTCAGGCTTGACAAATACATCTGGGCCATACGCTGTTTCAAGACGAGAAGCGAGGCTACAGCCGCCTGCAATGGCAACAAGGTCCTCCTCAACGGTTCGCCGGCAAAGCCTTCCAAGGGTGTGAAGTCCGGGGATACCCTGTCCGTGCGCAAGGGATCTGTCCAGTTCACCTTCAAGGTGCTGCAGCTTACTGAGAACAGGATGGGTGCCAGGCTGGTGCCGGAGTTTGCCGAGAATCTCACGCCTCAGTCCGAGCTCGACAAGATGCGCGCTCCGGTGGAGACTTTCTTTGTCACGCGCGAGAGGGGTGCTGGAAGACCTACGAAAAAAGAGCGTCGTGACATCGACGCTCTATGGGATGAATTCGACATCTCCGGTTTCCCGGATGATGAGGATTGATCGCTGCCTGAAGTGTCCAGAATGTATCGGCTACTCCGCCACTCCGGCATCGAGCAGCTGCTGCGCGAGGGCTGCAGCATCTCTGGCTGCAGTCTCTGGATCCACTTCATATTTCTCGAGAAGCAGATCCTTCAGGGTGTCGGCGGTGAACTCTTTTCCCTGCACGGATTCCCACAGATAGGTGGCCGAAGAGTTGAGTGATATCACCTTGTTGAAATTGACGAGCGAGACATTCTCGCAAGTGACCACGTGTTCCTTTCCAAGCGGTCTGAGTTTGAATCCTTCCTTTATACGCATAGTTTCAGCAATCTTCTATATATTCCTAATATTATTCTCCTGAATGGTCTGAGACGTCTCCATATCTTACCGTCTGTCACTTTCTTGTGCCGTCCCTTTGGGGTGATGATGTCTGTCACCGTGCCCTTGATATCGGAGCGGTGACATTGCTCCGTGCCGTAGAGGTTGCCGTCTCCCATGAGAGTGATCCTGTCTCCGTCGATTTCAAACACTCTGTGGAGGACATAACGGCCTTTTGCCACTTCCGCCAGCACTATGTCCCCGATTCTCAGAGAATCGGATTTTCTGAGCTTCACGCTGTCCCTGTCTCCGATGATGAACGGGAGCATGCTGTAGCCCTTGGTCATGATGATGACTTCCATTCCCTCTGCAAGCATGCCGGAGACTTCGCCGAGAAGGATGTCGTTGGGAATGACAATCTTTTTCATTTCACTGCGGCATAGCAGACATCTGCAGCATCGTGGTCCGGTCTGCAGTCAAGTACATAGCACGGCACGCTTGTCACCACCTTCTCAAGAGTGGCATGCAGACCGTCCGCCATCGTGGCATCGGCCTTGAAACCTGAACATGACGAGTAGATCGATGCGTACGACTCGAGGATGCTGTATCTCGTGATCTTGTTCTCCGGACACTGCCTTATGCGGACTATCGCTCCGACAGGGACGTCCTTTGCCTTGTAGCATGGTGTCTTGCCGCTCCATGGAGATCCATATACGCGCACCTCTCCGCTGTCGCTTACACGGATGATGGGGTTGTCGTCGTTGAGCAGCTCTGTGCCAGGGATGTGCTCCAGCCACTGACGGCTGTGAGTGCTCTTTCCTGTACCGCTCTTTCCGAGAAACATATATCCCTTCCCATCTTTCATGACCACTGAAGAATGCATCTCGAGTGTGCCTGACACGGCGGTGCGGAACGCAAAGAGGAGCATCAGGCTGTTGTTGAGTACGTATGATGCCCTTGAATTCCGGACTCTGGTCATGAAACGGCCTTCAGTGAAATGCTCGTCGCACATGAGGCATCCGATGGATTCGCCTCTGCTTGTCGGTGACATCTCAAACCACCATCCTCCGTCAGGTGTCCGGTAAAGCTCTATCCTGGACTGGCCTTCGTCTTCCGGGATTTCGGTGTAGACAGCTTTTTTCTCTGTCTCCGGGAGCGTGTCCGCGAAACTCAGCGAGAATGCCATCTCGCCGGATCCGTCGGTGATGAACGGCTCATATGCGCCCATCATCTGCCACAGGGGACATGAGTCCGGCATGGACAGCCTGAAACGGTGTTCTGCTACTTTGAAGTATTTCTCCATATTCACAAATATAACAATTCATACTGAATAATTGACTATATTAGCATATTGTATGAAACCGTTTCTCCGACAGGTGGCCGAGCACTATTCTTCGGCCGGAAACATAGACCGGACTTGCTTCATCTTCCCGAACAGAAGATCTCTGGTGTTCTTCACGAGGTATCTCGCAGAGTGCCTGAAGGGCTCCTCGAAGCCGGTATTCACTCCGAAGATGTTCACGATGAACGACTTCTTCTTCCGTGTGTCCGGCAAGAGGGCCACCGACAAGGTGAATCTCCTGCTGTGCCTGTATGACTGTTACAAGTCGCTGTATCCCAAGGCGGAGTCTCTGGACGAGTTCATTTTCTGGGGAGACGTCCTTCTTTCCGATTTCGATGACGTGGACAAGTACCTGGTCAATCCCAGGGACCTTTTCGCCAATGTCTCGGATTTCAAGAGCATACAGGATACATACTCATATCTGACAGATACGCAGAGGACGGCAATCGAGAATTTTCTCAGGCATTTCCGCGAGGATGGCAGGCTCACTGTCGACATCGGCTCCGTCAATCCCGATGTCAAGGGACGTTTCCTCCAGATATGGGATATCCTCTACCCTCTTTATACCAGGTTCAATGAGGCTCTTTCCGCCCGCGGCGATGCGTATGAGGGGCAGGCGTACAGGGAGCTGGCCGACAGGATAGCGGAGGAGTCCGCGTCTGACGTGCTCTCTGAGGTCTTCCCGGAGCAGGATACTTTCGTGTTCGTGGGGCTGAATGCCCTGAATGAGTGCGAGAAGAAGGTGATGCGCAGGATGCGCGACGCCGGTCTGGCCCAGTTCTGCTGGGACTACAGCAGCAAGATGATACGCGACCGCCGCAACAAGTCATCCTTCTTCATGTCATCCAATGTCACAGAGTTTCCGCAGGCGGCGGATTGGGATTGCGGCGAGACTTCAGCTTTGCCAGAAATCAATGTGCTGAGTGTGCCGTCTTCCACCGGACAGGCGAAACAGCTCCCTGGCATACTTTCCGGCATAGGGGAGGTAGGCATCGACACGGCCATCGTGCTCCCTGACGAGAATCTCCTCATACCGGTGCTCAACTCCATCCCGGAACAGGTCCGTGACATCAATGTCACCATGGGTTATCCTATGGGTGGGAGCGAGTTCTACTCCCTTCTCAATGATATCTGTACCATGCAGCTCCATCTCCGCCAGAAGGATGGGGAGTGGTATTTCTACCACCGCCAGGTGTGGGCGATATTCTCCAACAGCATTTTCAAGGTGGCTGCAGGTGAAGAGGGACGGCAGCGCATGGCCGCAGTCAAGTCCGGCGCCAAATACTACATCCCGGAAGCCGATCTCCGCGGCATACCGGTGTTCGACCTGGTTTTCAAGGCCGTGGCCGCAGATGCACGCATTGCCGACGCCTCTGTCATACATGCCCTGGAGGACTATCAGAGCGCAGTCATCAGGGGACTGGCCCTCAGCCTGCGTGACGATCCCGATATGGCAATCGAGCTTGAGTTCGCCAAGGAATACTATCTGGCGGTCAACCGCCTGAGACGCATAGATCTGCCGGTACTTCCCGCCACATACTTCCGCCTTCTGGTACAGATAGTGGGCACGGCGTCCGTACCGTTCAAGGGAGAACCTCTCAAAGGCCTCCAGATCATGGGACCTCTCGAGACCAGAGCGCTGGATTTCGACAATCTCATCATCCTTTCCTGCAATGAGGGTGTGTTCCCGCGCAGGTCTGTGAGCTCTTCATTCATCCCGCCGGAGCTCCGCAAGGGTTTCGGACTTCCGACATACGAGTATCAGGATGCCGTGTGGGCATACTATTTCTACCGCATGATACAGCGTGCCTCCAGGATATGGATGCTGTACGATTCCCGCACCGAAAATATGAAATCGGGGGAGGAAAGCCGCTACATCAAGCAGCTGGAGCTCCACTTCGGCGCCGGCCTGAGACGCTGCATCGCGAAGTCTGTCATATCGGAGACTGAAGAACCGGGAGATATCGCCAAGACAGAAGCCGATGTGGAGACTGTGAGAGAGTCGAGCCTTTCGGCTTCCGCACTCCAGAACTACCTTTCCTGCCCCGCAAAGTTCTATTACCATACAGTGAAGAAGCTCCGCCCCGACGATGAGGTGGCAGAGTCGCTCGATGCCGGAATGATAGGCAATGTCTTCCATGCCACCATGGAGGACATCTACAGCGGGAGGGATACGGTGACCGCCGGCTATGTCAGGGATCGGATGAAAGACCGAAAGGGTATCGCCGCCATCATCAGAGGCCATGTCAAGGAGGAATTGAACACCATCGAAGTCTCCGGCAGGAATCTCATTTTCGAAGAGGTCGTACTTCAATATGTACTGAAAGTGCTCAGCCGCGACCTCGAGCACATGAAGGCATGCGGAGTGGACTGTTTCTCCGTTCTCGGTCTGGAACTCACACTTCCATGGGAGTTCCACGGCTTCCGATTCAAAGGCATCATTGACAGACTCGACAGTTTCCTTCCAGGCACAGTCAGAGTGGTTGATTACAAGACCGGAAAGGTGGAAGATGCCGACATACATATCAACGACTCCAATGCATCGGAGGTGGTGGAGAAACTCTTCGGCCAGGACAATTCCAAACGCCCGAAGATCGCCCTCCAGCTCTTCCTGTATGACAGATTCGTGCGTTCGCTCAGCCGGTTCGGGGACTGTGATCTGGTCAATTCCATATACCAGACATCGGGGCTGTTTGTCAATCCGGTCGAGGATGTCCCAGTGAGCGAGGCTTTCTGCGCACTCACGGAGGAGAGGCTGGCAGCCATGCTTGACGAGATTGCGGATGTCAGGATTCCTTTCAGAAGGACAGATGACCCTGATACCTGCAAGTGGTGTGACTTCAAAATGCTCTGTGGACGATGATAAGGATATTGCGCGCATCTGCGGGATCAGGTAAGACCTTCAATCTCGCCAAGACATATATCAGGATACTTCTCACTTCGGAAGAAGACCATCCGTACAGGCACATTCTGGCGGTGACATTCACCAACAAGGCTACGGCGGAAATGAAAAGCCGCATCCTGAAGGAACTGAGCATCATGGCCAGGGAACCGGAGAAATCTGGATACAGGAAGGATTTCGTCCCATCCCTTTTCCCGGATACCGCATCGCTGCAGAAGAAGGCCGGAAACATACTCATAGATATCCTGCATGACTACAGCGCGTTCTCTGTGAGTACCATAGACAGATTTTTCCAGCAGACCCTCAAGGCATTCTCCCGAGAGATAGGACAGTTCTCGTCATATCAGATCGAATTGGACAGAAACTCCCTTATACATGAGTCTGTGGACAGGATACTCGATTCGCTTACCGAGGCCAGCTCGGATCTTCTCGGCTGGCTGGAGAAGAGTGTCATGGAGCAGCTCGAGCAGGGAGCGAAAGTCAATCTCGAGAGCCGCCTCTACGAGATGGCAGAGAAACTGTCAAGCGAGGAGAGGAAGAATCTGTCTGAGAGCATGGGACTGGATGAGTCAGAGTCATTCTCGAAGGAAAAGCTCGAGGCAGTGGGCAGAGAATGCTCTCAGGTCATCGATGGCTTCCATAGACAGGTGAAAGATACGGCCCGGAAGGCGGTAGATGCCTTTGCCGCTGCCGGAGTGTCTCTGTCGGATACCAATCGTGGTTTCCTCATGAAACTGGTGTCATATGCAGAGCCTGGCGGTGGCGGGGATATGGTCAGGCCGACTGACGCGTTCCTCCGCAGGGCGTCTGACCCTGAACAGTGGTTCTCTAAGGCCAAGGCCAGAGACTGCCTCGGCAGTCTGGGCTCAGATGCATTCGGGGCAGTCGCGGACTTCTGCTCGCTCTGGGGTGCAGAGTACAAGGTGTTCAACACGGCATCCATCCTCAAGGCCCAGACCTATGGCCTCGGCCTTGCAGCGGAGCTGAGACGTGAGTTCGATGCCCTGCTCAAGGAGAAGAATGTGCTCGGCATCGAGGATTCAAACTCTATCCTCCGTGACATTATAGACGGAAGTGACGCGCCCTTTGTTTATGAGAAACTGGGCGTCAGATTTGAGAATTTCCTCCTTGACGAGTTCCAGGATACATCCAATGTCCAGTGGCAGAATTTCTACCCTCTCCTGCGGGAGAGCAATGACAACGGACGTGAGAACCTGGTGGTCGGAGATGTGAAGCAGAGCATATACCGCTGGCGCGGGTCCGAGTGGGAGCTTCTGGCATCAAGGATAGCTGATCAGTTCTCTGATGCATCTCAGGATGCGCTTCTGGAGAACTGGCGCAGTACCCGGAGCATCGTGGAGTTCAACAATGGCTTCTTCCGGTATGCCGCAGGCATCCTTGACACCATGACAGGAATAGAGGGCTTCCATGACATCAGCGGCATATACAGGGATGTGGAGCAGCAGCCACGGAGTTCAGATCCTCAGGAAGGCTGTGTGGAAGTCACATTCTGCGAAAAAGACGCCCAGATGGATGAGGTTCTCGCAAGCATCTGCAAGGTCAGGGACGCCGGGGCCGGATGGGGCGACATTGCGGTGCTGGTGAGAAACAACAAGGAAGGCGGGGACATAGCTGCCTTCCTCATCGCGAGCGGTGTGCCGGTGCTTTCCGACGACTCTCTCGATGTGAGGTCGTCTGCCACCGTGCGCCGTCTTGTGGCGCTGCTCAGCTGCGTGGCGAATCCGGACGACAGTCTCAATTCCTATCTCGCCTCAGAGCTGGATGTGACCTTCCCGGATCGTTATCATTCTCTTGTCGATCTCTGTGAGGGACTGCTGAGGGAGCTCAGGAAGCATGATGAGGACGTTTTCCGCGGAGAAGTCCTGTACATACAGTCTTTCATGGACACTCTTCTGGACTGGACGGCCCAGAACGGCAACAACCTGATGCTTTTCCTGAAATACTGGGCTGAGAACAGCTTCAAGGTGAGCTCGCCGTCAGATGCTGACGCCGTCAGGATCATGACCATACACAAGTCCAAGGGACTGGAGTTCCCGCATGTGATATTCCCGTTTGCCGAAAAGGTGACCACGTCCGGAAAGAGCTGGCATTGGTGCCGGCCTGCCGCGGAAGGGACCGGACTCGAGGAAGCCGGCAAGGGCATATTCCCTGTCAACATGACGAAGAATGTCCAGGAGACGCTATTCGAATCCGACTACCGCAAGGAACAGCGCCTTCAGCTCGTGGACGGCATCAATACTTTCTACGTGGCACTTACCAGGGCGGGGAAGTCTCTGCATGTGATAGCCGCCGTGCCTGCAGCCAAGTGCGTCGAGGCGTTCCGGAGCGGCTCCATGTACGAGTTCACGGACTTCTCCCAGCTTCTGTTCCATTATGTCGGAACAGACCGCTTTGTCTCCGGAAGCCCATATGACTTCAGCGCCATGAAGAGGGACGTGCCGGAGGCTGTGATTCCGATGGAGGCTCTGTATCCGTCCATCCCGGTCAATCCCGTCAAGACTGTGACAGACGGCGAGGCTGCAGATGTCCGTGAGCGCGGAAGACTCAAATTCAGTGCTGACTCCGTGGATTTCTTCGGAGAGGACGGCAAGGTGGGCGCAGCCGCGTCCAACCGTCTGAACGGAATCGTCCTGCATGGCATATTGTCTGCAGTGAATGTGCCTGCCGACCTTCGCGAGGCGGTCGATTCTCAGGTACGGGACGGTCAGATTTCTTCCGAGGAGGGCGAGATGGATTATGCACTCCTTCGCGACAGGATAGCGTCTGCAGCCGAGCGGGGCTGGTTCACTGATGGTGCTGAAGTGCACAATGAAGACGGCATCATCTCGACCGATGGGCAGATATACCGTCCTGACAGAGTGGTCGTCGCTGACGGTCATACCTATGTCATCGATTACAAGTTCGGTGCGGAAGAACCCCGGTATGCCCGCCAGGTGTCAAGATATATGGACCTTTACAGACGCATGGGCTACCCGGAAGTCTCCGGATATGTCTGGTATGTCTATGAAGACAAGGTGGTGGAGGTCTGAATGATAATGTTTTACAGAATATGGAAAAGAAATACGATATAGTGATATTCGATCTCGACGGTACCCTGCTGGATACCATCGAGGATCTTGGAACCGCGGTCAATCATGCCATGGAGCAGGGAGGATGGCCTCTCCATACCATGGAGGAGTACCGCAGGATGGTGGGTCACGGCATCAGAAACCTCGTGACACAGGCTCTCCCTCAGGCATTGCAGGGTGATGAGGCTCTGATCGACAGGGCACTCGCCTCATTCAAGGAGTATTACACGGGACATATCGATGTGCATACCCGTCCCTATGAAGGCATCCCCGGGCTGATACGCGATCTTGATGCTGCAGGCACCATGGTGGCGGTGGCATCCAACAAATTCCAGAGCGGCACCGAAACCCTCGTGAAACGTTTTTTCCCTGATGTGAAATTCCTCGCCGTGCTCGGCAATGCGGAAGGAGCTCCGCTCAAGCCGGACGCTGCCATAGTGAGAAGCATCATGGCAAAGAGCGGCATTTCCTCCCCGAGGGTCGTGATGGCGGGAGATTCGGGGACCGATATCAGGACGGCGGCCAATGGCGGCATACCTTCGATCGGTGTCACCTGGGGCTTCAGACCGCTGTCTGACCTTCAGGATGCAGGCGCATCCGCGATTGCCGGATCGGTGTCTCAGCTGCGCTCTCTCCTTCTCGGACAGGAGACCGTCTGAGTTTTTTTGCAAGTGCAAAATCACTATCTTTGCATTCTTACAAACCATTATTATGGAAAGAAACGAAAATACCATCAAGCTGTACTACAATACAGAAAACGAGAAACTCGCCATGCCTGAATACGGACGCAACATCCTCAGTATGGTCGAGCAGCTCAAGACCATAGAGGACAGGGACAAGAGGAGCGAGCAGGCCAAGGCTGTCGTGAAATCGATGGAGATTCTCAATCCTCAGGTACATCAGCAGGAGAACTTCGAGCAGAAGCTCTGGGATCATCTCTTTATGATAGCGGGCTACGATCTGGATATCGACGCCCCGTATCCTGCTCCTGTGCCGGAAATCATGGAAACCAGGCCTGTAACCATCCCGCTCAAGAGCAAGCCGGTGAAGGCCGCGCACTACGGCCGCAATATCGAAAGCATCATCGATCTGATCTCGTCCGAGCCTGACGGCGAGGTGAAGACAGCCATGATACGTTCGCTGGCCATCTACATGAGACAGCAGTATCTCATATGGAACAAGGACAGCGTTGCGGATGAGACCATCTTCAATGACATAGAGAAGCTGTCTGACTACCGCATCAAGGTTCCGGAGGGCATCAGCCTCACCAAGATATCTGGAGACGCCACATTCTCACGTCCGGGAATGGGCATCAATGTCGGTCAGGCAGCCAAGAAGAACCGTCAGAACAAGAATAACTGGAAGAATAAGAAACGCTAGACACCAAAATGGCAAGAATCCCTTTCTGGAGCAGCTGGGATGACCGTCAGAAGG
This sequence comes from Candidatus Cryptobacteroides onthequi, assembly GCA_018066125.1. Taxonomy (GTDB): domain Bacteria; phylum Bacteroidota; class Bacteroidia; order Bacteroidales; family UBA932; genus Cryptobacteroides; species Cryptobacteroides onthequi. The sequence goes on along the minus strand of JAGHSA010000004.1, from coordinate 85,200 downwards.
AGACGGCCGTCAGGATCACAGGACTGTGCATCGCGGCTTTCGCCGTGTTCACGCTCCTGTCGTCCCTTTCATATCTTTTCACATGGAAGGCTGATCAGAGCCTTGTCACGGATCCGGACATGATGTCAGTGGATGTCGTGTCTCACAATGCGGCAGGGAAGACCGGCTTCAGCATGGGGCGTTTCATGATCGAGAGGTGTTTCGGCCTCGGCAGCTTTGCCTTTCTGGTGATTCTTGCTGCCATCTCAGCGCGCCTGCTGCTCCAGAGGTGGCATTATTCTCTGCTCAGGACCACGGTGGTCGCTCTTTCCGGCGCCTTCGTGGTATCCCTCCTGCTCTCATATTTCGGCAGGATGTTCGGGCTTTCCAATGCGTTCGGCGGCGGCCTGGGCGGCCAGTGCGGTGCGTTTGTCACGGACTGGAGCATCAATCTTTTCGGCTGGATCATCACGCTCTTCTTTGTGGCCGTGACAGCGATATGCTGGCTTTTCTTCAGCAGCGAGAGGTTCTCCGACTGGGTGACAGCCCTGGTCGGCAGAGAAAAGGATACTGACGATGAAGAGACAGAAGATGCCGTCTCGGAGGATAGGGTCCCTGAGCCGGTCGTCGGGGCTGAGCCTGTCCGTCAAGCCGTACCTGAGGTCAGGCCTGAACCTGTCATGACACCGCTCGTGACGGTCACTGCCGCGCCTGTGTCAGAGCCAAAGACCGGGTCCGTACCCCAGCCTCAGCCGAAGCCACAGCCTGCTGCGGCACTCGAAGCACCCAAGGAGATGGAGGTCATCAGAGACGACAGTCTCTCGGCCACTCCTAGCAAACCGCTCCCTCCTATCGATGTACGTGCCGAGCTTCCAGGCTACAAGATGCTTGACATCAATCTCCTCGAGTCTCATTTCTCAGGGAAGCAGGAGGTGTCATCGGAAGAGCTCACCCGCAACAACAACAAGATACGCGCGACTCTCGCCAATTATAAGATTCAGCTTGACGATGTGAAGGCTGTCGTTGGTCCTACAGTCACCCTGTACAAGGTCTATCCTTCGGCAGGAGTCCAGATTTCGCAGATCAAGAGGCTTCAGGATGATATTGCCATGTCTCTCAACGCCAAGGGTGTCCGCGTCATCACACTCAATGATTCAGTGGGTATCGAGGTCGCAAATGACAAGGCGTCCATCGTGCCTCTCAAGGCTCTCCTCAATGACAATGCCTTCCGTGAGAGCAAGGCTGAGCTGCCGGTAGCCATAGGTTACACCATCACCCAGAAGGTGAAGGTGTTCGACCTTGCCGACACCCCTCACCTTCTCATCGCTGGTGCCACCAAGCAGGGTAAGTCTGTCGGCCTGAATGTCCTCGTGGCATCTCTGCTGTACTCAAGGCATCCGTCTGAGCTCAAGATGGTGTTCATCGACCCTAAGATGGTCGAGTTCTCCTCATATGCCCAGCTGCTCAAGCACTATCTTGCAGTGCTGCCTACAGCCGGAGACGAGGCCGAGGAAAGGAATGAGGCTATCGTGAAAAAGGCACCTGACGCCGAGAAGATACTCCGCTCTCTGTGCATCGAGATGGATGAGCGCTACGAGCTCCTGAGCAAGGCTCTGGTGAACAACGTCAAGCTCTACAATGAGAAATATAAGGCACGTCACCTCCTTCCTACCGAGGGACACCGCTTCATGCCGTATCTCGTGACCATCATCGATGAGTATGCCGATCTGACCATGTCGGTAGGCGGCTCGGCCGAGTCAAAGGCCGCAGCCAAGAGCATACAGACTTCGATCATCCGTCTTGCGCAGAAGGGACGTGCTGCCGGTATCCATGTGGTGCTGGCCACCCAGAGACCTTCGGTGGATGTCATCTCCGGTATCATCAAGGCCAACTTCCCTACACGTATCGCCTTCAGAGTCACTTCCCGTATCGATTCCATGACCATTCTTGACATGCCGGGAGCCGAAAAACTCATCGGTAGGGGAGATATGCTCTTCTACAGCGGAGTGGAGACTGAACGTGTTCAGTGCGGTTACATAAGCAACGACGAGATCAACGGCATCACGGCATATATCGGTGCACAGCAGGGTTACAAGAAGTCATACAACACTCCTTACTACCTTCCGGATCCGTCTCCGGCAGATGCAGAGGGAGGCGGCATGATCGACATGAAGGATATTGACGAGCGATTCGAGGAGGCTGCCAAGCAGGTGGTCATCACACAGAAGGGATCGACCTCTGATCTCCAGCGCAGGCTCGGCATGGGTTATGCAAAGGCAGGCCGTGTGATGGATCAGCTCGAGGCAGCAGGCATTGTCGGGCCGCAGGAGGGCTCGAAGCCACGTCAGGTGCTTGTACAGGACCTTGATTCCCTTGAGCAGATACTCAAAGCGTTCAGGAAGTAATGAAAAGACTGATACTCTCTCTCGTGCTGCTCCTCGGCTGTGCGGCACTGTCATCCGCCCAGAGCAGTCTGGTCAGCGGTTTCTCGGAGAAACTCGCCTCTTCGGGTGCGTCGTTCGACTACAGTTTCAAGGTCAAGACATCCGCCACTGTGACTGGAAGCGGGTCCGTGACCTATGCCGACGGAAGATACAAGATGCTTGGAAACGGTCTCGAGGTGTGGTGTGACGGAAGAAGCCGCTGGACTGTGGACCATGCCGCGAAAGAGCTGTACATAGAGTCAGTCGAGGATGCGGGGACAGATTTCATGGGCAATCCGGCTCTCCTGCTCCAGGCTGTGGGGACCGTCTTCACGCAGTCATCTCAGAAGTCTTCTTCATTCAACGGGAAAAGCGCCACACAGGTGACGCTCATTCCTTCTGTATCAGGTACCGGACTAAAGTCCGTGTCCTTGTATTTCAACTCTGAAAGCATTCCTGTCGGTGCCATGGTCGTCACAGAGGACGGCACGTCGGCGTCGATCACCCTCAGTTCTTTCAAGTTTGCCGCACAGGCTTCCGGATCGTTCTCTTTCGATGCCGGGAAATTGGATAAATCCTATCTGGTCACGGATCTCAGATAGCTTTCGGCTATTCTGACGTTCTCACACATCTTACTGGCGACGCAAAGTCTGTCTTGCTTCCTGAACCCAGGAGCATGTCAGGCTTGTCTGCATATACATATCTGTAATATGCCTTGTCGCTTCCGGCCTCGTCTGAGGTCCAGCATGTGTAGTAGTATGTGGATCCGTAGTACCTTGCATTGCCATCCTCGTTGATGGTGGCATATCCTGCAGGAATCATTGCAAGGCCGGTCTTGTTGTTGATGTTGACACCTGGCCAGAACTCCCAGAGCTTGATGTCGTTGAGATAAGCATCGGCCATGCAGTCGCCCATGTTTCCATAGAATGTGGTCTTGGCTGCTGTGTTCTTTGCTCCGGTGAGGCTGTTGTGGAGAGCGAGGAAATCTTCGTTGGATGGGAGCCTCCAGCCTGCAGGACATGCCTTGGCTGCTTCGTTCCAGGTGTAGAACATGCCGAAGATGTCGGTCATGGCAGGAGAGTCGAGGAATGGCTTTCCTGCACCCTCGAAAGCGAGATTCTCGACAAACCAGTCAAGACCTGCGGCTGTGGTGTAGTAGTATTTCTTGGAATCCCTGGAGTCAGTGATGACCTTTGACTTGTCAGGATAGGTGATGCCCTTGAGCGACCTGTCCTCGCCGTATGGCTTCACGATGATAGATGAGGCTTCTGAACTCGATGAATAGTAGCCCTCCGCGAATGCGCTGCAGGTGGTGGTGATGGTGCAGAGTGTGTCCGGGATGGTGAGGGTGTAGTCTGCAGAGACTGAAGCCGCATCTTTCTCAGTCCTTACGGTGTCCTTTTTTGTCGTGATGGGGCTCACCGACCAGTAATATCCGATGCCGTCGGTACTGGTGTCATCTGACGGGCGCGTCACCTCCCTCGGATGGAGTACATATACCTCACCCGGCTGCACGTAGGCCGGAATGCTGAATTTCGGGGTACCGTTGAGATAGTTGTATTCCACCTTCTCTTCTTTCTTTTTGCATGAGAAAGCAAGGAGAAGTATGAATGTAAACGCTATTGCAGAAAATAATCTGTTATGAGTCATCGCCGTCTATGAAGTTTAGCTTACAAATATCGTAATTTCAACTGAAAATCCGTTACCTTTGCGCAAATACTTTGCCAAAGAGAAATGCTTAGAAGATATTTACTGACTGTGCTTGCCGTGCTGGCCATGGCGTCCTGCAGCGGTGCCGGGGACTATGTGCTGCTGAGCGGATACGCTCAGGGCGGGACATACGCAGTCAAATACAATTCCGCCGGAGTCAGGACCAGACCGGAAAAGATGCAGGCCGCGGTGGATACCTTGCTCCGGGAGATAGACTTCACGCTTTCCGGTTACAACAAGGCCTCTCTTCTGAGCCGTCTCAACTCGGGAGAGACCATCACGCCCAACAAGATGCTTTGCGATGTCTATGATATCTCTTACCGCTTCTATGTCGAGTCCGAGGGTGCTATGGATGTCGCATCCGGGCCTCTGTTCGACATCTGGGGCTTCGGCTTCAAGGAGGGATCGCTCCCGCCCAGGACCGCTGTCGACTCTGTGATGGCATCCTGCGGCATGGAGAGGCTGAAGGCCAGAATGGAAGACGCCATACGCCCCGACGGCACTCTCTGTGCTTCCGATCTCCTGATCAATCCCGACGGCACCGCTCCTATCCTCAATTTCAACGCCATCGCCCAGGGCTATTCCTGCGATGTCATCGCGGAGTTTCTGCATTCGCACGGAGTGCATGACATGCTTGTCGATATAGGCGAGATATTCTGTGAAGGAGTCAATCCGAAGGGCAATCCATGGAATGTGGGAGTGGACAGCCCCAAGGACGGCAACAACACTCCCGGCGCCGATATGGAAGGTGTATGGCACTCAGACGGTCAGGGACCGCAGGGCATCGTGACCTCGGGCAATTACAGGAAGTTCTACGTCGTGGACGGCGTCAAATATTCCCATACGATAGATCCACGCATCGGAGAGCCGGTGCATCACAGCTTGCTGAGTGCGACCGTTGTGGCTCCAGACGCCACCACTGCCGATGCTGTGGCCACCTGGTGTATGGTACTGGGTGTAAGCGAAGCGCAGTCGCTGCTTTCGCGACTCGGACTCCAGGGCTGTCTCATATATGATGACGGCGGCTCCAACGCCGTATGGAAGACAGATTATTTCAATTTTGACTGACAATGGCAGACAATTACCTCGAAAAGAAGTACGAAGAGATTTTCGGAGCTTCGGCGTCCCGCAGGAAAGTGGTGAAACATGCAAATCCGACCCTCGATTCGCTCTTGCTCCGGAACAGGAGCCACAGGGGCTTCTCGCAGGGCTGCGTGGTGGAGATGCAGCAGCTTGAGAAGATCATATCCGTCAATACACGCGTCCCTTCAGCCCGCAATCAGCAGGTACTCCGATTCCTTCCCCTGACCGCTTCAACCGGCGCCGACAAGGTGCTGGGACACATAGCGCTCGGCGGTGCCCTGCCGGAGCTTCATCTACCTGCAGAAGGGGAGGAACCGCATGCATTCATTGTGGTATGCACTGCTGTGCAGGAAACCAGGTTCGTCGACATCGATCTCGGCATCTCGCTTCAGAGCATGTCGCTGAAGGCGGTGGAGATGGGACTGAACTGCGTGACCATATGCGCATTCGACAAGGCGGCCATCAAGGCAGCGTTCTCGCTGGATGTCGAGCCTCTTGCGATCCTTGCGGTCGGTAAGGGCACTGACAATATCCAGCTTCTATCCATCCATGACTCCGATGACCGCAAGTATTATCGCAAGGACGGGGTCCATTACGTACCGAAACTCTCATTGGATGACCTTGTCATCCGCAGATAATCTGATTTATGAAGAGATTCTCTATCATTGCGGCTGCGGCTCTTGTCTGCACTGCAGCCATTGCGAAGGCTCCGAAGCCTGACAGCGTACGCATCGCCAAGTATCGCGATGCAAAGGCGGCCGCCGTCAGCTTCACTTTTGACGACGGCAGTCTGGATCACTATACCCTCGTGGCACCGGAGCTTGAAAAGAATGGCCTCAGGGGCACATTCTGGATCATCGGAAACAGCGTTGGGACCTGGGCTGTGAGTGCCGATCAGGTGCGGGATCTTTCTGACAGGGGACATGAGATCGGCAATCATACATGGAGCCACGCCGATCTGGTGAAGATCGATGCGGAGGCTGTACGTACAGAGATAGCGCGGACCGACAGTCTTCTCGAGAGCATAACGGGCAAGCGTCCCGAGGCGGTGGCTTTCCCGTTCAACCGCTATGACAAGTCGGTGCTGGCTGAAGCCATGAAGGGACGCGTGGCATGCCGAACCTGGCAGACCGGCCAGGGGCAGGCGCGCAACAAGAGTACCGCCGAAGGCATGACCAGATGGCTGGACAAGGTGGTTGCTGAAGGCCGCTGGGGCATAACCATGACTCATGGGATCACATCGGGATATGATGCCTGGGAGGATGAGACCATTCTCTGGCATTTCTTTGCCGAGGTCGCGTCGCGGCAGGATGAGATTTGGGTGGATACATTCTCGAGGATAGGCGCATATGCAGCGGAACGCGACGCATGCGTCCTGGTGACCTCCCAGAAGGGCAGGATGCTGACGGTCACTCCGCAGTGCTCCCTTGATGAGACCCTGTACCACGAACCCCTGACCCTTGTCGTCACTCTTGATGGAGTCGATCACTGCCTCAGCTTCAATCCCTTCTCCGGTCCCATCACCATCAATCTCAGGAAACTCGCCCGCGAATAGCGGCGGAGGGATGTGCCAATTGCAGAACCAAACAGAGGCCGACTCTATGTGAGCCGGCCTCTGTAGTAGTATGGAGATGTGTCAGTGACTACTTTCTTCCTTTCTTCTTTGCCGGTGCGGCAGGAGTAAGGTCAAGCACTCTTACGTTTCTGAACTTCACGCCTGCGCCATGTCCGAGGAAGCCGATGTGGCCGGTCTCGTTGAACATGCCAGGGTGGTTCTTGCCGTCGACTGTGAATGGGTTGTGGTCAGATCCGTCCGGAGCCACATTGTGACCCTGGCAAGCCTCCTTGATGTCGCCGTCTACGATGACCTCACCGTTGACTGTGACAGTGATGTGGTTGCCCTGGACGCGGATTTCCTCAGTGCTCCATTCGCCTACCGGCTTGTGGACGATGCGCTTTGCAGGGATCACGCCGTAAACAGAGCCATGAACCTGATGTGCCTTGAGCCAGCCTGCGTAGATAGGGTCGTCATGGTCGAGGATCTGTACCTCGCACATGCCTTCGTATGCAGCATCAACACCCATAGGGGTCCTGACACCGACACCGTTGTTGACACCTGGTCTTACGAAGCAGAATTCGAAGCGGTATACGAAATCCCTGTACTCCTTGATGGTGTAGAGGTTGCCGCCTGAGCCGTAACCTGCAGATACATAGATGGTATTGTTCTGGATCTTGTAACCTTCCTTGTTGCCGGTCCACTTGTCGAGGTTGGTACCGTCGAAGAGCATCTCGAAGCCCTGTGCAGCCTCTTCAGCGGTGAGCGCTGATACAGGAACAGGAGCCTCTGCCTCGTTGACGAGCTTCTTGATCTGGTCGATGGCGTAAACGTCATCGTCCATATTGCGTGCGGCGAGAGTTGCGATAGCCTCATTGAGGACATCTACCTTCTCCTGATATGGGAGCTCGTCGATGCACTTGGCAGCGATGTCCTTCACTGCAGTGGCAGCAGCGATGTTGAGATCCTTGTCCTTAAGGAAAGGAGCAGCTACGGCGAATGCCTTCGATGTAGGGGTGGCTCCGAGTTCCTTGAGGATGCGCTTCTTGAGATCGATGCCGGTTGCAGCTTCAAGAGCGTCGATGTATGCAGCACATCTCTTGTCAGGGTTGCTGACAAAAGTCTTGACCTTTGATACATACTGGTCGAGAGCTGCCTGGTTGCCTGCCTTTCCTGCCTCGAGGAGTGTTTCAGCAGCCTTGACGTTCTGGATGGCACCGAGAGCGTCGAGAGCACTTGCAGATCCTGCCTTGTAAGCTTTCGTAAGGTCAGCCACAGCCTCGTCGGTTCCTGACTTGGCAAGTGCCTGGAAGAATCTTTCCTTGTTGCGTGCACCTTCCATGGCATATTTTGCCTTGCTGTACATCTCAGCAGGAGCAAGTGTCCTGAGTGAGGACTCGAATGCCCTTGCATAGCTTTCTGCCAGAGCGCCTTCAGCCTTGTCGGCAAGTGTGCTGAGCCTTGAAGCGTCCTGAGGGGTTACTACTCCCTTGAGGAGGCTTGCAGCCTTGGCGTTGCCGTTCTTTGCGAGATCGTAGAACTTCTCTGCGCAGTTGGTCATCTGTCTTGCGTATGCGATGTCGAGGAGGTTGTCAAGCGCGCTTCCCTCTGCAGTCTTGAATGCCTCGGCCACCTTATTGTTGAGTGAGCCAGGGAAAGAGAGGATGGCCTTCTTTGCAGCCTCACCGTACTTTCCGCCGAGCTGGGCGATGAGTGCGTCTGCAGCCTTGTTGCCTCCGATCTTGCCGGCAGCCTCGATTGCAGAAGACATGACGCCTGCCTTTGCAGCAAGTTTCTTGCTGCCGAGGGTCTCGATGATGAAGTCGATCTGATCAGCAGCCTTGTTGTCGCCGAACCAGTTGAGGACATCTTCCTTCGCGTCATCGCTGAGCTTGCCGAAAGCCTTTGCTATCTGGAAGTTGAGCTTCTTGTCATTGAGAGCGTTGGCGTATCCGAGAGCCATGGTCCTGTATGACCTGTCGCTGCTCTTGAGAGCTGCGAGGACATCCTTAGATGTGAATGCACCAGACTTTGCCTTGAGATAGAGAGCCTCGCAGAGAAGGTTTCTCTTGCCGCTCTTCATGTCAGCCTTGATCTTTGCTGCAGTCTCCTTTGCGCTGAGGACTGCTTCTTCCATCTTTGGCTCTGCCTCTGGAGAGAGGAGACGGAGCTGGGTCTCGATGAACTGCTTGTTGTATTTGTCAGATGCCTTTGCAGCAGCGGCCTTGAGACCGTTCTTCACAGCATCTTTGTACTGTGCGCCTTCAACGCTTACATAGTTGGTGACACCGCTGAGGACGTATTCGACCTTGTTGTTTGCACCTTTCTCCGCGCTCTGGAGCATGTCGGCAAGAATGATGACACTTTCCGGAGCGGAAGCTGCGATGTCTTTGAGGTTTGTGCTGAAGTCAGCCGCATTCTGAGCCGGCATCTGTGCAAGCACGTCGCCTACGATGGTGGTAGTGAGCCTCTGGCGTGCATCCTGTGCGAAGATCGATGCGGAGATGGCCAGGGCGGCGATTATGGTAGTGAATATTCTTTTCATTGTCGGTACGGATTATTTGAGTGAATCAGCCCAGTTGCCTCTCATCGGCTGGTTGATGAGGAGATTTGCTGCGTCATCGTTGATGAAGCTCATGGTAGAAGGGTCGAAATTGAGCGTCCTGCCGAGCCTGTGGGCGATGATACCCATATTCACGATGGTAGAGCTGTGGAATCCGTTCTCTTCGTTGAGGGCGAACTTGCGCCTTGTCCTTACGCACTCGAGGAAGTCGGTGTTGCGAGGCTCCGGATCAGGAAGCTCGTTTATGACATCCATGACATTAGGGATGGTGCACTCGAATCCCTTGTAGACGCAGCCCTTAGGACCCTCGATATACGGAACCTTGCCTGTACTTTCGAAGCCTTCACCCTCGAGGATGATCCTGCATCCGTCAGCGTAGGTGTATGTGATGCTTCTCCAGATGCCGATGGCGTCAGGATGCTGCTGAGGAGCATCGATCTCAACCTTTACAGGAAGCTCGTTATCCTTGCCGAGGAAGTACTGTACAGGGTCGATGTAGTGCTGTCCCATATCGCCGAGTCCGCCTCCGTCGTAGTCCCAGTATCCGCGGAAGGTCTGGTGTACACGATGAGGGTTGTATGGCTTGTATGGAGCAGGTCCGAGCCACATGTCATAGTCGAGCTCTGCAGGAACAGCCTGTGGGATGAGGTTTTCCTTGCCTGTCCAGAAGAACTTCCATGCAAATCCTGTCGCACCTGAAATCCTGACTGTGAGAGGCCATCCGAGCTGACCGCTGGCAACAAGCTTCTTGAGAGGCTCCACTGTGGTGCCGAGTCCGTAGAATGTGTCCTTGAAGCGGAACCATGTGTTGAGTCTGAAGATGCTTCCGTTTCTCTTGACGGCTTCCTTCACTCTGAGACCTTCTCCGATGGTCCTGGTCATAGGCTTCTCGCAGAAGATGTCCTTTCCTGCGTTGGCAGCCTCGCATGCCATGATGCCGTGCCAGTGCGGAGGTGTGGCGATATGCACGATGTCGATGTCCGGATCATGGATGAGATCGCGGAAATCATGATAGGACTTGAGTGTCTCTCCAAACTTGTCCTTCGCCCTTGCGAGGGTCTTGTCGAGGTGGTTCTGGTCCACGTCGCAGAGAGCCACGAGCCTGCAGCTCTGGTCGCTTGCGAAATGGGAGGAACTGTTGCCGATGCCTCCGACACCGATGATACCCCTTGTGAGCTGGTCGCTCGGGGCGATGTAATTGTTCTTGCCACCCATCTTTCCGAATGCGGTTCTCGGCGCAATGGTGAGGAGGGCGACACCTGCTCCTGATTTCTTCAGGAAGGATCTTCTGCTTTCGTCCATGGTTATGATGTTTGTGTTTGCAATTTTCGGTTATATCTCCAAAAATAATGAAAAATCATAGAAAAGGCAAAGAAAAAGGGCGACCCCGCAGGCCGCCCCTCTTATGTTCCGATATCCGGAAGTCTAGAAATATTTGCTTTCCTTTTCGAACAGTGCCTTGTCCTCCCTGGTAGGGTCCGGTCTGACGCTGCCGCTGTCTCTGAGGTTCTCGATGACCTCCTTTTCGCTCCTGCTGAGCTTGCGCGGGATCCAGACAAGTATCTTGACATAAAGGTCTCCCTTGCCATAGCTGTTGACAGAAGCGAGCCCCTTGCCCCTGAGCTTGATGACGGTGCCGGACTGTGTGCCGGCCTCCACCTTCACCTTCTCGCTGCCATTGATGGCCGGTACGGATATCTCGCATCCCAGAATGGCATCGGCCACCGAGATCACATGGGTGTAGAAGAGGTTGTTGCCGTCGCGCTTGAGCTGAGCGTTCTCGATCTCTTCGATGATGAGAAGGAGGTCGCCGTTGACTCCGTTGTGCGGAGCGCTGTGCCCCTCGCCCCTGACGGTGATCTGCATGCCGCCCTCGACTCCTGCAGGAATCTTGACCTTGACGGTCTCCTTGCGGCGTATGAGTCCTGTGCCTCCGCAGCTCTTGCAAGGGTTGGATACGATCTTGCCTTCTCCGTTGCACTGAGGGCAGGTGCTGTATGTCATGGTTCTTCCGAAGAGTGAGTTCACGGTATGCTGTATCTGGCCGCGGCCGTTGCATGTAGGGCAGGTCTTGATGTCAGAGCTGTTTTTGGTTCCCTTGCCTCCGCAATCCTGGCACGGGCGGCTGCGCTCGATGGTGATTTCCTTCTCGCATCCGTTCGCTATCTCCTCGAGTGTGAGCTTCACCCTTGTGCGGATGTCGCGTCCGCGGTAGACTTTCTTCTGGCTGCTGTTTCCGCCTCCGAAGCCTCCGAAATTGAAACCTCCGAAACTTCCGCCTCCGAATGCGCCTCCGAAGAGGTTGTTGAGGATGTCGTTGAGGTCGCCGAATCCCTGACTGAAATCAGGACCGGAAGCTCCGTCCACGCCTGAGAATCCGAACTGGTCATAGCGTGCCTTCTTGTCAGGGTCGCTTAGTACGGAATATGCCTCTGAAGCCTCCTTGAATTTCTCCTCGGCGGTCTTCTTCTCTGCATCCGTGCCGCTGACCCATCTGTCAGGGTGCCACTTGAGGGCGGCCTTGCGGTATGCTCCCTTTATGTCATCGGCCGAAGCTCCTTTCTGGAGCCCCAGGACCTCATAATAATCTCTTTTTTCTGCCATCTCTCAGTTGATTAGATTCCTACCACGACCTTGGCGTAGCGTATCACCTTTCCATTGAGGGTGTATCCTGTCTGTGTCACGTCGAATACACAGTTCTTCTGTGCCTCATCCTGGACAGGGAACTGTGCGATAGCCTCATGGAAGTCAGTGTCGAACTTTTTGCCCCTGGCATCGATGACCTCCAGACCCTTGGTCTTGAGATATGCCATAAGCTTGCTGTATATCAGTCCTGTGCCCTCCTTTGCAGCTTCATCGCTCGATCCCTTGAGCAGTTCCATGGCCCTCTCGCAGTCGTCGAGGACAGGGAGGAGTCCCTTGATGGTGTCAGCCGATGCGGAACTGATGAGATTGAGCCTGTCTTCCGCCGTCCTTCTGCGGAAGGTTTCGAACTCTGCCATGAGGCGTATATAGTCTTCCTTCTCCTTCGCAAGTTTCTCTTCAGCCTGGGCGAGACTTGCCTGGAGCTCCTCTATCTTCTTGGTGTCCTTGGACTTGGCTTCCTTTTTAGGAGCGGCTTTCCTGTCTGCCTTCGGCTCTTCAGCCTGCTCCATCTTCTTTTCTTCTGTATCTGCCATTTCTGAATACTTTCTTGTTTGTCTTCTGCGGAATCAAATACTCTGCCAGTCAGCCATGTCTGCCAACTTGTCAGTAAATGAAAAAGTCTCCGGCCACCGGGCCGGAGACTTTCATTGCGTCAGGGGAATGTACCCCCATTCAGTTATCGTGTAACGACTATGTTGTCAATGTGATAACGGTGCGCTCCGCTGACTTTCCAATTGTATGTGCCGTCAGCATTGAGACAGTCCTTGTAGACGATGTTGAGCCTGGTGTTGGCACTTGCACCCTCGATCTTTACGGTCGAGTTGGTCCAGAACATCTGAGCTGATACACCTTCTACGTACTCCTGAGGGGTTGTGAGAGGGTCGCTGACCTTCTTTCCGTTTTCAAACGTACCGTCTCCCTCGATAACTGCCACGAGCTCGACAGGGTCGATTATCGCTGAGCCCTGCACATGGCGGAACCAGTCGAATGAAAGGACGGCATTTGTGCTGCCTTCAACACTGGTGAAAGGTGCAAACTGCAGAGAGGTGTGCTTGCTGGTCAGTCCAAGCTTGATGTGGCAGTCCTGAGGATAAAGGGCATTCTGATTGATTGCCTCTTTAGCCATATCGGTATAGCCTGCCTTTGCGAGTGCGGCAGGGAAGTACGACTTGAACGGTTCGACTGTGTATGCATTAGGTGCATTCGCTCCCGACGCAAGCTTGAACTCCTCCGGCTTGTAGTCTGTCGGGTTGCCGATGTGATTGGTAGGGTTGGCCTCGTTGTATGCGGCGATCATCTCGCTGAGCCAGCTGAAATCGTCCTCCCAGAGGTAGTCGTGGTGGTCGATCTTGATGTTGTCGAGGAAGAATCTTCCAGCTCCGCTGACGCTCCAGTTGAAGGTGCCGTCTGCCTTGAGGACGCGGCCGTTGACCCAGACGATCTTGGTGGACTTGCTTGCGCCGATGATCTTCACACCCTTTACGTTCTGCCATTTGAGTTCCTTGGCTGCCTGAGTGCTGTTGAACTGCTCGCTGACCTTGGTGCCGTTCTCAAAGACTCCGTCTCCGTCAATCGCGAGCACTACAGGGCCTTCGTCGACAGTACCGTCGCCCTGAATCTGCATGGCGTAGTCGAAGTCGATCACGAGGTCTGACTTGCCATTGAGATACTGCTCCATAGACAGAGCGACTGCGGTGTTGTTGCCTTTGGTCTTGCTGAGCTTTAGGTATGCATCGTTGATGTAGACCATCTTGCCTGATGGGTTGAGGTCGATCCATCCGCGTGACTTGAACTCCTGACGGAAAGCATCAGGGAACTCTGCAGCATAGATCTGAGGAGAGTTTGCGCTGGCATTCTGCTCGCCCATGGTGTCTCCTACCTTCTTGTTGGCAGCAGCCTCATAGGCAGGGAAGTACTGCTTCATCCAGTCGAAGTCCTCGAAGAGGAGCAGGTTAGGATTCTCCTCCGGTGCTGCTGCCTGCACGATGGTCAGTACGCTCTCGACACCCTTGCCGGTGATAGCGAATGTGACATGTGCGGTGCGCTCAGAAGTCTTATCTGTATTAGCTTCCACAAGCAGGGTCTCGATCTTCTGCTCAACCATGCCCTTGGTCTCGACCTGAGGCTTGACCGTTACCCAAGAAGCATCGGATGTGATGGTGTAAGCCTCAGTTGCCTGCACCTCTACTTCGATCTCCTGCTCACGATATGTGACTTCGGCCTTGTTCTTTCCAAGTGAAACGAATGGCTTGAGATCCTGACCTGCTGCGCTCTGGATGACGCGGATGGTCTTCTCGCTGTCGGCAGAGATGATGGTGATCTTGCCCTCGCGGAGCTTTGAGAGGTCTGAAGCCTCGACCTTGACTGTGACTTCGGTCTCGGTGTTCATCTCACCCTTTGCATTTTCGAGTACGATCCACTTGTCAGCGGTGTTTGCATAGAAGTCCTGATCTGAAGTGATCTTGATGACCTTCTCGCCGCCTTCACCTTCGAATGTGAGGACGTCTTCCTCGACCTGGATGTTTGCGTATACAGGATCCACATCAGGTCCAGGAACCTTGACAACGATATTGTCGAGGTAGAAACGCTGCTGGGTGATGCTGCCGTAGTCAACGAGGCTGATCGGGCGGATCTGGATGAGAGACTCCGGAGTGATCTGGATCTTTGCCTTGGCAGGATGCCATGCAAGCTGTCCCTTCTCCCAAGCCTCGTATGAGTACTCGCCTGCGGTCACGACACTGTTGCCTGTGACAACCATCACGACGAGGATGATCTTGTCGATGTTGCCGGATCCGGTCATCTGAGGTGACCAGTCAAAGCTGAGCTCGAGATCTCCGTAGTAGTCGATCGGAGGAAGCTGGAGACCTGAATGTGCACTGGTCTTTCCGAATTTCCAGTATCCGTCCTGAGGGTAGATGGATGTGACAGCCGCATTGATGTCCACATATCCGATCTTCTGCATTTCTGCCATGAGAGATGCAAGGTTTGCGGTGGTGTATGCGTTAGGGGCAGCGCCGCTGGCGTTGTTTTCGCCTACAGAGTCGCCGATGTCGGTACCTGCTGCCTTGGCAGCCTGTACGAATGAATCCATCCAGTCGAAGTTGTCGGCAAAGAGCACCGTGTTAGGCTCCTTCGGCACCGGAATGACAGACTCGTCCACGCCATCGTCCTTGATGACTTTGGCAGGGATGAATGAAGGGTTTGCACCCATTTTGCCGGTGAAGTATCCGGCAACGGTGACGAAGTGGTAGTTGACAGCAGCCATCTTCGCGCTTGGAGCGGCTTCGCCTACCATCATGCGCCTGGTGGCACCAGGGACACGGATTGCAGCACCGGCGAGCACGTCCTCATTCGCGAGACCGATGATGGATCCCTTGACGGAAACGAGCTCGAGGTAGGAGCCTTCATAGCTGTCGATTGAAGATGTGATGTCCTTCGCGCTGCTGTAATCGGCTGAGCCGGCAGAAAGGATGCTCACGCTTTCAGGATCGAGTACGACAACGTTGGGCTCGCTCTTGTCGCCGGCCTTGATGTCTCCGGTCAGGGCGAGCATGTCGCCTGTCTGGACATCATCGATTGTGCCTTCTACATAGATGACACCGGTCTCGTCGCCGATTACCATGCCGGTGAGGGCAGTGGCCATGACCTGAACCCGTGTGAATTTGGCTACGGCCTCTTTGTCAAGGCCCTTGGCTGCATTTACCTTTACGGGGCTCAGTCCCTTGTACTTGTCACCCTTCTGGTTGATGGTGACGCTGCAATTCTGGTCCGGAGCGGAAGAACCGCTCTTGAAAGAAATCTTGGCCTTGCGTGGAAGGTCGACTTCGGTGCCGTCGAGGTTGTCGGCGACAGTGACGGTGACCTCTGAATTGCCGTAGCCGCTCATAGGAGTGATGTCGATCCAGTCGGAGTCATTCTCGATCGTCCAGTTTCCGTCCGAATATACCGGAAGAGTCTGTGGCTCGGCATCGACGGCTGCGAATTCCATTGAAGAATATTCTGTGGCGACAGCATTGGAGTCCTTGAGCTCTTCCTTCCTGCAGGAGAGAAGACCGAGTGCCATGCATACGCCCAGAGCCGTAAATTTAATGTATTTCATTGTTCTCATAATCTTGTTCATTAGAATGAAAGACCATCGTTCCAGCCTGGATTCTGGGCCAGGTTCTTGTTGAGCTGGCGCTCGTCAGAAGGGATTGGATAGATGTAGTCACGATCTTCGTTGAACTGATGACGGATGCCCTTCTGTGTATCAACATAACCGTAGGTGCCTTCGCTGAGAACGGTACCTGTGGCCTTCTCGCCGATCTTTCGGGCATCTACGCCCTCTGATACTGCAGGCTTGTCGCTGATATAGAGAATGAGGTTGGTCTTCTTGTCACCTGTGAGGTCATAGCTGCCTTCACCGTGGAAGTATGGTCCGTAGAACGGCTGATTGAGGCAGAGGCCTTCTTTCCAGCGCATGAGGTCGTCGATGCGTTTGCCTTCCTGAGCAAGCTCGACGGCACGCTCGCGGCGGATCTCAAGGATCACACCCACGTTAGGGCTTGATGTGAGAACCGGGTTTGAATAACCGTATTCTGCGCTGAGCAGGTATGGATCAGGGTTGGCATTTGCAGCTGCGAGATCCATGTGAGGCATCTTCACGCGGTCGCGGATGATGTTGACGGACTTGTCGAGGTCAGCCTGTGAAAGTGTTCCGAGCTCAGCCTTTGCCTCGGCGTAGATGAGATAGATCTCTGCGAGGCGGATGAGAGGAAGGTCATTGTAGGAATATGTGACACGGTCGACGTTTGGAAGTGAAGGGTCCATGACGAACTTCACGATCTGGTATCCGGTGCATGAACTTCCGTAATCAGGAGCAAGAACCTGTGTCTGGCCGATGCGGTGATAGCCTGGAACACGTGTGCAGCATGCAAGGCGCGGGTCGCGTCCGGTCATCTCCTCAAGGAACTCCATGGTCTCCCAGCCTTCCTTGTCAGTGAAGCGTGAACCGTCAGCCATGAGGAAGCTGTCCACAAACTTCTTGGTAAGACCCGGCATGCCCTGGGTAGGCATGAGGGCGAAAGCAGAAGTGTTGTTCTTGCGTGAAAGGCTCTGCTCGAAGCGGAGTGCGAGAATCATCTCGTTTACATCCGCATTCTCGTTTGCGAAGAGCATGAGGTAATCCTTGGCAAGTGAGTATCCGCCTTCGGTCATGATTCTCTCTGCATTCTCTTCTGCCATCTTGAGCAGAGCTTCGGAAGTCTGGAACATAGGTGTCCAGGCCTTGCCGGTTGCAGGATTTGCAGAGTGGTATTTGCGGTATGTACCCTCGAAGAGACAAACCTGAGCCTTCAATGCGATTGCTGTCCACTTGGTGACGCGATATACATTCTTTGTCTCAGAAAGACCCTCGATGGCGGCGTCAAGGTCGTCAATGAGTTTGCTTACGACGAATTCGCGGTCAGAGCGCGGATTCTGAAGCTCTTCTGAGTCACTGTCGAGAGCTGCTTCCACCCATGGGACGTCACTGAAACGCTTTACCTTCTCGAAATAGAAGTATGCGCGGAAGAAGCGTGCCAGAGCGGTGTACTCCTTGACGAGCTTCTCATCAGGACACTGATCGATATAGTAGAGAAGGTTGTTGATGCGTCGGAGCATTGTCCAGCTCCAGCCGCCTCCTGAAGCAGGGACGGAACGGAAGTCACCACCCTTGAGGAATGCTGACATCTCGAAGTTCACATAATGGTCGCTCTGCTCCTGGTAGAACTCGTTCTTGTCGTCGAACTGATCGTAGAAAGCGTTGGAGAAGAGCTTGAGGTCGTTCTCAGTCTTGAAGAAAGACGGGGTACCGATCTGTGAACCGGGAGTGGTGTCAAGTATGTTGCAGGAAACTGCAGCAAGCATCATAGATGCGATAATTGCGATGTATTTTTTCATGATAATTTCCTCCCGTGATTAGAACTGAATGTCAATACCGAACATGAAGGTCTTCTGCCAAGGATAGTACATCTCGTTGCGTGCACTGCTGTTGTCGCTGTTGCGCTGGAATGCAGCTTCCGGGTCGAGATATCTTGTAGCCTTGGTGAGAGGAGACCAATAGCATAGGTTCTCGCCGCTGAAGTAGATGCGGATCTTGTCGATCGCAGCCTTGCGGGTGAGAGTCTGAGGGACGGTGTAGCCTACAGAGAGATTCTTGAGACGGAGATAGCGCAGGTTCTGCAGGTATCTGTCGTTTGCAAGGCTGAGGTAACCTCCGGTAGAAGAGTATGCGCGTGGACGTGGGAAGTATGCATCGGTATGATCCGCTGTCCAGCACTTGTCAAGATAGAAATCACGCGGGATGAATGACATGTATGAGTATCCGTAAGGACCCCAGAATGCCATGTTGATGCCGGTAGGGTACCAGTAGTGGTTGCCGGTTCCCTGGAAGAATGCACTGACATCGAATCCGAGCCAGTCGGCTGCCACGGTGAATCCGTACTGAAGCGATGCGAGACTGTTGCCGAGCTTCACGAGGTCGCCATGGTCGTCAAGGGAGTTGGCACCCGCAGATATCTTGGCGTCATATCCATAGTGGTCGAGAATCTTCTGGCCATTTTCGTCGAGGATGTACTCGCCATTCTCGTCGGTCTTGTAGTAAGGTGTGGTAGGCTGGTCGAGGAATTTGAGGTCTCCTGCCATCATGCCGCCCTTGATACGGTTGCCCTTCCAGTAAGTGACATTACCTGCACCAGGGATTGCAACCTCATTGCCGTTGTCGTCTACGTAGTAGCCGCGGTCCCAGTCGGCAGCCTCTTTGTCGGTCGCGAAGATGCCGTCGGTCCTGTAACCCCATATCTCGCCTACGCGCTCTCCTGCGATGTAGTCGCTGAGGAGCCTGTTAGGGTTGTTGTCATACTTTGTCACATAGGTGCGGTAGTCGCTCAATGTGGCCTTGATGCTGTATCCGAAAGGCTTGCCGGCCAGTTTGAAAGAGTCTCTCCATGACAGGGCAAGCTCATATCCACGTGTGGAGAGGTTCGCAGCATTGATCTTCGGAGCATCTGCACCATAGACGCCAGGAAGCTTCTGGCCTGCGGTGAGCATGTTCAGAGTGTTGCGGACATAGAGGTCGCCGGTGAACTCGAGACGGTTGCCGAGGAAGGCGGCATCGAGACCGAGGTCATACTGCTGTGCGGTCTCCCATGTGAGCGATCCGCTTACAGGAGCGCTGAGGCTGGCGTACTTTCCGTTGGTAGAGCCTTCGTTGAAGCTGTAGCTGTAGTGTCCGCTGGTGTTGAACTGGTAGATGTTGATGAGCTGCATGTATGCGAAGTCGCTTACCTGCTGGTTTCCGAGGCTACCGAAAGAAGCGCGGAGCTTGAGGTTGTTGACAGTCCTCTTTGCGGAGCTGAAGAAAGGCTCTTCGCTGATACGCCATCCGGCTGATGCTGAAGGGAAGAATCCCCAGCGGTGTCCCTTTGCAAAGCGTGAGGATCCGTCATAGCGGCCTGAAACCTCGAAGAGGTAGCGTCCGTTGTAGTCGTAGTTGATACGGCCGAAGAAACCGAGGAGGGCGCTGCTTGTCTTGCCTCCGCCGACAGTCGTGATGACTGTTCCTGTAGCGTCAGGACCTACGAGTGTGAGGTCGTCCAGAGCGTCGCTGATGAGGTTCTGGCCGCTTGCGCTGAGATCCTTGCGTGACACGGTCTCAAGGTTCATACCGGCTGTCGCGGTGAGATGATGGCTGCCTGCGAAAGTATCCTCATATGTTGCGAATACGTTGCCGGACATGCGGTAGTATGTCCTGACGCTCTCGTTGAGCTCGTCATCCTTGGATCCGATTCCGTAGTACTGCATTTCCTGATCCGGATAAGAGCGGTAAGGGATGTGGAAGTTACGGTTGTTCTCCATGTTCTGCTGCTGACGGTAGGTGAAGTTTCCTGTGAGGCTGAACTGCTCGACAGGCTTGATCACCAGCTGGGTGGTGTTGGTGAAGTCAGTCCTGCGCTGGAGGTTTCTGTCAGTACCCTCGCCGAATACGATGTGACGGCCGTTACCGATGTTGTAATTGCCGCGGATCATAGGTGATGCGTAGGTCCAGCTGCCGTCAGGGTTCTTGAGAGGGAATGAAGCCAGAGCGTGACGTGAAGCATATGCGAATGAGTCTTCGACATCACCGGAACCGATCCAGTCGTAGAGTGATGAATAGAATGAGGTGTTGTTGCTCATCCTCGCATACTTGTTGATCTTGAAATCGAACTTCGCTCTGAGATTGTACTTCTGGTATACGTCTGGATTGACCTTGACGACGCCCTGCTGGCGGTCATAGTTTCCGGAGATGTAGTAGTTTACATCCTTGTTGCCGCCGCTGACAGATACGCTCTGCTGCATGGTAGGGTGCTGGTCGCTGTAAAGCTCGTGGTACCAGTCGGTGTTGCAGTAGTAAACCCACTGCTTGCGTCCGTTGCGGTAGTCTTCCACGATCCAAGGACGTGAAGGATCCTCGACCTTGTCGTTGACACGTGCAAGGAGCTGGCCGTAGTCATAGTCAGTGTATGTGGTGTAGCGGTTTCCACTGTCCGCAATCCAGAACTTGTCCACAGTGTAGGCACTCCAGTAACCGCGTGACTCATAATCGGTAGAGGTTGTAGGAGCTTCCCAGCCGTAGCGTCCGCTGTACTTTACAGTGGCCTTTCCTCCCTTGTCTGTACCCTTCTTTGTGGTCACGAGGATGACACCGTATGTACCGCGTGCACCGTATACGGCAGCGGCAGATGCGTCCTTGATGACAGAGATGCTCTCTACATCGTTAGGGTTTACGCGGTCGATCTCACCAGGTGCACCATCGATGAGGACGAGCGGAGCCGCATCGTTGATCGAGGTGATACCACGGATGTTCAGGGTGCCGGTAGAACCAGGGTTACCTGAAGATGTTGAGATGTTGAGACCTGCGACTGAACCCTGCAGCATGGTCGAAAGGTTGTGCGCTGTACGGTCTTCGAGTGATTTTGAATCGACAGCGGTCACGGCGCCGGTGAGGTTGACCTTCTTCTGGGTACCGTAACCCACTACGACGGTCTCATCCAGCATTGTGCTGTCTTCGGCCAGTGTGACAGTCACGACTGCCTGGCCCGGGCTCAGCTTGACCGTCTGGCTGACATAGCCGAGAGAGGTCACATCGAGCACCACAACATCGGAGGCAACAGTTATGGAGAAGTTACCGTCAATGTCGGTAACCACACCATTTGTGCTGCCCTGCTGCATTACTGCAACACCCATCAAAGGAAGTCCGCCCTCGTCGAGCACCTGTCCCTTGATGGTCCTGCTCTGGGCAAAGACGCTTGTGGATACTCCCGCAAGCATCAATACCGCTGTCAGAACTTGTGCAATTCTTTTAAGCATAGTACTAGTGTTTTTAATTGTTATTTTGGATTGAATCTTGTCTTACCTGTAAGTGTCGATAGTGAAGTCCTTCGGCCTTTTCATTGTCTCTTTGTATTCGCGGCCCTCATCGTCGGTCACCTTGATCTCGAGAGCCGAGGTCGCAGAGGATGCAGTCACCTTGAACAGGTGGTTGGTAGCACTCTGATGCCATGTGACACCATCAGCCTCTTTGAGCCTAGGGATGGTGTATCCAAGGAGGAAAGCGGGGTCATATGCATTCTTGAGCTGGCTGACGCTGAGCGCCTTTCCATTCTCCGTCACTTCCACCTTCCATCCGGTGTCGTAATCCCATACGTTGATTATCACTTCGTTGGCGCTGCTTGATGTGGCATACGAGCCCTTGTCTTCAGAGGCAAGGATCCCGGCCTTTGACGAAGGGACTCCTGTATTCTCTGCGGTAAGGGAGATCATGTTCCTGTCATAGCTGCGGAACTGGTAGTCGTCTGTGCGTCCGATTGCCTTGAAGAGGGATTTCTGCTCAGTGCCGGTGACAGTGGTGATCCTGTAGCCGTTAGGGGCTCCATCTGTGCTTACGTTGAACGTAGGATAGTACTTGCCAGCCCACCACCATGCACCGCAGACCGCGCCGCTGTTGTATTCCTTGATGCCGTTCTTGTCGGCATTGTAGACCACGTGTGTGTGGCCGGAAACGATTGTGGCATTGTATCCTGAGAGCACGGACTTGAGATTGTCCGCATTCTGGAGGGCGTTGCCGCCATCCTTGGAAAGGACAGGCGCATGCAGGGTGACCACCACAGGAGTGGTCTTCGGCACGAAAGCGAGATCCTTTTTCAGCCACTCGAGGTCTTCGGAAACCAGCTTTGCGATATGGTTTCTCACACCTCCGTCTGTCTGGGATGCCGTGGTATTGGCGCTCTCGATGTCGTCGAGCACGACATAGTGGATCTTTCCTATGTTGAACGAGTAATAGTTCGGACAGATTTCATCCCTGAATTTTCTGGCGCCTTCCCAGTCTCCGACGACGTTCATGTCGTGGTCATGGTTTCCGATGGTGTGGAATATCTGGAGGTTCTTCACCACGTTGATGTCGTTCAGATACTGTGCAAAGCAGTATGTGTTCGAGTACCAGTAGAGATCCCAGGTCATGTCTCCGAGGGTGATCGCATAGATCTTGTCGGCAGGGTGCGAGCTGACGTACTGGTTGATCTCCGATGTGAAGGTCTTGAACTGTGCCTGGTCATTTGTCCTCTTGGCCATGTGCATGTCTCCGAAATAGAGGACGGTGTGATTGGTCTGGTCGCCGGATTCAAACAGGGTGAAGTCGGCTCTTTCGACCACTTTGGCATCCTTGTAGAGCTTCTTGTGGAACACTGGGAGGACTCCGTTGCTCTCCACCTCGTAACCGCTTGGGATGGAAATGAACACATAACCGGCCTGTTTCTTTGAGGCCATCTGATAGTATCCGTCCTTGTCTGACGCCACGACCTCATAGCCGTCGGAAACCACGGCTCCGGCAACAGGCTTGCCGCCGCAGCTGACCTGGCCGTACACTGTCATGCCTGCGCCAGGTGTGAATCCTCCGCTCTCAGGTCCGGAAGGGGCACTTCCTGCAAACTCCACGGTGCCGTAGCCCTTGAGCTGTCCGTCTCTTCTCAGACAGAATTTGTAACTGCCGTAGCTGAACTTCACGGGGAGCTTGAACTTGAAATCGCTTCCTCCGAGAGAATAGATGTCGCAGACCACTTCAGCTTCGTCTTCCCTTTCTGGACGGAGTACCACTTTGTCTGTCTGGAGAGGACCTTTACCCTCCACAAATCTGATTGTAACCTCTGTGCCTGACTTTGCATAGATCACGGACTCGAGAAGCAGAGACACGTCCTTGAGATCAGCCGTAGTCGTGGCCACCGGCTCGATCGAGCCGCATGAGCTGACAAGGCAGAGGAAAAGAAGACAGATTGCCAAGCGTAGTTTCTTCATTGCTTTTACCGATATAATATTTTACAAAAATATCAGTATCTCGCTTACAAAAAAAGAGACTCTATGAAATTTTTAGATTGCAGATATGGTCTCTCTTATGTCAATGCGCTGTGGCATAGCAGGTTGGCTTTGACAGACCATGGGCTTTTTTTTAGGTGATATGCCTGATTTCTTTTTCAAATTCTTCCTTGTTGCAGACGGAATTCCTCCTCAGGGCGGATCTTCTGGTATAGACTGAAGTGGATGGGATATTGAGGAAACGGGCTATCTGTCCGGAGTCGTTGAAGCCCAGACGTATGGTGGCTAGGATGCGGAGATCTGTGTTCATGACCCCGTCATCCCTGAAGCCGTGACCCTCTTTCATGAGCCCGTTCACCTGCCTTATGAAATCAGGATAGAGGCTGAGGAAAGTCTTGTCAAAGTTGGAGTAGAATTCCTTATAGTCTGCCAGCGGACGCGGCGAACGCAGCATGGCTGCCAGCGACTCGGCCCCCTCTTCCTTGAGAATCTGTCTCATCTGGTGGCGGTAATCCTCAAGGCGTCCCATGCCGTTTACTGCCATCTCCATATATCTGAACAGGTAGTTTTCTTTGATCTTGCCCTCGTCTTTGAGCCTCGAATTCATATCGGTCACCTTGTCATTGAGGGCAAGAAGATTTCTGTTCTGTCTGAATGTGAAGTAGAGCAGCGACAGCACCAACGCCACGGAAACAATCAGGAATATGATGGAGGCCATCATCAGGTGCACAAGCTGGCTGTGGCTCTTGTCAAGTGCGTTGAAGATGGAGCTCTGGCTGGCTGCCGAAAGCTGGATGCGGGAATTCCAATTGCCCTCGATGGCATCTCCCATCACAATCTGTATGCATCGTGAAGCATCTGAATAGTCTCCTCTTTCAAACAGGGCGTCGGAGAGTTCCCAGAGCGAACTGTAGTCGGATACGGGCACCCGTATGTCATGGATTGCAGCCTCTGCCAGCCACAGGCAGTGCCTGCCGGCATCTCCCAGGTGCCTGTAGCATACCGCCTGATTGTATGCGGCGAGCGCTTTTATGTGATCATTCGACGCAGAACGGTATGCCTCCTCGAAATATGGAAGCGCTTCCGGATATCTGTCGTCATACAGAAGGGTGAGACCCTCGTAACGCATGCGTACGTCATGGTCGAGCCCGTCGAATTCCAATGCCTTCCTCAGTATGGTCTTCTTCAGTGTCACATTGCCTGGACAGAGAACGCAGGCTCGCTGCAGCTCTGTGAAATACCTCTGTCGGAAACTTTCAGATACCTTTTCAGGATCGATTTCACTGAGCGCTTCGAAGAGACTTTCGTAGTCCTGCTCCACACCGAATGACCTTATGCGGCAGGCTTCGCTTCTGTTCTTCAGTTCCGGCGTCGATGCATAGCCGGAGAGGACATCGAGGTAGTGGAGGGTCGAATCGACATTGACGTATGAGTACGCCGAGAATATGGAGTAGGCGGTCTCCCATCTGAGAGAGTCTGAAGCCCCGTCACTTTCCAGGCAGAGTTTCAGGGAGTCCATTCTTGCATTGAAGCGCTCTTCATATACCTCTTTCCTGTCGAGTTCCCTGCCTAGCTCCGAGATCTTCGACTTCAGTTCTCTCTCCGCGCATGATGTGGTGCACAGAGACATCGATGTAAGCAGCAGGATTCCCGGCAATGCCGCGAATCCCTTATTTATGATGCCGGAAGACCTTTTCATATCGCGCAAATATAATAAAAAGAGTATCTTTGTCATCAAACATCCCCATTCGCAAATGAGAAGAACCGCATTTATCTCTCTGGTCATCCTCGCGGTGACGGCATCTGTCGCAAAGGCTCAGAATTCCAGCAATACCTGGTACGACGACAAGTATTCGATGTTCATTCACTTCGGGCTGTATTCCGCTCTTGGCGGAGTCTGGGAGGGGAATGAGATACATCGCGGCTACAGCGAGCAGATACAGTCCCATGCCGGCATCTACTCCGATGTGTATGAGAAAGTCGCAGATACATTCGACCCTGTGAACTTCAATGCAGATGAGATCGTTGCACTTGCCAAGAGGGCAGGGATGCGCTCTGTGGTGATCACTTCGAAGCACCATGACGGCTTCTGCATGTTCAAGACAGAGACTACGGATTTCAATTCCTATGATTCCACTCCGTCGCACCGTGACTACATGATGGAGATGTCTGAAGCCTGCAGGAGGGGAGGAGTAAAATTCGGCATGTACTTCTCACTTGTCGACTGGCACTATCCTGGTGCGTCCAATATCACATCCCACAATGCCAACCCGATTCCCGAGGTGCACCATCAGCTCAATCTGGCGCAGGTGAAGGAACTTGTGACACGCTATGGAGATGTAAGCGAACTGTGGTTCGACATGGGCAGCCTGTCGCCTCAGCAGAGCCGCGAACTCTACAATCTGGTACATGAATACCAGCCTTCATGCATGGTAAGCGGCCGTCTCGGCAACGGATACTATGATTTTGCCGTGATGAGTGACAACTACTATCCGGAGGCTACACTTCAGACACCGTGGCAGTCATGTGCATCCATGTTTGATGAGACTTGGGGATATCGCAGCTGGCAGGTCAGGGGAAGCTCTCATGACAAGGCTCAGGAAAAGCTCAGGAGCCTCATCAGAGTGGCCTCAGGCGGTGGAAACTTCCTCCTGAATATAGGACCCATGGATGACGGAGCAGTCGTGCCGTTCGAGGCTGCGGTTCTCGAGGAGATCGGGAAATGGCTCGACAGGAACGGCGAGGCCATCTACGGTACGACCCAGAGTCCTTTCCGCTCCCGTTTCGCATGGGGCGGTGTGACCAGAAAGTCCAATGTCCTCTATCTCATCCTCTCGGGGAAACGTCCGTCAAGTGGAGAGATCACTCTTCCTGTCAAGGACAACAAGCTTCTGAAGGCTGAGGGCCCGGCGAAGGTGAAGCTCCAGAAGGATGCCCTCTCAGTGAAATTCGATGCGGACGCCTATACTGGAGACATAAAGGTTGTGAAGCTGACATTCAAGCGTCCTGTACTCCCTGCAGAGTCAAAGCAGACCAACACCAGGATCACAAAGAACAGCTACTGCTGTCAGGACTACTATACAAACTACAGAAGCGATGTGAGCTACACATGGAACACTCACTCCACCCGCAAGCTTGCCGGTGTATGCTTTACATATACGGCTACGGATGTCGATAAGCAGGTGGAGGTGACTCTGGATGGGAAGCCATATGCCTACACTCTCCACAAAGATGCTCCCAAGTCCATCATGCAGGCTCGTGTTGCAGAAAGCAACAGGTATGTCTGCCACACCAGGAAGAGTACTTTCGATGCCGACGCCCATGACCTGTTCTCTCCATCCGTCTCACCGGACGGAGACAAGGAGGCCAAGTGGCAGTCTGTTGCACTCGATCATCAGACTGTCGAGGCCAGACCTTTCCAGACCGTGTATGTCATGGAGACAGTCACTTCGCCATGTGAACAGGAAGTCATCATGGAGGTCGGTGCGGGCAACGGTGTCGAACTCTATGTCAATGGCTATTCTGTGATGAAGCATCTCAATCCTTACAGATGCGCCTACAGGATGGAGAAGGTCCGCGTCAATCTGAGACCTGGTGACAATCAGATCGTCCTTCGTGCCTACAACAGGCACGAGCGCAATATTGAATGGCATCTAAAGGTTTCAGACGATCAGAACATCTATTCCACACCTGTGTATCTCCCTGACTTCAGGAAGAGTTCCAGCCATACCGTCACCATACGCCAGGCCGATGAGGATTCACAGCATAAAGACTGCGAACTGTACAATCTGAGGATGATCTTCTAGATATCGGAAAGTTCGAGCCAGCGCATCTCCTTCTCGTCGATAAGTGATTTCACTTCTTCGAACCTGAGGGAGATTTTCTGTATCTCTTCATATGCTGCAGTGCCTCCTGAGAGTTTCTGCTCTATGGCATCCTTCTCCTCATTGAGACTGGCGAGCTCGCTTTCAATGCTTTCCAGCTCCCTCTGCTCTTTCCAGGTGAGTCTTCTCTTTGCCGGCTGAGACTGCTGGCGTGCAGGCTGTGCGGCTGCCTTTGCAGCTTTGTCGGCAGCATCTTTCAGTCTCTTCTGTTCGGCTTCATAGTCCTTGATGTAGCTTCTGTACTCGGAATAGCCTCCGATAAAGTCCTTTACCACTCCGTCCCCGCAGAATACGAAAAGATGATCGACCAGTCTGTCGAGGAAGTGGCGGTCATGCGAGACTATGATCAGAGACCCTTTGAAAGCCTGGAGATACTCTTCAAGCACATTGAGGGTCACGATGTCGAGGTCGTTTGTAGGCTCGTCGAGGATGAGGAGATTGGGCTGCTGCATCAGGATGGTGAGCAGGTAAAGCCTGCGCTTTTCTCCACCGGAGAGTTTGGATATCCTGTTGCTGAGCATGTCGTGAGGGAACAGGAACTGGCTGAGGAGATGTGTGTCATTGACCGTCTCCAGGACGGTCTGGTCCTCGTCAAACTTCATCCCGCTCTGGTGGTAGTATCCTATCCTGAGCGACTCTCCGCGGTCGATGACTCCGGTGAGCGTGCCGCCCTCGCCGTCAGATCCGGTAAGGAGGTTGATGAATGTACTCTTGCCCACTCCGTTGCGTCCCACGATGCCTACGCGCTCGTAGCGCTGGAAATTGTAGGTGAAGTGCGAGAGGTAGCATTTGTCGTCATACCAGAAATCGACATCCTTGCAGTTGATGATCTTGCTTCCCAGCCTGGATGCTCCTCCGACATCGCTGAATGTGACTTTTGAGCTTGTATAGACCTGCTCGGCCCTGTCCTTGAGCTCGTAGAATGCATCTTTGCGGTACTTCGCCTTTCCGCTGCGCGCACACGGGGTTGCATGTATCCATTCAAGCTCGCGCCTGAGGATATTGCGCACCTTGTCCGTCTCTGCATTGTAGTTGTCTATCCTCTCCTGCCTTTTGACAAGGTAATTCTCATAATCGCCCCTGTAGATGTATATGGCTCCGTGGTCCATCTCCATCACCGTGTTGCAGACGCGGTCCAGGAAATACCTGTCGTGAGTCACCATGAACAGCGTGCATCTCGATTTCTTGAGATAGCCCTCCAGGAATTCGATGGCGTCGAGATCGAGGTGGTTGGTAGGCTCATCCATTATGAAGAAATCTGCCTCGGTGGCAAGCATCTGTGTGAGTGCCACTCTCTTGACCTCTCCGCCGGAGAGCTCCTTCATCTTCTGGCTGCCGTCACCGAGGGAGAATGATGTCAGGAACTGGCGGATGCGGAGTTCGTACTCAAAGAGGCGGTCGTCATCCAGACCGGCCATGAACTCCTGTGAGGAAGCCACCACCTGGTCATACACCCTGGCTTCAGGGTCAAAGTCATATTCCTGCTCCAGGAAAGCTATCCTTATCTGCTTGAGGAACTTGATCGATCCTCCCGAGTCGGATTTGTCTTTGCCTGCGAGAATCCTCATCAGAGAGGTCTTGCCCGTGCCGTTGGGCGCGATGAGGGCGATCTTGTCGCCTTCATTGATATTGAATCCTATCCTGTCGAAAAGGACTTTGGGTCCATAGGATTTGGATATGTTCTCGATCTGGAGATAACTTGCCATATCTGCTATCTGAAGAATGCGTCCACTTCCTTGACTGTGTCTTCACTTGCGAAGACAACAACCCTGTCATAAGCCTCGATGACTGTATCTCCGACTGCGATGAACGAGTCGTTGCCTCTGATCACGCCTCCGATGATGGCATTCGACGGGAAGTTCATGTTCTTGAGTTCGGTCTTGGTGATCCTGCTGTTCTGTGCCACGGTGTACTCGAGGATCTCGGCCTCCGTACCGCTGACGTACTTGACGAAACGGGCCTTGCCGCTGAGCGTGAATCGGAAGATCCTGCCCGCGGTAATGAGTTTCTTGTTGATCACGACATCCACTCCAAGATCCTCGGCGAGCTTTGCGTACTCGATGTTTTCCACCTCTGCGATGGTTCTCTCCACTCCGAACCTTCTTGCCGCCACGCACGCCAGGATGTTGGTCTCGTCATTGTCGGTAAGCGCCACGAATGCGTTGTAGTCCTTGATGCCCTCCTCGAGGAGGAAATCTGAGTTCCTGGCGTCCCCATGTGATACCTGGACCTTCTCGAGCCTCTCAGACAGCTCTATGCACTTGTCCTTGTCGGACTCGAGGAGCTTGACGCTGCTGATTCTGGTGCTGAGGGATCTGGCCACCATCTCTGCGATAGGTCCTCCTCC
Source organism: Candidatus Cryptobacteroides onthequi (assembly GCA_018066125.1). Lineage (GTDB taxonomy): Bacteria > Bacteroidota > Bacteroidia > Bacteroidales > UBA932 > Cryptobacteroides > Cryptobacteroides onthequi. The sequence continues at coordinate 55,646 of JAGHSA010000004.1, read as the reverse complement.
GTAGATCATGACCTTGTTGACATCGGAGCTGTTTTCTCCGAAATACCTCATGAGTGCCGGGATGCCCTCTCTCTTGGCTATCACATACACGAGATCGTGATACTGGAACTTTGTGTCGAACCTCGGGATGACAGTCTTGCCGTTGCGTGATATCGCTATGACTCGGAAACTGACTCCACTGTCCTGCTTGACCATGGCGGCAAACTCGGCGAGCTGCATGTCCAGCACCTGGGATTCCTCTTCAAGCTTGAAGATGGCGACCTGAAGCTTTCCATGTGCGAAATCCATGGTCTCTGTCCTTGTCGAGTGCCTGAGGTTGTCCACTATCTCGTCGGAAGCGATCTTCTCTGGGTAGAACATCAGTTCGATACCCATTTCCTTGAAGAGCAGCTTGTTGTCCGAGGTGAGGTAGTCCTCGTCATTGATTCGTGCAATCACTTTCGCCGCGCCGAGCTTCTTGGCCATAAGTGCGCTGAGGACGTTGACATCCTGCATTGAACGCGGGTAGACAGCCACGAAAAGGTCAGCATTGGCTACGTCCGAGTCCTTGAGCACCTGCACCGAAGTCGGATGTCCCTCGACTGTCACGACATCTGCCATGGAAGCGAGCTGCTGGAGCCGCTTCTTGTCATCATCTATGACAGTTATCTCGTTGGATGAGCTTCTGAGCATCTTTGCCAGATGCGAGCCTACAGACCCGGCTCCTACGATAGTGATTTTCATATCTTGATACGGTCAAATACTTTTTCTTTCCTTAAAATGGCGGACAGGACTATCCATCCTTTCCACCGGCCGGCAACATGAGCCTTTCCGGCATATGCGGTCATGTATTCCCTGAGGCTTTCCATACCCTCTCTCACGCGCAGGGATCTGTACTCCCTGTGGGCTCTGACGACCGCCTTGAAATAATCCGTCTTGCCGGTGATCAGATAGACGCATGCCGAGCAGGCGTCGAGCGCCATCCTCAGCCATATCGCCAGGCGTGCCTTCACAAGAGCTCCCGCAGCGTTTCCACTGTCAATCGAGAATGTCTTGGCAAGATTGTTCTCCAGGAGGAGAAGGTTGTTCCTGAAGTTGAGCTGGAGCTTCCATGGGGAAGTGCTCGGGAGAGTGCCTCCTCCCAGATGATAGACCACTGAGGATGGCACCACCTGCACCTTCCATCCGCGAAGCTGCATCCTCCAGCATAGGTCGATCTCCTCCATGTGGGCGAAAAACCGGTCATCCAGACCTCCCAGTTCCTTCCACAGATGGCTTCTCACCATCAGGCAGGCGCCCGTAGCCCAGAGCACATCGGCAGGATTGTCGTACTGGCCGTGGTCTTTCTCGACCATAGACATGACTCTGCCGCGGCAGAATGTATAGCCGAAGCTGTCTATCATGCCACCTGCAGCACCGGCGTACTCGAATGTGCCGTGGTCAAACCATGACAGCAGTTTCGGGGCGCATGCGCCGCAATCCCCGTGCGACTCCATCCATGTGATCAGAGGGGAGAGCCAGCCCGGTGTGACTTCCACATCGGAATTGATGAGTACATAATACTCAGCTTCCACCTGCTCCAGGGCGCGGTCATAACCTCCGGTGAATCCGTAATTGTCATCGAGTCGTATGCATCGCACCTGTGGGAACTCCTCCTGCATCATCTCCATGGATCCGTCGGTGCTGGCGCTGTCCGCCACGATCACTTCGGAGTCCAGGCCGATGCAACTGTCGATCAGCCCCGGAAGAAATTTCCGGAGATAATCCCTGGTGTTCCAGTTGAGTATCACCACCGCCGCTTTCATGGCAGGACGATGCTAGTTCTGGTGACAGCCGCAGCCTTCTCCATGACCTCCGCAGCATCCGCCTTCACTGTCATGGCCTCCACAGCAACCTCCGTCTTCACCATGGCCTCCGCAGCATCCTCCCTCTTCTCCGTGTCCGCCGCAACCGTGGCATCCGCCACCGCAGCCGTGACCCTGCTGAGGAAGGAATTCTCCGTGAAGTCCCTCGGAAAGTTCTTTCTCCGTAGCTTCGCGTACAGAAAGAATCTTGCCGGTGAAGTTCAGCACCTTTCCGGCCATAGGGTGGTTGAAGTCGACAGTCACGCTTTCCTCCTTGATTTCCACGATTAGAGCGTGGCAGACATCACCGTTCCCGTTGAGCATAGGGATCATCCTTCCCACCTGGAGAAGGTCTTCCCGTATCTCTCCGTTGATCTCGAATGAGCTTTTCGGGATGTCAAACCTGTGCTTGGGCTCGTATGGGCCGTAACCGTCTTCCGGCTGGAGTGAAAACTCAAATGAATCTCCCTCCTGCTTTCCTTCGAGCTGGTCTTCAAATGCAGGGATGAGCATGTGGCAGCCCTGGATATAGTCCAGGGGCTTGATCTCTGTAGCCTTGTCGGCAATCATTCCGTCCACTTTGAGTTCGTAGGTCAGGACGACGACCTTATGCTTGTCTATTTTCATTGCTATGAACTGAAATCTACGTCAGAAAATGCTAAGGTAGGAATAAGTTTTGACATGCAGAGCCTTGCGTCATCTCCGCATGCCAGCAGGTGGCTCCACAGGGTGAGGAAGTTTCCTGTCACGACCATCTCTCTTACCGGGTGTGTGATCTTTCCGTTCTTGAAAGCAAATCCTTCGATGCCATAGGAGAAGTCTCCGGTCGAAGAATTGCTGTTGCCGCCGTTGAACTCTGTCACGTATATGCCGCTGCCGCATAGCTTCAGGATGTCATCCTTCTTGAGTCCTGCCTGCGGGTACGGCATCACTTTCGGCCTGATAGGCTCCTCGATGGTAGGTGCCATGGCCATCTTCCCGGACATGTAGGTGTTGACGAAGTACATCATCACCTCGCCGTTCTGTATGACAGGCCTCTGGACAGAAACCACACCTTCCGAATCGAAATATCTCGAGCCGGTCTCTCCCTTGTTGCGGCAGCAGTCTATGATGCTGAGGCCTTCAGGGAACACCTTCTTGCCCAGAGTGTCCATCATGAAGGAGTTGTTCTGCTGGAGCGAGTAGGCGTTAAGCGCCTTCAGCACAGGGGACACCACTTTCGATGCGACCTCGGAGTCGATGACCATATTGAATCTGCCGCCTCGATGTCCCTTCGGGGCCATCTGCGCCACTGCGCGTTCGAGTGCCTTGGGGCAGCATTCCATGATGCTCAGGTCCTTGAGGAGGGGAGTGCCGTCCCACCAGTATCCGCTGTATTTGTCACCCTCACTGTCCTCTACGGTTATTTCGACTCCGTACTCGAATGACGTCTCGATGTGCCTGCATTCGAGCCCCTGGGAATCTATGAGGTAGGTGTCGAACACACTGTCGGAGTATTCCGCTTCCTCTGAGACCAGAGTCCACCTGTCACCTCCATCCTCCTTTCCGAAAATGGAGGCGTCAAGTGCCATACGGAGGCGCTCCTGGGGCGTGACGGTATCATATCTGTCATCGAAAAGCTCGAGCTCGAGTCCCGTCTTTGCATCCTTGGCTGTCCTGGATGGGTCGGGGAGATCCCGGAATCCGTCTTCAGCCAGCATCCTGGTGGTGCTGATGGCCTTGTCGAGGAAAGAGTCAAGTTCCTCTTCGTCAAAGCGGTTGGTGGCGAAAGAGCCGTACCTTCCGTCCACGAAGACGCAGATGCTGATCGATCTGTCCATGCAGTGCGTGACCTTGTCGATCTCCCCGTTGAGGGTGCCGATGAGATCCATGGTGCTCTTGTTTGCAGTCACCCTGATCTTCTGGACGCCCTTGCGGAGCGCAAGCTCCCGGCATCTGCGGGTGAAATCCATCTCCTCAGGGGTAAGTATGTATTCTTTCATCTATTCTCCTCCCACAGTAAGTGATTTTACTAGAACGGTAGGGATGCCGCATGATACCGGCACGCTCTGCTCCTTGCCGCATGTCCAGGTACAGTCATCTATTGTCGGGTCATTGCCGACCATCTCGATGTCCGCCAGTGCCTGCGGTCCGTTGCCTATGATGTTGATGTCCTTGACCGGCATGGTGAGACGCCCTTTCTCTATGAGATATCCGCTCTTGACATAGAACGTGAAGTCTCCCTCGCCTATCTTGACCTGTCCGTTTGAGAACTGGTCTACATAGATGCCCTTGTCGACAGATGCGATGATGTCTTCCTTGCTGCAGTCACCGCCCTCCATGTAGGTCGCCCTCATGCGCGGGATAGGGTGATAGCGGAAGGATTCGCGCCTGCCGTTGCCGGTAGGCTTCACGCCGTAGTATCCGGCACTGATGCGGTCGTGGAGGTATGATGTGAGCACTCCATCCTCGACCATGTATGTGTACTGTCCAGGAACCCCCTCGTCGTCGAAGTTGATGGCGCCGCGGTTGCCTCTGATGGTGCCGTCATCCACAATGGAAATGCCGCTGCGGCATACCTTCTGTCCCATCCTGTCAGAGAATATCGACTGTCCCTTGCGGTTGAAGTCCGCCTCGAAAGCGTGCCCCATGGCTTCGTGGAGGAGTATGCCGGAAGCTCCGGCCCCCATGACCACAGGCATCTGCCCGCCCTTCGGCCTCTTTGCCGCAAAACGCTCGTCGATTCCTGATACCGCAAGGTTCACGACCTCATCCAGGAGAGAGTCGGTGAGCATTTCGGCTCCGCTGCGGAAACTTCTCGACACGGATTTGTTCTCGGTCTTCCCGTCCTGGCTGAAGATGACAGAGACGGAGATGCTTCCGAGAGGGCGTGTGTCATATTTCATCTCTCCGAGAGAGTTGAACATCAGCACGTCCGTCACCTGAGAGGACAGGGCCGCGATCACCTTGATGATACGGCTGTCCTTCTGCCTTATGGCACTGTCTATCTTTGCGAGGTACGGTACGAACAGTGCGGCTTCACATGTTCTCCAGTCATCCTTCATCGGATATCTGTCGGCTGCCGGATTGGGCTTGCCGCGGTACTTCGGCGCGCTCGCCTCATCCTCGCGGTCAGCCCCGACCTTTCCGGCGCTGCCGTCGGAGATGGCTGAGGCCGCGCGGGCAGCTGCAAGCATGGATGCCATGTCAGTGCTTTCAGAGTACGCGTAACCGGTCTTCTCGCCGTTGAGTACTCTGATACCTACTCCGAAATCCACGTTGAAGCCTCCCACATTCACCTCGCCGTCTTTGAGGAGAAGGTCGGTGCAGGTAGTGTTCTCGAAATAGAGGTCGGCAAAGCTGCCTCCGTTGCGCAGGCTCTCGGCAATCAGTTCCTCGAGCTGCCCGTCTGTGACACGGAAAGTGTCCAGATAGTATTTCTTTTCGTTAATCATTCTTATTCCTTGTCTTCAGGCTCATCCGCCGGATGGGCGATCTCCCAGATACGCTCATATTTCTCCGTGTCGCGGATGTTTATCTCCAGATTCTTGTTGCCCTCCGCCACCACGGTGAACGGGATGGTCGAGTTGTCCGCAAGAATCCATCTGTCGCTTATGGAACTGTACACATTGAAGAAGTACTTGAGTCCCATAAGGTATCGTCTCCTTACCGTCTCGTCAGGTATGTCATGCCCGCCGGCCGCCACCCTGTCTGCGATCCTCTTGATGGCAAGTTCCGGTGAATTCAGCCAGAAATACAGTATCGTCACTTCATAACCGAGATCATGTGCTCTCTGGATAGTCTTCACCAGCGACCTGGTGGCGAGTGTGGTCTCGACGCCGAAGTCTTTCTTCTTGCCGAGAAGGTACTTGATCTTCATCAGCATGTACCGGCTGGCAGATACGTAGGCTGCAGCCGGATCGAAAGGGGAGAGACTCTTTGCAAACTCATCCGAGTTCACATACTCTGCACAGCCGAGCATCTCGGGCAGCAGGGCGTATGACGCCGTTGTCTTGCCTGAGCCGTTGCAGCCCGATATGATGTACATCTTTGGCATTTACATTCCTCCTTTTGTGACGCCGTATCCGAAAAGAGCATAGTCTCCACGGCATGGGTCTCCAGGGAATATGTCCCTGAAGGCATCGGTGATCTCCCTCGCCGTGACTATGTCCTTCTGCTTCCTGGATGTCAGGCCGACGGCCACGGCTTCTTCATATACATGGACGTCAAGCGGGATGATCAGATCATTCTTGTCTGAATTCTTCCAGAGACCGAGATCCACCTTTCCGTCATCTCTGACCATCCACCTGCGCATCATGTTGATCTTCTTGTTCGGAGCCTTTGCGTCCGTCTTCTGGCCGTATATGTCCGTGCGCATGACAGACTGATCGAGACCTTCGAGACTGTACCTGCCCTCATAGATGGCCTTGAGACGGCTGCATATGGCAGCCACCTCGCTCCATTTGACTGTGCGGTGTATGCTGACAGGGTCGTCTTTCCAGTCGCCCTTCATGACATAGTCATAGGGCTTCCATCCCATCTCATCCATCAGGCGCGTGCAGTCACGCACTATCATGGCGCGCCTTCCCCATGCGAAGTGCGCCGCGAACACTGCGGCGACCTCGACATCCTGGAGGGAAGCCCTGCCAGAGCTGAAATCAAGCGCAAATTTCCTGGGGAACGCTATGGGGTCCTCCAGGAAATACTGCGGGTCATTGTATGTCTCGGCCCACGAAATGAGCTGCTGTCTGATGGTCTCTGTCATCCTTTTATGCTGTAGCCGCCTCGATCTTCTTCATCATTGCAAACATGAAGCCTGCGGATATGAGGCAGAGTACCGAGAATACCGTCCACACGATCCAGAGCGGAAGATTGCCCCAGAGGTGCCCGCCGATCTGCACGAGAAGATTGCCCACGGCAGTAGCTACAAACCATCCTCCCATCATCATGCCCTTGTACTTCGGAGGTGCGACCTTGGATACGAAGGACATTCCCATAGGGCTGAGCAGGAGCTCGCCGAATGTGAGGATGAAGTATGTGGAGATGAGCCAGTTGGCTGAGACAAAGGTACCGGCGTCACCGGCAGCCTTCTGCATTGCAGGGGTGTTGAGTCCCACGGATGCAAGCACCATGAGGCCATATGCCACGGCTGCGATGAGCATGCCGTACGCAATCTTGCGCGGAGCTGAAGGTTCCTTTCCCTTCGCTGCGAGAGATCCGAATATGGCAAGACTCACAGGGGTGAGTGCGATCACGAAGCACGGGTTGAAGTGCTGGAATATCGGTGCGCTCACGTCCACGCTTCCGCTGACGCGTGTGTACTTCCATATAAGGACGCACACGGCTGCCGCAATGGCCGCGATGGACATCCATCTTCCCTTGCGTGTGTCGCTCTGGACTGCAAGGAACCCGCCGTACACGATGATGACAGCCATCAGGAGGTTGATCACGTCGAAGAGCATGCTCTGTATGCCGGAACTTGTCTTCTGAGTGAACTGGTCGGCGAAGAAGGTGAGGGTGAGACCGTTCTGCTGGAATGCCATCCAGAAGAAGATCACCACGGCGAACACAAGGCAGAGGGCCACGATGCGGCTCCTGGTCTCTTCAGGACTGAGCTCTGCCGCCTGCTCGGCCTCCTTGCCCTTTGCCTTGCCTCCTTCCACGTGCCTGAATGTGCTGCGGAAGGCGTAATAGATGCCTATCGAGAGTATGAGCGCCACGCATGCCACCGCGAATGAGAAATGATATGCATCATTTGACTCGAAGCCTATGGACTCTGCCCATGCCTTGATCCTGATGGCTGCGGTAGGTGCGAAAAGGGCGCCTATGTTGATGGCCATGTAGAACAGAGAGAAGCCGGAATCACGCTTTGAAGCGTACTGCGGTTCGTTGTAGAGGTCGCCCACCATGACCTGGAGGTTGCCCTTGAACAGACCTGTTCCGAAACTGATGAGAAGCAGCGACAGAGCCATCACCATGAGTGCGGGGGCTCCGCCTCCGAGTGGGATCGACAGGGTGAGGTATCCGAGGAACATCACCACTATGCCTATTGTCACCATCTTGCCATAGCCGAACCTGTCGGCGAGGATGCCTCCCACGAGCGGGAGGAAATACACCAGTGCCAGGAAGATGCTGTAGATGATGCCGGCCTGACCTTCGGTGAGGCCGAAATTCGCTCCCAGGAAGAGGGAGAACACGGCTATCATAGTGTAATAGCCGAAGCGCTCACCCGTGTTTGCCAGGGCGAGCGCATAAAGACCTTTCGGTTGTCCTTTGAACATCTGATTCTAAGCCTTTGTGATCTTCTCAAGCCACTTCACCATACCGAGCATGACGCTCATGGCGATGAGACAGATTACGAGGAATACCATCCAGCACTTCCAGAGAGGCCATGCGTTGTACATGATAGGTCCCACGAAGATGAAGAGGTTTCCGATAGCTGTCGCGCCGAGCCAGAGGCCCTGGCAGAGTCCCTGCATGTTCTTCGGAGCCACCTTCGATACGAATGAAAGTCCGAGAGGGGAGATGAAGAGCTCGGCTACGGTGAGGAAGAAGTAGGTGAGGATGAGTACCCATGGGCCAGCCTTCATGGCTGTCGCCTCGGCTACAGGGAGTGCTCTGAAGTCGGTTCCTGAAGGGAATCCGCTTGTAGCCGAGAGGAGAAGGAGGAAGAGGTACGCCACACCGGTGATGCCCATGCCGATGGCGATCTTGCGCGGAGTGGACACTTCCTTGCCCTTGCGGCTGAGTGCTCCGAAGATGGCCATGATGACAGGGGTGAGTACGATCACGAAGAACGGATTGACTGCCTGCCATACCTCAGGGGCGATCTTGCTTGTGTTCACGAAGTCGCGTGCGAAGAGCGAGAGTGACTGACCGTTCTGGTGGAAACTGAGCCAGAAGAAGATGCAGATGCCGAGCACTGCGAAGAGTGCGTACATTCTCTGCTTGATCTCCTTTGCCATGGCAATCTTCTCTTCTGGAGTGTAGTCTGCAACTACCTTCGCAGCTTTCTTTGCAGGCTCAGGAAGACCCTTCTTGGTGCAGAGGAAGATGGTCAGGGATATGAGCATGGCTGCAACCGAAGCGATGAATGAGTAATGGATACCCTCATTGAAGATCTGGAGGTAGTCGCCGCAGAAAGCTGCCATGTCGGCTACCGGCTTGCCGCTTACAGTCACCTGCGATGCAAGCTCTGTGAGGTTCTGCATCTGGTCGGCAGGGAGGTTTCCTCCATTGTCGATGAACTGATGGCAGAGTGAAGGAAGGTTCGAGTTGTAGATGAAGTCATGCGACTTGAGCCACCAGCTTCTGAGAAGAGGGGCTACGAAAGGCGCGATGAGTCCGCCCACGTTGATGAATACATAGAAGATCTGGAAGCCTGAGTCACGCTTGCCCTGTACGGCCTTGAGAGCTTCCGGGCCCTTTGCAGCGGCTTCTGCCTCGAAATTGTCATAGAGCTGTCCGACCATTGCCTGGAGATTGCCTTTGAAGAGGCCGTTTCCGAAGGCGATGAGGAAAAGTGCGAGACATGTGAACGGGAGCAGCCATGCCTGGTTGGCCGATGTCGCTGTCACAGGGACGGAAAGGCAGATGTAGCCTGCCGCCATGACCATCAGACCGGTCTGGATGGTACCCTTGTAGTTCTGGGTGCGGTCGGCTATGATACCTCCCACGAGAGAGAGGACATAGATGCCGAAATAGAATACTGAATAGATGAGCGCACTCTTTTCATCCGGAATACCAAACTTGGAGCAGAGGAAGAGGACGAGGACGGCGTTCATGATATAATAGCCGAAGCGTTCGCCCATATTGCTCAATGCGGCTGCAAGCAACCCTTTAGGGTGGTCTTTAAGCATACTTGTACTTTTGTTTAGATTTATGATAGACAAATATAATAATAAAAATTGGTTATATTTGTGTCTGGCACATACGCTGATACAAAATGCACAACCTCGCTTACAAGATAGTCAGAGGCCTTATGGTGGTCTTGGGAAAGCTTCCTCTGGGCTTCCATTATGCATGGGCCGGTCTCATCTCGCGGCTTGCCGGCAGCGTCATCCACTACCGGCGCGATGTGGTGATGACAAACATATCCCGCAGCTTCCCCGATAAGAAATACAAGGACCTCAAAGTCATCAGCAGGGATTTCTACCGTCATTTCGGCGAAATCATCGCCGAGGCGATATGGTTTGCCGGGGCCACCCCCGAGAGGCTCCGCAGGTCTCATATCGTGGAGATGGAGAATCCCGAGGAACTGAACCGTCTGTACTCCAGCTCCCCGAGTGTCCTGCTCCTGGCGTCCCATGCCGGCAACTGGGAGCTTTTCGGAGGGTATTATTCGTACTCATACTCTCAGCCCATGGCCTGCGGGGAGAAAGATGTCTGCATCGTGTACAAGAAGCTCAGCAGCCCGGTGTGGGATGACGTCATGAAAGCCAACAGGGTCGCGCCCGTGGTGGACAAGGAGCATTTCGACGGCGTGGTCGAGAGTCAGGAAGTCATCCGCTATATGGTCAGGCATCGCAGTGACCGCAAGATCTACTGCTTCATCACCGACCAGCACCCATACAGAGGCTCTGCAGGCATAGATGTCGGAGAATTCATGCATCAGCCGACCACCAGCATGGACGGTGGCGCAAAGCTTGCATGCAAGTTCGGCATGAGCGTTGCCTATCTGACCATGGAACGTGCCGGCAGGGGTCATTACAGGTTGAAGTTCGTCACAATATGTGAGGATGCATCCGCCACGAGCCCCGAAGCCATAATGAGAAAATATTACGAACTGCTCCAGAAAGACATTGAGGCACAGCCGTCAAACTATCTCTGGACGCATAAAAGATGGAAATAGTCATGAAGAAAGCTGCATTGATCGTGGCCGCGTTGCTGGCCCTCTCATATCCATTGTCTGCCCAGAGGACCGATCTCGATCCGGATGGGACCGTGTCTTATGCGCTCCCTCAGACATCTCTGACCTTCGATGTGGAGGCGGTGCAGGAGAAATTCTATGCCGGACCTTATGCCAGGTTCGCGCAGAAGTATCTCGGCGTTGAGGTGCGTCAGCAGGATGAGTGCACGTACAAGCTTTCAGGCGTGAAGGTGACTCCGTGCATCGAGGCTGACCAGAGCCGCAGATATGTGGTGACCCTTTCTTCAAAGAATGCATCGGCCAATGCATATCTCCAGCTGACATCCCAGGGCCTTGTTGCTGCATCAGACGGCAGCTTCGGCAACGAGTCAGTATGGAGATTCCCCGTCCAGACCAGCGGCGACTTCTCGGACAAGGGTGTGATCTCGAACTACACTTCCGAGTCTGCCACATTGTACCAGAATGTGCGCCAGGAGGATGCCATCAGCAGGATTTCTGTCCAGCAGGACATGGTGGTGGAGAAGTCTCTGGAGAAAAAGGCTCAGGAGGCCGCAGACATGATATTCTCACTCCGCAAGACCAGAGTCCAGATCGTCACCGGAGACACTGACGCCAACTACAGCGGTGCAGCCATGGAATCGGCTCTCAATGAAATCTCGCGCCTCGAGAAGGAGTACCTCACTCTGTTCATAGGCTACAGTGAGTTCCAGACTCAGAACAAGCGCTTTGATGTCGTTCCTGCCAATGACGGCAACAACATCATGGTCGTATTCAGACTTTCAGATACTGACGGACTCCTTCCTGCAGACAATATGAGCGGCAAGCCGTATTTCGTGGACATCGTCCCTCAGGAAATAGCATCCACGGCAGGCGGCAAGGCCAAGGGAAGCAACGGCATCATGTACCGCATTCCGGCCATCTGCAATGTCAAGCTCTCTGACGGAGTGAACGTGCTTCTCCAGAGCCGTCTTCCGCTCTATCAGTACGGTGTCACGAAATCATATCCGATAAAATAATCAAACCAGATAACACATGACAATACATGACCTCGAACCGAAGATCGTCTTCGGAAATTTCTATGGCATCACACGCCAGCCACGTCCTTCAAAGCACGAAGAGAAAATCAGACAGTATCTTCTCGATTGGGGAAAGAACCACGGAGTGGAAACCTTTGCCGATGAGACTGGAAATGTCATCATGAGAGTCCCTGCCACACCGGGATTCGAAAACCGCAAGGGAGTGATTCTTCAGGGTCACATGGATATGGTCCCTCAGAAGAACGCAGATACCGTCCACGACTTCATCTCCGACCCTATCGAGACCTGGGTGGATGGAGAGTGGCTCAAGGCCAAAGGCACCACTCTGGGAGCAGACAACGGACTCGGCGTGGCCATGGCTCTCGCGATTCTTGAGTCGCCTGAACTCAAGCACGGACCTCTCGAGGTTCTCGTGACATACGATGAGGAGACAGGAATGACAGGTGCACAGGCTCTCAAGCCAGGCATCCTTCAGGGTGACATCCTCATCAATCTCGATTCGGAGACAGAGGGCGAACTCTACGTAGGCTGCGCAGGCGGACTCGACGCTTCAGCCGCAGGCACATATGAGAGAGTGGAGCCGACAGATGACCTCGAGTGCTGGTCACTCGCTGTCAAAGGCTTCAAGGGCGGACATTCCGGCATGGACATCATCCTCTGCCGTGCAAATGCCAACAAGGTGGCGGCGCGCGTCCTCTATGCACTCGTGACCAAGGCCGGAGTCAAGCTGCTGGATCTTGAAGGAGGTACCCTCCGCAATGCGATCCCTCGCGAGGCCTTCGCTACGGTATATGTCCCTAAGGGCGGTGCTGACAAGGCAAAGGCTGTGGCAGAGGCTGCATTTGCTGAGATCAAGGCCGAATATGCGGCTACCGATCCGGACTGCCAGTGTGTGTTCGAGCCGTACAAGTGTGCGGAAGGGGAGACCTGCGATCATGAGGAGTGCCTCTATGCCGCTGATGCGGACGCAGTCAGAATGCTTCAGGCTATCCTTGCCTGCCCGGACGGAGTGGAGAGGATGAGCGACCAGATGCCGGGTCTCGTAGAGACATCCAACAACATGGCCATGGTCAAGATATACAAGGGAGAGTTTGCCGTCAAGAGTCTTCTCAGAAGCTCTGTAGACTCGGCAAAGGAGGCTCTCGCCACCAAGATGGACTGCGTGTTCGCTCTCGCTGGAGCCAAGGTGACATTCACAGGCGGCTATTCAGGCTGGGCTCCAAATGCGGCATCTCCTATCCTTCACACCATGAAGGAGGTCTATGTGCACCTTTATGGAAAGGAGCCTGCAGTCATGGCCATCCATGCAGGACTTGAGTGCGGTATCCTCAGCGGCGCATATCCTCATTGGGACATGGTTTCATTCGGACCTACCCTCATGAGCCCTCATTCTCCTGATGAGCGCGCTTATATCCCGTCGGTTCAGAAGGCATGGGATTTCCTCAAGGCAGTTCTTGAGGCCATCCCTGAAAAATAAGAAGACGTATGAAGAGATTGTTTGCAATCGCAGCTGCAGCTGCAATGATGCTCGCCGGCGTCAGCGCCCAGGCTCAGACCATCTATTCCCAGAAGAACAGACATTATCGTCCTCAGCCAGGCACTGTCATCGGTGCTCCGGGAACCGCCGTTCCCGGTTCGGGATATCATGCCCATGGCTTCACTCGTTTCAGTGCGATCATAGAAGGCGGCCTGGCATGCCTCATAGACAATCCGGAAGGTTATAAGTCAGTCACCGGCAACATGTCCATGTCTGCCGGAGCACTGGTGAACGAGACCATCTTTGCCGGTGCCATGCTCAAGTACAGCGGCGCGGGCGCCTACAATGTCGATTGGTCAAATGCTTCCAACTGTATCATAGGTGCGGATGTGCGCTATTATTTCCCGGGTTATCTTATCTATCCTTTTGTCTGTGCACAGGTCGGTGGTGACATCAGGAAGCAGAGCGAGACGGAAATCAGTGTGACTCACCGTTATTTCTATGGTGGAGTGAAGGTCGGTGCAAAATATGATCTGAGCCCGTTCCTTGCTCTTACATTTGCTGCCGGCGTGGACAACGCAGGCGGCATCACTACCATCCCTCTCACCATCGGACTCCAGTTCTAGACTGCATGATCTATCAGAAAGGGCGGCTCATGACGAGTCGCCCTTCTTTGTCTATGTGTCCGGGTGATTACAGCTTGCGGAGCCAGATATTGCGGAAGCTGATGGCCTTGCTCGGGTCACCGTGCATCTGGAGGCTGATAGGTCCGTCACCGTGCTTCTGGACTGCAGGGAATCCTACATATTCGGTGGTGCCGACGAGCATGGTGTTGTTCTGGACCAGAACGCCGTTGAAGAGTACAGTCACGAAAGGATGGGTGCGGTATGTTCCATCCTCCTTGAATGTCGGCGCAGTATAGATGATGTCATATACATTCCACTCGCCAGGTTTGCGGATAGGGCATACCAGAGGTGCGCTCTGCTTGTAGAGGCTGGCAGCCATGCCGTTGACGTAGGTCTCGTTGTTGTAGCTGTCGAGGATCTGCACTTCATACATTCCCTGGAGGAAAACTCCGCTGTTGCCTCTTGCCTGGCCTTCACCTTCGATGTCTGCAGGCACGCACCACTCGAGGTGGAGCTGGAAGTCGCGGAAATAATCCTTGGTCACGAGATTTCCGTCCTGTTTGTTCACGGTCATGGTTCCGTCTCCGTTCACGATCCACTTTGATGCCTCTCCCTTGTCATTTACCCACATTGAAAGGTCTTTACCGTCAAAGAGGACGATGGCATCGGAAGGTGCCGAGTTGGTGGTGATGTCGCCCGGTGTCACCTTTGCAGGCTGCGGGTCGTAGAATTCGGAGTGTCTAGGGTCCATTTTCTTGGTGCGCTCATCATTTGCTCCTGCCATTTTGAACTGCTGGGCTGATGCGCTGAGGCATATGGCTGAAAGAGCCATGCACATAAGGTACTTTTTCATGGTATGAAGGTTTTTTGGTTTTGTTTCTATCCTGTGAAAATACAAAAAATGACTGGAAGATGAATTGCGTGGGTACAAAAAAACCGGCAACATGTGCCGGTTCTTATGAATATGTGTGTTGGATTACTCAGCAACAACAGTGACCTTTACGTCAGCAAAAACGCCCTTGTAGCATTTTACCTTTGCCTCGTACTCACCAAGCTCCTTGATCTCAGGAACAGTGATGTTCTTCTTCTCAGTCTCGATGCCTGCAGCTGCGAGAGCCTCAGCAACCTGGATAGCGGTAACGGCACCGTAGAGCTTGCCGCTCTCGCTGACCTTTACTGCAACCTGTACAGGTGTAGCTGAAATCTTTGCTGCAACAGCCTGTGCGTCTGCAACAAGCTTAGCCTCTTTGTGAGCCCTCTGGCGGATGGTCTCCTCGTGCTGCTTGAGAGCTGAAGGAGTTGCGATGGTAGCGAATCCCTGAGGAACAAGATAATTGACAGCGTATCCGGTCTTTACATTTACCACCTCTCCGGCCTCGCCGAGATTGGCAACTTCTTTCTTAAGTATGATCTTCATAGCTTCAATTATTTAAGGAGGTCAGTAACATATGGGAGGAGTGCGAGTGAACGTGCTCTCTTCACTGCCTGAGCGACTTTTCTCTGGAACTTGAGTGAAGTACCGGTGATGCGGCGAGGGAGAATCTTACCCTGCTCGTTGAGGAACTTCTTGAGGAACTCAGGATCCTTATAGTCGATATACTTGATGCCTGCCTTCTTGAAACGGCAGTACTTCTTCTTTCTAACCTCTACTGTAGGAGGGTTGAGGTAACGGATCTCGCCGTTCTGTTCTGTAGTCTGTGCCATGGATTAGTCCTCCTTTGTTTCTGCGGCAGCGGCAGCAGCCTTTGCCTGCTTGTTAGCTCTTCTCTTCTCTGCGTATGCAGCAGCATTCTTGTCGAGGGCAACGGTGATGAACCTGATGATCCTCTCGTCACGATGATACTGAGTCTCAAGTTTAGCTACGAATGTAGGATCTGCCTTGAACTCGATCAGGTAATAGAATCCTGATGTCTTGTGCTGGATTGGGTAAGCAAGCTGCTTGAGACCCCAGTCCTCTTCGTACACAACCTCGCCACCATTGTCCTTGATGAGCTGAGTGTACTTGGCAACCGCTTCCTTCATCTGAGAGTCAGACAAAACGGGAGTTGCAATGAAAACGGTTTCGTACTGTTTCAACATGTTGATTTATAATTAGTTGTTAATAAAGCCCCGCCGGAAATACTCCGAAGGGGCTGCAAATATAGTCATAATTGATTGAAAATCCAAGTCTTGCTATATGATATAGCCATCCTTGTGGCGTCCCTCGAGGTCGAGGGTGCGGTAGTGGGCCTTGATTGCTTCAGTGTCAGCCTTCGCATCGTCCGTAAGCTCGAACTTCTCGCCTATGCTGATGTGCTTGTTCTTCCAGTTGAAGTATCCCATGTACACCGTGCTTCCTGTGGCTTTCGCAATGGCGTGATAGCCCATCTTCCATTTCTTCGTCGCCTTGCGTGTCCCTTCCGGGCACATGGCGATCTGGAATGTGTCCTCTTTCTCTACGGTCTCTATGATGCTCTTAAGGAAGGCTGCGCCGTTGGTCCTGTCGACAGGGATGCAGCCGAGCTTCTTGAGAAGCCATCCGAGCGGTCCCCAGAACATCTCCTTCTTGATCAGTACGTGTGCTACATGACCTGTGGCTGTGTAGAAGAAATATGATACCACAAAGTCCATGAAACTTGTGTGAGGTACACCAAGAATGATGGCCTTCTTCTCTGGAGCGGCTCCGCTGTCTGCAGTCCACCCCATGGCTTTCAGCATGAAAGCGCAGAATTTTTCCTTGAATCCCATAGCCTATATGTTTACATCTTCAAGCTCCTCTTCAGAGCGCAGGTTCTCCCTGATGAAGTTCTGCCTGTCGATGGTGTTGTCACCCATGTAGAACTCCATTATGTTCGATATCGACTCTTCATCTGCAAGCTTGACCAGATCGAGTCTCATGTTTTCTCCGATGAAATCGACGAACTCGTTTGACGAGATCTCTCCCAGACCTTTGAATCGTGTGATCTCGATGCCTGTCTTCAGCCTTGCGACAGCCTCTTCCTTTTCCTCGATGGAGTAGCAGTACTGCGTGGCCTTCTTGTTCCTTACACGGAACAGAGGGGTCTGAAGTATGTGTACATGACCTCGTCTGATAAGGTCAGGATAATACTTCATGAAGAAAGTCAGGACGAGCATGCGGATGTGCATTCCGTCGTCATCGGCATCGGTCGCGACGATGATGTTGTTGTAGCGCAGGTTCTCAAGGTCATCCTCGACTCCGAGTGCGGAGATGAGCAGATTGAGCTCCTCGTTCTCGGCTACTCTCTTGCGGCTCTCCTTGTAGCAGTTGATAGGCTTTCCGCGGAGACTGAACACTGCCTGGTTGTTGGCATTGCGTACCTTTGTGATGGTTCCGCTCGCCGAGTCTCCCTCGGTGATGAATATGCTCGACTTCTCGACGTTTTCCTGATTCTTTTCGGTGATCTTGTCGTTGAAGTGGAAGCGGCAGTCCCTCAGTTTCCTGTTGTAGACATTGGCCTTCTTGTTCTTCTCCCTGGTCTTCTTCTGGATGCCGGAGATTTCCTCGCGCTCCTGCTGGGAAGCCTTGATCTTCTCTTCGATGACAGGGACGATATCCATGTGCATGCGCAGATAGTTGTCAAGGTTCCTTGCGAGGAAGTCATTGACGAAGTTGCGGATGGTAGGACCGTTTTCGCCGTGCTTCTCCCACATGTAGTTGGATCCGAGCTTTGTCTTGGTCTGGCCTTCGAAGTTAGGCTCCTGGATCTGGATGCTGATCGCTCCTACGACTCCCTGGCGGCAGTCTTCCGGTGCGTAATTCTTCTTGAAGAACTCTTTGAGAGTCTTGGCTATGGCCTCACGGTATGCGGACAGGTGGGTGCCGCCGTCACGGGTGTTCTGGCCGTTGACAAAAGACGAGATGTTCTCGCCGTATGCGTTGCCGTGCGACAGCACGATCTCAATGTCTTCTCCTTCGAGGTGGATAGGCGGGTAGAGAGGCGGCTCCGAGAGGTTCTCGTTGACCAGGTCGAGCAGACCGTTCTCTGACTTGTAGGAGGTGCCGTTGAGCACCAGTGTAAGACCTTTCTTGAGGTATGAATAGTTCTTCACCATGGTCTCTACATAGTCCATGTTGAAGTTGTATTCTCCGAAGAGTTCGCTGTCGGGAGTGAAGACTATCAGGGTGCCGTTCTTCTCTCTGGTCTCGGACATTCCCTCGTCGGTGAGCTTGCCTTTTTCGTACCTTGCCCAGGAGCACTGGCCGTCTCGGTGCGAGCGTACGTAGAAACTTGATGAGAGGGCGTTGACGGCTTTGGTGCCGACACCGTTGAGACCTACTGACTTCTTGAACACAGAGTCGTCGAACTTGCCTCCGGTATTCAGTTTGCTGGTGGCCTTCACGACCGAGCCGAGAGGAATGCCTCGTCCATAGTCTCTGACTGTCACCTCGTGGTCTTCAATCGATATCTGGACCTGCTTTCCGAAACCCATTGAGAACTCGTCGATACTGTTGTCGACAATTTCCTTGATCAGGACATAGATACCGTCGCCAGGGTTGTTTCCGTTTCCCAGACGGCCGATATACATACCCGGACGCATTCTGATGTGTTCGATGCCCTCGAGCGTCCTGATGTTGTCTTCAGTGTAGTTTGCTGTATTCTGTGGTGCGTTCGCCATATTCTGTCTTTAATCAGACAAAGTTAACAATTTTCTGCGATTGATGACGCCGGCTACTTGATGAAACCGCTGATGTAGAGATTTACAAGCGGCCTGAGAGGCGCATTCGTGGTGATGGTGACGACTATGAGGACCTCTCCTGCCGGGAGCCCCGCTGTGTCCAGTGTGGCTTTGATCTTTCCCTTTCCGCCAGGCTGTACATCCGAAACGCTCTCCACTCTGACTCTGCTGCTGTCGGGGTCGAGCTTGTAGAACTTGAGTGTACTCTTTCCCGAGTTTGTGTAGTCGAAGCTGATGTCCACCTTGGTTCCGGCCTTCACCGGGTTGAAGCTGAAAGTGCTGCTCTCGAATATCGGGTTGGCTCCGGCTGACTTCTGCTCTCTCGTCCATCCGGAAAAATCTTCCTTGGTGTAGCCCCAGAAGCCTATCTCGCCGTGCCCTTCGCCCAGTCTCGGATTAGGCTCCGCAAGGACAGCCTCTTCGCCGCGGTTCACATTCCTGGCGGCTTTCCCGGAGGCCTTGAACTTCCTGCCGTTGACGACAGGTGTGGCATAGTACCAGTTCTTGCCCCATCTTTCTCTGCTTGCCGTCATGGTGTACGACAATGTCGCGGTAGCTCCGGCAGGGATCGGATTGGTGGAGAGTTTGAGACTGAGCCCGTCTGAAACGTCGGCAAATGTCAGATCCATGGCGGTGCCGCCGAGATTGGCGATTTTCAGCTCGCCGCTCTTCTGCTGGCCCTGTGACATGCTGCCGCCCTTGATCTCGACGCTTTTCATTCCCAGTGCTCCGAAATGGATAGGGTACATCTCCGACAGCGGGAGTGTCTTTTCATGAGCGACACCCCTCAGTCTGAGGACCACCGGCTGCTTCATGTCCGATATATATACGGTGAGAGTCTTGTCGAAAGGGTATGGGCCGTCTTCGTTCTTATAGGTGGCAGTGATGGTTCCGGTGCTGCCTGGCTTGATCGCCTCCTTGGTCCATCTGGCTTCGGTACAGCCGCAAGATGTTATGACATTGAAGATGGTGACATTCTTGGTACTGATGTTTTTCACATTGTATGAGCAGCTTACTGCTCCCTGACTGATCTGTATGTCACCGAAATCATAGACGGTCCTGTCCAGCTCCACCAGGCCTCCGATCTTGGTCTGGGCGATTGCAGGACAGCAGATGACGGCATATATAATGAATAACCGGTACAGTTTTTTCATAACCTTCGATTTGAATATTCAAATTTAGACATTACTTTTGTAAACACAATTCGGACCAGACTACAACAACTACTTAATATTATTGTCACTATGGCTCACAAAATTTCACCAGACACCTGTGTAGCATGCGGTGCTTGCCAGGGAGAATGCCCTACCGGCGCTATCAGCGAGGGCGATGTTTATTCAATCGATCCTAACGTTTGCATCGACTGCGGTGCTTGCGCAGACGCCTGCCCTACAGGATCAATCAGCGAAGCATAATAAACTTCATGAGATAGAAAGGCTCTGGACTTCCGTCCGGAGCCTTTTTTTCGTATATTCGCATCATGCTTCAGGATTTCAGACTCAAAGTGTTCATGATGGTGGCCCAGGAAAAGAGCTTCACCAAGGCTGCAAGGAAGCTTGAGATCTCCCAGCCTGCAGTGAGTCAGAATATCAACGAACTGGAGAAAGGTATCGGCTCTCCGCTCTTCGAGCGTGGCAGGGGAGAGGTGACACTTACCGAGAAGGGCCAGACCTTCAGACTGTTTGCATCCCGCATACTCAAAGACTACGAAGACCTCAATCACGTCTTTGACGATTATGAGGCCTTCGCAGATATCATGAAGACGGCGCATACCGTCTCGGAGAGTCCTTATTCTGACCTTGTCAGGGACATATTGTACAGGTAGTTGTCCAGTATGTCGAAGAATACAGCCCTGTAGTCATCTCCCAGGGGATCCTTTCCGTTTTTAGCATACTTGGCTGTAGCGAAGCCCCATCCGTGGCCTCCTGAAGGGAGGACATGGATTTCCCTCCGGATACCATATTTCGCCAGAGCCTCGAAGTAAAGGAAACTGTTCTGAGGAGGTACGGCCGGATCGTCGGCACTGAGGACGAGCAGGGCAGGAGGAGTGTTCTCACCTACCTGCTTTTCAGTACTGTAATAGTCATACTTGCCGGCATCACCACCAGTGAGGTTCTTTCTGGTGCCGTTGTGGGTGATGCCTTCTTCCATTGTGATGACAGGATATACGAGAATGGAGAAGTCCGGCCTTGTGACGTCATCCACAAACATCGTGGATGCGCAGGCTGCGAGGTGGCCTCCTGCAGAATATCCCATCACTCCGATCTGATTCACATTCCACTCTTCGGCATGAGCCCTGCAATATCTGAATGCGTTCTGCACGTCCGTCAGCGGGACGGTGCAGTGTCCTTCGGGCATGCGGTACACGACGACGCATACAGCTATGCCTTCCTGGAGGAACCATTCTGCAGCCCATGATCCTTCGAGACCGGTGGAAAGGCCGCCGTAACCTCCTCCCGGGCACATGACTATCATCTGGCCGCTATTATTCTTTGCCGGGAGATATATCTCCATTCTGGCATTGTCATTCACTTCCGTGACCCATCGTCCCGGGGTGCCTCCCTCAGGACCGGAAAGCCCGTTGCCTTCACCGGGTCCGAGCGTGATTTCCCGCCCGTTTTCGACTATTCCCTTGCCTGCAGCCTGTCCCTGAGGATAGAGGCTTATGATCCGGTTCGGGGTCGGCTGTGCAGCCAGACGCAGACATGCGGTCAGCATTATGATGGCGCAGACGGCAATATAATTCCTTGACTTGTTCATAGAGTGTAATCAAAAAAGAACCCTGCCGTGCGGCAGGGTTCGGAGATATATCTGAAGTTTATTCGGTCTTACCTGCAAGCTTCTTGTAAGTGTTGAGGCGGATCTTTGCGAATTCCTCTGTCTTCTGGAGGAGCTCTTCAGCTCTCTCAGGGAAGAGTTTGTAGAGGGATGCGAATCGTACCTCACCCTTGAGGAAGTCCTGGAACTTGCTCCAGTCAGGCTCCTTGCTGTCGAGAGTGAATGGATTCTTTCCTTCCTCCTCGAGCATAGGGTTGTACCTGTAGAGGTGCCAGTAACCGCAGTCGACTGCAAGCTTCTCCTCCTTCTGGCTGAGACCCATGCCGGCCTTGAGACCGTGGTTGATACAAGGTGCGTATGCGATGACGAGAGATGGTCCGTCGTATGCCTCAGCTTCCTTGATGGCGTTCATATACTGTACAGGGCTTGCTCCCATGGCAACCTGTGCCACATATACATAACCGTAGCTCATGGCCATCATTCCGAGATCCTTCTTGCGGATCTTCTTGCCGGATGCTGCGAACTTCGCAATGGCTCCTGCAGGAGTTGACTTTGATGACTGGCCGCCGGTGTTGGAGTAAACCTCGGTGTCAAGAACGAGGATGTTCACATTCTCACCTGATGCAAGTACGTGGTCGAGACCGCCGTAACCGATGTCGTAGCTTGCTCCGTCACCACCGATGATCCACTGGCTGCGGCTTGCGATGTAGTTCTTGAGCTCAACAAGCTTCTTTGCGTTGTCGCACTTCTTGTCCTCAAGCATAGGGATGAGCTTGTCGGCAACCTCTCTTGTGGCAGCGTAGTCGCCTCTGTTGTCGAGCCACTGCTGAGCGAGAGCCTTGGTCTCTTCGCACTTGCCTTCGTCAACGATGTTCTGCATGCATGCAGCGACAGTCTCGCGGATGCGCTCTGAACCGAGTCTCATACCGAGACCGAACTCGCAGAAGTCCTCGAAGAGTGAGTTCGCCCAAGCCGGGCCATGACCATTCTTGTCGGTTGTGTATGGAGATGCAGGGAATGATGCACCGTAGATAGAAGAACAGCCTGTAGCGTTTGCAACCATCATGTGGTCACCGACGAGCTGGGTGATGTTCTTGATGTATGGTGTCTCACCGCAACCTGCGCAGGCTCCTGAGTACTCGAAGAGAGGCTGTGCGAACTGGAGGTTCTTCATGTTGGCCTTCTTGTCGAGCTTCTCGCTGTAGCCGACCTTGCTGTTGAGATAATCGAATGATGCCTGCTCGGCTGTGTTGTCCTGGTAAGAAGCCATGACGATGGCCTTCTCCTTTGAGAGACATACATCGACGCAGTTGCCGCAACCTGTACAGTCATCGACAGATACTGCGAGAGCGTACTTGTACTCCTTGAGGTTTGCCTTTCCGTCTGCCATCTTTACACCTGCAGGTGCAGCGGCAGCCTCGTCAGCTGTGAGGAGGAATGGGCGGATGGCAGCGTGAGGGCAGACAAATGCACAGGAGTTGCACTGGATACACTTGGCAGGATCCCATACAGGGACGCTGACAGCGACTCCACGCTTCTCGAATGCGGCTGTACCTGCAGGCATGGTACCATCCATATATGGAACGAATGAGCTTACAGGGAGGGTGTCTCCGCACTGTGCGTTCACAACGTCGGCGATGTCCTTCACGAATGGTGTGGCAAGACGTGCTGCGTTAGGGTTGACGAACTTGGCGGTGATCTCAGACCACTCTGCAGGGGTCTCCACCTTGATGTACTCTCCACCACGGTCGATAGCTGCGTAGTTCATGTTGACCACGTTCTCGCCCTTCTTTCCGTAGCTCTTGAGAGCGGCATCCTTCATGTACTTGACCGCGTCATCTGCAGGGATGATTCCGCTGATGCGGAAGAATGCGCTCTGGAGGATGGTGTTTGTCCTGCCGCCGAGGCCGATCTCCGCTGCGATCTTTGTGGCGTTGATGATGTAGAGGCTCACGTGCTTGCGTGCGATGGTCGCCTTTACATTGTCAGGGATTCTCTTGAGTGTCTCAGCCTCGTCCCAGAGTGAGTTGAGGAGGAGTGAACCGCCGTCCTTGATGCCCTTGAGCACGTCATACTTGCTGAGGTATGAAGGTACGTGGCAAGCCACGAAGTCAGGGGTGGATACAAGGTATGGAGCCTTGATAGGGTTGTCACCGAAGCGGAGGTGAGAGCAGGTGTAGCCGCCGGACTTCTTTGAGTCGTAGTCGAAGTAAGCCTGGCAGTACTTGTCGGTATGGGAACCGATGATCTTGATGGTGTTCTTGTTTGCACCGACTGTACCGTCTGAGCCGAGTCCGTAGAATTTGCACTCTGTGGTGCCTGGCTTGACGATGGAAATCTCGCTCTTGATTGGGAGTGACTTGAAGGTCACGTCATCCACGATGCCGATGGTGAATCCGTTCTTCGGCTCAGCCATCTCGAGGTTGTCATAGACAGCCACGATCTGCGCAGGAGATGTGTCCTTTGAAGAGAGACCATAGCGGCCGCCGATCACGAGAGGTGCGTTCTGTACACCCTGGAATACGGTCTTGATGTCCTGGTAGAGAGGCTCTCCGAGTGCTCCCGGCTCCTTGGTGCGGTCGAGCACTGCGATCTTCTTCACGTTCTTAGGAAGAACCTTGAGGAGATACTTGGCAGAGAAAGGTCTGTAGAGATGAACTGTGATGAGACCGTACTTTCTTCCATGTCTTGAAAGATAGTCGATGGTCTCCTTGATGGTCTCGGTAACTGAACCCATCGCCACGATGATGTTCTCAGCATTTTCTGAACCATAATATTCGAATGGACGATATGTCCTGCCTGAGATCTCTCCGATCTCGCCCATGTAGCGGGCAACGATGTCAGGGATGGCGTCATATGCAGCGTTCCTTGACTCTACAGCCTGGAAGTATACGTCTCCGTTCTGGGCTGTACCTCTTGTTACAGGAGCATCCGGTGTGAGGGCTCTCTGCCTGAATGCAGCGAGTGACTTCTCGCTTACGAGTCCGCGGAGTGCATCCTCGTCGAGAAGCTCGATCTTCTGGATCTCGTGAGAGGTACGGAAGCCGTCAAAGAAATGGAGGAAAGGAATGCTTCCCTTGATGGTTGAAAGGTGAGCGACAGCTGCGAGGTCCTGAGCTTCCTGTACAGAGCTTGATGCGAGCATTGCGAAACCGGTCTGGCGGCATGCCATCACATCCTGGTGGTCACCGAAGATCGAGAGAGCGTGAGATGCAAGTGCACGTGCTGAAACGTGGAACACTGTAGGGAGCATCTCTCCGGCGATCTTGTACATATTAGGAATCATCAGAAGAAGACCCTGTGATGCGGTATAGGTAGTGGTGAGCGCGCCTGCCTGGAGTGAACCGTGGACTGCGCCGGCTGCGCCGGCCTCACTCTGCATCTCAGTAACCTTTACGGTCTCGCCCCAAAGGTTCTTTTTGCCGTGAGCCGCCCACTCGTCAATGTTCTCGGCCATTGTGGATGAAGGCGTGATAGGGTAGATTGCAGCGTGCTCACTGAACAGATATGCGATGTTCGAAGCCGCCTGATTACCATCACAGGTGATGAATTTCTTTTCTTTAGCCATAAGCTTTGTGGTTATGTTTTGATTTTAGTTGAATTCCCAAAAACGAATAATTACAAATTTACGAAAGATATTTCAATTCTTTATGCCTGTCTCTCATAAACTTTCAGGTCAACAGACGCGGCTGATATCTTTCTCATGTCCCAAAGGCTGTCGACCAGCCCGGCTGCGCGTATCTGCAGGAGCGCGTTTCCGAGAGCTGTGCCCTCGGTAGGACCGCAGATCACAGGGATGCCGCATTCGTCGGCGGCGAACTGCATGAGGTTGCGGTTGAGTGAACCTCCGCCGATGACATTGAGGCTCTTTATCTCGAATCCGCACATTGAACTGAGCAGGGCGATTATCTCCTTATACCTGCATGCCAGGCTGCGGAAGATACACCTGCAGTAGTCTGCGACGGTCTGAGGCTCAGGCTGCCCTGTCCTGCGGCAGTATTCGCAGATGGCTGCGGTCATCGACTCAGGGTTTGCGAATGCAGGGTCGTCAGGGTTGATGATGCCGGCGTAGTCGGATTCCTGGCAGGTTGCTGACAGCTCTGCCACTCCCTCCGGAGCGCCTGGGAAGCGAACAGGATCCTTGTAGAACTCCTCGCGGCTTCTTTCGAATATCCAGAGGCCGCAGATGTTCTTGAGGAACCTGGTGGTGCCGTCGACTCCGCCTTCGTTGGTGAAATTGTTGGCGAAGCTTGCCTCGGAGATGATAGGCTTCTGCGACTCGATGCCCAGGAGTGACCATGTGCCGCAGCTGAGGTATGCGAACTCGCTGTTCTTCGCCGGAACGGATACGACTGCAGAGGCAGTGTCGTGTCCTGCGACAGCCACCACATTGACCGGACCGAGTCCGGTGACCTTCTGTACCTGTTCGGAGATAGGTCCCACGACAGTGCCTGGCTGTGTCATGACTCCGAACTTGTCTCTGGACAGTCCGAGCTTGCCGAGAAGCGCCTCGTCGAGATCTCCAGTATTCGGATTGAGGATCTGCGAGGTCGATGCGATGGTATATTCGCAGATGGCCTTTCCTGTGAGCATGTAGATGAGTGCGTCCGGCATGAACAGTATCTTGTCAGCCTGCTCGAATGCCGTGCATCCCTCCCTGCGGAGGCAGTCCATCTGGAAGAGGGAGTTGAACTCCATGAACTGGATGCCGGTGCGGTCATAGACTTCCTTGGACGGCATGCTCTCGTTGAAGAATCTCTCCATGGATCCGTTGGTGTACTGGTCGCGGTAGCAGTGAGGGAGTCCGAGGAGCTGTCCGTCTCTGCCGAAGAATGCGAAATCCACGCCCCATGTGTCGATGCCGATGGAGTTGATCTCTATGCCTTCGGCAGCCACTTTCTTGAGACTGGTGATGATCTCGTTGAAGAGGTGCGGGAGATCCCAGAAGATGTGTCCGCTGATAGGGACCTGGGGATGCTTGAAGCGGGTGAGCTCGCGCATCTCGACTTTTGTCCCGTCGAATGTGGAAAGAATGGTTCTGCCGCTGGTCGCTCCCAGGTCGACAGACAGGAAATTGGTCTTGGCCATATGCTTGTGTTATTATCGTTATGCAATCGTAATCTCTTTGCCTTCTGCGGCGGCAATGCGCTTGATGAGTCCCTGGAGCACTGTGCCCGGTCCCAGCTCCTTGAACTCGACAGCTCCGTCGGCAAGCATGCTTCGCACAGACTGGGTCCACTTGACAGGGGAGGTCAGCTGTGCGAGGAGGTTTGCCTTGATGGTCTGAGGGTCGGTTTCCGCCCTGGCTGTGACATTCTGGTAGACAGGACATGACGGAGCCTTGAATGCAGTGGCCTCAATGGCTTTGGCGAGCTCCATCCTTGCCGGCTCCATCAGCGGCGAGTGGAACGCACCGCTCACGCCCAGAGGCAGGGCGCGTCTGGCACCGGCCTCTTTCGCCTTGTCACATGCGGCAAGTACAGCACTTTCCTCACCGGAAATCACGACCTGACCGTCGCAATTGTAATTGGCTGCAATCACCATGCCGTCCACCTCCGCACAGATCTCTTCCACCTGCACGTTTGACAGTCCGAGAACCGCTGCCATCTTGCCGGGAACCTTCTCGCAGCACTTCTGCATCTCGCTGGCACGGATGGCCACGAGCCTGAGCGCGTCCTCGAAGTCCATGGCGCCTGCGGCTGCGAGAGCGGAGAATTCTCCGAGAGAATGGCCTGCCACCATGTCAGGCCTGAAGTCCTCGAGACATGAGGCGCTTGCCACGGAATGAAGGAAGATGGCAGGCTGTGTGACTTTTGTCTGACGGAGATCCTCTTCTGTCCCGTTGAACATGATGTCGGTTATGCTGAAACCGAGTATCTCGTCGGCTCTGTCGAGCATCTCCTTTGCCTTGGGATTGCTCTCGTACAGATCTTTTGCCATTCCTGGGAACTGCGATCCCTGTCCGGGGAAAACATATGCTTTCTTATTTGTCATATCTGTCCTTATCTAAACAAATTTATAGATTTTTTGTATTTTTGCGGTCCCGCTCCCTTAGTTTAATGGATAAAATTCAGGATTCCGGTTCCTGCGATAGGCGTTCGATTCGCCTAGGGAGTACTTCTTTTATTGGGGCTAAGCCGCCCCAAACCCCTGCGGCGCTCAAGTGCCTTTCCGACTTTTGCTCTGCAAAAGTCCCGCCACCGCGCCGGTCCGTTGATACGGACCAGGACCTGCCTTCTCAGCGGGCTTTTGTGGCTTTGCGGGCTTTTCTGGCCGCTTTTTCAGCCGTACTCAACTCTTTCTTTTCAAGCTGCTGCCTGGCGACCTCGCGTGCCGTCTTAGTATTTATGATGATGACTCCGTTCGCGCCGCGGCTTCCATAGATGGAAGCGGAAGCGTCCTTGAGCACATCCACACTAGCCACGTCCTGAGGGTTGATCCACATGATGTTGTCGGTGGGGGTGCCGTCAACGATGAATAGAGGCTCGGTGCTGGAGTTGATCGAATTCTTGCCTCGTATGGTCATGCTCGGCATGTTGCCATCCACAGAGTTGCCGATAGTCAGTCCCGGGACGCGGCCCCTGAGATAATCGAGGATGTTCCTGTATCCGCTCATCTGCCTCTCGTCAGGGGTGACCCTTTCTACCGAGTATGTATTCTGGCGCCTGTGTATCGTTCCATAGCCGATACCGACCACTTCTTCCCGGTCGCTGATCTGGGCCTGACGGCGCAGCTCGGCGTTTTCTGCCCTGCGCCCGGCCCTTCTTTCAATATCCTCAGGCGTCCTCCCGGCTGTTCCGCATGCACATGCGAGTGCGGCTGCTGCCATCAAGGCTGCCAGTCTTGTCGCTGTCGATCCCATCGATGTGCCGCTATTTCATCCAGGTGTCAAGCCAGTCATAGACCTGCCTGTGCCAGAAGAGAGAGTTCTGAGGCTGGAGAATCCAGTGGTTCTCTTCCGGGAAGATCAGGAGCCTTGAAGGGACTCCCATCATCTGGGCCGCGTTGAATGCCGCCATGCCCTGGGTATAAGGGATGCGGAAATCCATCATGCCATGGATGCAGAGGATAGGGGTGTGCCATCTGGTGACCATGCTTTCAGGGTCATTTGCGTAGTGGCGCACGGCCTTCGCGGTGGATGCGTAAGGCGCACCAGCCTGCTGCATGCCGCCGAAGGTGATGCCGTCACCTGCAGGTCCCTGCTGTCCCGGGGTGTATGCGTACTCGGTGAGGCCGCCGTTGTCCCAGTTGGCGAACCACATCTCTTCTGTGGTGTACCAGAGGTCTTTTTCGCTGAAGATTCCGGCGTGTGCGATGAAGCAGTCATAGAGGTCTCCGTGAAGGCCCTCGAGCATGTATGCCGAAAATCCTCCGTATGAGGCGCCCACGCAGGCGAGCTTGCTTACGTATGGCTGGCTCTTGATATAGCGTCCTGCACAGAGGTAATCCTGCATGTTGAGGCCGCAATAGTCGCCGCTGATCTCTTCCTTCCATTCCTGTCCGAACGCGGTCGTTCCGCGGCGGTTTGGCAGGATGACGATATATCCCTGCTGAGCCATGAGCCTGTAGCACCATCTGTAGCTCCAGTCCTGGCTGTTGGTCCCCTGAGGACCGCCAAGTACGATCTCGATGGCTGGATACTGTCTGGCAGCATCGAATTTCGGAGGATAGATCACCCAGCACTGCATCTGCTGGTTGTCGATGGTCTCCACATACACGCTTTCGGAAGTCGGCTCGTCGAGCTGGCTGAGGATATGCTCATTCTCGTTGGTGATCTGCCTGAATCCGTCCTTGCCGACAGATACAAGCTCCACAGGGAAGTTGAGGCAATAGTAGCTGGTCAGGAGAGTGCCGTCTTCCTTCACGGCGAAAGGTGAGAAGAAGTCGTATGCCCAGTCCTTGTCTGTAAGTCTGTCGATGACAGGCTCACCTTCGACATTGACTCTGAAAATGGCCTGGATGCCGTCGGTGAGAGCGTTGAAATAGATGCTCTTGCTGTCAGCTGACCAGAGGATGCCTGCAGCGTCGCGGTCCATGGCCTCCGTCAGCCAGCGGGCCTCGCCGAGTTTAACCTCTGCGCTCTGTCCCTCTGAGGCGGTTCCGAAAGCCACGGAGCAGGTCATCAGCCTCTGCTGGTCGGCCTCGTATCCGTCGCGCGGCATGGATATCCATGCGAGCTGTGATCCGTCAGGGCTCCAGACAGGGTCGGTGTCATATCCTCCGCACTCTGTCACCTGGGTGGTTGCTCCTGTGAGGATGTCATAGATGTAGATCTCGGTGTTGGTGGAGAATGCGTACTGCTTTCCGACCTTCTTGCGGCAGCTGTATGCTATATGCCTTCCGTCAGGTGCCCAGTCAAGCTGCTCGGCTCCACCGAAAGGCTCGGTAGGAAGCTCGAAAGGCTCTTCTCCGAGGATGTCGACAGAGTTGTCCGGTGTGACAGCCGCAGTTCCGAAAGGTGCGACGTAAGAGCGCGGGGTCTCTGCCACCCAGTGGTCCCAATGCCTGTACATGAGGTCCTCGGTCACAAAGGCATCAGCCTTCTTGAGGACAGGGTCCGTGTCTTTGGCCTGGATGAATTTCGGGTTCTTCACGGTGCTTGTGTAGATCACGTTTGTCTGATCCGGAGAAAGCTTGAATTCGCTGATGCCTGCAGGCACGTTGCTGATCTGCACCTTCTTGCCGAGACGGTTCTTGCCTACGGCAGCTTTCCAGATCTGTCCGCCCTGGATGAAATAGATGGCGCTGCCGTCGAGTGACCAGCGTGCGTTGCTGACGCTCTTGCCGTAGTGCGAGAGCTGGACCTTGTTGCTTCCGTCAAGGTCGCAGAGGAAAAGATTGCGGCAGCTGCGGTTGCCCTCGATGGATGTGTAACTTACTCCGTAGAGTATCTTGGTTCCGTCCGGTGATACCTGAGGGTCGGTGAGACGTCCGAATGAGAGCAGTGTCTCCGGGGTCATCAGACCGTTTTCGATTGTGATGTCGGCAGGTCCGATGTATCCGGACTCATACTGCTTCTTTCCATTGCAACTCATAACCATGATAGCGCATAAAGCTGCGATTGCTGTTCTTTTCATATCGTTGTTGTTTTCTATGATATCTTGCTGTAGTCCTTGATGTTGTACTTGTCCTTGCGGAGCTCCTTCACGAGCAGGCCGTTCATCGGGTCTTCAAGGAACGGATCCTTTTCGAGCACGGCCTCCGCGAAGCGTCTGGCCTCTCCCAGCAGCACTCCGTCCCTGGCTATGGACGCGATGTTCAGGGTGATGGGGAGTCCGCTCTGCTGCGTGCCCTCGAGGTCCCCGGGGCCTCTCATCTTCATGTCTTCCTCGGCGAGCTCAAATCCGTCTTCTGTCGCACAGAGCAGGTCCAGACGCTTCTGCGACTCCTTTGATATCTTGTTGTCCTTGACAAGTATGCAATATGATTTCTCGGAGCCTCGTCCCACCCTTCCTCGGAGCTGATGCAGCTGCGACAGACCGAATCGCTCGGCGCTCTCAATCACCATCACCGAAGCGTTCGGCACATCGACGCCCACCTCGATCACTGTTGTGGACACGAGGATGTTGGCGCGGCCTGCCGCGAATGCGTCCATGTTGAAGTTCTTGACCTCATTCGTCTGCTGCCCATGGACGATGGCCACCTTGTAAGGTGGAAATGGGAAAGCCTGTACAATCTCTTCGTAGCCCTGCTCCAGATTTTTCAGGTCCATCTTCTCGCTCTCGAAGATCAGAGGGTATACGACAAACACCTGCCGCCCCTTCGAGATCTCCTTTTTCATGAAGCTGTAGAGCTGGAGCCTGTGATTCTGGCCTATCTGCATGGTCTCGACCGGCTTTCTTCCCGGAGGCATCTCGTCGATCACGGACACGTCCAGGTCGCCGTAGAGGGTCATGGCGAGGGTGCGCGGGATAGGGGTGGCCGTCATGACCAGCACGTGGGGCGGCACTCCGTCGCCGTTCTTTGCCCAGAGCTTCGATCTCTGGTCCACGCCGAAACGATGCTGCTCATCGATCACCGCCAGCCCCAGCCTGTGGAAACGCACGTCGTCCTCGATGAGGGCATGAGTGCCGATGATTATCTGTATGCTGCCGTCTTCAAGCCCGGTATGGATGCGCCTGCGTTCGGCCGCGCCGGTGCTGCCAGTCAGCAGGGCACATTGCACTCCGGTCGGGCGCAGGTACTTGCTGATGTTGGCGAAATGCTGCTGCGACAGCACCTCCGTCGGTGCCATGATGCATGCCTGGCATCCGTTGCCCACCGCAATGAGGGCGCTCAGCACTGCGACCATGGTCTTCCCCGAGCCCACGTCTCCCTGGAGGAGGCGGTTCATCTGGGATCCGCTCATCATGTCGGAGCGTATCTCCTTGATCACGCGTTTCTGAGCCCCGGTGAGGTCGTAGGGGAGTGCGTTGAAGCAATCGTTGAAGTCCTTGCCCACTTTGGGCATGGGGATGCCCTTCTCGCCTCTCGAGCGGATGTATTTCTGCTTCAGCAGTGACAGCTGGAGGAAGAACAGCTCTTCAAATTTGAGACGGTATGACGCTTTCGCCAGGGCATCCTGGCTCTCCGGGAAATGTATGTTCTGCAGGGCGTACCTCAGCGGCACGAGGCCCCTGTCGCGCAGGATGTATTCGGGAAGGGTCTCCTCTATGAAAGGAAGGCACTGTCCGAGGGCTGCCGCCATCATCTTGTTCATCACCTTGCCTGTGATTCCCGAATTCTTGAGTTTCTCCGTGCTGTTGTAGACTCCCGTGAGCGTCCCGGATATGGTGTTCGGCTGGCCGTTCTGCGGAGCGGGGTCCACTTCGGGGTGGACGATGTTGATGCGGTCCCCGAATGTGGAAGGCTTGCCGAAAAAAATGAATACGCTTCCCGGCCTGAGCTTCTCGTAGTTCCACTTAATGCCCTTGAAGAACACCATCTCCATCTCTCCGCTGGCATCGGCCACCATGACGCTCATGCGCTTCACGGCCGGCCACCTGAGGGGCTGGGACTGGTCATGCACGGAACTGTTGGGGCCGTAGAGCACGACCTTCGTGATCCTGGCCATCACCTGTACATACGCCAGGTCCGGGCGTATGTCGGCGATGCGGGTGATGCTGCTTCGGTCAATGTACCTGAAAGGGTATATGCGTATCAGGTCGGAGAACGTGTCTGCCCCAAGCTCGTTCTTCAGCAGCGCAGCCCTCTTTGGCCCCACTCCAGGCAGGTACTGTATGTCCGAATCCAATACGTTCATTGCTCATGGCATGGGCATTCTGCCGCATGTTAAGCAAAGATACTTGCTTAAAAGAA
Organism: Candidatus Cryptobacteroides onthequi; assembly: GCA_018066125.1. Lineage (GTDB taxonomy): Bacteria > Bacteroidota > Bacteroidia > Bacteroidales > UBA932 > Cryptobacteroides > Cryptobacteroides onthequi. Next base: position 23,082 of record JAGHSA010000004.1, on the reverse strand, counting down.
AAAAAGCAATGCGGCCGGCATTGCTTTTCGTCCCCTAGAATTCAAGGATGGCATAGATGGGATAGTGGTCGGAGATGTATGTCACCCCGTCCCAGGAATCGTTGATGCACCTGTACTTGATGCACGATTTGAAACCTCTGTAGAATATGTGGTCGATTATTGAACCTGTTGTCGTGCCGAACCCCTGGTATGTGCTGGTGTTGTCCGTGACACCGGAAGTGGTTCTGGCATATCTGAGATTGTCCCTGGCCGGCAGGATGCAGGCGTCGTCATATTTCATGTTGAAGTCGGCCGTGAGTATCGCCGGCAACATCTCACTGTTGAGCTCATTCATTTTCCTTACGACCAGCTCGACTCCCTTCTGCTTCGCCACTGCGCCTTTGTGGTCGATATGGGTGTTTACGTAGAAGAATCTCTTTCCGCTGCTTTTCATGCTGAATACGCCCCATGTGGCGCATCTGTAGCATGCTCCGTCCCATCCTTTTGAAGGGATGTCAGGTGAGTCGCTGAGCCAGAATGTTCCCCATTTCTCCACTTGGACAGAATCTTTGAGGAAGAAAATGGACATGGTCTCGCTGGAACTATCCTCCTTGCCGTCGTCTCTGCATACTCCGATGGCACCATAATCTGAACAGTTCGCAAGGATGTCTTTGCGCTGGCTCCATTTGCACTCCTGGGTCCCCATCACGAGAGGGAGCTCAGACCTCAGCATCGCATATACGCCCTTGCTTCTTGCAGACCAGATGTTCGCTCCATCGCTGGAGTTCTCATATCTGACATTGAAGGAAATGACTTTCATAGCCCCTTTGTGCCAATCCTGAGTGTCCCCGTATGCGCCTTCTGGCTTTTCTACCGGGTTGATTTCTCCCCATCCGTCACCCTTTACAGGGTCCTTCTTTTCGCATGACACCAGAATTGCGGTGGAAAGCAACGCTGCGATGAATAATGTTTTTTTCATGGTATAAAATGATCCCCCAACCTTGGCTGGGGGATCAGATTGAATGATTATGTCAGGCTATTCACCCCAACCTGGGTTCTGCTTGATGTTCTCGTTTACAGTAATGACGTTTTTTGGAACAGGATAGAGGTACTGTCTTGCAGGCCAGTTCTTGTCAGGTGCTGGATATACATAGAGATATCCGCCTTCTACCGGCTTGAGGTTGACTGTCATCTTGGATGAGCCGGTGCCTACCTTCACTGCTATGCCCTTGTACTGCTCCGGAGCTTTTCCGTCAGAATAGAAGTAGGCGTCAGGAGTTCCGTCCTCGTTCATGTCCACAGGCTCGTTCATTGCAGGAACGAATACGCCTTCCCATGGGTCTTTCTCCCAAAGGTCACAGCATGCCCATCTCTTGAGGTCGTTGAGACGCTGTCCTTCGTAAGCGAGCTCGATAGCTCTCTCGCGACGGATTTCAAGGAGAGTGGCGTTGTTTGCGATTGAAGGGTAGTAAGCTGCCATGTATGGATCAGGTGTGCCTGTAGGCTTTGCAGTGAGTGTACCTGTGGATGCTGTACCTCCGGTGATACCTGCGCGTGCGCGGAGTTTACCGATGGTTGCAGCCCAGTCAGCGTCGGTGAGTGTACCGAGCTCAGCCTTAGCTTCAGCATAGATGAGGAGCATTTCGGCGTAACGCATGAGCGGCTCGTCATTGTCGTTTGAAGAGTGGTCGTCATAGCTGATGTCGTCCATAACCCACTTGGTCACCTGGTATCCGGAGAGTGCATGACCTGTGTAGTTGACAGCGCAAGGCTCGTATGCACCTGCTGCGTTCTTGCGGGTGTAGTCCCAGCCGCGGATGGTTTCGTTAAGACGTGTGTCACGACCTGTGGTTTCCTGCTTGAATGTCTTGTAAGTGCCGTCCTCGTTCTTCTCGTTGTACGGAGTACCGTCAGAGTTGAGGTAGGTGAGGGCCATCTTGCGTGACATACCGAGGTGAGGACCGTAGGTTGATGAGTTGTACCACCAGTTCTGTTCTCCGATGTTGAGTGTGGCATCGGCTACGATAGCGAGCATGACCTCCTCTGTGACAGTGTTGTCAGAGATGAAAAGCTGACGGTAAGATCCGCGTCCATTGGCATACTTGGTGCCTGTATAGATGGAATATACGCCTCCGTCCATGACTTTCTTGGCCGCATCCGCTGCGAGGCCGAAGAGGTCGTTTGCAGAGTACTTGGTGCATCCGGTCTTGGCGATGTCGAGAGCGTCGTTCGCATGATACTTTCTCCATGAAGCCTCGAAGAGGCATACGCGTGCCTTGAGGCCGGCTGCAGTCCACTTGTTCACCAGTGAAGAGTTGGTAGTCTTTCCTGAAGTACTGATGTTTGCGAATGCATAGTCGAGGTCGGCGATGATGTTCTCTATGATGACGTCGCGGGTATCTTTGCCATTGTAAAGATCTGGGTCGTCAGCAGAGTTGAACACCTTGTCAATCCATGGAACTTCACCGTACTGAACGAGCTTGTCGAAATAGAAGTATGCCCTGAAGAGGCGTGCGATACCGCTGTAGTTGTTGCGCACGGTCTCGCTGACTCTGGTGTCAACGTTCTTCTCGAGGAAGAAGTTGATGTTTCTGAGGGCTGTCCATGACCATGAGCCGGAGGTGGTTGTGGTGTATGCACCGACTTCCATGCCGCTTATGGCGTTCTTAGGACCGAAGTCGATAGTCGTGTTCTGCTTGTAGACATCAGTCTTTGTAGGCAGGTTGTTGTAGAAGCCGTACATGTAAAGCTGGAGACCGCCTTCTGAGCTGAATACCATGTCAACCGATGCCTGGGACTGTGGCTCCTCGTTGTAGTCACAGCTTGTCATGAAAGCTCCGACTGCGAGCAAAGTGAAAATGTAATAGATATACTTTTTCATGATCTTAGCTTTTTGAGTGATTAGAATGTGATGTTAAGACCAAGGCTGACTGTTGTCATCATCGGGTAGTTGTATGCATCGCCACGGCTGTTGCTGAGGTCGATGTCTGAAAGGCCGATGTTTGAAACGTTGATATCCTTTGTGTATTTGTAGAGAGGAGACCATGTCCAGAGGTTCTCTGCTGAGACGAATACGCTGACAGCGTCCATCTTGGCCTTCTGGACGAGGCTCTTTGGAAGAGAGTAACCGAACTGGAGGTTCTTGAGTCTGAGGTATGCCACATTCATGAGGTAACGTGTGTTGGCGTTGTTGGTTCCTTTGTAGAACGGAGCATAGTAACCTGCATAGCGTGGAAGATATGCGTCAGTGTGATCCTCTGTCCAGTAGTTGTCTACGTGCCATTTAGGCATGTTGTTGTATGGACGGTTGTACATACCCCAGAAGTTTGAAGCCTCGTTTGAAGGATACCAGTCCTGCTTTCCTACACCCTGGAAGAATGCACTGAAGAAGAGGCCGTTCCAGTTTGCAGAAAGGTTGAAGCTGTACATGAATCTAGGATCCTCGTTACCGATGATCTTACGGTCACCTGGATCCTCAACTGTGTTGGCTCCGCGGTCGAGGTAACCGTTGCCGTTGAGGTCTTCGAACTTGATATCGCCAGGATAGGTCGTGTATGACTTACTGGTCTGCATGATAGGGTTGATGTACTTCTGGCCGGCAGCCTTTGCTTTCTCGAGAGCAGCATCGATCTCAGCCTGATTCTGCCAGAGACCGTTTGAAACGAATCCCCAGAGTTCGCCGATACGCATGCCGTTGTAGTAGTTTCCTGCAAGAGACTGGTTGGCTGCATCCTTGAGGATGAACTTGTCATTCTTGTCATTGTTGTACTTGTCGATGACAGAATAGTAGTCTGCAAGAGTTGCCTTCAGGCTGTATGAGAATGGCTTGTTGCCCATCTCGAAGGAGTCGTTCCACTCGAGTGAGAGCTCAAATCCGTAGGTGCTCATGTCAGCGTAGTTGCCCTTAGGTGAACTTGCACCGAATACATCTGGTACGGTAGGTCCGGCAACGATCATGTTTGTGGTCTTGCGGAGGTACATGTCTCCGGTGAAAGAGAGCTTGCTGTTGAAGAATGAGAGGTCTGCACCGAGGTCGTAGGTGGTAGCGGTCTCCCATGTAAGGTCATCAGGAAGTGCGGCAGGGGAGGTTGTGTAACGCTGCTTTACGCCATTGAGGAGGTAGCCCGATGTTGATACGCTCATAGTCTGCTTGTACTGGTAGTTGCCGAGACCTGAAGCGTTTCCGAGGGCTCCGTATGAGGCGCGGATCTTAGCGCTGCTGATGAATGCAGGGCTGATGTTCCACCATGGCTCCTGTGAGATTCTCCATCCGATAGATGCTGATGGGAAGAATGCCCATCTGTGGTTTGCAGGGAATCTTGATGAACCGTCATAACGTCCGTTGATCTCGAGGAGGTATCTCTCGTCAAATACATAGTTGAGACGGAAGAATGCGCCACCGAACTTGTACGCGCTCCATGAAGATGTGGTGGTCTTGTTATCAGTACCCATGGTGAGGTTGAGGTTCTCGATGTCAGGGGTGAGGAAGTCTGTGTTTGCTGCATAGACATCCTTGAACTGTGACTGCTCGTAGTTCCATCCGCCCATAGCCTTGAAGTAGTGCTTGTCTGCGAAGGTGTTCTCGTACTCAGCATAGATGTTGGTAGCGATATAGCGGGTCCAGTCATTTGTCTCTGAGAACTTGTCTCCAGAAGGGTCCTTGATGTACTCAAGCACGCTGTTGCCGTCAGCATCTACTGACTTTGCATATGGGGTATAAGCCTCTTTCTTGGTACGCTCGTATGAGGTCTTCTTGTATGTGAAGTCACCATTGATACGGAGGGTGTTGTTGAAGAACTTGGTGTTGAAGCTTGTGGTGTTCTTGAGCACCTCGTTAACGGTGTTGATGCCGCTCTGTCCGTAGAGGAGGTCTCCGACTGAGTATACACCGCAGAAGGTGAGTGTTCCGTCAGGGTTGAGGATAGGTGATGAAGGGTGACCTTCGTCAGCTATGTTACGGAAAACGACACCTGATCCCTCTGAATAAGTGATAGGGTTGTAGTACTTGTTGTATGCGAGGTCAAAGTTGTTGGAGATCTTGAGCCAAGGAGTAGCCTGATAACCAGTCTTCGCGCGGAGGTTCATTGAGTTGTAACGGTCAGTCTGGGTCTTGCTGTTGAAGAGACCGTCGTAGTAGTAGTAACGACCTGAAAGGTAATAGTCAAACTTTCCGTCAGATCCTGAAACCGCGAGGTTCTGAGTCTGGCTGAAAATAGTGTTCTTGTACAGTGCGTCGTAGTAATCCACGCTTTCTGGGAAGTAAACATAACGTCCCTTGGTGGTGCCCCATGAACCGTCAGAGATGACTGTTCCGAAGTTGCCCTGCTCGTGACGTGTCTTGTATTCCTCGAGCCAAGCCTGAGAGAACTGCTGGGTCTTGTTGATACCTGAAGGGTATGAGAAGTTGTAGTTGTAGTAAGATGTAGCGAAACGCTCAGCCCACTGATAACCGTCAGTAACTACGTCTGGCACGTTTGTAGGGGCCTCAATCGCATAGTTTGCTGAGTAAGTCACCTTTGCCTTGCCCTCGGATGCGTTCTTTGTGGTGATGAGAACGACTCCGTATGGGGCGCGTGCTCCGTAGATGGCTGAAGCGGCTGCGTCCTTGAGTACAGATACGGTCTCGATGTCGTTAGGGTTGATCATTGCCGGGTCTCCTTCGACGCCGTCGATAAGTACGAGCGCGCTGCCGCCGTTGATGGAGCCGGTACCACGTACGTTGAATTCTGCTGAACGTCCTGGCTTACCGTCTGCAAGAGAGATGTTGAGGTTTGCTACTGCGCCCTCGAGCATTTGGGTGGCGTTGGCTGTCGCACGCCCGTCGAACACTTCGCTTGTCACCTGCTCGACTGCACCGGTAAGGTTCACTTTCTTCGTGGTACCGTAGCCGACTACGACAGTCTCGCTGAGGGTGAGTGAGTCGTCTTTGAGAGTCACTGCGATCTTGGTCTGGCCATTAACTGGCACTTCCACTGAGTCGTAGCCGATGAAGGACACGACCAGGGTCGCGTTAGATGGGACATTCGCGAGTGTCACCGAGCCGTTGACGTCCGTGATGCCACCGTTTGTGGTGCCCTTGACGACTACATTGGCGCCTGGCATGACACCGACATTGTCGGAAACAATCACTGTCACGTTCTTGTTGTCCTGCTGGAAGCTTGAAGCTTCAGCATTGGCTGCGAACGGGATCAGCAACAAAAACATCGCGATGATTTTTGAGATGCTTTTCATGTGATGATTGATTTGGTTGTTAATAAGTGTTATTTAGTGTGTTATGTGGTCTGATGAGCCCCATATTGCAAATATTTTCCAAAAATACATCTTTTTTATTCAATGCGAAATGTTTTAGATATTTTTTGATTGCTTGCAGTATAATTAAATTCTTAATCAAATCATTGAATAATTATCTAAGATATTTATGATTTTCGCATCGTGGCTATGATGTCGGTCTGCGAAATGGCAAAAAGAGAGGGTGACTCCAGGCTTCCGCCTTGAAGTCACCCTCCCGGATGTCGTATGTAATCTGCAGACTAGAGCTGTGGGCCAGCTGCTACGAGAGCCTTGCCAGCCTCGTTTGTAGTGTACTTAGCGAAGTTCTTGATGAAACGTGCTGCAAGATCCTTGGCCTTCTCCTCCCACTTGCTGCGATCCTGATAGGTGTCGCGTGGGTCAAGGATGCCCCATGCTACGCCATTGAGCTGGGTAGGAACCTCGAAGTTGAAGTAAGGGATCTTCTTGGTAGGAGCGCTCAGGATTGAGCCGTCGAGGATAGCGTCGATGATACCGCGTGTATCAGGGATAGAGATACGCTTGCCTGTTCCGTTCCAACCGGTGTTGACGAGGTATGCCTTTGCGCCAGAAACGTTCATCTTCTTCACGAGCTCCTGAGCGTACTTTGTAGGGTGAAGCTCGAGGAATGCCTGTCCGAAGCATGCTGAGAATGTAGGGGTAGGCTCGGTGATACCGCGCTCTGTACCTGCAAGCTTAGCGGTGAAGCCTGAGAGGAAGTAGTACTGTGTCTGCTCAGGGGTGAGGATTGATACTGGAGGAAGCACACCGAATGCGTCTGCTGAAAGGAAGATCACATTCTTTGCTGCAGGTGCTGAAGAACCTGGCTGGATGTTGTTGATGTGGTTGATAGGGTAAGAGACGCGGGTGTTCTCGGTGACTGACTTGTCGTTGAAGTCGATCTTGCCGTCCTCAGCCACGGTCACGTTCTCGAGGAGAGCATTGCGCTTGATGGCGCCGTAGATGTCTGGCTCATGCTCCTTGGAGAGACCGATGACCTTTGCGTAGCAGCCGCCCTCGAAGTTGAAGACGCCGTTGTCGTCCCAGCCGTGCTCGTCGTCACCGATGAGGCGGCGCTTAGGGTCTGTAGAAAGGGTGGTCTTTCCTGTTCCTGAAAGTCCGAAGAAGATGGCGGTGTTCTCGCCGTTCATGTCGCAGTTTGCAGAGCAGTGCATAGAAGCGATGCCCTTGAGAGGGAGGTAGTAGTTCATCATAGAGAACATACCCTTCTTCATCTCACCGCCGTACCATGTGTTGATGATCACCTGCTCACGGCTTGTCACGTTGAATGCAACGCAGGTCTCAGAGTTGAGTCCGAGCTCGGCGTAGTTGGTGACCTTTGCCTTTGAAGCGTTGTAGATGATGAAATCAGGAGTGAAGTTCGCAAGCTCCTCAGCTGTAGGCTGGATGAACATGTTCTTCACGAAGTGTGCCTGCCATGCAACCTCGACGATGAAGCGGACAGCCATGCGGGTGTCTGCATTTGCACCGCAGAATGCGTCAACGACGTAGAGGTTCTTGTTGCAGAGCTCCTTCTTTGCGATCTCCTTCACCTCTGCCCATACTTCCTGTGACATAGGGTGGTTGTCGTTCTTGTATCCCTCAGTTGTCCACCATACAGTGTCCTTTGAGTTCTCGTCCATTACGATGTACTTGTCCTTAGGAGAACGTCCGGTGTAGATACCGGTCATGACGTTCACTGCGTCAAGCTCTGTGTTCTTGCCTACTTCGTAACCCTCGAGACCGGCCTTGGTCTCTTCTGCGTAGAGCTCCTCGTAAGAAGGATTGTGGGCGATCACGGTTGAACCGGTGATGCCATACTGAGTCAAATCAAGATTTGCCATAATGTATGTGTATTTAGTTTTGTATAAATCCGAATCCGATGATTCATAAATCATGCAAATTTATGATTTTTTTTGCACTTGTCCATGTTTTCGGGTGAAAAATCCTATTGATTTTGTACTTTTGTTACATGGGTATCACCGCGAGAGATGTGCTGAAGGAGTACTGGGGCTATGACGGCTTCAGGCCTATGCAGGAAGAGATAATCTCTGCCGCATTGGAGGGCCGTGACGTGCTCGCACTGCTGCCTACCGGAGGCGGCAAATCGATATGTTTCCAGGTACCTGGGATGATGCGTGACGGCATCACCATAGTTATCACCCCTCTGATAGCCCTGATGAAGGATCAGGTCCAGAATCTTGAGGCCCGCGGCATCAAGGCCCTGGCCATACATGCCGGGATGTCCCGCCGCGAGGTGGACCTTGCCCTGAACAATGCGGCGTACGGTGACTACAGGTTCCTGTACATATCACCGGAGCGCCTCAATACCCAGCTTTTCAAGTCATACCGTGAAATCCTGCCCATCTCTTTCATAGTGGTGGACGAGGCGCACTGCATCTCCCAGTGGGGCTATGACTTCAGGCCGGATTATCTGAGGATAGGCGAGCTGCGCGAAGTGGTTAAGGCCCCTGTCATCGCGCTTACCGCCACGGCCACCATGAAGGTCGCGGATGATATCATGGAGCGTCTCTGCTTCCGTGAGAAGTTTCTGCTGAAGAGCGGGTTCGAGCGTGCCAACCTCTCATACATAGTCCGCCGCACCGATGACAAGTACGGCCAGCTCCTCAATGTCTGCCAGGGCATAGGCGGCTCCGGCATCGTGTACATGCGCAACCGTGCCAGATGCGAGGAGATTGCCGCCTTTCTCAAGGCGAATGACATCTCGGCCTCGTACTACCATGCGGGTCTGGAGTCCCTGACCAGGACAGAGCGTCAGGCCGAATGGAAAGACGGGCGCATACGCGTGATGGTGTGCACCAATGCCTTTGGCATGGGTATCGACAAGGGGGATGTGCGTTTTGTCGTGCACATGGATCTCCCCGACAGCCTGGAGGCTTATTTCCAGGAAGCCGGCCGCGCGGGACGAGACGGGCATAGGTCGTTTGCGGTGCTGCTCTGGAACGGTACCGATACGCGCAGGCTCAGCCAGCTCGAGCAGGCGTCTTTCCCCTCTCTGGAGTTCATTGCGGACATCTATGACAAGCTCCACATATTCTATCAGGTGCCGTACGAGACCGGGATGGGGCGTCAGCTGAAGTTCGATCTGATGGAGTTCTCGCGCCATTTCAACCTCAACAGGGCATCGGTCCACTACGCACTCAAATACCTTGAGCGTGAGGACCATATCACTTTTTCGGAGGATGTCGACATCAACACGCGTGTGAAGATCACCGTGGAGAGGAATGTGCTCTACGATGCCAGTCTTCCCGACCGCAGGATGTCAGATGTCCTGGAGGTGCTGATGCGCAGCTATCCGGGCATCTTCTCATTCCCGGTACCTGTGGATGAGGAGTATGTCTCGCGCCGTTGCGGGGTGTCGGTGCCGCAGCTCAGACAGCTGCTGTACAAGATATCCGTGGAGCATCTGATCAATTATGTGCCGGCGGACCATTCCAGCGTGGTGGTGCTGCACCATGACCGTCTCCGTCCGGGGAATGTCAGTCTTTCCCCTGACCGTCACGCCCGTCTTCTCGAGACTTACCGTCAGCGCACCGCCGCCATGACGGAATATGCCTCGGAGCAGGATGAATGCCGCTCCAGATACCTCATACGCTATTTCGGGCAGGAATCTTCGGATTGCGGGACCTGTGACGTGTGCCGTTCCCGGAATGTTGCATACCGCGCGGCCACCAGGGACTGGCTGCACCGTGTGGTGGAAGAAAGGGGAGGGGACTATTCACTCGATGACCTCAAGGCTGCGTATGAGTCGCGTCAGCTGGAGCTTGCCCCTGACTATCTCACTCAGCTCCGTGCCATGATCGATGCCGGAGATCTTCCGTCTTACCGCAAGTGATCATTCGATCACGAGCCCGTCATAGGCAGGCGCGATCCCGTCCGGCAGCGCTCTGCAGAACTCTTCGTGTCTAGGGAAAGTGTGGGACAGGTGGGTGAGCCATGTGTGCTCGGCTCCCACTTTCGCCGCAATGGCTTCGGCTTCTTCAAGACTGAAATGCGAGTGGTGGCGCTTGTAACCCACAGTATTGAGAGTCAGATGCCTGAGCCCGCGGAGTTTGGAGAATTCCTCCTCCGGGATGCTGCTCATGTCGGTGATGTACGCGATGTCTCCGAATCGGAACCCGAGCACCGGCATGGAGTCATGAAAGCCTCTGATCGGGATGACAGGAACCTCGTCCGGACCAGGGTTTTCGCTGAATGCGGGAGCCGGCTCTATGGTGGTGCCTCTGGACTTGACGAAGCTGCCGTCAGGCTGCATGTACCCGTACCCGACGTCATGCATCCATGTGAGCTCTCCCAGATGCTCTTTCCTGACCATGAACGGGTTGCTGTCGATGGTGTGGACGTGCCATTCCGGCGCTCCTGGATACTTGTCCTCCGCAAATGCGTAGCTGTACTCGACCTGGAGGGAGTGCAGGACACGGTCCTCGCAGTATATCTCGACTGCGCTCCTGTCGATATAATTCAGCGCGCGGACGTCATCGAGACCTCCGGTGTGGTCCTTGTGATTGTGGGTCAGCAGTATCGCATCAAGATGCCTCACGCCGGCTGCCAGCATCTGAGACCTGAAGTCGGGGCCGGCATCGATGAGTATCCTCACGCCCATGTAGTCCACCAGGGCAGAAGATCTGAAGCGCTTGTCCCGTTCATCTGTCGAGCGGCACACTTCGCACCCGCATCCTATGATGGGGACGCCCTGGGATGTGCCTGTGCCGAGGAATGTGAGTCTTGCCTTTGCCATGTCGTGACAAATATAGCAATAACTCGCTTAAAAATATTATATTTGTAAGATTAGCCACCAAAGGACTTTACTCACATGACTGATATGAAAAGATGCCTCCTGGCATTCACAGTGACTCTTGCCGTCTCGTCAGCGGCAACTGCCCAGACCACTCGGCAGGAAATGTATGACGATCCTGAGCAGACCTCAGGGCTTTATTTTGTATATCCGGAAGCTCCCGGAGTCCAGACCAGGGCTCCAAAAGGCTTCAAGCCTTTTTACATAAGCCATTTCTCCCGTCATGGCTCGAGATGGCTGGCCGATCCCGACGATTACAGGATTCCGGTGCAGGTGCTCAGGTCGGCGGATTCGGCGGGGGTGCTGACCCCGCTGGGACAGGATGCTCTCAAGAGGCTGGAGATTGTGTATGAAGATGCAAGGCAGAGAGAAGGCGATCTTTCACCACTCGGTGTCAGACAGCACCGCGGCATATCCGAGCGCATGTATTCCTGTTACAGACAGGCCTTTTCCAAAGGAGCGGAAGTGACGGCCAGGTCCACACAGGTGCCACGCTGCATGATCAGCATGGATGTATTCTGCGAGAGGCTCAAGGAGCTTGAGCCGGGTCTCTGCATTTCCAGGGACGCAAGCGTGCGTGACCAGTGGTATCTGTACTCCGGCAATCAGGAATACCGCGAGTATGTCGCCTCGCACGATATAGGCTTCGGCAGCTACAGGGCCTCGACGGAGCATCCTGACAGGTTTGTGGCATCACTGTTCTCCAGCCAGGAGTTCATAGACTGCCATGTCGACAGGAAGGACCTCTACAAGAGGATGTTCGCCATAGCCCAGGTCATGCCGAACACCGAGCTCGATATCAGGTTCTATGACCTTTTCAGACCGGAGGAGATGTTTGATATGTGGCAGGGACACAATGCATGGTTCTACACTGTCGCCGGACCGAACCCGCTTGCGGGAGAGATGGCGTACCGCAAGTCTCTGGGCACTTTGAAGCAGATTCTCGACACCGCAGAGGATTACATAGACAATGGCAGACACGGAGCCACGCTGCGATTCTCTCATGACGCTTACCTCGTGCCTCTCTGTACCACTCTCAGACTCGATGACTGCATGGGACAGGCTTCGGATCCAAGGGAAGTCCACAAGGTATGGTGCTGCCACAAGATATCCCCTATGGCAGGCAACGTTCAGATAGTGTTCTTCCGCAACAGGGCGGGAGAAGTTATACTGAAGTTCCTACACAACGAGGTGGAGGTCGGCATTCCGGTCGAGACAGACATCTATCCGTTTTACAGATGGGAGGATGTCAAGAAATATTATCAGGACACATACGACTACGAAAACGTAAGATTATAAAAGAATATCGATATGGATAGAAGACGTTTTATCAAGGACAGTTTCATGCTGGTGCTTGGCAGCTCGATTGCAGCCTCTCCGCTTGCCGGACGCACTTTCAGCTCGTCCTCTGCGGCAGGACTTGCCGGACAGATAACATCATCTGACGACCTTTTCAAGGCCTTCCAGAACCCTGACAACAGATACCGCCCGTTTGTGCGCTGGTGGTGGAACGGCGACAAGGTCGAAGCCGAGGAACTCGTACGCGAGCTTCACCTCCTCAAGGAGGCAGGTATCGGTGGCGTCGAGATCAACCCTATCTCATTCCCGGGCAAGGAGGAAATCGCTCTCGGGAAGAAGTCACTCACATGGCTCAGTGACGAGTGGATCGGCATGCTCCAGGTCGTTTTTGACGAGGCAAAGAAAATCGGCATGACTTGTGACCTCATCGTGGGATCCGGATGGCCTTTCGGATCCGAGACCCTTCCAAAGGACGAGCGCGCATCAGTGATGCTCACCTACGCAAAGGAAGTCGAGGGCGGCAGTGTCTGGGAGTCATCCAAGTACAATCTCTGCAAGCTTGTGGACCCGGGTGTGTCGCAGACCAACCCGCGCCGTACATGCGAGCTCATCTCCCTCAAGCTTTCTCCTGCCACCATCTCCGACATCAGCGAGGTGATTGACGTCACAGACCGTTTCGAAGGGGATACCATCTGCCTCCAGATCCCAGAGGGCAAGCATGTGGTCTATGCACTGATAAGATTCGATTCATTTGCGGAGGTCATCAACGGCGCTCCTGGAGCTGCCGGTTCCATCCTCAACCACATGGATGCGAAGGCTGTCAGGAAATACCTCGACCATATGGCAGACACCATCGAGGCAAAGACAGGCCCTCTCTCGGGACATCTCCGCGCTTTCTTTGTGGACAGCATGGAACTCGAGGGCAATAACTGGACACAGGACTTTGCCGAGGAGTTCGCAAAGCGCCGCGGCTACGACATCATGCCTTGGCTGCCGCTGACCATGTTCCAGGTCGGACGACTCGGAAATGTGGAGAAATTCGAATATGGTGCCGCCAAGACCCCTGAGTTCAAGAACAAGCTGGACCGCGTCCGCTTCGATTTTGAGCTCACCAAGGCCGAACTCCTCCATGAGAGGTACACCGCCACCTTCCTGCAGTGGTGCAGGGAGAAGGGTGTGAAGTCACGTGCGCAGGCATACGGCCGTGGATTCTTCCCGCTTGAAAGCTCACTCGGCTATGATATCCCTGAGGGTGAATCATGGACCACCAACTGGCTCCGCCACCGCATCGGCGAGGAGATGGGAGACGAGGATTACCGTCGCGGCCGTGGATACACCATGATCAACAAATATGTCTCATCCGCAGCCCATCTCACAGGCAAGCGTCTTGTCAGCGCGGAAGAGATGACCAACACATACAAGGTGTTCAATACCTCGCTTGAGTTCCTCAAGGTGGGATCCGACATGAGCGCCATCTCCGGCACCACACATTCCGTATGGCATGGCTTCAACTACTCTCCTGCAGAGGCGAAGTTCCCGGGATGGGTGCAGTACGGTTCGTACTACAATGAGAAGAATACCTGGTGGCCGTATTTCAAGCAGCTCAACGACTATCGCGCCCGCATGAGCAGCCAGCTCCAGAACGCCGACATGTACACAGACATAGCTCTCCTTCCAGCCAACTACGACATGTGGGGTGAGATGAGTGTGCCTACGGATCCGTTCCCAGTTCAGCTCAACGTCCCTTACACCTCTCTCATCTGGGAGGCCATCCACAAGAACGGCGGCGGTGCCGATTACGTGACCGAGATCATCCTCAAGGATGCGACAGTGAAGAAAGGCAAGCTCTGCTACGGACCTAAGGAATACGGCAACCTCTTCCTCATCGAGGTGTCGGGCATCACCGCCGAGTCCATGGCAAAGATTTCCGAGTTCGTCAAGGCCGGAGGCCGTGTGTTCTGCGTGGGCAAGTATCCTGAGAAGTCTCTTGGATTCAAGGACTTCGAGGCCCGTGACGCCGAGATAAAGGCAGAAGTGGAAAGCCTCAGGAAATATGCGGACAGGTTCATCCTCCTCGAAAAGCCGGAGGATGGCAGATATCTCGAGTGGTATCAGGATGTGATGGAGAAATATTCACTCCCTCACACCATCACCATCTCCAATCCGGACCGTTTCCTTCTCCAGAACCGCTACGTGACAGACGACAAGTCGGACATGTTCCTCTTCGTCAATGCACACATGAGCGAGAGCCGCGAGACGGATATCATCTTCCCTAAGTCTGTGACCGCTGGCAAGACATGCTGGATCTACGATGCAGCGACCGGCAAGAGGTACAGACTCCCTCTCAGAAACGGCATGGTGCACTTCACCTTCGGCCCTTCAGAGACATATCTCTTCGTGTTCAACAGGCAGTCATCAGGTCCGGAGTGGGCACCGCTCCCTGTCTCAGGCTCAAGCACCCGCACTCTCGGCAACTGGAAACTTACCCTTCATCATCCTCAGGAAAACTGGACAAAGGAGTACGAGATGGCCGAACTCAAGGATCTTAAGGACATCCCTGAATATTCCGGCTTCATGGGTGACATCACCTACAAGACCACTTTCAAGGCATACGGCAGCAGCAAGCCTGCATTCATCAACCTCGGCAAGGTGGCTGAGGTGTGCGAGCTCACCGTCAACGGCCAGCCTTGCGGCGTGAAGTGGTTCGGCAACCGCGTTTATGACATCTCATCCCTTGTGAAGGAGGGCGAGAACACTGTCGAGGTGAAAGTGACCACGCTCATGATCAACTATATGAAGACCATCAAGGACAATGCCGTCGTGGACCGCTTCGTGACCCGCAGAAATCCGGCACCGGCACCTATGGGACTCATCGGACCTGTAAAATTGTATAAGTAAAGTCATATGAAAAGAACTGCAACTCTGATTGTCAGCCTTCTGCTTGCCATATGCACCATGAATGCCGCCGAGGTGAAAGACTACCTCGCGACTGATTTCGGTGCAAAGGCGGACGGCATCACTCTCAACTCTGCCAGTATCCAGGCTGCGATCGATTTCGCCTCGGCAAACGGAGGCGGGCGTGTCGTGTTCACCCCTGGAAACTTTGTCACAGGCACCATCTATGTCAAGGACGGTGTCACACTCCATCTGGAGTCCGGAGCCACTCTGCTCGGATCCACCAATCCATGGGACTATGTGAAGGACCCGTATGTGGGCTGGACATCCATGATCTTCTCCATAAAGCAGAAGAATGTGGGCATCACCGGCAAGGGAACCATCGATGGTCGCGGCTTCATCACCGCGAACCATATGGTCGAATACATCCACCGCGGCCTTTTCCAGGACCCTATGAAGCTTGACCGTCCCAACGAGGTCAACCGTCCGGAGAACATCTATTTCCGCGAATGCGAGAATGTGACCATCACCGGCATCACCCTCAAGGATCCGGGCAGCTGGAACCAGACTTACGACCAGTGCCACAATGTGTATGTGGACGGCCTCACCGTGGACAGCAAGTCATACTGGAACAACGACGGCATCGACATCGTGGACTGCGAGGATGTGATCATCCGCAACTGCTACATCGATGCGGCAGACGATGTCTATTGCTTCAAGTCGCATTCACATGACCACATGTGCAAGAACATCCTCCTCGAGAACTGTGTGGGCCGCAGCAGCGCCAACGGCGTCAAGTTCGGCACCGTGTCAAAGGGCGGATTCAAGAATTTCGTCATCCGCAACATCACCATGTTCGACACCTACCGCAGCGCCGTGACCTTCGCGGCTGTGGATGGCGGCGAGATCGAGAACATCCTTGTGGACGGTGTCAGAAGCCTCCATACCGGCAATGTCGTATTCCTCAGGATGGGCGAGCGCTGGAACAAGATCACATCTCTCGGCCTCAGCGAGAAGGACAGGCAGAATGTACGCCGCAAGGTCCCTTGCATGAAGAACGTGACCATCAGGAACGTCTATGCCGAAGTGCCTATGGACAAGCCGGATGCAGGATACAACTATGAAGGCCCTATCGAGGATCTTCCACGCAACATCTCTCCTGCCATCATCGTGGCCGGTATCCCTCAGTACAAGATGGAGAACGTGGTGCTCGAGAACTTCGAGATCGTGATGCCGGGTGCCGGCAACCCTCTCTATGCTTTCCGCGGCACCTCCCCTGAGGACCTGGACGGTATCGATGAGATGATCGATTACTATCCTGAGTTCTCACAGTGGAAGGAACTTCCTGCATGGGCAGCCTACCTCAGACACGCAAAGGGCGTCACTCTCAGGAATATCGTATTCAAGGCTGCTGCTCCGGACTATCGTCCTGCAGTGGTGGCAGACGACATCGACGGCCTCAAGATGGAAGGTATCACCTATGACGAGCCGTCTTCAGAAGGCAAGAAGCAGGTGGTTACATATAAATCTGTGATAAACGAATAAGTCATGAAACTCATCAAGACAATCATAGCATTCTCGGCCTGTGCACTCATGTGCCAGGGCATCGGTGCCAAGGACTACTACGCAGCTGATTTCGGCGCCGTGGCCGATGGCCGCACCCTCTGCACCGCTCCCATCCAGGCCGCGATAGACTTCGCCAGCGCGAATGGCGGCGGCAGGGTGATCCTCACCCCTGGCAACTTTCTCTGCGGTTCCATCTACCTCAGAGATGATGTCACCCTCCATCTGGAGGCCGGAGCCACTCTTCTGGGCTCCCTCAATCCCTGGGATTATATCAGAGACAGTTATGTGAACTGGACCGCGTTCGTGTTTGCGGTCAAGTGCCACAACATAGGCATCACGGGCAAGGGCACCATCGACTGCCGCGGCTACGACGTGGCCACCAAGCTGGTGGAGTACGTGCACAGGGGCCTTTTCAAGGACGACCTCAAGCTCGACCGCCCTCAGGAGGGCAACCGTCCTGAGAACATCCATTTCCGTGAGTGCACGGATGTCACCATCCAGGGCATCACACTTCGCAATCCCGCAAGCTGGACCCAGCAGTACGACCAGTGCCGCAACCTCCTCATCGACGGCATCACCGTGGATGCGAAGGCGTACTGGAACAACGACGGTCTCGACGTGGTGGATTGCAGCGATGTGGTCGTGCGCAACTGCTACATCGATTCGGCAGATGATTCATACTGCTTCAAGAGCCACAGTGTGGACGGTGTGAGCGAAAACATTCTCGTGGAGAACTGCGTCGGCCGCAGCAGCGCCAACGGCATCAAGTTCGGCACCTTCACCAGGGGCGTATTCAAGCATTTCAGGTTCAACAACATGACCATCTTCGACACCTACCGCAGCGCCATCACCATCGCGACTGTGGACGGTGCATCGGTCGAGGATGTGGTCGTGGACGGTCTCCGAAGCATACATACCGGCAATCCTATCTTCATCAGGACAGGTTCCCGCCGTACCGGCAAGGTGACCCCATGCCTCAAGGACGTGGTCATCAGGAACCTCTATGCCGAGGTCCCATTCGAGAAGCCGGATGCAGGATATGGATATGAGGGACCGGTCGAGGACCTTCCGCGCAACATATGTGCGAGCGGCATCCAGGGCATCCCTGGCATCCGTGTGGAGAATGTCCGCCTCGAAAACATAGAGATCGTATATCCAGGCAACGCCAATGAGCGCTATGCATACCGCGGACATACCCCGGAGGATCTGGATGCCATTCCTGAGCTCGAGAAGTCATACCCTGAGTTCTCGAACTGGAAGGAACTTCCTGCATGGGGCTTCTACATCCGTCACGCCGACGGTGTGGAGATGGAGAACGTCACCATCAAGGTCCTCGCCAAGGACTATCGCCCGGCGATCGTCACTGACGATGTCAACGGACTCAGCATGAAGGGAGTCAAGATCATCCAGGACAGCGCAGAAGCCGGCAAGGAACAGATCATCCTTTACAAGACCACCAATTACACAAACGAATAAAAGAGACAATATTATATGAAAAGATTCATCATTTCAGCCCTGCTGACCATCCTTTCTCTCCAGTGCTTCGCACAGACAGAGTACAAGGCAACGGTATTCGGCGCCAAGAGCGACGGTATCACAGACAATACGGCAACCATCCAGAGAGCCATCAACTTCATCAGTGAGAAGGGTGGCGGCACCCTCGTGTTCTATGTGGGACGCTATCTTACAGGTGCCATCGAGCTCAAGGACAATGTCACCATCGACCTCAAGGAGGCGGCGGTACTTGTGGGCTCCACAAACATCTATTCATACAAGGGTGCTCCCGCTCTCGTATGGTCTGACGGAGCCAAGAATGTCAAGGTCATCGGCAAGGGCGTGATCGAAGGACGCCACTCAGCTCTCCAGGCAGGCATGGACGAGCAGAAGGCCAAGGGATATCTCGCAGCTGATGCCGCTGTTCCTGCACTCGTCTCAGGTGTCGAGACAGGTGCGGAAGTCAAGCTTATAAACGACAAGGTAACCAAGTAGGAGGATTCATCATGAAAAAGATCATCATCACTCTTCTCTGCATCATCTCTGCAGCTCCGGTGTTTGCAAAGGACTATTATGCATCTTCTTTCGGCATCAAGTCCAATGGGACCACTCTCAATACCACATCCATCCAGAAGGCGATCGACTTCATCAGCGAGGAAGGCGGCGGAAAGCTTATCTTCAAGGTGGGACGTTATCTCACAGGCACCATCGAGCTCAAGGACAATGTCACCATCGAGCTCGGTGAGGGTGCAGTACTCGTGGGCTCCACCAACCCTTATGACTACCGCAGATCAGGAGAGGCATTCGGCCTCGTGATTGCGAATGAAGCCAAGAACATCGCCATCACCGGTCTCGGTGTCATCGACGGACAGGGACGTGAGACCGCAAACAACTTCCTCAATCAGATCGCATGCGGTTTCATCAAGGATCCGTTCACACTCGGACGTCCTTCAAACCGTCCACACCTCATCTACATGCTCAAGTGCAAGAATGTCACCCTTCAGGGTATCAACCTCAGGAACTCTTCATTCTGGACATGCTCGAATGACAGGGTAGAGGGGCTTCATATCCAGAAGGTCACTCTTGACAGCCGTGCATTCTGGAACAATGACGGATTTGACATCATCGACTGCAAGGACGCCATCGTCGAGGATTGCTTCGTGAATTCAGCAGATGACGGCATCTGCCTCAAGTCACACCATGCCGACGTATGCAATGACAACATCATCGTCCGCAACAACACCATCACTTCAAGCGCCAGCGCCATCAAGTTCGGTACCTTCGGCGTGGGTGGTTTCCGCAATGTCCAGATTCTCAACAACACCGTCTATGACACATTCCGTTCGGCTATCGCCATCGAGTCTGTTGACGGCGGATTCTGTGAGAATGTGCTCGTGGATGGCCTCAAGTCATACAACACTGCCAATCCTATCTTCCTTACCATCGGCCAGCGCCGCGGCAAGAACCTCAGCTCGATGGAGAACATCACCATCAGGAACGTCTACGCCGAGCTCTCCACAACCAAGCCTGATTACGGCCTCGATTATGAGGGACCGTCTATGGAAGACGAGCCTCGCAATGTCTCTCCATGCTCTATCGTGGGTCTGGAGGGCCAGATGATCAAGAATGTGACCATAGAGAATGTCGAGATCAAGTTCCCTGGAGGTGGCGATCCGAACTATGCAAAGGTAGGTGTGAATGAGCTCAGCAAGGTTCCTGAGCTTCCTGAAGCCTATCCGGAGTTCTCTGTATGGAAGGAGCTTCCTGCATGGGGATTCTATCTCCGTCATGTCGAGGGCGTGACTTTCACCAATGTCAAGCTTTCAGCTGCAGCCGCCGACTATCGTCCTGCAATAGTACTCGATGACGTGAACGGTGGATCTTTCAAGGTGAAGGCAACTTCACCTAAGTCAAAGGGAACCATCTATCAGGCAAAGAACTGCAAGAACATCAAGAAATAATCATATGAGAAGAATCGTCGCATTGTTTGCTGCGATGCTTTTGGGGACAGCTGTATTTGCTGTCCCTGATTGCAAGGAGCAGTCTTGGAAGGCATCATGGGTCACAAAGGAGCATCAGAGCGGTGTTCCCAACACATGGGTCGGCTTCAGAAAGTCTGTCAATATAGAATCTGTTCCCCAGTCTGTGACTGCCCGCATCTGTGCGGACACGCGCTACTGGCTCTGGATAAACGGTGAGCTGGTGGTAAGAGAGGGCGGACTCAAGAGGGGACCGGCTCCTGGAGATTCCTACTATGACAAGGTGGAGATCGCACCGTACCTTCACGAGGGTGAGAACCTTGTCGCCGTGATGGTATGGTATATGGGTCAGACTGGATTCAGCCACCTCAGCAGCGGTATCCCAGCCTTGCTCTTTGACGCTCAGGGAGCAGGTGTGGAGATCCTGTCGGATGAGACATGGCAGTGCGATGTGTTCAGAGATTTCTCGGAAGCATCTACGGTGAAGCCGAACTACAGACTTCCAGAGAGCAGCGTTCGCTTTGATGCCCGCAACTACCGCTCATCATGGAATACCGACCCGTCAGGCTTCCTCGGCAAGATACTCAAGCTCGGCTTCGCTCCCGGTCAGGCGCCGTTCGGACGTCTTGTGGAGCGTCCTATCCCTCAGTGGAAGGATTATGGCCTTCAGGACTATCTCGAGACCCGGCAGTCCGGGGATACTCTCATCTGCAAGCTTCCTTACAACTGCCATGTCGCTCCATATCTCAAGGTGGAAGCTCCTGCGGGCAGGGTCATAGGTCTCCAGACTGATCACCCTGACGTTGCCGGCGTGCCTTGCGTCACCGGTGAGTATGTGACAAAGGATGGCGTGCAGGAATATGAGCACTGGTGCTGGATGAACGGAGAGTATGTCAATTATATTCTTCCTGCTGATGTCAAGGTCCTGGACGTCAAGTATCGTGAGACAAGCTACGATACAGAATTCACTGGTTCCTTCCACTGTGATGACGAACTGCTCAATGAATACTGGAAGAAGGCCCAGCGTACACTCATGGTCTGCATGCGTGATACATATTATGACTGTCCTGACCGTGAGAGGGCTCAGTGGTGGGGCGATGAGGTCAATGAGCTCGGAGAGGCATTCTATGCACTCTCTCCATCATCGCACAGGCTTGCACTGAAGGGTATCTATGAGCTGATCGCATGGCAGCAGGCTGACGGCGCTCTGTTCTCTCCTGTCCCGGCTTCCAACTGGGCGAAGGAACTTCCACAGCAGATGCTGGCGTCTGTCGGATGGTATGGTTTCCGTGAGTATGCTTTCTCTGCTGACGATTACAGTTTTGTGTCAGATGTGTATGACGGCATGCACAGATATCTCCACGAGACATGGAAGCTTGATGCTGATGGGCTCCCGATCTATCGTACAGGCGGCTGGGACTGGCCAGATGCCGGTGCCCATCAGGATAAGTATGCGCAGCTCCCTTGTCTCTATTATCAGGCTCTGATGGCGGAGAAGGAGTTTGCTGAGTATCTCGGCAAGACCGATGATGCGGCGGAAGATGCAGCTTTGATGGAGCGTGTGGCTGACAGTTTCAACAGGATATACTGGAACGGAAGCTGCTATATCACTCCGGGTCATGATGATGTGCCGGATGACCGTGTCCAGGCTCTGGCTGTCATCACGGGAGTGGCTTCGGCTGACAAGTATCCGGCTATCCTCAAGGTCTATGAGACGGAGTATCATGCCACTACATATATGTTCAAATATGTCTTGGAGTCTCTGTTCATGATGGGACATCCGGAACTCGCTCTCGAGAGGATGCACAAGATGTATCCTACCATCATGAAGGATGATTGCACCACGCTCTATGAGCATTGGGATTTTGACGGTACCTGCAATCATGCATGGACAGGCAGCGGCATCATCATCGCGGGCCGCTTCTTTGCCGGTATCGCTCCTCTCGAGCCAGGCTTCAAGTCTTTCTGTGTAATGCCTCAGATGGGTACTCTCAAGGAGATTGATACCACTGTCGATACAGTCAGCGGTCTCATTACTGTCTCTATCCGCAAGAAGGGCAGGCGGACCCAGATTACTGTGACTGTCCCTGAAGGAACCACAGCCGTTGTCCCTGCACCTAGGGGCGCAACGCAGACGCTTTCAGCCGGCACTCATACAGTCGTCTATTGATCCAGAAGCCTCAGCACCCGCTGAGGCTTTTTTGTCCGCTCCGGCCTGAATATGATTGTCATATCCGCCACTCCGACGGGCGGACAAAGCAGCCGTGTTTTCTCAGATTTCTCGTCTGATACGCCGCCTCTGGCACGACTGCGGGAAAGCACCTCTGCGGGCGAAGAAGAGCTCCGCAACGCCCGCCGCAGTGGCTTTGCCTCCGTCGCTATGGGCGGCACAACTCAGCTGCATATTGATTTTCGTTGCTCTGGCAGACGTGTTTGTGCTGATTTTACGGCTGAAAACGCTGTTCGACCTCAAAACAGCCGACTTTTCTCAGATTTCTCGTCTGAAACTGCTGACTGCCGTGGCGCAGCTGCGTTAGCCACGGCACAACCGGCAGCAGAGACCTGCCAGCCTCCACGGCACGACAAAAGAGACGGAGATGGGAAGTCACGCAGCGACTTGGAGCAGCGGCGGAACAGCAGAGGTGTCGGAAGAGCCGCCCGGGAGCGGCGTGTGATTGACGACCGATAATGGTGAGCATCAGCGAACCGGCCCGGTGCCGGGTGTCTGCACTTTGCATGTGAATTGTGCAGACACGGAAAGGCACT
>JAGHSA010000053.1 GCA_018066125.1 Candidatus Cryptobacteroides onthequi | reverse complement strand
CTTGTCAGATGCGCCAATCTTCTTCGCCATAGAGGCAAAACGTCCCGGCTCCATACTTCGGATAAACCGTCGCTTCGCTAGGTTTGTCCTCAAATTACGCCGGTCCGATTGCCTCTACGCTTCGAGCTGTGGCGCCCATAGCGGCGGAGGGTTTGCCCCTGCGGCGGGCGTTGCGGAGCTCTTCTTCGCCCGCAAAGGGGCATTCCCGCAGCTGCGGAAAAGGGCGGCGGAAGTTTCAGACGAGAAAATGGCAAATACCCGTCTGTCTGAGAATTGACAGCACGTTTCAGCCGTATCATACGCAGCTTCACTGCTGCGCCTTCACCACCAGCTTCACTGCTGTGCCTTCACCTCCAGCTTCACCGGCTTGGATGTGGCTTCCATGGTGATGTATACCAGCCCCGGTCTCGGAGAGGATACATCGACCGGCCTGCCGGCAGCAGTGGCCGTGTAAGTGTGAGAAGGGTCGAGACAGAGTATCATCGTCTTGGTCTGACCGGCAGCGTCCTTGTCAAACCTCAGCACGGCCTTGAATCCGCCATCTGTGAATTCCTGACCCTCAAGCATCGTGTCGAAGCCTGTCGAAACCGTGCCCACCTTGTAATATGAGGTGAACCAGTTCACGATAGGGGAGGAGAGGCCGGAGAAATTGTGCCAGCCCTTGCCTCTGCCCGATGTGATCATGAAATGCTCATAGCACTGGTATGTCTGTCCTGTCTCGAAGGCCCAGGCGTCAAGAGCAGTCTGAGCGATCCTTTCGGCGAGATCCGGCCTTCCGAGATCAAGCATGGTCTTCCAGAGCACCAGCTGGTGAGGCATCCAGACGCAGCCGTTCCAGTAGCCGGAGATAGAGTAGTACGGCGCGCTCTGGTCCACGGTCGATATGCCGACCGGAGTCCACAGCCTCTGCGGATCGAAAATGTGGTCGACAAGTATCTCCTGCTGTCCCTGGTCACAGATTCCGGCCACGAGAGGGCTCACTCCGTCGAGACCCATGTTGAAGTCGGTGCCGTCCTGGTAGCGGTAGAGACCGACAGGCTTCCCTTCGGCGTCGTGAGACACGTATCCGAAATAGCCGACCTCCTCATCCCAAGCATTGTCCAGGATGGCCTTGGACATGGTGGCGATGTCTTTGTCGTATGCGCGGACGTCCTTTTTGTGCTCAAGCCTCTGCGCGCACATGCGCAGGATCTTTGCGGCGCGGATGTAATACGAAGTGGACACCATAGGTGCGACGCTTGCATAGCGGTCGGTATGCGAGCGGAGGTCGTGCTGAGGAGGGTAGTCATCCCAGCCTCCGGAATTGTAGAAATAGTCCCAGGTGCGTATGAGTCCTGAAGGCATCACTGTGGTGGATGTGCCCTCATGCCCGGTCATGTAGTCATAGAAACGCTTGAGTCGCGGATAGAGGAACTCCAGGGCAGCTGCGTCATCCGCCTTCTCGAGCAGTCTGCTGAATGCGAAGAAATGGATAGGGAGAGGGGTGCCGTGGTGAATGAACGCCGACTGGCTGCCCTCCTCGGTGGTGTATGCCCTTATAATCTCGAGGCATCGTACAGGGTCGAGATCCGCCATCGCCCATGAGATGAATCCGGAATCCCAGGTGTAAAGGGAATTCCAGTTCTTGCCAGGGGTGAAATGGCGTATGTACTGTCCCTGGGTATAGACCGGATAGACTATGTTGGTGAGGAGGGTAGCCTGCATGATTTGCTGCCCGAATGCGTACTTCTCCGCGCCCGGGAGCAGGACGGTGCCCTCCTCTCCGGTTTTCCTGATGAGGGCGACGTATGCCCTCTCGTCGCGGTTGAACGCCTGAAGT
This sequence comes from Candidatus Cryptobacteroides onthequi, assembly GCA_018066125.1. Taxonomy (GTDB): domain Bacteria; phylum Bacteroidota; class Bacteroidia; order Bacteroidales; family UBA932; genus Cryptobacteroides; species Cryptobacteroides onthequi. Next base: position 23,018 of record JAGHSA010000053.1, on the reverse strand, counting down.
TCCTTTTCCACAAACGCGCGCTCGCCGCAAACGAGGAGGTTGTAAATCGTAGTGTCGCTCTGTGCCTTCAGACATACCGGACGCTGGAACGCAGAGGTGTAGTGTCCCTGGCCGTCACCTTTGATGACACGGTCCACGTGGTTGTGCACCATCCTGCGGATGAGCACGTCCAGGTCCTTATTGCAGTACTGGATCACGTCGCTGGTCGGGAAGTTCCAGGCCACGCCGTAGCATTGCGGCACGTCATCGTAGCGCAGTATGTATGAGCCCTTGCTCTCTGTGATCTGAGGGGTGCGGTTGAGGGGGGAGTCGTAGATGCTGCGGTCTTCTCCCACCAGGATGGCGTCCACAGTCACCGCTCCGCCCCCGAGAGTCCTTAGCTCCACCTTGCCGTCTGCCGGCACCTCACCGGCCTCTACCACCTGCCATCCTCCGGCAGCGACGGTGATTTCCTGCCCCGCAATTGAGAGGGTGGCTCCGTCATCGCTCTTGCACCTGACCGCCATGCGCCCGCTCATGCCTCCCAAGTCGTACACCGCAATGTCCCCGGCGGCACCGGATGTGCGCAGCGCGTGGCCGGTGAGGGTCTGGGAGTCGCGTACCTCGCCCCTGAGCCATCCGTCATAGACGAGGCCGTAGTTGTGCTTGCGCACTGCCGGCTCATAGCTGAGATATTTCACTGCCGGGACGTATGCGCATCCTGCCTTGAGCTGAGGGTGCTGCTCCTCGCTTCCGAGCGCAGTCACAGTGTGGAGTGTGATATCCTGAGGGACTTCAGTCGAGTTCACGCAATGCATCTCGAGCAGGACACGGTTGTCGTCAAGGACATGGTAGGTCGCGTCGATATAGACTCTGTCTTTCCATTCCAGCTCGTACCTGTAGCTTATCTCCTTCATGTCTGGTGATACGTACCACGGGTAGCAGCCAGACTCGAAAAGTGCGTTCGGCACGCAGACGTTGCGCCTGTACATGCCCGGCATGAGCGAGAAATCCACTCTAAGGCCGCTCTCAAGGTCCTGTATATGTGATATGCCTGAATATTGCTTGGCGTATGGGCCCCATGAAGGCAGTGTGGTGATGTCGTGCGAGTTTCCGAATATGGCACCGCTGACCAGAAGGGATAAGAATAACAGTCTCATGTGGCAAAAATACTTTTATTATTGAAATAATACATATACATTTTCCGCGAAAAGTGGTGGTGCAGGAGAGTCACGAGGGATTGTGCAAGTTTTGTTTTTGATGACCTGCCCTACAGGCGCCCGTATAGGGGGTGCACAAAAACAGTTCGTGCCAAAACTGTCCTTTCGCTATGTATCTGCCCCTGTCATCCCTGCCGCCCCTGCCATCCCTGTCATCCCAGCCATCCCAGCCGCCCCTTGCCGCAGTTGCGGGAAAGTCTCCTTGCGGGTGAGGAAGAGCTCCGTATCGGCACGGGCCATAGCGCCGGTCCACTTTGTCGCAGCATGGCTTTCGCAGTTCAATTTTCACATGGCAGGCAGCAGGTGATGATTTCTTCGGCTTGACATGGAAAGTACCCATTTCATATCAATTGGCAGGTAATATGTCTGTTTTGACACGCAGAGAGGTGTTTTCGTGTCAATCCAGGTGCAGATGACACCAAGTCCGGAGCCGAAGCGCGGAGGCAATCCCTCCACTGCTTTGGGCGGCTGTGAACGGTAGAGTAATTTTTACTTATATCTATGGTGAATCTCTGGAATAATGGGAATTATTTTCAAATTTGCTTCAAACGGGTCATGATCTTGACCCGCTTGAACAAAAAATGTCTATATCCATATCAAAAAGTATGTGGTCTCTTGCTCGGTTCGTGCCGATGCAAGCAGTTTCCTGAGGCTTTGCTGACGAGATACGGCACTTTGTGCCCAAAGAGCGCGTCGCGTTACAGACTTGTCCATGTATGCCACTCTTCTTCGCTTTTGAGGCAAAACTCCATGGCATCAGAGGTCTGCCAGCCGCGTATCTGGCGATTTCGCGTCAGGATCTATAACCCGGCCTGCAGATGGCCATGTTTCTGCGTAATACGCGTCTGAAACGTGCCGTTGACTCTCAGACTGACTCGGATTTGCATTTTTCAAGTCCGAAACAGACGATCACCGTGGCGTAGCTGTTCCGCTCGCGCCGGGCCTTTCGGAGATGATTTCGGCCCGGAAGAGGCAATTGCAGAGCCACCAGGAGGCGGACTGCCGGTAGTGTTTCATCGAGCGTGCCCCGGAAGGATGCCATGTGGTGTGAGGCATTTTATGGAAGGCTCCAATCCGTATCGCAAATCTCGGTCATGTCGATATGGCTCTGGATACATTCTGGGGCAGGGGTGCCATGACCGAGGGCTCGGGGTCTTCGGGTAGATCAGAAGCACCATAATAAAGATTTGCGTGACCGAGTTTTCATTTATACATCCCTCAGCCAGTCAGCTTTGCCGCAGTAAGGGCAGAACAATCACCCCTAATCTCCAATGTCATTTGCTTTCTTCAAAAGAAAGAACTATTTTTGCCGCGAAGTTTTTCATAGTTTAAGTTTAGGTTAAGTAGCGGGGCGCTCGCAGTGATGCGGATGCCTCGCGAATTTTTTATCCGTTCCTGTATGCGGGGATACAAAAAAAGCAGCGGTCTGAATGATCGCTGCTTTTGTAAGTCGGGGTACAGTGACTCGAACACTGGACCCTCTGGTCCCAAACCAGATGCGCTAGCCAACTGCGCCACACCCCGAGTATTTCCCGAATGGGATTGCAAAGTTACGTCCTTTTTTGAAAAAACAAAATATTTTCAAGAAAAAATTATTTTTTTGCCAGCTCTGCGAAGCTGATCAGCCTGATTCCCTTCTTCTCGATCAGCTTGCGGAGCTTTCTGCTCTTAAGCATATCGGTCACACCCTGGCGGTCGCTGCCGACGTTTTCATATCCCTGGTGGAAAACGCCCTGCATCTCGCTGTCGTCATAAGCCGGATGATCCAGAAACATATACCTTTTGCCCGGTTCCATGGCCACGATGGTCTTGCTCAGGCTTTCGACCTTTTCCTTGAGAGTCCTGCGCGGGCCGTCATACGACACAAACCTGTAGCCATACTGCTGCTCTGACCCTCTGTGGTCCATAGAGGGGAGTCCATACTCCGCAGACAGCTTCAGGATGAGATCTGACACTTCCTGGGAGAATGCCTCAGAGCCCATGTGGCCTGAAAGGTGGGTCACATTCGGAATATACTTCAGGGCCATCTCGATCTGTGCCCTGAATTCGGCTTCTATCTCGGCGAGGTCGTAGCCGTTCTCGACCAGAGACTTCCCCGGCATACTCTTGGCCGGACTGACTTTCGGCCAGAAATAGCCGTCCGGATCCACAAGGCTCGGGCAGTCGGTGAGGGGCCCCCACTTGATGCCCTCCCATTCACTGGACAGGACCAGATGCACCCCGACATCGAGGCCGGGATTCTCTTTAAGCATACCCACCGCTTCCATGAACCAGGGGCATACGGTCATGATCTCGACCGACTGGGCGATGCCGTTGCGGTACGTGTCGATGCATGCCAGATTGGCGCTGTGTGACGAACCGATGTCGTCGATGCGGATCACGAGGTCCTGGGCAGATGCTGCACCTGCCATGAAAAGAGCCGCTGCAGCGGCGCAGATCAGATGTCTTGCTTTCATATTGTCAGCTGAAAAGGTAGAAATCGTGTGTGATGGAAAGATACTGCTCAGTATAGCTCCCTCCGTCCTGGATGGTCACCATGTCCTCGGTGCTTTCCTGCAGGCCCCTGCCGAACTGCACGATGATGCGCGACGGCTGCTTGCGCGGAGTGGTGCGTATGCGCGTGATCCTCACAGGGTGGAGCGAATACGAGCGGGCAAACCTCAGCAGTGCCTTTTCCTGATCGGAAGGGAGGATCACGGCGAGGCGGCCGGATGCGCTCAGGTGCTTCTCCGCAAAGATGATGAGCTCGCGGTACGAGAGCGAGTCTCCTTCCCCTGCATCCACTTCGGTGTGTCTGGCGGCATTGCGGCGCTCACCCGCGGCCTGGAGGGAATTGTCGAAATATGGCGGATTGGATACTATCAGGTCGAAAGACTCCGCGCTGTCGTACTGCTGCAGCGGGACCTGCCGTGCGCTGATCCTCTCAGCCCATGGGGATGCGCTGAAATTGGCCGAGGCCTCCATGGCCGAAGGGCCGTCGATGTCGATTCCTGTCACATGGAAGTCTGCGCTTCCGCAGTCCGAGAGCCTCTGCGCGAGCATGAGAGCGATGGTGCCCGTGCCTGTGCCGACATCCAGGATGTTCTTCTCGCTGCCGTCGATGTCCGTCACGGCACCCAGGAGCACTCCGTCGGTGTTGACTTTCATCGACGACTGCTCATTTACGACATCAAATCTCTTGAATCGGAAGGTGCTCATCCCCGTGCTCCTATTCCTCCACGAAGAGTCCGTCCCTCATGAAGAGGCTGCGGTCACACATGGCGGCGAGCTCCGGGTCGTGGGTCACGATGATGATGGTCTGGCCGAATTTGTCCCTGAGGTCAAAGAAGAGCTTGTGGAGCTCAGCCTTTGTCACGGAATCGAGGTTGCCGGACGGCTCGTCGGCGAAAAGTATCGCAGGCTTGTTGATGAGAGCCCTGGCGATGGCCACTCTCTGCTGCTCGCCTCCGGAGAGCTCTGATGGCTTGTGGGATACCCTGTCCTTCAGGCCGAGCTCGGTGAGGAGCTCAGTGGCCGCAGCCTTGGCATCCCTGTCGCTCCGGCCCGCAATGAAGGCGGGAATCATCACGTTTTCGAGGGCGGTGAATTCCGGCAGGAGGTGGTGGAACTGGAACACGAATCCTATCTCCTTGTTCCTGAATGCCGACAGCTCCTTGCCTGAAAGGCTGAGCACATCGGTCCCGTTGATGGTAAGCGAGCCGCTGTCCGGGGTGCTGAGGGTGCCCAGGATCTGGAGCAGTGTGGACTTGCCGGCTCCGGACGCACCCATGATGGATACGACCTCGCCCTTGCCGACTCCGAAATCGATGCCCTTGAGCACCTGGAGCGAGCCGAATGACTTGACTATGGATTTTGCCTCAATGATCATGGTACGCCGGTGTCTAGTCGAGTTTGAGGACGGCCATGAAGGCGCTCTGAGGCACCTGTACGGTACCGATCTGGCGCATGCGCTTCTTGCCCTCTTTCTGCTTCTCGAGGAGCTTGCGCTTACGCGTGATGTCGCCTCCGTAGCACTTCGCGGTCACATCCTTGCGCACCTGCTTGACGGTCTCGCGGGCGATGATCTTGGCGCCGATCGCAGCCTGGATAGGGATGTCGAACTGCTGGCGCGGGATGAGGTCCTTGAGCTTGACGCACATCTTGCGGCCGAAATCATAGGCGTTGTCCTCATGGATGAGAGACGAGAGTGCGTCGGCAGGCTCTCCGTTGAGGAGTATGTCGAGACGTACGAGCTTTGCGGCGCGGTATCCGATGATATGGTAGTCGAAGGATGCGTATCCCTTCGAGATGGTCTTGAGGTTGTCATAGAACCCGAATACGATCTCGGAAAGCGGCATGTCATAGTTGAGCTCGACACGGTCGGCGGTGATGAAATGCTGGCTCGTGAGCATGCCCCTGCGGTCGAGGCAGAGCTTCATGATAGGCCCGAAGAAATCTGCCTTGGAGATGACCTGGGCGCGGATGAACGGCTCTTCGATGTGGTCGATGAGGGTAGGTGCCGGCATTCCGGAAGGGTTGTGCACATCCAGGACCTCGCCCTGGGTGGTGAATACCTTGTACGATACGTTGGGGACAGTGGTGATCACGTCCATGTTGAACTCTCTGAAAAGGCGTTCCTGCACGATCTCGAGGTGCAGCAGACCGAGGAAGCCGCAGCGGAATCCGGAACCGAGCGCGAGGGACGACTCCGGTTCGTAGACGAAGGACGCGTCATTGAGCTGGAACTTCTCGAGCACTGCCCTGAGCTCTTCGAACTTGGATGCATCCACCGGATACATGCCGGCGAAGACCATAGGCTTCACCTCCTCAAATCCTGCGATGGCCTCTTCGCACGGCCTTTCCACATGGGTGATGGTATCGCCGACCTTGACCTCGGCTGCGCTCTTGATGCCGGAGATGATGTATCCCACGTCGCCGCATCCGATCTCATCAGTAGGCTTCAGCCTGAGCTTGAGCACTCCGATCTCGTCGGCGGTGTATTCCATGCCGGTGTTGAAGAACTTCACCTTGTCTCCCTTGCGGATGGATCCGTTCTTGATCTTGAAATATGCTATGATGCCCCTGAACGAGTTGAAAACCGAATCGAAGATGAGGGCCTGGAGGGGTGCATCCGGGTCTCCGGTCGGAGCCGGGATCTTCTCCACGATGGCGTCAAGTATCGGCGGCACACCCTCTCCTGTCCTGGCCGATACCCTGAAGACATCCTCCGGGTCGCAGCCTATGAGGTCGCAGACCTGGTCTGTCACCACCTCCGGCTGTGCAGCCTCCATGTCGATCTTGTTGAGGACCGGGATGATCTCCAGGCCGTGGTCGATGGCCTGGTAGAGGTTGGAGATGGTCTGTGCCTGAATGCCCTGGGTGGCATCCACGACAAGAAGCGCACCCTCGCATGACGCGATGGAGCGGGATACCTCGTAGGAGAAGTCCACATGTCCCGGAGTGTCGATGAGGTTGAGAAGATACTTCTCGCCCTTGTACATGTACTCCATCTGGATGGCGTGGCTCTTGATGGTGATGCCCTTTTCCTTCTCGAGGTCCATGTCATCGAGGACCTGGTTCTCCATGTCGCGCTCTCCAAGGGTCTTGGTCAGCTCAAGGAGTCTGTCGGCCAGTGTGCTCTTGCCGTGGTCGATATGCGCGATGATGCAGAAATTTCGTATGTGTTTCATGTCAATGTCTCTTCAAAGATGCAAATATACAAAAAGACTTGAAACTGAGATTTGCCGATGGCAATGGCGCTTTTTTTTATTAAATTTGTGAGTTGGAAACAAATTTCACTCACAATAATTATGGCAAACATTGAAAAATTGACGGCTATCGCTTCTCAGGTACGCAGAGACATAGTCAGAATGGTCAGTGGCGCCGGTTCCGGCCATCCGGGCGGATCTCTCGGCATCACAGACATCATGACGGCTCTCTTCTTCGAGGAGATGAAGCAGGATCCTGCAACATGGACCCGCAGCGCAAAGGGTCAGGATGCATTCATCCTCTCGGCAGGACATCTCGCACCTGTTTATTATTCAGTTCTTTCAAGAGCCGGCTACTTCCCAAAGGAAGAGCTCGGCACTCTCCGCAAGTTCGGCACACGCCTTCAGGGACATCCTTCGACTGAGGCTGGCCTTCCTGGCGTCTTCCAGCCATCCGGTTCACTCGGCCAGGGTCTCTCCTGCGCAGCGGGTATCGCTCTCGGCAAGAAGATCGACGGTGAGGACAACAATGTCTATGTACTCTGCGGCGACGGCGAAAGCGAGGAAGGACAGATCTGGGAGGCCGGCATGTTTGCTGTTCACCACAAGCTCGACAACCTCATCGCCATGACAGACGTGAACGGTCAGCAGATAGACGGACCTACCAGTGAGGTCGCAGCCATCTTCGGACTCGAGGAGAAGTGGGCGGCATTCGGATGGAATGTCATCAGCGCCGACGGACATGACTTCGAGTCTATCCTCAAGGCATTCGAGCTTGCAAAGGCAGCTAAGGGATCCGGCAAGCCATCAATGATTCTCTTCACTACCGACATGGGCCACGGCGTGGATTTCATGGCAGGTACACACAAGTGGCACGGAAAGGCTCCTTCAGCCGAGCAGTGCGAGGCAGCTCTTGCGCAGCTTCCTGAGACATTGGGTGATTATTAATAGGACACGCGTATGAAAAAGTATATAGAGACAGGAAAGAAGGATACCAGAAGCGGATTCGGCGCTGGTCTCCTCGAGGCAGGAAAGGCTGATGCCAATGTCCTTGCCCTCACCGCTGACCTCAAGGGCTCCCTCAAGATGGACGCCTTTGCGGCAGAGTTCCCGGAAAGATTCATCCAGTGCGGTATCGCTGAGGCCAACATGGTCGGCGTGGCTGCCGGCCTCGCCCTCACAGGCAAGGTTCCTTTCATCGGCTCCTTTGCGGAGTTCGTGACAGGCCGCGTATATGACCAGATCCGTCAGGAAGTCGGCTACGGTCACACAAATGTGAAGATCGCTTCTTCTCACGCCGGCATCACCCTCGGAGAGGATGGTGCCACACACCAGACCATGGAGGATATCGCTCTGATGAGAGCCATCCCTGGAATGGTTGTCATCAACCCTTGCGACTACAATCAGACCAAGCAGGCTACAATCGCCGCTGCCAAGTATCAGGGTCCGGTCTATCTTCGTTTCGGACGCCCTTCAGTAGCCATCTTCACTCCTGAGGATGAGCCTTTCGAGATCGGCAAGACTTATGTCATGAACGAGGGAAAGGACGTCACCATCGTGGCTACAGGCCATATGGTATGGGAGGCCATCAAGGCTGCAGAGGCTCTCGAGGCCGATGGAATCAATGCCGAGGTCCTCAATGTCGCTACCATCAAGCCTCTTGATGAGGCAACCATCGTGGCTTCTGCCAAGAAGACTGGCGCAGTTCTTGTTGCTGAGGAGCACAACAGCGCAGGCGGTCTCGGTGAACTCATCGCAGGTGTGCTTGCAGCACAGGCTCCAACTCCGATGACTTTCATCAACGGTGCCGACAAGTGGGGTCAGTCAGGAACTCCTGCCGAACTCCTTGCTGCATACGGCATGGATGCCGCTCACATTGCTGAGGCTGCCAAGGCTGCGATGACCAAAAAATAATTGATGACAGACAGGGAGATACTGGATATTTATCGCAATGGCGGACAGCAGCGGGCATTCAACGAGATAGTCAAGGCTTACAGCGAAAGGCTATACTGGCATGTCCGTTCCATCGTCGGTTCGCATGACGATACAGACGATCTCCTTCAAGACATCTTTATCAAGATATGGGCTGCACTTCCCTCATTCAGGGGGGAAGCGCAGCTTTTCACATGGATATGGCGCATCGCGACCAATGAGGCGCTCAACTTCCTCAAGAAAAACAGAAGGAACTCTGTTTCATCCATCGAAGACATGTCTGATGCCATATCGCGCATCCCTGACGAGAACGCTCCTCTAGATGGTGACGAGGCTCAGCGGCTGCTGAGTGTGGCAGTCTCCAAGCTGCCTCCCGTGCAGAGAGCCGTATTCTCCATGCGCTACTATGATGAACTGAAATATGAGGAGATCTCAGACATCCTCGGATCGTCAGTCAGTTCTCTGAAGGCATCATATCATTTCGCATATGAAAAGGTGAAAGATTATCTCCTGAAAAAAATCTCACAGTGATTTAAACTTTTCCGGACATACCGTGTCTAAAGCATTGTAACATGAAAGAAAACAGGGACATACTCGAGAACGGGGTTCTTCGCGGAAGATCCGGCTCAGTGCCGTCAGACTATTTCGACAGCCTGCAGAGAAGGCTCATGGCCATACCTCAGGACTATCCTCTGATTCATGAGGAGACTGTCAGGAAGCCTGGGCTCTGGATGCGCGTCAGACCGTATGCCGCCCTTGCGGCCAGCTTCGCTCTGATACTTGCCGTCGGCACGGTTGCCATGCGCAGGCCTCTGGAGAATGTGGATGACTCCACTTACGAGCAGCTCCTGTTCGCCGACATGATACCTCACATGGATCCGTATTCCGGAGATTACCAGGATGAGACGGAGCTTTCATCCGACGAACTCCTGGAGTATCTGATCTGCAACAATGTTCAACCTTATCCACAAGATCTGACAGCTGATTAGTATGAAAAAGATTCTCAAGGCAGCCGCAGTCATGGCTGCATTCTTAACTGTAACAGCAGCGGCATTCGCGCAGAATCCTCAGGGAAAGCAGGAAAACAGCTGGCGCGAGAAGATGATGGCAGAAAAGATTGGTTTTCTGACTTCCGCCATGGAACTCACCTCTGATGAGGCTCAGGCTTTCTGGCCTGTCTACAACAGGCTCGAAGAGCAGAAGGAGCAGCAGATGAGAGCGTCAAGGAACGCATACAGGGCCCTCAGTGCAGCTTTGAAGGAAGGTAAATCAGACGATGAGATTGCAGAGATCCTCGCTCAGTATACGTCAGCGCAGCTGGCTTCTGCGGATCTCGAGGCGACATGTATCTCTGAATACGGCAAGGTCCTTCCGGCGCAGAAGATAGCAAAGCTTATCGTCGGTGAGGAGAAATTCCGCAGGATGCAGTTCCAGCGCTTCCAGGGCCAGGGTCAGGGACCGGGCCAGATGAGGGGTGGGGAGAGAGGTCCTCGTCCTGCTGACAGACCTCAGCAGAAGTAGGTTCCGACTACCTCTTCAGCCTTACATAGATACTCAGCGGGAGGGCTTTGCCGTAGCGGTCACGCAGGGCGAGCTCCCCGCTTTCCATTTCATAGCCGTCCCTGAGTCGGAAAGCCTCTTTGACGGTGGTCTCTCCCAAGAGAGGGGAGTAGCCGTTGGAGTAGAGGTTGAGGACCATGAAGCTGTCCTTCGGAGCCAGGATCTGTGATACTGTCTTGAGCATATCGAAAAGGCACTCGTCGAGCTTCCATTTCTCACCGTCAGGGCCGTGGCCGTATGCCGGCGGGTCGAGTATGATGCCCTGATAGACATTGCCCCTCTTCGCCTCCCTGCGTGCAAATTTCATGGCGTCTTCCACCACCCAGCGTATGCCGTCCATGCGGCTGTTCTCCATGTTTCCGTGCGCCCAGTTCACGACCTGGCGCACAGAGTCCAGATGGGTGACATCGGCTCCGGCAGCCTTTGCGGCGAGAGTCGCGGCTCCGGTGTATGCAAACAGATTCAGCACACGAGGCATCGCAGCTCCCTTCTCCCTGGCCTGTGAGACAAGTGCGGAAGTTTCCCTGTATATGTATTCCCAGTTGGATGCCTGCTCCGGGAACACTCCCACATGCTTGAATGATGTGAGTCCCAGCCTCAGTGTGAATCCCAGTCCCTTCTGCGCACCGTCATAGCGGATATACCACTGGTCGTCCATCTTGCGGTTGCGCGACCATGAGCCGACGTCTTCCTTTCCGGCTTTGCCGAAACCGGCTCCCGGAGTGAATCGTGTATGGATCATCCTGTCCCATTCGGCAGCGGGAAGTGTCTTGTTCCACAATGCCTTGGGTTCAGGTCTTGCCATGCAATAGGATCCGTAGCGCTCAAGCTTCTCACCCTCACCGCAGTCGATGAGTTCGTAGTCTTTCCAGAATGTTCCCGGGTATTCGATCATGCTCATGGGTGCAAAGATAGTGATTTGTGCGTCAATGAAAAAGGCGGCCAGAGCTGACCGCCTTTTGTCTTATAGCCGTGGAGTATTACTCGCGGACAGCTGCGATACCAGGGAGCTCCTTGCCCTCGATAGCCTCGAGCATTGCGCCGCCACCGGTAGAAACATAGCTTACCTTGTCGGCATAGCCCATCTTGGTGACAGCAGCGACAGAGTCACCGCCACCCACGAGGGTGTATGCGCCGGCTGCAGTAGCCTCTGCGAGGTCTTCTGCGATCTGGAGTGTACCCTTTGCAAATGCGTCGATCTCGAATACACCTACAGGACCGTTCCAGAGGATGGTCTTGGAGTTGAGGATGATGTTCTTCCAGTTCTGGAGAGAAGCAGGACCTGCATCGACACCCTCCCATCCTTCAGGGATGGCGTTGGTAGGAACCACCTGGGTGTTTGCGCTTGCGCTGAAGTCGTCGGCAGCGAGAGTCTCGACTGAAAGTGAGATGTTCACGCCCTTCTCCTTTGCTGTAGCGAGGATATCGAGTGCATCCGGCATGAGGTCATCCTCGTGAAGTGAGTTGCCGATCTGGCCGCCCTGAGCCTTGATGAAGGTGTAACCCATACCGCCACCGATGATGAGGTTGTCCACCTTGCCTACGAGGTTCTTGAGAACTGCGAGCTTTGAAGATACCTTTGAACCGCCGATGATTGCGGTGAGAGGGCGCTCTGCGTTCTTGAGTACATTGTCAATAGCCTTGATCTCGCCTTCCATGAGGTAGCCGAACATCTTGTCCTCAGGGAAATACTTGGCGATGAGGGCGGTAGAACCGTGTGCACGGTGTGCGGTACCGAAAGCATCGTTGATGTAGCAGTCTGCGTATGAAGCGAGAGTCTTCACAAACTCCTTCTGGCTTTCCTTTACGGCTGCCTTGGCTGCCTTCTTCTCCTCGTCTGTAGCATCCTCTGCAAGTCCTCTTGGCTTGCCTTCCTCTTCTGCATAGTAGCGGAGGTTCTCGAGAAGGAGAGCCTCGCCTGGCTTGAGGGCAGCTGCCTGCTCCTGAGCCTTCTGGCAATCCTCTGCGAACTGTACAGGAACGCCGAGGCACTCAGATACGCGTGCAACGATGTGCTTGAGAGAGAACTTGGCGTCAACTTTCTTCGGACGTCCGAGGTGAGACATGATGATGACTGAACCACCCTTCTCAAGAACCTTCTTGAGGGTAGGCATAGCCCTGCGGATGCGGGTGTCATCAGTGATTTCGAAATTCTCGTTGAGAGGAACGTTGAAATCCACTCTCACAATGGCTTTCTTACCTGTGAAATCGTAAGAATCAATGAACTGTTGCATAATGTTGTTTATGTGTTGTAATAAATATTCAGTGTGCAGGTCACAAAAGTAACCATTAAAATGATATTTTCAAAAATTTGCAAAACTCCACCCTCTAGCTCTTTGCAGACTCCGCCATGGCGGAAATCAGATCGCTGAAAGCCTGTTCGGCGCCAGCTGCCAGCTCTCTTTCCCCATACTTCTTGAGGATGTCGCAGATGTAGAAGAAGTAGTTTGATACAGTCTCGAAATCGTCCTTGCTGTATGAGTAGAATTCCAGATAGAACCTGCCCGTGGCCTGCAGCTCGTTGAGCATGTCACCGGCAAGCGCGCGTGCCTTGTCACGGCATCCCAGCCTGAGGTATGCCTCGATCATGGATGCCACCATGTAGTCGTTGCCGGTAAGCCCGACAATGACGGTCTCGAGAGGGTAGCAGTCCTTGTTCAGGATATCCTGGCACTTGTCGAGCATCTCGACGGCGCGCTCATTCTCACCCCTTGCCATGAAGGCGTTGGCGGCATTGACAAAGATGCTCCTGACAGATATGACTCCGAGTGTGGTGAAAAGGTTCTGGTAGTCCACATAGTAGTCTGTCCTCTTGAGGTCGTCCCATTTATAGACGTCTGTCATGAAACGGTAGAGCACGTCTGTGTCCACGGTACCCACCGAGGTGGTCGAGATGGTATTCCTGACAGGGGTGAACCTTGATGAGTATCCGTCATACATGAGGTAGTCCTTGATGCCGATGTTGATGTCTCCGCCCTGGCTGAGCAGGCTGATAGGTCTGTCCCAGTTGTAGTTTGACAGGAGGTCGAGCATGAAAAGCTCAGGCTTGGAGATGAAGGTCTTGCCCTCAGGTATCTCCAGCATGATGGACTCAGGTATCTGATCTGCATAGGATGCCGGCAGGATGCCGTATCTGAGCACGTTCTCCTTGTTGACAGGGACGATGAGCTTCCTTGCAGGGATATAGTCCGCTCTCTTGCCGCTCGAGAGTGAAACCTTGATCTCAGGATGTCTGAAGATCTTCATCGCGTCGCTGAGGAGCATAGGCTCGCTGCGCTGCTCGAAGATGTACACGTACTCGTTTGTACCATATAGGTACATCGACTGAGGTATTCTGAGGTCGAGAGGCTTTGACTCGTTCACGGCCCATTTCATCTGGTCGATGTGCCAGTCGGTGCCGAGGAGAGAGGTGTTGCAGATACGCACGTCCGTGCGTACATCCTCCACTTCCTGGGCATACCAGAGAGGGAAGGTGTCGTTGTCTCCGTGGGTCACGAGGATTCCATCCTTTCCGGCGGAATTGAGGTAGTTGCGGGCCAGCTCCACGGCTGTGTATCTGTTGCTTCTGTCATGGTCGTCCCAGTTCTCCTCTGCCATAAGTGCAGGGACCAGGAGACATGCTGCAGTGGCGGCCGATGCCACTGCCACGGCCTTCTTGCCCTTGAGAGCGTCTGTGATCCACGAGAAGATGGCGGTCACGGCGAATCCTATCCAGATGCAGAATGAGTAGAACGATCCTGCATATGCGTAGTCGCGCTCGCGCACCTGATAAGGCGGCTGGTTGAGGTAGATGACGACGGCGATACCGGTCATGAAGAACATGAGGAACACTATCCAGCATCCTCTCTTGTCCTTTGCGAACTGGAAGAAAAGTCCGAGAAGTCCCAGCAGGAGAGGGAGCATGAAGTAGTGGTTCTTTCCCTTGTTGTCCCTGAGGATGGCAGGGGCATCATCCTGATTTCCGAGGCGCAGCTGGTCCAGAGGCTTGATGCCGCTCTCCCAGTTGCCGTGGAAAAGGTTGCCCGGCGCCGGGCTGTGGATGTCATTCTGTCTTCCGGCAAAGTTCCAGAGGAAATATCTCCAGTACATCCAGTTCAGCTGATAGTCGAAGAAGAACGCGAGGTTGGCGCCCATGGTCGGCTTCTTGTGGTCCGCTCCGGCCACCTTGTGGCCTTTGCCGTTCATGTATGACTCGTAGAAGTCCACGGTCCTCTGGTCTCCGCTGTTCCACATGCGTGGGAAGAGCATCTTGCCGGTTGCCTTGTAATCCGCTTCCACAGGGGAATCCACTTTCTTGTACCTGCCGTCAAGCGGTGCCCAGTATTTGCCTGTCTTGAGGTCGTACGGTGCATCGAAGTACTGGCCGTAGAGGAGAGGATTCTTGCCGTACTGCTCTCGTGAAAGGTATCTCACCAGGGTGAATGCATTGTCCGGCTGGTACTCGTTGGTCGGAGTCTTCACGCTCGAGCGTATCACGCAGATGCTGAAGAGGGAGAATCCGACGATGATGGTGGTGAGGCAGAGGAGGGCTGTGTTGAGGAACACCTTGTCTTTGCGGAGTGTCCTGAAAAGTCCCCAGAAGCACAGGGCGAGCAGTGCCGCCATGAAGAATACCGCACCTGAGTTGTATGGCAGGCCGAAGGTGTTCACGAAGATGAGGTCCGAGTATGCCGCGAACTTCGGAAGGAACGGCACCACGACGAAGAGGATGGCTGCCAGTATCACGACGGATACGAGCATGATCTTCACGCAGTCCCAGAGGGAGTAGCCGCTGTCTTCCTTCTTGCGGTAGTAGTACATGAACACGAGTGCCGGGATGGCGAGAAGGTTCAGCAGGTGTATTCCGATGGAGATACCCATCAGGAAGGAGATGAGCACGATCCAGCGGTTGGCGTAAGGCTCGTCGGCCACGTCATACCATCTGGTCATCGCCCAGAGCACCAGGGCAGTGAAGAGGGATGACATCGCATACACCTCGCCTTCCACGGCTGAGAACCAGAATGTGTCCGAGAAGCAGTATGCAAGCGCTCCGACGGCACCGCTGCCGAAAATGGCCACGGCACCGGCTGCTGAATAGCTGCCGTCGCTCTCTCTGCCGACCAGTCTCTTCGCGAAGAATACGATGGTCAGATACAGGAGGAAGATGGTCAGAGCCGAGCAGAGTGCGCTCATGGCGTTGATGAGGACGGCGGCATGCATGTTGTCGCCGAACATGGTGAACACTCTCGCTATGAGCTGGAAGACCGGGTTTCCCGGCGGATGGCCCACTTCAAGTTTGTATGATGATGCTATGAACTCGCCGCAGTCCCAGAAAGACGCTGAAGGCTCGATTGTGGAAAGGTAGGTGAACGCCGAGATGGCGAATACCACTGCCGCGGTCACCTTGTTCCAGAGATTAAATTTCTTATTGTCCATCAATAACGAATTATAAGAAAACAAAGATACAAAAGGAATCGTTATCTTTGCAAAAATTGTGCACCATGGCAGACAACGACTGGAAGAAAAGACTCGGGATGGTTTATTCTACCAACCCGGACTATGTTTTTGAGACTGAGACCGAGACTGAAGAAGAGACTCTCGAGCCTTCAAGGCAGCGTCTGACCGTGACTCTGGACCGCAGGCAGCGTGCCGGGAAGCAGGTGACTCTGGTCAAGGGTTTCCGCGGCCGTGAGGAAGATCTCAGCGCGCTCGGCAAGACCCTGAAGGTCAAGTGCGGAGTCGGGGGCACGGCAAAGGACGGCGAGATCACCATCCAGGGGGATCTCCGTGACAAGGTGACCGAACTGCTCAGGTCCATGGGTTACAATGCTAAGAGAGGCAACTGATGTTTCTGTTACAGGCGGATATCATACATCCCGTTGAGGAGGCGTTCACTTCCGGTGTGCTCGTGATGCCGACGGAGGTGGTTCCCGGAGCCGGTGCGGCACTGTCGCGCTGGGGGGATATCCCTGTCAACGGGTGGCTCATAGTCATCAGCGCCCTGTGCGTCGTGGTGGACATCAGCGGCCTGTACTATATCTTCCCCGACCTCTGCAAGTGTTTCACCCGCTGGCGCTGGAACCTCACCGCCGAGTCGAGCATGCAGTTCTCCCGGGAGAGGGACATATTCGCCCTCGTCATGGTGCTCCCGGTGACTGTGGCTGCCACCCGTTTCGGCATGATCGCTCCCGCTTTCCTTGACCGTCTGGCGCCGCAATGGAGAACCCTGGCAGTGCTCGGCATGGTTGCCGCCTACCTTCTGTTCAGGCTTTTCAATTATGGGTCTCTGAGGCTCCGTGCGCGCAGGATATCCAACTATCAGGTGGCACATACCGCGACCCGTAACATCTTCATCATGTACGGCATCGTGCTGCTTTTCACGGCCGGCGTGCTGTGGCTCTGCGGCGCCGGAGATGCCGTCATCAGGGCGGTCTGCCTGGCGGAAACCGCTTTCTGCTATGTGGTTGCGGTATTGCAGAAATTCCAAATTTTAGGATCATCTTGCAATCCATTGACAACATTTTTGTATCTTTGCGCCCTTGAATTTTTGCCCACCGGTCTGCTCATAGCCGCGAATGTCTGCCTGTGAGTCCTGTGAGGCACTTTTGTACCCGTCAAGACATTATGGGAAACATCAGAAAAATACTCATTTCGCAGCAGGCTCCGGTCAACATGGCACCATACTCAGCCATCACTGAAAAGTTCGGCGTGGACATAGAATTCTGCCCGTTTTTCTCCATCGAGCCTCTCACTTCCCGTGAATTCAGAGCGCAGCGAATCAATATTCTCGACTATACCGCAGTGGTGTTTTCGTCACGCCATGCCATCAACGCCTTCTTCCGTCTCTGTGAGGAACTCAGAGTGAAGGTGCCGGAGACCATGAAGTATTTCTGCACCACCGAGGCGGTGGCCATGTATCTCCAGAAGCATATCGTCTACAGAAAGAGGAAGATCTTCTTCGGCGACGGCACACCTGCGTCGGTTGTGGCACAGATCGGCACCAAGCATCAGGGCGAGAAGTTCCTCATCACGACATCCGACTCATCCAGCCCGACTGCGATCACGGCCCTGTTCGACGAGAAGAAGCTTGAGTACACGACAGGAGTATTCGTCAAGGCCGTGTCTGCGGATCTGAAAGAGAAGGACCTCGCTTCCTATGATGCCATTGTCTTCTACAATCAGTCGGACGTAAAGTCTCTCTACGAGAATTTCCCGGAGTTCACCCAGGGCTCCATCAGGTTCATATCTTACGGCAAGGCCATTGTCAAGGCGATGGAGTCTGCAGGACTTGAGATCTCGATCAAGGCACCTGCTCCTGAGACACCGTCTGTGGCGAAGGCCGTCGAGACTTTTCTTCAGCAGCACTCTTAGATGGACGTAACCGCGGCCAATACACTTCCCAAGGAGGAGCGACTCAGCGGCAAGCGCAGCATTTCCAGACTGATGTCCGAAGGACGGTGGGGAAGCTGCCCTGGCTTCAAGTTCTGCTGCCTGTCCGGTACGGGTGAGGAAAAGGGAAGGGTGATGGTGTCTGTCCCCAAGCGCTTTTTCAAGAGGGCTGTGAAGAGAAATCTTCTCAAGAGAAGGATACGCGAGAGCTGGAGGACCCAGAAACACCAGCTGGAGGTCGCCGGCGGAGCCGATCTGCTCATTCTCTACAACACCGCCGAGATTCTCTCTTTCGACCAGGTGAGGGAGGCGGTCGCCGGCATCATCACGACAGTCAACTCATGGGGAAGCTGAAGACTGCACTTTCGTTTCCCTTCATCCTGCTGATCCGGTTTTACCAGCGCTGCATCTCTCCGTTGAAGCCGCCGACCTGCAGGTTCACTCCCACATGCTCCCAGTACGCCCTCGAGGCCTTCCGCAGATACGGCCCTGTCAAGGGACTGTGGCTTTCGGTCAGACGTATCCTGCGCTGTCATCCGTGGGGTGGCAGCGGATATGATCCGGTGCCGTAGGAGCTTCCTATTGTGACTGCCATTTCGTATATTTGCAAGCTAATAAATATCATGACAATGTCTGCATTGCTTTTCGTGCATTGGCACGTCGATCCAATACTGTTCCAGGTGGGACATCTCGCCATCCGCTGGTATTCTCTGCTTTTTGTTTCGGGCTTCATACTCGGGTGGTATATCTTCAGATGGTTCTTCAGGAGAGAAGGCATTTCGGAAGAGCTGCTGGATTCACTTCTCTACACTCTCCTGATCGGCACCATCGTCGGTGCGCGTCTCGGTCACTGTCTTTTCTATCAGCCGGATTACTATCTGGGCAGCTGGGACGGTTTCCTGGAGATATTCATGCCGTGGAAAGGCGGCTTGGCCAGTCATGGCGGGGCCATAGCGCTCCTTCTGGCGATGTGGTGGTACTCGCGTCATTACGGCAGGAAAAATGATTTCGACTATCTGTGGATCATGGATCATCTCTGCATCGCCGTGGCATTCGCGGGATGCTTTATCCGTCTGGGCAATCTTTTCAATTCGGAGATCTATGGAGACGTGACTTCGCTTCCGTGGGGATTCATCTTCGATCTCAGGGGTGAGACCGAACCGAAGCATCCTACCCAGCTCTATGAGGCTTTCTCATACCTGATCCTGGGACTGTCGCTGATCGGTCTGTACTGGAAGAAACTGGACAAGACATTCAGAGGCACATATTTCGGACTCTTCCTCATCGGATGCTTCGGCATGCGCTTCGTGATCGAGTTCATCAAGGAGCCTCAGGTCGGATTTGAAGAGGGCATGGCCCTCAACATGGGCCAGCTCCTGTCAGTTCCTTTTGTCTTGGCAGGCATTTGCATCCTCATATATGCCTATGTCAGAAGGCAGCCGGCGAGGGCGACACACCCGGTTCCTGTGCAGAAAAAGCAAGAACCGACGCATTTCGCGAAACCTTTGTCGAAATAACACATGATCAAGCCGCCAGACCAAATGGCGGCTTAATATTTGCAGTACAAAAACACGCGTTATAAAAATATTTGAAAAATGAGAAAGATTGTGATGCTGTTAAGCGCTCTGGCGCTTTCTGCCCCTGTTTTCGCGCAGGTGCAGCCGGGTGTGTCGGACAGTGCGGCGCCTGTCGTTCTGACACTGGACAAGGCGCTTGAGATCGCATTGAGCGAGAACGTCTCTGTCAGAGTGGCAGATATGGAGATACAGAGGAGTGAGTATGCCAAGAAGGGTTCCTATGCGGCCCTTCTGCCTCAGGTCGATGCGTCGGCTTCATACATGAGGACCATCAAGAAACAGGTCATGTATATGGACGGTGACGGTTTCGATTTCGGTTCCATGATAGGTGAAAGCCTTGCCGCATATCTTTTCCCTCTTTATGCACAGCATCCTGGACTTGTCCCTCCGACACCTTCCAAGCCGGAAGAGGAGGAGACTTCCGGATCCTCAAACGAAGGCTTCTCTGTGGGTCGCTGGAATACATTCTCAGGCGGTGTCACCATGGGTCTGCCGCTGGTCAACGCCCAGCTCTGGGAGAGTCTCAGGATTTCTTCGAAGGATGTGGAACTGGCAGTGGAAAAGGCCAGGAATTCCCGCCTCGAGACCGTGACCCAGGTGAAGCAGGCGTTCTTCTCTACTCTCCTTGCAAAAGAGGCATTCAATGTCTACAAGGAAGTGTACGAGAATGCCCTTGAAAACTTCCACAGGACGGAGATGCGTTACAATGTGCAGAAGGCTTCTGAGCTCGACTATACCAGAGCGAAGACCACCGTGGTCAGCGCCATCCCGAATGTCTATGAAGCCGAGTGCTCGGTGAACCTTGCTCTGTGGCAGCTCAAGGCTGTCATGGGAGTGGATCTGGACATGAATATCGATGTCGCAGGTGCCCTTGAGGATTACGCCCAGACCATGTTCCGCGACATCCACGAGCATGATGACTTCACTCTCGAAGGCAACTCCTCCCTCCGTCAGCTGGAGATCCAGGCTGAAGAGCTGGCAAGCACTATCAGGCTTCAGAAGTTCGCAAGCCTCCCGTCGCTCTCCCTCGCGTTCTCGTTCACACAGAATGCCATGACGAACGACTTCAATTTCAGTACATACCAGTGGTCTCCGTACTCATATGTAGGCCTCAGTCTCAACATCCCTATCTTTGCCGGCGGCAAGCGCTACAACGCAGTACGCCAGGCCAAGGTTCAGTACAGCCAGCTCGCGCTTCAGAAGGACAATGCCGAGAGGCAGCTCCGCATTGCGATCCGCCAGTACCTCAACCAGATGGAGACAGGCATGAAGAGCTATGATTCCGCGCAGTCGGCACTGGAGTCCGCTCACAAGGCATATGACATCGCTGCCAAGTCATACAATGTCGGCCGCAGCACGCTCACAGACCTCAATGATGCGAGACTGGCTCTCACCCAGACCCAGCTCGGTGTGTCTCAGACCATCTACAACTACCTGGTAGCCAAGTCCAACCTCGAGCAGACGCTCGGATATGATTTCACAGAATAATAAAAGACAAGAAATATGAATAGAACATTCAAGACAATCCTGGCAGCCGCTGCCTCAATGGCGGCAGTTGCATGTGGAGGAAACAAGACTCAGCAGCAGGCTCCTGTGGCGGAGTCTCAGGAAGAGGTGGTGACCTACGTGGAGACCACGGTCGCATCATATCAGGACGTTCCTCAGGAGGAGGTATACTCTACCAACGTCCAGGCGTATACAGTCAACAACGTGGTGCCTCAGTCAGGCGGCCGCATCACCAAGATCAACGTCGAGGTAGGTGATTTCGTCTCTGCCGGACAGGTTCTCGCCGAGATGGACAGGGTCAATCTCGAGCAGTCACGTCTCAAGCTTGCAAATGACTCTACCGAGCTTGCACGCATCAAGGGCCTCTTCGAGCAGGGCGGCGTCTCACAGTCGGACTATGAGGCTATGGAGCTTGCGTACAAGGTAAGCAGGAAATCATTCGAGAACCTTCTTGAGAACACTGTTCTCCGTTCTCCTATCAACGGCGTGGTGACCGCGCGCAACTACGACAAGGGTGACATGTACGCCATGGCTTCCCCTATCTACGTCGTTCAGCAGATAACACCGGTAAAGCTTCTCGTGGGCATCTCTGAGACCGACTACACCAAGGTGAAGAAGGGCGATGCCGTCACACTCACGGCAGACGCACTTCCCGGACGTGAGTTCACAGGCAAGGTGAACCGTCTCTATCCGACCATCGACCCTGCGACACATACCTTCCTGACAGAGGTCCTCGTGAACAACTACGACAAGGCTCTCCGTCCAGGCATGTACGCAAAGGTGAAGGTCACATTCTCGGTGAACCACAGCATCGTGATACCTGACGCTGCTGTCATGAAGCAGCAGGGATCCGGTGTGAGATCCGTATATGTGGTTAACAGCGACAATACCGTCACCTCATCCCAGGTGACACTCGGCCGTCACTTCTCCGGTCAGTATGAGATCCTCGAAGGCCTCAGCGAAGGTGACGTAGTGGTAGTGAAGGGACATTCATCCCTCCGAAATGGTTCAACTGTCAAAACTCAGCAGTAATGAGCATATATAGAACCGCGGTGAAGAACCCGGTCACGACGGCGCTGATCTTCATCGCCTTCATGATCTTCGGTCTCTTCTCCCTCAGCAAGACAAGCATAGCGATGTTCCCGGACTTCGATGCCAACACCATCATGGTGATGTCATCGTATCAGGGAGCCAGCGCAGCAGATATCGAGACGAATCTTACCAAACTTCTCGAGAACTCCCTCAATGGAGTTGCGAACCTCAAGAGTCTCACATCGAACTCCAAGGAGAACATCTCCATCCTTACACTTCAGTTCGAGTACGGAACGGATATCGATGAGGCAACAAACGATGTCCGTGACAAACTGGACCTTGTGAACTCCGCCCTTCCGGACGGAGCGTCTGTGCCTGCGATTTTCAAATTCAGCGCAGACGACATGCCTATTCTCATCCTCTCGGCGAGAGCAGGTGAGAGCCTTCCAGGCCTTGACAAGATACTCGATGACAAGGTGGCTACACCTCTGGCGCGTGTGACCGGAGTGGGAACCGTGTCGATCAACGGTGCGCCGACCCGCGAGATCCAGGTCTACTGCGACCCCAACAAGCTTCAGGCATACGGACTGTCTATCAGTACCATCGCCCAGATCATCGGAGTCGAGAACAGAAACCTTCCTTCCGGAAGCATCGACATAGGATCGGAGACTTACAACCTGCGTGTGCAGAAGGAGTTCCGCGACCCTTCAGAGATGCTGGACATCGTACTCGGATCCTTCGCCGGCAGGACCATCTATCTCCGTGACGTGGCCACCGTCCGTGACGGAAGCCAGGAAAGGGAGCAGGAAGCCTACACCAACGGTACCCGTGCAGCGACCGTCGTCATCCAGAAGCAGTCCGGAGCCAATACCGTGAGCGTCATCAAGAAGGTCAAGAGACAGCTCGAGGTCATCAAGAAGACCCTGCCTTCAGATATCGAGATCACTCCGGTCATCGACTCTTCAGAAAACATCATCAATACCATCAACACCCTCAAGGAGACCATCATCATCACTCTCCTCGTGGTCATGTTCGTGGTGTTCATCTTCCTCGGCAGATGGAGAGCGACATTCATCATCGTGCTTTCCATCCCTATAGCCCTCCTGGCATCGCTCGTATATCTGTTCGCCACAGGAAACACGCTCAACATCATATCG
>JAGHSA010000047.1 GCA_018066125.1 Candidatus Cryptobacteroides onthequi | reverse complement strand
CCGAAACTTCGCTTCGCTCATCCCTCCCATCCTGCGGATGGGCCCCTCCCGCTTACATGCCGCGGGTGGCATGGTTTCGGGCAACGCATATCCTGTCTACGCTTACGTGCCGGCAGGTATATGATTCAGGCAGGAACCTCTCACCAGATGACAATGAGCATTGAAACAGAAATCAAAATCAAGAAATCAAGGATATGCAATTAGACGGAAGAAGACAGAGTACAAACGTGGATGACCGCAGAGGACGCGGCAGCGTAGCCAAGGCTGGCGGTCTCGGACTCGGTGGAATCATCATTGTAGGACTCATCACCCTCCTGATGGGCGGTGACCCTTCGCAGGTCATCGATGTTGTATCACAGATGCAGGGCGGCACAGAGATGACTGCAGGCAGCACCTACCAGCCTACGGCTGAGGAAGAGGAACTCGCCATCTTTGCCAAGAAGATCCTCGCCGGCACAGAAGATATCTGGTCAAGCATTTTTGCACAGTACGGCAAGACCTACGAAGCCCCGAGGCTTGTACTCTTCTCCGGCTCCGTCCAGTCCGGATGCGGCGGCGCCACATCTTCCAGCGGACCGTTCTATTGCAGCGCAGACCAGAGCGTATACCTCGATCTCTCCTTCTTCTCCACAATGAGAAAGCAGTACGGTGCAGGCGGCGATTTCGCCTATGCATATGTGATTGCCCATGAAGTGGGCCATCATGTGCAAAACCTTCTCGGCACCCTCGGACAGGCGCATCAGCAGATGAGCCGCATGAGCAAGACCGACGCCAACCAGATCAGCGTCCGCCTCGAGCTTCAGGCAGACTTCTATGCAGGAGTCTGGGCATACAATGACAACAAGATGTTCAAGTCCCTTGAAGCCGGAGATCTCGAGGAAGGACTCGCCATCGCGTCCAAGATCGGTGACGACTACCTCCAGAAGCAGGCGTATGGCTACACCGTGCCAGAGTCCTTCAACCATGGAACTTCAGCTCAGCGCATGAGGTGGCTCAAGAAGGGGTTCACCTGCGGTGAAATCAGGCAGGGAGATACATTCTCACCGTCATATTCATCATTGTAGCATATCATGGACAGAAGAGATTTCCTCAGGACCTCCGCAATTGCGGGTGTGGGCTTGGCTGCTGGAAACGTGCCTGTTTCTGCCAAGGCTCCGAAGCCATATCGCATATCCAAGGGTGGTAAGGCCAGGATGAAACTGACCTTCTTCCCGTACGAGCTCCAGCTCCGGCACACTTTCACCGTAGCCACATACTCGCGAACCACGACCCCTGACGTCCAGGTTGAGATTGAGTATGACGGGTTCACCGGCTATGGAGAGGCTTCAATGCCACCATATCTCGGGCATACGGTAGACAGCGTGTGCGCGTTCCTCTCAAAGGTCGATCTCTCGCAGTTCGAGGACCCTTTCCAGATGGAAGACATCCTCGCATATGTGGACGGCCTTTCCGAAGGCGACGCTCCGGCAAAGGCAGCAGTCGATATCGCGCTGCATGACCTTGTCGGCAAGATGATTGGCCAGCCGTGGTTCCGCATCTGGGGACTTGACGCCGCAAAGGCGCCCAGCACGACTTTCACCATAGGAATCGACACCCCTGACGTTGTCCGGGCAAAGACTCTGGAATGTGCCGGCCGGTTCAACATCCTCAAGTGCAAGGTGGGTCGTGAGAATGACAAGGAGATGATTGAGACGATACGCTCTGTGACCGATCTCCCTATCGCGGTTGATGCCAACCAGGGGTGGAAAGACAGGGAGAAGGCTCTTGATGAGATATTCTGGCTCAAGGAGCATGGCATCGTCATGGTGGAGCAGCCTATGCCGAAGGAGAGGCTCGACGACATCGCATGGATCACCGAGCGCAGTCCGC
>JAGHSA010000023.1 GCA_018066125.1 Candidatus Cryptobacteroides onthequi | reverse complement strand
TGTCGGCATTTTCCGTAAATTTATTAAATAAAGTTATATTATACAAGTTTATTTATAATAAGATTATTTAAAGGATGCTTCGCTTCAGTATGTCGAAGCTGATTGCCAAGGGCAATCAGCTGTCCGTGTGGAAAATCCTACGCAAATTGCCACAATCTTCCAGACGCCAAAATCCCTAAGCGGCCTATTCATCCCACGGATAAGTGTCCAGGATGGAACATCTGATGTCTCCGTTGATGGTGAAGTCGGAAGGCACATGGAAGACTACGTTGTCAAAATGGATCACAGCGTAGTCCTTACCCTTTTTCTTTAATTTGATAACCCCATCATACTCATTGGCTGTCTTGGCGGAATCCGAAGAGAAAACGAAACTGAACATACAGCGTAAAGGGGTCAGAACTGTTCCCGGCTGGATGGTGTCGATCCGGTCGAAATAAAAGCTGAACATACATGCATCATGCACAGTCATGCCGTCGCTGAAAGCGCAAAACCATGACAGGCCGGAAAACTCGTCGTCTGCGTATGTCTCGCGTATGATGTACGGTTCCTTGAATCTGATGTCATCTGTCACAGTCAGTTTCTCGCATGAAGCAGACAGGAAAGATGCCATCAGGATAGCAAATAGTATGATGATGCGTTTCATGGCACCAATACTGTTATGGATCTAATCTTTTTTCTCCTTGTACAGGAATCTCCTGATCTTCTGGGTCGCGGTCTTGTTGAAAGGCTCTTTCTGGATCTCGACGTCGGAGATGTTGGAGTTCTTGTTGACGCGGGAGTTGACGAAGTCCATGATGGCCTTGCGTTTTTCCTCGACGTTCTCAAGGAACTTCTCTTCGCCTTCGAGTGCCCAGTCGAGCACGTTGTCGTTGAGCTGCACCAGAGCCACGAGACGGCCCTTGCGCTCCACGACGAGGGACTCGTTGACTTCGCCCATGCCGTTGATCACGCCTTCGATCTCCTCAGGGTAGATGTTCTCGCCTGAAGGTCCGAGGATGAGGCTGCCCATGCGTCCCTTGATATAGAAGCGTCCCTTCTTGTCTCTGTATGCGAGGTCTCCGGTGCGGAACCATCCGTCAGTGCTGAGCACCGACTGGGTGCGGCTGTAGTCCTTGTAGTAGCCACGCATCACGTTGTCGCCCTTTACCACGATCTCGCCCTCTCCGGTCTCCTCGTTTACATTGTCCAGCCTTACCTGGCAGCCCTTGACCTTCTTTCCTGTGGATCCGAGTCTGGTCTGTGTAGGTCCGGCGGTACAGATGAGCGGTGCAGTCTCGGTGAGGCCGTAGCCTATGGCATACGGGAAATGGGCCTTGCGGAGGAAATTCTCTACTTCGGTGTCAAGTTTGGCGCCTCCGATGCCGAAGAATCCGATCTTGCCTCCGAAGGTCTTCTTGAGGCTGAATCCCACCAGCCAGTAGAGGATGGACGGAGACACTTTCTTGAGCCATGTAAGGATCTTGCTTTTCTTGACGGTAGGTATGACACTGTTCCTGTAGACCTTCTCGATGATGAGAGGGACCGAAAGTATCACCGTAGGCCTGATCTTCTTGAAAGCAGGGAGAAGCACGGATACGGTAGGCGGCTTCTGGATATGGTAAACGGACGCTCCGCATGCGAATGGATAGAGGAATCCCACGCTCATCTCGTATGCATGTGACATCGGCAGGATGGAAAGGAACCTGTCGCGCTTGTGCACCCTGTACGCCTGCCATGAAGCCAGGACGTTGGCGCAGAGGTTTCTGTGACTGAGCATTACGCCCTTTGCGGAACCAGTGGTGCCGGATGTATAGATGATGGCCGCTATGTCGTCTGACAGAGGTCTGGAGAGCGTGCCGTCGCAGGTATAATCCTCATCGTTGGCGCGGAGGATGCTCATGTCATCGGTGAGGATGACGAGAGCCATCCTGGAGAGCATCTCCTCGGACACTTTCGGCAGCAGCCTCTTGGATACGAAGAGCGCCTTGGCGTCCGAATGGGTGAGGATGTTGGTGACCTCGTTCTCTGTGAGGTCCGTGAGCATCGGCACTACTATTCGGCCGAATGCGGTTATGGAGAAGAACGCCAGTGCCCAGTTTGGCATGTTCTGTGAGAATATGGCGATCTTGTCATAGTTCCTGATTCCGAAATTCGAGAGGAGCTTGGAAAGATTGTGGCATGCCTCGTTGAATTCCGCATATGTGAATGACTGGCCCCCGTCGACAAAGTCAAGTGCCTTGCGCTTGGCATATTTCTTGGTCGAGTAGTCGTACAGGTCGGCCAGAGACTGGAAGTCGTGTTTCATTGATTCCCGGTTTAAACTATAATCTTCCAAAGATAGCAATTAATAACCGTATTTTTGTAGATTTGTAACATGAAGACACCAAAAGACATAGAAAAGTACCAGGACTACTATTCAGAACCCCAGTTCTGGGACAAGGCGAAGTCTGTAGCCAAACAGGCCGGCATCAAAGTCATATACGCCGCTCTGGTGCTTTACTATGCTCTCCAGAATCCTGCCATCTCCATGAAGGACAAGGGCATGATACTGGGTGCTCTCGGCTACTTCATCCTCCCTGTGGATCTCATTCCGGATTTTCTGCCGGCACTGGGATTCACTGACGATCTCGCCGCTCTTGTCATAGTCTATAACAAGGTCAGCAAGGCCATCACTCCGGAAGTGAAGGCCCAGGCAAAGGCAAAGCTCTATACCTGGTTCGGAAATCCGAAGCAGGAGAAACCCTATGACTATGTGGATGAGCAGTAGGCGAGACCCTACTTCTCTTCAGAATAGATCCTTTCGAACATTTCTCTCAGCTGCACTTCGTCGGCGATGACTGCCCGCAGCTCTCCAAGGCGTGCGGCATTTGGGGACTCCGGAATCCACAGCCTGAGGTACCCGCCATCGGCATATTTCTCGTGGAGGTGGTCAAGCGTGCGCTGCCAGTGTCCTTCCATGTCCAGTTCAGGATAATGTGAGATCCCGTACTGTATGGTGCGGCGTATCACCACCTCGGTGTCTATCTGACGGTCAGCCTCGGCCACGATCTTGCCGTAGATACTCCGTGGCCTTTTGCCGTTGGAGGCGCGGTGGTCTTCCACAGCCTTTGCCATGGTCTCGATCTGCCTCTTGCTGAACCACCTGAGCAGGTTCTCGTCGGCCCTGACGATCTTGCCGGACTCCAGATGATGCGTCTTGCGGTCCACTGCGAGGCCTGTATCATGGTACGCAGCTATCGCATATACCATGTCGATGTTGACATCATAATGGCTGGCAAGCTCAAGGCTCTGGCGTATCACTGTGTAGGCATGGCTGGTCTGGTGGGCCTTGTCGAATGATTTGTAGCGTGGGATGATGTTGTTTTCTATGTATCCGGTCAGCTCTGCGTTGACAGTCTTGGTCGGCTGTCCGGTGAGCTCGAGAGCGATCAGATCCCTTTTGAGCTGCTTTCCAAGTGCGAACTCTCCGAAGTCGAAGACATTGAAGACATAGATGTCACTGCCGTTGAATATGGTGTCGGTGGCAGTCTGATATGCCTCCTCCATCCTTCCGATACATGCCTTTGGCACTATCCTGTGGCATGGGTTGATGAAGACACAGGGGTTGAGGCCTACCGCATGGGCGACCGCGCGTATACCCGGACGGTTGCCGCAGATCTCGGCGAATTCGCTGTAGCTGATGACCTGAGGCTTCCTGCCGTCATGTCCGAGCCTGAACAGCTCCGTCCACACCTTTTTCTGGAACTCAGTGCCGTAGAACGCCATGTCGTCCAGTGTCAGTCCCTTGTTGAGCTCCACCAGGTCTGCGGTGCTTATCTTCTCGCAGGTGACGGAAGCGACTTCTTCGCATGGAAGCCCTTTGACTGCATCGGCTACTTTGCACAGGCCGGAATAGTCCAGATGTACAGATGCGATCTTGCCGTTGACGCGTGTCACTATCCACTTGAGTTCTTCGATGTTTCCACAGGTCTTCATAACTTGTTCATTATTCGTCTCTGCAATATAGTGAATAAATGTGTGAAAATACGTATATTTGAGAAACCTAATAATTCACTTTTTCAAATCAATCACCATGGCTTCAATCGCAGAACTCATCGCAAAACAGGTTGCATCGGCAGCCGGCAACATCGACATTCCTTCAGCAGTCAAGAATCAGGTACTCAATGGTGTGTCCGAGTCAATCCTCGGCAGCCTCACTCAGACGGCGGCTCAGGCAGGCGGCATCGATGTCATCAAGGCTCTTGTGACCGGCAAGCAGTCGGCAGCTTCCAGCCCTATCACTGCTCTCGCAGGCAAGCTTCTCGCCGGCAAGATCTCCGGTCTCGGCCTGAATTCTGCACAGAATGCCTCAGTGGCAGGTCTCGTCCCTGCAGCTGTAGGTCTCCTCTCCAAGGTCATCAAGGATCAGGACGGTGACGGCGATGTGGACCTCAACGATATCCTCATCACCCTCAAGGGCGGCAACAAGAGCGCAGGCGCCGGCATCCTCGGAGCAGCTGCAAAGTCCATCCTCACAGGTATCCTCAAGAAGTAATTCCAGACATACAAAATAAGTCCTGCGATGCTGCAGATTTTTTGCAAGAACACCAGGACCTCCAAATCCTTCCCGGAGGGGACTGCCCTGTTGGACATCCTCTCCGAGTTTGATTTCGAGAGGCCGTATCCGATAGTGTCCGCCAAGGTCAACAATGTGTCCCAGGGACTCAAATTCCGCGTATTCACCAACAAGGATGTAGAGTTTCTGGATGTCCGCGAGCCCTCGGGAATGCGTGTGTATTCCAGATCACTGTGCTTCCTCCTGAGCAAGGCGGCCAAGGAGGCTGTCCCTGGCAGCCGCATATACATGGAACACCCCATCTCGCAGGGCTTCTACTGCAATCTCCGCAAGCCGGATTCCTCTCCAGTGACAGACGGGGACATCCGGCTGATCAAAGAGAGGATGCGCGAGATTGTCGACAAGGACATGTCCTTCCATCGCCATGAAGTGCAGACGGAGGAGGCGATACGCATCTTCAAGGACAGGGGACTCGAGGACAAGGTGAAACTCATCGAGACGAGCGGCCAGGTATATATGGACTACTACACCCTCGGAGACACCGCCGACTATTATTACGGAAGGCTTGTGCCGTCGGCCGGATATCTTCAGGTGTGGGATCTCCTTCCGTATCACGGCGGACTGCTCCTCCAGCTCCCTGACCGCCACGATCCCGAGAAGGTCGCCCCGTGCATCGACCAGCCGAAGACCCTTGAAGTATTCTCTGAGAATCTCAGGTGGAACATCATCATGGGCCTGAGCACCGTCGG
>JAGHSA010000058.1 GCA_018066125.1 Candidatus Cryptobacteroides onthequi | reverse complement strand
GTGACCGGAGAGGAGATATACCTCGACCGGGCCATCAAGATCGCGGACACTTATGTACGACTCCAGAATGAAGACGGTTCCTTCCCTATCAAGGTCGACTTCGTCACCGGAGAGCCTGTCAACAGCGCCAAGGCCATGCTCCACCCTATACTCAACTACGCGCGCAGGCTTGAGAAGCAGTACGGCATCACACGATACGCCGACATGATGAAGAAGGGATCCGACTGGATGAACACCGTGGCTGTGGAGACCTTCGACCTGACAGGCCAATTTGAGGACGTGTCGGTACTGGGCCTGAAGGCTTACCAGAACCTCACCAACTGCACGGCAGCGCCATACGCATCCTTCCTGCTCACCTCCGCCAATCCTTCGGAAAGCGAGGTGCGGGACGCAATCGATCTCATAAGGATGAGCGAAGACCAGTTCGTACACTGGGACGCGCTTCCTACGGCCGAGGGCTACAGGGATATCCCTACCCCATGCGTATATGAGCAGCACAAGTACCAGATGCCCGTGGACAACAGCAGCTGCAACGTGGCAAACGCATGGCTGGACCTCTATGAATACAACGGAGACGAACTGGCATACGCCAAGGCCAAAGCACTCATCGACAACCTGACTGTCATACAGAACACCTGCAACGGTCAGATTCCTACCATCCTCAGGCTCATGCCTCCCGAAAGGCACAGGAGCTTCTGGATCAACTGCACCAACTCATCGATCAAAGCCCTGCTCAGGATGTCCGAGCTCACAGAAGAATAGCCTATGCCGAAGAAACATGCAAGATTTCTGGAATGCTGCGTCACCAGCCTCGAAGAGGCGCTGGAAGCACAGGCTGGAGGGGCCCAGAGGGTGGAACTGTGCGAACAGCTCTCCGTCGGTGGCGTAACCCCGTCATCTGAGCTCATCCGCTCCGTCAGAGAAAGTCTCGGCATTCCCGTGAATGTACTCGTACGCCCCCGTGGCGGCAATTTCAGGTTCAGCGAGGAAGAGGTGGAGACCATGCTCGCAAGCATCGCAGAATGCAAGGAGATGGGAGTCAACGCAGTGGTGATCGGCGCGCTTGACAGTAACGGTGACGTGGACATGCCGGTGATGCGAAGGCTCATCGACGCCGCAAGGCCGATGAAAGTGACTTTCCACAGGGCATTCGACGTGTGCAGGAATCCTCTCAAAGCCTTCGAGGACGTCATCTCACTCGGATGCGAGCGTCTTCTCACATCTGGTCACGAAGCCACGGCCTATGATGGACGCAGGCTCATCGGCACGCTCGTCAGGAACGCGTCAGGCCGCATCATCGTGATGGCGGGATGCGGTGTGAAGCCATACAACATCGTGGAGATCGAGCGTGTTTCCGAAGCGCCGGAATATCACAGCTCAGCCCACGGTCCGGCGGGAACCACCGACCGTGAAGTGGTGTCAAAGCTGGCTGATAACATTCTTTAGCTCCTCTGCAAGGGACGTATTGTAGCCCTGAGAGTAATACACGATCCTTCCGAAGCTGTCACAGATGCTGACAATCGGGAGGATTTTTGATTCCGAGTCAGTGCCGGCGGCAAGCATGTTGAAGATGCCCCTGTCGATGTCAGAGCCGCCTGCCATATGATCCAGACCTTCCGGACGCGCCTTGCCGAGTACCACCACCTTGCGCCCCCAGGCATTGAGCTCGGAAGCCGCAGCAGAGAGCTGGCGCACCGCATGCGTGGTAGGCTCGTCCTTGTCACCCACTACGGCTACGATGAAATAACCGCGGCCTGTGGTGGAAAGGATGGACGCAGGAGTATCCGAACCGTCCGGCATATAGAGGGCTTCCGCATCCATGGAGCCGATTACAGAGATCCTGGTATCGGATGTCCTCACGACGAGAGGAACCACAGTCTCCCGAGCCTCCGGAACGTCAAAGAACTCCACATGGGCCAGCACGCCTCCGTCTGCCATTCTGGTACCGCTCACCATCATATAGTAACCGGCATCCACCGCCCTTGCCTCCTTGAAGAGGCGGCTGTACGGCTGGTCCTCCGACTCGTCGAATGAAAGGAGATGAGGTGTGCCGTCGTATATGTGCGAAAGGGAGAAGTGTCTGTAGTAGAGCGGGTCGCGCAGACGCGACGCGGGGGTGAAGGTGGCACGTAGCATTCCCTTCGGAGCCTCGGCGGCAGGTGCCTCGCCAAAACGGGCGTCCACCCAGGCATCACCGTCGGCATACTGGGTCTTTCCGGTCACGTCATCTATACGCGCCCTGAATCCGGCAGCGCGGCACAGAGCCACGAAGAAGATATTGCGGGAGCGGGTATCCGCACTCCTCTCGCGCCAGACATTCACCGGAGGGATACGGAGGTGCTGAGGGTTTGCGGCGTCGTCCACTGCTATGTTGTCAGCCACCCACGCCTCGACAGCGGCCGCCGATCCGAAGTCAAGCCCCTTGCCGATCTCGGCGAAATAAGGAGAAAGGAACTCATTCTCCACCCTCGGGCAATCGCGGAAGCGGTCAAACTCCGCGCCGCAATGTGAAAGCGCAGCCTCAAGCACATCTGCCGACACGTCATTCATGTCCTTGGCAGACAGAGATGACAGGATCGCAGCAGCACGTCCGTCGCCTGCATGTGCGGCCAGGAATCCGTCGGTGACGGAAGCATTGCCCTTCGGGCGGGCCTCGCGAAGCTCGTTCTCGCGCTCGAAACGTTCCTGGTTGGCAGCGACCTGCGCGTCCGTGACATTGACGGGGATAGGGTTCTCAGCCGGCGGCACGATGTCCATATCGAGGCAGAAGCGCTCGCCCAGGGCATGGTCAAGCACGACCTCCGAAGACTCGGAAGACGCCTTCGCGATACCGAAACGGTTCCCCATTGTGGCAAAGATCACAGCGTCTCCGAGACCGGTATCCAGAGCCACCTTTCCCGAGGCATCCGAGATATAGTCCGCCACTGTATAGAATTCAGCGTAGTTGTAGATCATGAACAGCACCCTCGCACCAGGCACGGCGGCACCCTCGGAGTCCCTGACTGTGACTTCACTGCGGCGCACCGGCACATAGCTGCGGGTGACATTGATCTCGGTGTATGCGGCAGTGCGCGAGATCACATCCTCGTCACCGTGATAGTCTCCGAATGCCTTGGTGTGGAGGAGCATGGCGCGGGATACAGGGGCATTGAACCAGGCCATGTCAAGCTCCGGCTCCGGCTCACAGGCACCGAGGAAATGCCACTTGCCGTCCACCCAGACCTCAACCCATGCATGGTTGTCATCGGTATGTGCCCATCTCGGCGTATACACCTGACGCGCCGGGATGCCCGCCGCCCTGAACGCCGACACACCCAGAACGGACTCTTCACCGCAGCGTCCGAGTCCCGAGCGGATGGTCGCCTCAGGAGAAGAAGTGCGCGCATCTGACGGGCGGTAGGTCGCCATCTCATGGCACCAGTGGTTGATCTCGAGCGCCGCATCATGCAGGGACATGCCCCTGACGCGGCTGCAGAGTGTGTCCGCATAGTCCATGCGGAAATCATCCAGATCCTCGTTGTTGACCCTGAGCGGCAGCACGAAGTGGAGGAACTCCCTCTCCGGAATGTCCCAGTCCATGGACCTGCGGACCTCGAGAGTCTTGCGGACGCTCGCTTCCCACCAGCTGCGGTCGTGAACGGCCTTGTCGGCAGAAGGCATGTTGGCATAGAGGAAATCGGTATAACGCTGAATCTCACGCTCAGAGACGCGGTCAGCGGTGCAGCCGATGCACAGGAAGGCAGCGGCCACAGCGTAAATCAGGATGATTCTGCGCATATGGATGATATCAGATTATGTCTTCGCGCTTGTGGAGATCCTTGACGCGGAGCTGGATGGTGGAATTGCCGCGGTAGTAGTTCTCCACGATGGAGTAGCACACGTCAAACGGATTGCCGGCCTTGATGTGGTCGTAGCAGTCAGCCATGTTGAAGGCGATGGCGGCTATCTGGAGATAAGGCTGAGACTCCTGGATGAGCTCCAGCTTCATGTGCACGCCACCGGCGCCCACCTTTCGGCCATTGCCGTCATCATAGACATCCTCGGTGAGGAAGACTGGATTGTTGTTGCCGGGGCCGAATGGCTGGAACTGCTTGAGGAGTCGGAGGAACTTAGGCGTGATCTGAGAGAAATCAAGCTTCGAATCCAGCTCAACCACCGGTGTAAGCATCTCAGTGGTGATCTTTCCGTTCACGAAGGAATCGATGCGCGAGGCGAACTCCTGCACATTCTCCTCCCTCATGGTCAGACCGGCGGCATAGACATGTCCTCCGAAATTCTCCAGGAGGTCTGCGCACTGCTCTATGCATGAGTAGAGGTCGAAGCCTGCGACACTTCTCGCCGAACCGGTGATGAAGCCGTTGGACTTTGTCAGCACGACGGTAGGCTTGTAGAACGCCTCCACGAGACGCGAAGCCACGATGCCGACGACGCCCTTGTTCCAGGACGGGTTATATACCACAATGGCATTGTTGAATGCAAGACACGACCTGTTCTGAACCATCTCCAGGGCCTCCTGTGTGATTTCGCGGTCAATGCTCTTGCGCTCGTTGTTGTTGTCGTTTATCCTCTCGCCTATCTGGTTTGCGACATTGATGTCTGTCGCGGTCAGCAGCTCGACAGAAAGGCGACCGGTCTCCATGCGTCCCGCGGCATTGAGACGCGGTCCGATCTTGAAGACTATATCGTCGATGGTCAGGTGACCCGGCTCGAGCTTGGAAAGCGCGATCATGGCAAGCAGGCCCTTGCGCGGATTTTCATTGAGCACCTTGAGACCGAAATGTGCGAGAACCCTGTTCTCCCCCACCATGGTCACGAGATCGGATGCGATGCTCACCACCAGGAGGTCGAGAAGCGGCACGAGAGAGTCGAACGCGATGCCGTAGCGCTGTGAATACGCCTGCACGAGCTTGAATCCCACTCCACAGCCGGAAAGGTCGTCGAAAGGATAGTGGCAGTCGTCACGCTTTGGATCCAGGACAGCCACAGCCTTCGGAAGCGACTCCTCGGGAAGGTGGTGGTCGCATATGATCACCTCTATGCCCTTGGAGCGTGCATACTCCACCTTTTCGATGGCCTTGATGCCGCAGTCGAGAGTGATAATGAGGCTCACACCGCTCTCCGCCGCCAGGTCGATACCCTTGATGGACACGCCGTATCCCTCGTCATAACGGTCAGGGACATAGAAATCCACCTTGGATGTGAAGCGGAGGATGAAGGAATAGACCAGCGAGACGGCTGTGGTGCCGTCCACGTCATAGTCTCCATAGACGAGGATCTTCTCACCGGAAGTGATGGCCTTGTGGAGTCTCTCCACGGCCAGATCCATATCCTTCATGAGGAACGGGTCGTGAAGATCCTTGAGTGAAGGGCGGAAGAAAGACCTCGCCTGCTCGAACGTTTCCACGCCGCGCTTGACAAGAAGCTCCGAGAGCACGCGGTCAATGCCGAGCTCTGTAGAAAGCTGCGAGACCTTGGCCTGATCGGCCGGCTCTTTCAATACCCATTTACACTCTTTCGTCATCACACTTATCCCCTTGAATTACAAAGATACCCAAAAAATTTCAAGTTTAGAATTTAAAGTAGTAATTTTGCCTGTTACAGAAATCAAATAAAATCAAGATATGAACCCTATCGAATACAACGAACAGGAACTTCTCAGAAGAGAGTCACTGACCAAGCTCCGCGAGCTTGGCATCGAGCCGTATCCGGCACCGCTCTACCCTGTCAACACCACTGCGGCACAGATCGCTGCGGAGTTTGACCCTGAGAAGGGAAACTTCCAGGAAGTATGCATCGCAGGACGCGTCATGAGCCGCCGCATCATGGGAGCAGCCTCTTTCGGCGAGCTCCAGGACGAGACCGGACGCATCCAGATCTACGTCAAGAGAGACGAGATCTGCCCTGACGAGGACAAGACCATGTACAACACCGTGTGGAAGAAGCTCCTCGACATCGGCGACATCATCGGCATCAAGGGTTTCGCATTCATCACCCAGACAGGACAGCTCAGCGTGCATGCCAAGGAGCTCACTCTCCTCAGCAAGTCGCTCAAGGTCCTTCCTATCGTGAAGGAGCAGGACGGCAAGGTCTTCGACGCATTCTCAGACCCTGAGCTCCGCTACAGACAGAGATACGTGGACCTCATCGTGAATCCTCAGGTGAAGGAGACCTTCTTCAAGAGGGCTCAGATCATCGCCACCATGAGGGAGTACTTCAACCAGGCAGGCTGCCTCGAGGTCGAGACTCCTATACTCCAGAGCATCCCTGGCGGCGCCACCGCAAGACCTTTCATCACACACCACAACGCTCTCGACATCGACCTCTACATGCGTATCGCGAACGAGCTCTACCTCAAGAGACTCATCGTGGGCGGATACAGCGGAGTATATGAGTTCGCAAAGGACTTCCGCAACGAGGGTATGGACAAGACCCACAACCCTGAGTTCACCTGCATGGAGATCTATGTGGCATACAAGGACTATATCTGGATGATGGAGTTCGTGGAGAAGATGCTCGAGAAGATCTCTCTCAAGGTCAACGGCAAGACAGAGGTACAGATCGGAGAGCACACAGTCGATTTCAGGCCGCCATACCGCCGCCTCCCTATCCTTGAGGCCATCAAGGAATATGCCGGAGTGGACGTGTCCGGCATGGACGAGGACCAGCTCCGCGAGACCTGCAAGAAGCTCAACGTCGAGATCGACCCTTCAATGGGCAAGGGCAAGCTCATCGATGCCATCTTCGGAGAGTACGCCGAGCACAATCTCATCGAGCCTACATTCATCACCGACTATCCTGTGGAGATGTCTCCTCTCACCAAGAGACACCGCACCAACCCTGAGCTCACCGAGCGTTTCGAGCTCTTCGTATGCGGCAAGGAGCTCGCCAACGCATATTCAGAGCTCAACGACCCTATCGACCAGCTCGAAAGATTCCAGGAGCAGGCGAAGCTCAAGAGCAAGGGTGACGACGAGGCCATGTTCATCGATATGGACTTCGTGCACGCACTTGAGTACGGAATGCCTCCTACCTCCGGTCTCGGAATGGGTATCGACCGTCTCACCATGTTCATGACGAACCAGACGACGATCCAGGATGTCCTCTTCTTCCCTCAAATGCGTCCGAAGGACTGATGAGAAAGGAGATAATCACATCGGCACAGAATGCCAAGATAAAGGAACTTCTCGCGCTTCAGGAAAAAGCAAGACTGAGACGCGAGAAGTCTCTTTTTGTCGCAGAGGGACGCCGTGAGCTGGGGCACTGCCTTGCAGCCGGCTACATCCCCGACACCATCTTCTACTGCCCTGACATCATAGGCAGGGAAGACACATCCATATTCATCCGCCCCGAAGAGACACTCGTGCGCATTGCGGGGGCGGGCATACGGGATGCAAGATACCTGATAGAGGTGCCGGCCCACATCTACGACAAAGTGGCCTACAGAGGCGGCACAGAAGGCATCATTGCGGAGCTCCAGTGCAAGGAGCACGGACTGGACTGCCTCTCATTGAGGGACAATCCTCTCATTGTGGTGCTTGAGAGCGTGGAGAAACCCGGCAACCTCGGAGCGGTCCTCAGAAGCGCGGATGCCGCAGGAGCAGACGCCGTCATCGTATGCGACCCCCTCACAGACCTCTACAACCCCAACCTCATACGCTCCAGCATCGGAGGCATATTCACGGTACAGTGCTGCACCGCCACATCCGAGGAGGCCATCGCATGGCTCAAGGGTCACGGCATCCAGATACTGACCGCGCAGCTTCAGGATTCGGAGTGGTACTATGACACAGACATGAAGAAAGGCACCGCCATCGTGATCGGCACCGAAGCCACAGGCCTCACCGACGTATGGCGCAAGGCTGCGGACGCTCACATCAAGATACCGATGCTGGGCAGGCTCGACTCGCTCAACGCGTCCGTCAGCGCCGCAATCCTCATGTTCGAAGCAGTAAGACAACGCAACAGCAACATATAGACATTCACCGCAATGGACAAGTTCGGACTTATCGGATTCCCCATCAAGAAATCACTGAGCCCAATGCTCTTCAAGGAGGCATATCACGGGCGCTGGCAGTATGACCTCATCGAGGGTGAGGAGTTTGAAGCCTCGTGGAAGAGCTTCCTCGACTCCTACAAAGGCATCAACATCACCGCTCCGTTCAAAGAGCTGGCATATGCAGAGTCTGAGATACTCTGCCCGGAATGCAAGGTGATCGGAGCGACAAACCTCGTCGTCAAGACCCCGGAGGGTCTCGTGGCACACAACTCCGACTATTCCGGAGTGAAGAAGTGCATAGAGGATGAGCACATTGCGAAGGGAAGCAAGGCCCTCGTCGTGGGATGCGGCGGCGCAGGAAAGGCAGCCGCAGTGGCCGCCCTCGACCTCGGCCTCGACCTCATCGTCATCAACAGGACTCCTGAGAAGGCGGAGGAATTCGCCAGACATCTCGAGGGATTCTACCCGGGAAGAGTCGAGGCTCTGCCTTTCGAGGAGATGGCCGGCGCCGCCGGGAAATGCGCCATCATGATCTACACCCTGCCGCTGGCAGTGGACGGCGCAGAAGCGCTCAGGTGCCCTGTCATCATGGAGGCGAACTACAAGAACCCGACCTTCGATGCCGGAAAGCTTGCCGCAGAAGGCATCAGATACGTTCCTGGAAAGAAATGGCATCTGATGCAGGCCGTCCTCGGCTATGAATTCTTCACGGGAGAAGTTCCGGATATCGAGGCCATGGCGGAGTTGTACCGATAGACTATTTTACTATATTTGCATCTGCCGGACACAATATTTGTGTATCCAAAACAATAAAACAACAGAATCATGTCACTGAACAAAGTAATGCTGATCGGTAACGTTGGTAGAGACCCTGAAGTACGTTACCTTGAGAATGGAAACAACGCCCCTGGCGCAGGGAATGCAAAGGTAGCCACATTCACACTCGCTACCACTGAAAGATACAGAGACCGCAGCGGTGAGCTCAAGGAGAACACCGAGTGGCACAATATCGTAGCCTGGAGAAATTCTGCCGATGTGGCAGAGAAATTCATCAGGAAAGGAACACAGATCTATGTGGAAGGAAGACTCAGGACCAGGTCATGGACAGACCAGACCGGCAACAAGCGTTTCACCACAGAGGTCGTTGTTGACAATCTCCAGCTCCTCGGCCGCAAGAGCGACAACCCTGGAGCACAGGGCGACAGCGCTCCTCAGGGAGGATACCAGCAGCCTGCATACGGTGCAGCTCCGGCACAGCCTGCACGTCCTGCATATCAGCAGGCACCTGCACAGCCTGCATACGCACCTCAGCCTGCAGCACGCCCTGCCGAGGCTCCTATCGACATCATGGGTGGAGACGGCGCAGACGACCTTCCGTTCTAATCTGGCATACTATGGGCAAGTTTGACAAGAAATCTCCGAGGCGCTGTCCGGAAAATCCGGTACCTGACCGATATCTCCCATTCAAGAAGGGAATCGCCTGAGTCAGATAAATAATAAGAGGAGAGTGACTAATAAGTCCATGTGGACTTAGAGGTCACTCTCTTTTTCATTTTCCCCCTGCCTACGGGCGTCGGCTGCTCCGCAGATCCGGCGGACAATCAGATGCGGAAGGCCGTCGAGCAGTCAGAGCCGCAAAGCGGCTGAACTGTGAGACATTGCCTGGAGCAGATGTTTTGTCCGACGGTCGGAGGATGCGCCTGGCTACTTGATATTCGGCTCTTCGAGGCCGAGACCGCGCTTCTTGTCAAGAGCCTTGAGATAGATGGCGATCACGAGAGCTGCGACTCCGAAACATGCGAAGATCACCAGCGGAACTGTATAGTTGTAAGGTATGAACTCTGCACCCGCAGCCTTTGCAGCAAGCACAGCCTCATTTGCCTTGTTCGAAGACTCGAGCACGCTGCCGATGAGCTTAGGGACGAAGCAGAGACCGATGTTCTGCACCCAGAAGATGAGACAGTACGCGCTGCCGAGGATCTTCTCGTCGATGATCTTAGGCACTGAAGGCCAGAGGGCTGCAGGAACGAGCGCGAAGCTGATGCCGAGGATCACGATGGTCGCGTATGCGAGAAGGCTGCTGTGTGTGGCAGGAAGCAGGAACGCGAACACGAGATGGCAGACGATAAGGAGCAGTGCGCCGTACATGAGCATTGTGGCACCCTTTCCCTTGCGGTCGAGGAAGCTGCCGAGGAACGGAGTGATCACCGCTGCACCGATAGGGAACCAGCGGAAGATGTTGGACGCAGCCTCAGGAGTGATGCCGTTGAGGTTGCACTGGAGCATGTTGGCGCCATATCTCTGGAACGGGAAGATGGCTGAATAGTAGAGCACGCAGAGGAGAGCGACCACCCAGAAGCTGAGTGAGCTGAAGATCTTGCCGAGGTCGCTGATGCGGAACTCCTCGTCAGAGCCGTCCTCAGAAGCCTCGCCCGCTGCTGCGAGCTGTGCATCGAACTTCCTGTCCATTACGGAGAACACGATGAAATTGATCACGCCGATGAGGAGAAGCACGGTGCAGAATCCTACAGGAGCTGCCACCGAACCCATCTTGGAAGCGATGACAGGGCTGATGGAGAAGATCGCGAACACACCCACGCGCGCGATGGCCATCTCGATACCCATTGCGAGAGCCATCTCCTTGCCCTTGAACCACTTGGCGATGGCCTTGGACACTGTGGTACCTGCCATCTCGCAGCCGCATCCGAAGATCATGAATCCGAGAGCCGCCATCTTGGCGCTGCCCGGCATTGCGGTCCACCATGAACCGAGCCACTCGCACATTGCGGTGGTCTGGAACCAGTCGCTGATGCCGATGTACTTGATCACGGCGCCGCCGAGCATCATCGCGGTGGACAGGATTCCGGTGAAGCGTACGCCCATCTTGTCGAGGATGATGCCGGCAAGGATGAGGAAACCGCAGACATTGAGGATGTACTCAGCGGATGCATAGGTTCCGAAGACACCCGGAGTCCATCCGCGCTGCTTCTCCACGAGAGCCTGGAGAGGCGACATCACATCCACGAACATGTAACCGAAGAACATCGCGAGCGCGATGAGAATCAATGCGCTCCAGCGTGCTGCCGGAGAGTCATTGAGGAATTTCTGAATCTTTTCTGACATAATATCTGATGTTTGTTAAAATCCGGTGATCGAGAGGAATACCGCAGGCAAAAGTAAGACAAATCCCAGCAGTATCAAAGCCAAAATCCACTTCCAGGCCATTTTGAACCACTCGGCGTAAGGTATGCGCGCCATGGCGAGAGCCGCCACGAGCACTCCGGAAGTCGGGGTGAT
Source organism: Candidatus Cryptobacteroides onthequi (assembly GCA_018066125.1). Classification (GTDB taxonomy): domain Bacteria; phylum Bacteroidota; class Bacteroidia; order Bacteroidales; family UBA932; genus Cryptobacteroides; species Cryptobacteroides onthequi. Next base: position 2,633 of record JAGHSA010000058.1, on the reverse strand, counting down.
CATGTTTGTGAATCCGTCTCCGAACTGGAAAGCTAGGACCATGGCCTGACGCGAGAGCCCTATCATGTCTGAGAACGGCGCCATGATGGGGATGGTGATGGCAGCCTTGGCAGTGGCGCTCGGTATGACGAGGTTGATGACAGTCTGGATGCCGTACATGAGACTCAGGGCGCCGGTCCTGCCCGCGCCGTCGAGCCCCGTTGCCATGCCGTGAAGTATGCTGTCGATGATGTGCCCGTTCTCCAGGATGACCACGATGCCGGACGCAAGGCCCAACACCATTGCGGCGGGGAATATATCCTTTGCCCCGGCGACGAATTCATCCGCGATGCGGTTTGCGGAGTACCCCGCAATTACGCCGCAGATCACGCCCATCGCCAGGAAGAGAGCCGATATCTCGCTTATGTACCAGTGCAGACAGGTCACGCCCACGATGAGTGCAACGACGGTGACGAGCAGGACAGTGAGTATCAGCGCGTGGCGGCGGTGGCTTCCGGCCGCCTCTTCCGGTGCATCCGCAGACATGTCCGCCGCGGCAGGCGCCTTCCTGATGCGTGAGGCATATACGAGAGTGAATACGACCATTGCGGAGGTGAGAATGCACCAGCAGAGCACCCTGTAGCCCATGCCGGAAAAGAGTGGCAGGTCCGCCATCTCCTGCGCGACGCCTATGGTGAAGGGATTGAGGAACGCCCCCGAGAATCCGATATTGGCCGCGACATAGACGATCAGGAACCCCACCACGGCATTGTAGCCCATAGACACGACGAGGGGCACGACTATGCCCACAAACGGAATCGTCTCCTCACTCATGCCGAAAACTGCCCCTCCGAGCGAGAACAGCACTGCAATGCCCGCGAGCACCAGCTTCTCATGCCTGCCGACCCCGGCGATGAAGCGCCGTATGCCGTATGCGACCGCTCCGGTGGCATTGAGGATCCAGAAGGCACCTCCCACCACCAGGATGAACACGATGATGCCTGCCTGACGGCAGAATCCGTCATAAAGGGCCGAGAAGATCTGCCAGCTCTGAGGCTGCGAAGCGATCCCGCTGTAGCTGACGGAGCCGTCATCCGCCTTCACGAACTGCCCGCCGGGAACGAGCCAGGTAGCCAGCGCGCACAGCACGATGATTGCAGAGATTATCACATATGTATTAGGAAAACGGCGTCCGGACATGAGTTCTGGTGTATTCCACGAAGGTAGCCGTTATTTTCATAAGTCGCAATAAAGTCTTACTTTTGTGAATCGTATGTACAAGTATCTGGACAGTATCAGCAGCCCTGCAGACATCAGGGAATTCACTCCGGAGCAGCTCAGAGAGCTGTGCTCGGAGATTCGCGACTACATGGTGCGCTGCTGTGCGGAAAACCCGGGACACCTGGCATCAAGCCTCGGAGCCGTAGAGATCATCACCGCCGTCCACAGCATATACGACACCCCGGAAGACAAGCTTGTATTCGACGTGGGCCATCAGGCCTACGCCCACAAGATACTCACGGGACGCAGGGACGCTTTCAGGGGCAACAGGACCAGGAACGGCATCAGCGGATTCCCTAACAGAGGGGAAAGCCCCTATGACACATTCGGAGTGGGACACTCCTCCACCTCGATTTCGGCAGCCCTGGGCATGGCCGAAGCCGCAAAGCTCAGCGGCAGCGGAGAGAAGGTGGTGGCCCTGATCGGAGACGGAGCCCTCACCGGAGGTCTCGCATTCGAGGGACTCAACAACGCCGGAGCCAGCAAGTCCGACATTCTGGTGATACTCAACGACAACAACCAGTCCATCGACGGCAACATAGGCGCGATGCACGACTATCTCCTGAACATCACCACCAACCCGACATACAACCGCCTCAAGGACAAGGTATGGCATTCGATGGGCGAAGGAAGGCTCCGCAGCGGAGTCCAGAGATTTGTCACGAACGCCAAGTCCGCCATGGTACGCAGGACAGGAGGCGACCTCTTCGAGGCACTCGGATTCAGATACTTCGGTCCCATCAACGGCAACGACATCAAGGAAGTAACCGAGGCGCTGCGCAGGCTCAAGACCATCAAGGGCCCGCGCGTGCTGCACTGCCTCACCACCAAGGGAAAGGGTTACGCTCCCGCAGAGCAGGACCCGGTCACCTGGCACGCACCCGGCAGATTCGACCCGGAAACAGGAGAGAGACTCTCCGTGCCGCGCAGCATCGACAGATACCAGGACGTGTTCGGTCATGTGCTGCTCGACCTGGCACGCAGGGACAGCAGGGTCGTCGGCATCACCCCCGCCATGGCGACAGGCTGCGGCATGAACATCCTGGCCAAAGAAATGCCGTCACGCTTCTATGACGTCGGCATAGAGGAAGAGCACGCCGTCACATTCAGCGCAGGACTCGCAGCCAGCGGCATGAAGCCGTTCTGCAACATATATTCATCATTCTCCCAGAGGGCATACGACCAGATCATCCACGACGTGGCGCTTCAGAGACTGCCGGTCGTGCTGTGCTTCGACAGAGCCGGACTTGTGGGAGAAGACGGAGCCACACACCACGGATGCTTCGACCTCGCGGCATACCGCAGCATCCCGGACACCGTCATTGTGGCACCCCGCAATGAGAAAGAACTCAAGGACGCCATGTACACCGGAC
>JAGHSA010000051.1 GCA_018066125.1 Candidatus Cryptobacteroides onthequi | reverse complement strand
CTCGTATGCCGCCCTGTCCAGATACTTCTTCTCCCCTGTCGCCTTGTACGCCTGCAGCTGAAGGAGTGAGATCATATACATGTCGTCTATCCACAGCCTGGTCTGAGGAGAATAGCCGAGCTTCCAGTATTCCATCTGCTGTGCCGGACTGACCTTTGGATTGAGTTTCATGGTCTCTGAGTCGGTCGTGTCAGGCATGGCCCACTGGTTGTCAGCGTATGAGAGGCCGAGGCGGAGGGCTTTCTTGTCCCTGCTGAGGATATAGATCTCGAGAGGCACTGCCCCGAAGATTGTATAGTCCACATGATACCTGTGAGGCAGGAAATTGCTTTTCTCCTTGTAGTATGGAATCATCTTGTCTGTCAGAGCCTTCTCAAGATCGCTGTTGGATGTGTTGTGGGCAAATTCCAGACAGTTTGTCCAGAGGCTCGATGTGGAATAATAGATGTGGTCTTTCTGTTCCGCATCGGCGCGTACGAATGCCTCTGCGATGATGTTTCCCACTGTGACCGGGTCGGTCTTGCCTGCGAATCCTGTGAGCGGCGACTGCGCCGCAGTTGTGATGCCTGCAAGAGCAAGCACCAGTATCGAGTGGATGGTCTTGATATGTCTTGTCATTACTTTTCTGATAAATGCCTGAAAAACTCTTCACGGCTCTTCTTTGCCTGCTCCTTGTCAGTCGTGAAATATGATGAATGCGGACGCTGGGACGTCACTATGACTTTCGGGGAATTCACGGTATTCAGGGTGCCGAACAGGTTGGCAGCAGGACAGGTGTAATCATACAGGCCGATCTCGCACCAGATTTCAGCCTTTGTCCTCCTGAGGAAGGCGGCCGGGTCTATATATGGGATGTTGCGGCAGGTGGATTCCGGATAAAGCTTCATTGTAGCTGGCCATGATGCCGGGCGTCCCTGCAGGGGCGCTCCCTGGTCCAGTCCGGCAGGCACTGTGAGGACCGCTGCTGTCACACGCTCGTCCATTCCAGCCAGGAATGCGCTCTGATATCCCCCCTGACTGGTTCCCATGACGATTACGCGCCTTCCGTCCCACAGAGGGTTCCGGCACATGTAATCCAATGCGCGTATGGCGCGGAGCATCATCCATTTGAAATGATAGTCGGCCAGCTTTCCGTCGGGTTCTCTCTTGGCATAGTCTTTCAGAGGACCGGCAGCGAGGCTGTCATAATAATGTGGCTGCTGGTCATCTGCCATGCCATGGGCGTTGATATCCATGGCGAGGGCGCCACCCGGGATGTTTCTTGCGGCCTTGACGGCAGCAGAAGCCTTCGATGCCGAACCGGGATTGCCGGCTGCATGGAAATTGATGATGATGGGAAGGCTCCCCTTCTGTGCACCTGCGGGATATGCCACATATGCCCTGACCGGTGCAGGACCGGAGCAGCCGATCTCGACATGGTATGTCGTATATTCACCTCCTTCGGAGAGATTTGTGAGCGAGGGCTTCATCCGGTGGCGCCTCATCTTCCTTATCTCACGGTTCCAGAATCTGTCGAAATCTGCGGGCATTCCGAATCCCGGCAGGAAATCCTGAGGGGAGATGACGACTCCCAGGAAGGAATTTCCGTCTCCCCCTTTCTTGAATTCTCTGGGATCGGAACCGTCTGTGACTTCGAATACATATTGCGCGCTTTCGTTGAATGCCTTTTCAAACAGAAGGTTCTCTCCGACCTTGAGGCTGAGCGCGGTTGTCGTTACGGGCTCCCATGTGCAGTACCTGTACACGTTGAGAAACAGGCTGTCGACGGGCACAGCGGAGACGTCGGCCCAGACCCTCACGGTATCACCTTTCTCATATAAACCGTCAGGATGGCTGACCCTCAGCCTCACGTCCTGTCTCACGGTCTGGGCATCGGAAATGAGGGCCGATGCCAGGAAAAATACACAGGTAAAAAAGGTTCGCATGTCTCAAAGTTAGGAAAAATATCAACAGCTGGAACAGATTTTCTGTTGATATCTTTCTTTTGCTGTATTCGTTCATATTTGTACTTTTGTCAGGATTACGTCGTGGAGACGCTCCGGATCACTATAAAGACTAATAACTGACAACCCCTTTTCCGGTCCCATCCGCTAGGCTTTTTTGCATGGTATCAAACGAGTTAATTCTCCAGTTAACCCCTGCATTAACACTGCTCATGTATATTAGCCGGAAATAACAGAAACAGCATATGAAACGATTCATCCTGTCTATCGCTCTTACGATTGCCGCCATCTCAGACGCAGCGGTGATCTCTGCTCAAAATGTTCGTGAATCAGACTATGACGTGGTAATCGTCGGTGGCACTCCCGGTGGCATCATGACGGCGATCTCCTCAGCGCGCGAAGGCCATCGTGCCGTGATTCTGGAAAGAACCTCACATATCGGAGGCCTCCCGGCAAACGGACTCGGCGCCACGGATATCGGCACACGCGGCGTCACTGCCGGACTCTTCCTCGAGTTCGTCAACCGCAACAGGGAGCATTATGTGAAAACCTACGGTGCGGACTCGCAGCAGATGAAAGACTGCAGCGACGGCTATCACTTTGAACCTTCTGTAGCCGAGCAGACATTCCTCGGAATGATCGCTGAAATGGGAGACAAGGTGACTGTCCTCTACAACAGGCAGTTTGATTCCAACCCTTCGAATATCACGAAGTGCGGTCAGAAGATAACCTCAGTAAAGATAACCGACAGGACAACAGGCAACGTCGAGATATACACCGGTAAGGTGTTTATCGATGCTACCTATGAGGGCGACCTCGGTGCGGCTGCCGGAGTTCCATACAGACTCGGGCGTGAAGGGCGCGATGAATTCGGCGAGGTCTGTGCCGGAAAGGTTTACCGTCAGTGGGGCGCACAGTCCGGACTCTGCAAGCTTTCTGAATACAACGGATTCACCGGCTATGACGGTGAAGGTACCACATATCAGGCAGACAATGCCGTACAGGCGTACAACTACCGTCTCTGTCTCACTCAGGACAAGAACCACATGCGTCCTGTCGAGAAGCCTGCCAACTATGACAGAAATGAGTATGCTTCCATCGTGGAGGACGTATGGACCGGCCGTCATACAGGTGTGGAGATGAATGATGTCACCGCTGAGGACATGGAGAGAAACCGTGAAGTGCTCAAGGCCGGTGGAAAGACTCAGATCCCTGGAGACCGCTGGGGCATAGGCAAGGTCACCAATATGGTGGTTCTCCCTAATGGCAAGACAGATGCGAACAACCAGCATATGGCCTTCCTCTCTACAGACCTTCCGGAGGAGAACTGGGCATGGCCTACAGCATCGTGGGAGTGGAGAGACAAATTTGCCCAGAGACTCAAGGAATACACACTCGGCCTTCTCTGGTTCGCCCAGAATGACAAGGAGCTTCCTGCATCTTTCCGCAAGGAATGCCAGACCTGGGGATTCTCTACTACCGAGTATGCCGACAATGACAATTTCCCGAGACAGGTGTATGTCCGTGAGGGACGACGTTTCGAAGGACAGTATTTCTTCACCGCAAATGATGCCATCCCTGTTCTTCCGGGACAGCGTCCTCCTGTCCACAGCAACAGCATCGCATCGAGCCACTACGCACTCGATTCTCACGCAGTCCTCAAGAGAGAAAGCGGCAGGGTGCATCTCGACGGATTCTTCAGCCATTCAAGTGTGCCTTATACACTTCCTATCGGAGTCATCGTACCTAAGGAAGTTTCAAACCTGCTCTTCCCTGTTCCTGTTTCCGGAAGCCATGTGGGATTCTCCACCATGCGCATGGAACCTTGCTGGATGGCACTCGGAGAAGCTGCCGGCGTAGCTGCATCCCAGGTTGTCGAGAAAGGTGTGAGCGTCCAGGAAATCGATTGCACAGCCGTTCAGGACAAACTTATCGATGCGAAGGCGTCACTGATCTATTTCAAGGATGTCGCACCGTCATCACCGGATTTCAGCCTCGTCCAGAAGATGGGTCTGCGCGGATACCTCACAGGCTGGACAGCAGATCTCGACTCAGTCCTCACAAAGGCAGAGAAATCTGACTGGCAGATGCGCTCCGGTGTCGCTGTTCCTGAAAGCTGCAAGACCAGGAGGGACGCTCTCAGATTCATTCTCAACACAATCGAGAAATAATCATGAGAAATTACGCAATCAAGGCTGTTTCAGCCATTGTGTCGGCGGCTGCCCTGATATCTTCATGCAATACATCTTCTCCCGCAGAAGATGTATGCTCGTATGTTGACGCCCTTGTTGGCACAGCCTATAACGGACATACATTCCCCGGTGCATGTGTTCCTTTCGGCATGATCCAGGCCAGTCCCGAGACCGGACGCGACATCTGGAAATACTGCTCCGGATACAGCATCGACGATGATGCCCTCATAGGCTTTGCACAGAATCATCTAAACGGTACCGGCTGCCCAGATCTCGGAGACATCCTCATCCTCCCCTTCATCGGCGATCAGGTAGTTTCCGAGGTGGGATATGACAAGACAGCTCAGAGAGTATCTCCGGGATATTACGGCGTGAACCTGGACAACGGCGTCAAAGTCGATGTCACTGCAACAGATCATACCAGTCAGTATCTGTTCGAGTATCCTGCCGGAACTGACAGAAAGCTCTCGATCGACTTCCAGAGCGGCCTCGTATTCACCAATGCAGCCCTGCACACCCATGTTCTCTTTTCCGACGTGAAAATCGTGGATGCTCAGACGATCATCGGACATCAGAACACAAAGAACTGGGTGAACAGAGACTGGTTCTTCGCGATCAGTCTTTCAGAACCTGTCATCTCATGCGATACCCTTGCCCGTCAGGAGGGAGAGAATGCCGACAAGATCGTCTTGAATTTCGGCGAAGGAAAAAAGCCTGTGCAGGTGAAGATATCCATGTCGTCTGTCAGCATCGACGGAGCACTCGCTTCCCTTGCGAAGGAAAATCCGGACTGGGATTTCGATGCAACATGCAGGTCTGCCCACGAGAGATGGAACAGTCTTCTCTCAAGAGTGGAAGTCAAGGGCAGCATCGAGCAGAAGAAGAATGTCTATACCTCTCTCTACCATCTCTATATCCAGCCGAACAACATCGCAGATCATGACGGCTCATACAGAGGTGCGGACAACAACGTGTACAAGTCATCGAATGGTGCATATTTCTCAACATTCTCGCTTTGGGATACGTACAGGGCAGCTCATCCTTTCTATACCATTCTCAATCCTGAGATGGTGGACGGCTTCGTACAGAGCATGGTCAGCCATGCCGGTGCTCAGGGATACCTTCCGATATGGACTCTCTGGGGAAAAGAGAATCACTGCATGATCGCCAATCATTCGGTACCTGTCATTGTAGAGGCATTCATGAAGGGCTTCACGGGTTTCGATCCTGAAAAGGCATTCGACGCCATCAAGAAATCCCTCACTGAAAACCACCCGAAGTCCGACTGGGTCACCTATGACAGATATGGATATTATCCATATGACATAATCACAGTCGAGTCAGTCTCAAGGACACTGGAAAGCTGCTATGATGACTATTGTGCAGCCGTCATGGCCAAGGCTCTCGGAAGAGAGGATGACTATGAGTTCTTCTCCAAGAGATCTCAGAATTACAAGAATCTCTTCGACCATTCGACAAATCTCATGAGGCCGAAGGACAGCAAGGGAGACTGGAAGGAGCCGTTCGACCAGTTCGTTCTCTCTCATGCTTCCACATCCGGCGGAGACTATACTGAAGGCAATGCATGGCAGTACACATGGCACGTGCAGCAGGCTCCGGAAGATCTCATCTCACTCATGGGTGGCCCTGAGGCATTCGCATCAAAACTCGACTCTCTGTTCTTCCTTGAAACTACCAGCGAGAGCACAGGATTCGTATCGGATGTGACAGGTCTCATCGGCCAGTATGCACATGGAAATGAGCCAAGCCATCATGTGGTATATTTCTATGAGCTTGCCGGCAAGCCATGGAAGACAGAAGCTCTCGTACGCGAAGTCTTCGACAAGTTCTACAGCCCCGAGCCTGACGGACTCTGCGGCAATGATGACTGCGGACAGATGTCTGCATGGTATCTCTTCTCTGCCATGGGCTTCTATCCTGTCGATCCTGTCAGCATGAACTATGTCATCGGAGCTCCTCAGATTCCTGAGATGACACTTCATCTCCCAGGCGGCAAGACCTTCACCTCCAAGGCTCAGAATCTGTCGGAGGCAAACCGATATGTCAAGTCGGTCACTCTCAACGGCAAGCCTCTCGCATCCTGCATGATTTCCCATCAGGACATCATTGCGGGCGGCGTACTCGAGTTCGAGATGACTTCAGAGCCGGTTATAAGATAACACTACACTCACACTATTTAATAACAATTAATCAATGCCTATGTTTATGAAAACTAACATGTGGAAAAGAGTTGGAATGGTTCTTTCATTCCTTCTTCTCATTGGTTCTTCCAGCATCGCCTTTGCCCAGGTGAAGACCGTCAACGGTAAGGTTGTCGATGCTGCAGGAGATCCTGTTATTGGTGCAGGTGTCATTGTCCTTCAGGATAAGGACAAAGGTACAGTTACAGATTTCGATGGTCTTTTCTCCATCGCTGTAGCTCCAGGCCAGACCCTGCAGGTTTCTTCTGTTGGATTCATCACAAAGGACGTCGTTGTCCCTGCTGATGGATCTGTTCTCAACATTGTCCTTGAGGAAGATGTCAATCTCCTCGACGATGTCATCGTCATCGGTTACGGTACCGCCAAGAAGTCAGACCTCACAGGTGCTACCTCATCTCTCGGTGGAGAGCGCATCTCCAGCAAGAACAAGCCTCTCCTTGCCAACCAGCTCCAGGGCTCAATGGCCGGCGTACAGGTTACACGTTCTTCAGGTGACCCAAGCTCAAGCGCATCCATCATCGTCCGCGGTATCACAAGTACAGCCAGCACTGCCCCACTCGTCATCATCGACGGTATCCCGGGAAGCATCAATGATGTAGCTTCTGACAACATCAAGGACATTCAGGTTCTCAAGGACGCAGCTTCTGCATCCATCTATGGTGCCCGCGCTGCTGCCGGTGTCATCCTCATCACCACCAAGCGTGCAAAGATCAACGAGCTCAGACTCAGCTACGGTTTCGAGTATGGTGTCGACACTCCTACTGCACGTCCTGAATTCATCGGTTCTATCGACTGGATGCAGGGTCTCAATGAGGTGTCTTACAATGGCGGTGCTACCAGCCAGTACTCTCAGTATGCAAAGGACTACATCGAGAACTATGCACAGAACCATATCAAGGATCCAGATCTCTATCCGGATTCAGACTGGATGAGCGCAGGTCTCGCAAAGTCAGCTACACACAAGCGTCATTCATTCAACCTCTCAGGAGGTACCAGCAAGCTGAAGACCAACTTCTCAGTAAACTACTATGACGCTGACGGTCTTTCACCAAAGCAGAACTACAAGCGTTTCAACATCCGTTCAAACAACGACTACAATGTCAACGAGTGGATCCACGCATCTGCTGACGTGAACATCACCTACGGTTCAAAGACTGCTCCTCATTTCCAGGAGGGTTCTATCCTTCAGTCTCTCATGTTCCGTGCACCTATCTACCCTATCTGGTATGCAGATGGTGAGTACGCATACGGAAAGTCTGGTGACAACTCTATCGCAGCCATGGATCTCGCAGGCAAGAAGCTTGACGATACCTACAACCTTGCTTCCAAGCTCCAGCTCGACTTCACCCTCCTCAAGGGTCTCACAGTCTCTGCAGCTGTCGCTCCATCACTCATGTTCTTCGAGGAGAAGGATCACAGTGTAGGTTTCAAACTCCGTGACTCAGGTGGCGACTATAAGCCTGCCACACAGTATGGCTCTACTCAGGTTCAGGAGCTCAGAAACTCCAGCCGCAGCCTTACCACACAGTTCTACGCCAACTATAAGCTCGATGCCAAGAAGCATTCATTTAATGCAATGGCAGGTTATGAGGGCTACTACTATGAGTATGCAAACGTTTCTGCAAAGAGAACCAACTACTCTCTTGATGCATATCCTTATCTCAGCGTAGGTCCTGAGGATTATCAGTACAATACAGGTGTCGGAAACCATCAGGCATACAACTCTGTATTCGGCCGTATCATGTACTCTTACGCCAACAAGTACCTCCTCCAGGCAAACGTCCGTGCTGATGCTTCTTCTCGTTTCGCAAACGGTTACCGCTGGGGAACATTCCCATCTGTATCTGCAGGTTGGGTGATCTCTGAGGAGCCTTGGTTCAATGTCAATGGCATCAACACCCTCAAGCTCCGCGCTTCTGCAGGTCAGCTCGGTAACGAGCAGATCAGTGGAAACTACTTCCCTTACATGGCTACCCTCAGCCTCGGTACAGCTTACCTCCCTACAACAGCAGGTTCAGTCGAGCTCGCACAGACCGGCTATCAGATGGACTACGCTTTCAATGACATCACATGGGAGACCACCACATCATACGACCTCGGTCTCGATCTCTCAGCTCTTGACAGCAGACTCCGTTTCTCTGGTGACGTCTACTACAAGAAGACCACAGACATGCTCGAGTACATCGGATTCCCTCTCTACTTCGGTTACAACGCACCTAAGTACAATGTGGCTGACATGCACACCACAGGTTGGGAGTTTGAGATCGCTTGGAACGACCAGATCGGCGACTTTGCATACGGCGCTAGCTTCAACCTCTCTGATTACCGTTCAAAGATGGGTTACATGTCAGACAGACGCAACATCTCTGGCAACAAGCTCATCGAGGAGGGTTCTTACTATCAGGAGTGGTACATGTGGGAGAGTGACGGCATCATTCTCAATGAGGCAGGTATGAAGAACGCAGACGGCAGCAAGATCGCTACCGTCAACGGCAATGACAAGCCTGGATGCATCAAGTATGTCAACCAGAACGATGACAACGTGATCAACGATGCAGATAAGGTGAAGCTCGGAAACTCACTCCCTGAGTACCAGTATGGCGCTTCATTCTTCGCAAACTGGAAGGGCTTCGACTTCAACCTCTCACTCCAGGGTATCGGCCACCAGCGTTCATACTGGTCATGGCCTGTACAGCCTTTCAACCTCCAGGCTTATGCTTGCCCTAAGGTTGCTTATGACAGCCACTGGAGCCCATTCGCAACAGATGAGCAGAATGCAAAGGCTAAGTATCCTGCATTCACCACCAACACAGCCAATGTCTACGGTGCAAGTGATTTCTATCTCTTCAACGGCGCTTACATGCGCGTGAAGGATATCACTCTCGGATATACCATCCCTCAGAACCTGACCCAGAAGATCAAGATCAACTCTCTCAGATTCTATGTTTCTTGCAATGACCTTCCTGCATTCTCGAAGTATCCAAAGGGATATGACCCAGAGTGGAACCGTTCAGGTGACCTCATCATGTCTTCTTACATCTTTGGTCTTAACATCAACTTCTAATTCTCTAAGATCATGAAACATATTGCAAAATATATTCTCGGTACAATCGCCGCAGCTGCTTTCGTATCCTGCGACCTTGATATCAAGCCGCTCTCAGATCTTGCTTCAGGAAACTGGAATACCAATGAGACTGAGATCGAGATGACCATTAATGACTGGTATCGTCCAGACTTCTTCCCTATCGATGAGTTCTACTGGGATGACGATATGCTCTATCGTGACAAACCGGATGAGGTTACCCAGGGTACCATGACTTCAGAGTCTTCATATTCAAAGAACCGCTGGTCAGCCCTCTACAAGGGTATCAGCCGCTCCCTCAAGCTCATCACCGATCTTGAAAACGGATCTGCTCCAGGCATTTCCGATGCAAAGAAGAACCAGTATCTCGGTGAGGCTTACTGCTTCCTCGGATTCTGCTACGGTGAGCTCGTTACTTACTGGGGTGATGTCATCCTTGCCAAGGAGCCTATGCAGCTCGAGGATGCATACAATCTCGCACGTTCTCCTAAGGCTGAGGTTATGGCATTCGCATATGAGTGCTTCGACAAGGCAGCTTCAATGCTCCCTGCAAAGTATTCAGGTCAGTCACGTCTTTCAAAGGGTGCCGCTCTCGGTTTCAAGAGCCGCTTCGCCATGCAGCAGAGCGACTGGGCAATCGCTGCAGACGCATCTCAGAAGTGTATGGAACTCGGTGTCTACAAGCTTCATGACAACTACCTCAAGCTCTTCCAGGCAGATTACTCAGACGAGCTCATCTTCTGGTTCAGAGGTGATCTCAGCGTCCCTTACGGCGTAGGTCCGTTCTCTTGCGTCCGCAACTTCTGCCTCCGTACCTTCGGTGCGCACACAAACCGCGGTCCTTCTTATCAGCTTTACTGCTCATACCTCTGTACTGACGGTCTCCCTATCGACGAGTCACCTCTCTACGACTACAGGGATCCATTCAACAACCGTGACCCTCGTATGAAGTACACCATCCAGCCTTTCAAGACTCCATATTCTGCAGACTGGGAGGAGTACAACGCATCAAAGCTTGACGGTACATTCGCTGAGAAGTATCCTGACTATCTCTACCTCGGAGTCGAGTTCACCTGCAACCCATACGTTACACAGGTTTATGACTCTGCTACAAAGAAGATGCGTACAACCAACGATACCAAGGGAACACAGCTTCACTCAGTCTACACCGGTCTCCCGATGAGGAAGTATGTGAAGGACTGCTGGCTCGACTTCAATTCAAACGGTCTTGCTTCAGACAACGTATTCCCATATCTCCGCTATGCAGAGATTCTCATGAACTATGTTGAAGCCAAGAACGAGCTCGGACAGCTCACTCAGGCAGATGTCGACAAGACTCTCAACCTCGTTCGCGCACGTGCTTACAACGGAACAGGTATCGAGTGCCCTACAGTGACTGTCGCAGGTAAGACCCAGGCTCAGCTCCGCAAGATCATCCGCATGGAGCGCCGTATGGAATTCCCATTCGAGGGTATGCGCTACAGAGACCTCCTTCGCTGGAAGATCGCTGAGAAGACTCACAACACCGCTATGTACTACCTTCCACGTACCTATTCAGGTGCTGCAAACTGGAACGGCAAGAGAGGTTCAGAGTCCAACATCACTCTCGCAGCTGATTTCGAGGCTCTCCTTGACAACTGGGATAACGGATGCTACCCTCTCGGTGGTGTTCCAAAGATTGACGAGGACGGTCTTCCAGATCTCGCATATGCAGTTGACAAGTACATCACAGTATTCTTCAAGATGAGTTTCGACTCTAAGAAGAACTACCTCTGGCCTATCCCGGCTGCCGATATGCTCATCAACGACAATATCACGCAGAACCCTGGATATTAATATCATGAATCGCGCAGGAAAGGCACATGTCGGCCTTTCCTGTGCTTTTTTTTATTTTAGATAAAGATGACTGACAGAAGATCATTCCTGAAGACCATTGCCGCAGGAAGTGCGATGGTTACGTTCCGTCCTGTTTTTGCTTTTACTGAGAAACACAAGTCAGGACCTGTCCTGATATCGGCAGAAGACAGCCCCTCACAGATCTGGCAGGAGGCCGGACAGCTTCCGGTCTGGAAGGATGTCGATGTCCTTGTGGTCGGTGCCACCGCCTCAGGTATAGCAGCCGCTTCGGCAGCGGCCGGGAAAGGTGCCAGAGTCTTTGTCATCTCATCTCTCCCTTACGCCGGAGAGGACGTATGCGGCTCATTCATGTTCTGGCCGAAGGTGCATGAGAGCGGATGTGCTCTCTTCTCAAAACTGTTCCCGAGCACCATAGCTCCACTTCCTCTGCATGTCAAGAGTGTACTCGAGCAGGAGATGCTTGACAACGGCATCGACTTCCTCTACAGCACCCAGGTCGCCGGCGTCATAAAGGACGGCAACGGCGTTCTCTCCGGCATCTGCATGGCAAACCGCTCGGGCATACAGGCCGTCAGGGCGAAAGTCATCATCGATGCCACCCCTCATGCCACGGTGGCCAGAATGGCGGGAGTTCCTTTCCATCCATTCGTGGCCGGCACACACCGCTTCCTCCATACAGTTGTCGGAAACGAGCTGAAGGAAGCATCAGAGATAGTAAAGGCGGAGCAGCTCTTTCCAGCCTTCAATACAAACAACAAGAGCTACAGAGCCATCCGGTACAGCATTGACCTGCCGCTGGAGGATGAGTCATATGACTCTCTCATGAAAGCCGAGCAGGCCATCCGCAGCCTTACGTGGGACATCGAACAGTGCGACAGCAGCGATGTTCCGTTCTATGTGCCGTCATCATACATGGACAGCAGAGATGCATGGCAGCCTGATGATATGGCAAACCTCTATGTCCTGGGCCCTTCGGCATCCATTCCGCGCGACAAGGTCGAGGAGATGATGGAACCGGCAGTGATGATGGCCACCGGTGACAGGATCGGCGCGGCAGCCGCTGCCAGGGCTCATGAGATGAAACCGGCCTCAGAGCTCAGTATCGTTTCATCTTCAATGGATGGTGACAGATCCTGCAGTGTCAGGACGGTCGGGAACGCACGCCCTGTCACCCCATTCGCTATCGCCGGATTCTCCGGCGGCAGCATTCCTGTTCTGGGAAATTATGACGTGCTTGTCGTCGGAGGCGGTACAGCGGGCGCCCCTGCGACCATCAGTGCAGCCCGCAATGGAAGCCGTGTGCTCGTGCTCGAATATCTCCATGGTTTCGGAGGAGTCGGCACCTATGGCTTCATCGGAAGATATACGGCGGGCTACCGCAAGGGTTTTACCGCCGAGATAGACAAGGCCATGCTCGAAATCGCACCGTCCGGCCACAAACGCCATGTGAAGCCGGATGCTTCCGAGTGGGCCCCTGACTGGAAGGCCGAGTGGTTCCGCAGCGAGATCCTCAAGGCTGGCGGAAACATATGGTTCCACTCTACTGTCTGCGGCACTCTCGTACGTGGCAACAGGGTTGAAGGCGTGCTTGTCTGCACACCGTTCGGCTGCGGCATCGTGCGCGCCCGCTGTGTGATAGACTCGACGGGAAGTGCAGACGTCGCCATTGCGGCGGGTGCCGGATATGAATATACAGGAAAGCACAGCCTCGCTATCCAGGGTGCCGGCCTTCCGAAATTCACCCCGCTCGATCACTACAACAACAACGACTGGACATTCATCGACGACACGGACATCACAGATGTCACCCGCCTCTTCATCCAGTGCAGGGTCAAGAACCAGGGGTACTATGACATAGGAAAGCTCCCGCAGACCCGCGAGAGACGCCGTATCATCGCAGACTACAATGTGTCCGTCTATGACATGATGAGCCAGAGAACCTATAGTGACACTGTCTCATTCCACATAAGCAACTTCGACACACACGGCTATACTGAAGACGTATTCTTCACAGTCAATCCACCGGACCGCGGCCGTACCCACTATGAGGTCAAGATGCCTCTGCGCTCCCTCCTTCCGAAGGGCATGTGCGGTGTGATGGTGACAGGACTCGGCAGCGGCGCCCACCGCGATGCCATGCCGGTGGTCCGCATGCAGCCTGATCTCCAGAATCAGGGATATGCTGCCGGTCTCATAGCTTCAGAGGCTGCCAAGGCCATGCTCTATGACATCAGGGATGTCGATGTCAAAGCCATCCAGAAGCGTCTGGTGGAGAAAGGTACACTTCCACAGGAGGTCCTCGATGAGTCGGACATGCAGATCGTTACTGTGCAGGGACTGGAGAAGGCTATCGCATCGCTTCCTGAAGGATATGCCGGGCTTGAAGTCATCCTTGCCGATACGGAGAAATCCATTCCGGCGCTCAGAAAGGCCCTGAAGAAGGCTGCCCCTGAGAACAGGATATGCTATGCCAATGTCCTTGCCATGCTGGGCTGCAAGGAAGGAGCCGGGTGTGTGCTTGATGCGGTGAAGTCTGCTGAAGGCTGGGACAAGGGCTGGAATTACAGAGGCATGCATCAGTTCGGCTTCAGTGTGAGCCGTCTTGACAATTATGTGATGGCTCTCGGAAAATGCAGGTGCGCCGAATCCGTTCCGGAGATACTCAGGCTGGCATCGAAACTCAGGCCGGAGAGTGAGTTCTCACATTTCAGGGCCGTGTCCGAGGCCCTGGAGCAGATCGGCTCCTCATCGGCAGCACCGGTTCTCCACTCACTCCTGAGTATGGAAGGCATGACCGGACATCATATCTCCGATCAGAAGGATGCCACCCGGAAGGTCGCTCTCAATATCAATGACGGCGTGTACATCCTTGAGGACTCTCTCAGAAACAAGGCGCTCAAAGAGATATTCCTTGCCCGTGCACTCTACCTCTGCGGGGACATGGACGGCCTTGGAGCACGCATCCTGGAGAACTATGCTTCCGGACAGGAAGCACACTACGCACGCTTCGCGTGGGAAAGTTTGGGAAAGAAATCATAAACAGATTAAACGACAGATAATGCTTACCAGAAGAGAATTTCTAAAGGTCTCAGCTGCCAGCGGCGCCCTCTTTGCCCTTGGCAATGTGGCCAATGCGAAGGCAAACATAGAAGCCGTCGTTCCAGATGAGAATTTCGCCCTTGAAAAGGGCAGGAAGATTCCAGTATTCGCTGATGTGGATATGGTCATCGTCGGAGGAAGCTCCCGTGCCGTGGCAGCCGCAGCAGCAGCTGCAAAGAGTGGACTTAAGGTCTTCCTCGCAGCCGGTCTCCCTTACCTTGGAGATGACATCTGCGGATCATTCCTTTTCGACACGGACAAGGAAGACAGGATGGAGACAGCGCTTGCCGAAAAGATTTTTCCTGAAAAGGGATATCCGACCCCGATGAAAGTGAAAAAGACGCTAGAGGATACCCTTATCGACAGCGGTGTCGCATTCCTCTACAGCAGCTATGTGACAAACGTCCTCACAGACGCATCCGGCAATGTGGCCGGCGTTGTCATCGTGAACCGTTCCGGCCGCCAGGCCGTGCGCTCCAAGGTGGTCATCGATGCCACACATGAAGCTTCGGTCGCAAGGATGGCAGGCGCCGGATTCACATCGTTCGTTCCTGGAATCTGCGAATTCCAGTTCACAGTAGTCGGCAACAAGGCTGTATCAAAAGAAGGCATCGTGAGATCTGAGGCCTTCCCTATGCCATTCGAATTCAATGGCAAGACCTACCCTGTGACAAGATATACTGTCGCTCATGAGATCAAGGCTGGAACATACGCCGAAATCATGGCGGCAGAGCAGAAGGCACGCACACTCGTGTGGGATCCGGATCAGGTGGACAGCTCCGACCTTCTGTGGTACATCCCGCAGCAGAGCATCAAGTCAGAGACTCCGTATGCCGGAGGTTCACGCTCGATCCGCGGTATCCCTGTCGGAGCGATGAAGCCTGCCGGGTTGAAAAACCTCTATGTCCTCGGACCATGCGCCGACATGTCCCGCAAGGATGCCGAAGCGCTCATGAGGCCGGTGCAGGCCATGACCCTCGGCGAGATGCTCGGCGAGTCCATCTCCGATCAGGTGAAGGCTCAGAAGGCCGCAAAGGCTGTGACTGTGAAGCAGTCTCAGGCCAATGCCAATGACTTCGGCCGCATCGGAGAATTCCTCGTGCCTCTCCGTACCTACAAGGATCAGGAGTACGTCGAGTGCGGAAAGGGTGCCCTTCCTGTACTCGGCAGCTATGATGTGATCGTCCTCGGCGGTGGTACGGCAGGCGCACCTGCCGGACTTTCTGCAGCACGTCACGGGTCGAAGACACTCATGCTCGAGTATCTTCACGGACTGGGCGGTCTTTCGACGCTCGGCCTCATCGGAGTCTACTGGGACGGTTACCGTGGCGGATTCACAAGCGTCATCGACAAGGCTGCGAGAGAAATAGCTCCGGCAGACCATCCGCGCCAGCCATCCAAGGACGGCCACAACATAGGCGACTGGAAGCAGGAATGGTACAGGAGCGAGTTCCTCAAGGCGGGCGGAGAGCTCTGGTACGGTGTGCTGGGCTGCGGCGCCCTTGTGGAAGACAACAAGGTCAAGGGACTCGTCGTGGCGACTCCTGAAGGCCGCGGCGTCATCCTGTCCAAGGTCCTCATAGACTCCACCGGAAGCGCTGACATCGCCATTGCGGCCGGCGCCGAATACGACTACACCGGCAAGAAGACACTCGCAGTCCAGGGTGCCGGCATGGGCAAGAAGGATCCGGGTGACTACTATGCCAACAATGACTGGCTCTTCATCGACGATACAGACATCCTCGATGTCTCACGTGTCTTCGTTCAGTCCAAGGAGAAGTTCAGAAACAGCTACGACATGGTCAAGATGCCGCAGACCCGCGAGCGCAGACGTGTCGTCGGAGAGTATGTCATCTCAGTCTATGACGTCCTCAATCACCGCAGATATCCTGATACCATCTCATATCACAAGAGTTCGTTCGATACTCACGGCATGATCGTGGATCCGTACTTCATCCTCAGCCCGCCTATGGCAAGGCATACCATCTACGACGCAGACGTGCCTCTCCGCGCACTTCTTCCTAAGGGCCTTGACGGCATTCTCACCACTGGCCTCGGAGCCAGCGCCCACCGCGATGCCATGCCGGTCATCCGCATGCAGCCATGTCTCCAGAACCAGGGATACGCTGTCGGATACCTCTGCTCGATGGCGGTGAAGGAAGGTGTGTCTGTCAGGAAAGTGGACATGAAGAAGGTTCAGAAACATCTCGTGGAGATAGGCAATCTTCCTGAACGTGTACTTTCGGACAAGGAGTTCAAGGGATTCAGTCTCAAAGAGATGAAGGCTGCGGCAAAGAGCGTGGCCAACAACTATGACGGACTTGGCGTCCTCCTTACCGACACCGAACTCTGCAAGAAGCTTGTAAGAGAGCAGATCAAGTCTGCTGAAGGTGAAGCAAAGGTCAATTACGCAAGCGTTCTCTGTATCCTCGGCGACTCACAGTATGCACCGGTGCTCCGTGACAAGATCGCCCAGACCAGGGAATGGGATGAAGGATGGCACTACAAGGGCATGCACCAGTTCGGCATGTGCATGAGCCGTCTCGACTCTCTCATCATCGCCCTCGGAAGGTCTGGAGATGAAGCTTCACTGGACGTCGTCCTCGACAAGGCAAGGATGCTCTTCCCGGAGGATTATTTCTCACACTTCCGCGCCATTGCCATGGCAACGGAGAACATCGGCAGCACCAAGGCCGCCGACACATTGTACGCCATGCTCACCATGCCTGGCATGAGATATCATGCTGTCAGCAATTATACAGAGGCGCGCGACATGAACGTTCCGAATACCATAGACGTGACATTCAGGAACAAGGCGCTCAAGGAGCTCCATGTAGCCCGTGCGCTCTACATGTGCGGCGACAAGAACGGCCTCGGCGAGGAAACCCTCATGAGGTACGCATATTCGCTTCAGGGACACTATGCGAGATACGCGGCCGAGATTCTCGGTCTCTGATCTTCGATCCGATAATGAAGCCCGCCCTGAAAAAGGCGGGCTTTTTCATCTAGAATGCATCCTCTGAATCCTGTGGGGAAAACGAGTCCAGATAGTTCTTCTCGGCCTCGCCGATCACGTCCTCGAAGCCGGTCAGCGCGGCGAAAGGCGAGAACTGCGCCGCCCTTTCCTGTATGGTCATGCGCGGGTGGAGTCTGGATGTATGGTGCTCCATATTGATGATGTCGTCGTAATTCATGCCTTGTGTCCTCCTATCTGGGCGTTGCGTTCGATTGTGGTTGCGCCATCCTCGAAATTCATTCCCTTCAGGATGGCATTCTTTCCGAATTTCTTTCTTATGCTGAGTATGGCTTCCTGGCGTTTTCTCTCCCGGCTGTCATCGGACGCCTCTTCAAAGAGATTCATCTGCCTTGCCGCATCCACGTCATCCTCAGGAAGCAGGTGACACGCGGTGACTCCGACTCTGCGTATGGTGAGGTTCCTGGCGACAATGCGGTCGTACAGTCCCATCACGGCGTCGGTTATCACCTGTGCGGACGAACTGTGGCGTCCAAGATTCACCGAACCGCTGGCCGGTTTGGGTGTGGCTCTTCCGTACCAGTCTGCGGCCACTTCGCCTTGACATCTTCCCGCTGTAATATTCTCGGTATCGAAACCTATCGAAAGCATCATCTGGTCCGTCTTGACCCGTTTCGACACCAGATCCAGCGCCAGGAGATCAGTCATCTCCCGTACGATCAGGCGTCCTTTCTCGAAGGTGTAAGGCTCCGAAAGTACCTGGCCGCTGCTGATGCTGTTGGTTTGAGGTTTATAGGACTTGATGGCCTCCATGGTACAGGGTTCCCATCCCCATGCATGGTCTATGAGCAATTCGGCATTCACGCCAAACTGGCGGTAAAGCCATGCTTCCCACCTCTCGTCCATCGAGCATCTTGCCAGCTGTCCCATGGTATGGATGCCGACAGCTTCCAGCCGTGCCGCAATGCCGCGCCCTACGCGCCAGAAATCACGCAGCGGCTCGTGTCCCCAGAGCTCGCGTCTGTAGCTCATCTCATCGAGCTCCGCAATGCGGACTCCGTCCGCGTCAGCCTGCTGATGCTTGGCCTTGATGTCCATTGCGACCTTTGCCAGATAGAGGTTTGTCCCTATGCCGGCCGTCGCGGTGATGCCGGTATTTTTCAGGACATCACGTATCATCCGCAGTGCGAGCTCGTGCGCGCTGCAGCCGTATGTCTGGAGATAGGAAGTCGCATCTATGAATACCTCGTCGATCGAATAGACATGGATGTCTTCCGGTGCCACATATTTCAGGTAGGTTGAATATACCCTGGCGCTGACCTGCATGTAATGCGCCATCTGAGGCGGAGCGACAATGTAGTCGAAATGCTGCTTCCGGGCGGCCTGTACCACCTCGAAAAGCCGTGCTCTGCCAGGTATCCCATAGGCCTTG
Organism: Candidatus Cryptobacteroides onthequi; assembly: GCA_018066125.1. Classification (GTDB taxonomy): domain Bacteria; phylum Bacteroidota; class Bacteroidia; order Bacteroidales; family UBA932; genus Cryptobacteroides; species Cryptobacteroides onthequi. The sequence continues at coordinate 76,695 of JAGHSA010000051.1, read as the reverse complement.
AGAGCAGGCGAGACAGCCAGGCATATGGTCTTCTCTGTCCTTGACGGATCGGCTACGACAAGGCGTGCAGTCAAGGGGTCGAGGCCTCTTTCCACGCACTCTACAGATGCGTAGAAAGACTTGAGATCAATGGCGATATATTTTCTGCAGCTTTCTTGCATCAATGCCGGAATGTCTCCTCATACATAAGGTAGTGGCATTCATCCATGCCTTGAGCGCGGTAGCATTCCTTGGCTTTCTCATTGGTTTTGTCCACATAGAGCCTGAGACAGGTAGAGCCTTCTGCCTGAGCCTGCCTGCGGACTTCTGAATAAAGGGCAGAAAAGACTCCCATTCTTCTGTAATCAGGTCTAACATAGACACTTTGGATCCACCAATAAGAGCAATTGTTCCAGTCGCTCCATTCCTTTGTGAGAAACAGGCTGCCAGCTATGGTGCCATCAGCAGTCTTTGCCAGGAAATATATTCCTTTGGATGGGTCTGAAAGGCCGGCATGGACTCCTTTATTTACAGTCTCAGGGTCGAGGAGAGTCCCTTCCGACTCTTCTGCCATGTCAAGCTGGAAGCCCGCAATGACGGCGGTATCTTTAGGTGTTCCTTTTTCTATTATCCAATTCATCTTGATCTGTTGTATTTCCATTTCAAATATAGTTGAAATCTCGGGAATAGAAGGGAATTATAATGTAAAACGAGAGCCAGATATCCGTTATTGATGCTTATTTAATTGCATGTCAATAAAATAATAGATGCACTTAAATTAAGACTTTAAGTCGCGTCAGCTTGATTCTGCCGCCCTGGTATCTGTTAAGTAACTGCATTTCAATTATTTAAATATAACAATTCCGATCTTGTCCGGATTCATTGCGTCCATGACATATCAAGTTATTGACAACTGTATATAGCAATTGATTTTTACCGACATGGATTTGAACAATGTCAACAAATAGTGTTCATAACATTTGTAAATTACAAACAGTTAAATATGTAAACAAATGTAACTTTACAAAATTCAATCATGACTCTGCCTTGCATCTGTTGTCTTTTGTGAATTATCTGTAATAAGCAATGCTTATCAAGTATTAAAGAAATGTATAAATGACTTAAATCCAGTATGTTGGCTGATGTTATGTGGATTGTTGGTTTTATATATTTCTGCCTTTCGAGGGGTTGGGGCTCCATATTTCCTGCTTCAGAGGGTGTTGTATCGGTGTTTTATACCTAAAACCCAAATATTTACGTAGGTTTATATAAATAATATTTCAATTTGATTTCCACTAGTTCTCAATATATTGGGCTTTGTTTACAATTGTGATTTGTAAATTCAGTTTGTTTAAGTTTTCAACATTTTGTATTTTTGTAATCGGTTTGAGGATTCAATTTAGTCAATATACATTTGTGTAATCATAGCCATGAATCAGCGTCTTTTACAGTTCCTTTCAGCAGAGAATATCAGCCAGGCTCAATTTGCGGATACCATAGGTGTGGCGAGGGCAAGTGTGTCCCATATTCTGGCGGGCAGGAATAAACCCGGATTCGATTTCATAGAGAGCATGTCCTCTCACTTCCCCGACCTGAGTCTTGAATGGCTGATCAACGGGAAGGGCAAGATGTATAAGAGCATGTCTCCTGCAGCGCAGCCGATACAGTCCGAAAGGCAGCCGGTGCAGGTGGCGGCGCCGGTCGCTGAACTTCCACCGGTGGCCGTGCCGGATGATTCTTCGCTATTTGCTGTTTCCGGGCCCGTACAGGGTGCGGAAGTCCCGTCGGCTCCCCTTACCCGTCCTGTTGCCGCAAAGCCCCAGAATGCGCCTGAAAAACGTGTTTCCGAGAATGCGGCAGCGCAGTCTCGGCTGGCTGACGGCGGCGTGTCCTCACTGACAGGTGCGTCTTCCGGGAGAAACATCTCGCGCATCATCGTATTCTATGATGACAACACCTATCAGGAACTGAAATAATTCCGATATTTTGATTAAGTTTGTCCCGTCATCCGCAGGACAATGAAACCTTTATTCGGCAACAACAGTTATCCGTCGCTCGCGCGCGAGATTTTCGGCATAGAATTCCGTCATCCGATAGGACTGCCTCCGGGCTTCCTCCCGGACGGCGACCATGTCAGTGCCTTCAGGAAGTACTCGTTCGTGGAAGTCGGGCCGCTTACCGTGCTTCCTCAGGGGGATTCGGTCACTCACGGCCTTTTCAGGAAGCGGTCGGTAAAAGACGGCATGGCTGACAACAGAGGCGTCGGATATGCGATACAGCGTCTCAACAGGGCCGAGCTGGGAACCACCGTCGCGGCCAATCTCGCCCCGTCGTTTGTACACCGCTCCACCGAGGAGATCGTCAGGGATCTTACGACCGCCTTCACCATGATGTATGACTTTGCGGACATGTTCGTCATCGATACCTTCCGTGCCAACTGTGACGGGTCCGTTGCGCTGCAGAATATCGACATCCTTTCGGAAGTCCTGGATTCCATACTGGACATGAGGACATGCTATGAGGACCCTAAGCCTATCCTTGTCAGGGTGCTGCCTTCGATCTCGCGTTCTGTGCTCGGGGAGATTCTCGATTACATGAGGCTTTACGGTGTCGACGGCATTGTGGCCGGATACAGGGACTACCCTGTCGATCTCGTCAGGGACATATCCGCAATGACCAAGGGCCGTTATCCTGTAGTGGCCTGCGGAGGCGTCGACGACCCTCTCAAGGCTGCCGGGCTCCTGTCTGCCGGTGCCGACCTCGTGCAGGCCGCAGTCTCGCCAAGGCGCATCCTCAAATATCTCGACTCCACGGCTCATGGAGCCGCTCCATCCAAATAGACCTCAATATGAACAAGGCATCAATCTGCACGATCGGTGACGAGATTCTCATCGGTCAGATCGTAGACACCAACTCATCCGAAATCTCCCGTGCTCTCAACGGCATGGGCATCCAGGTCACCAGGATGATTTCCATCGGCGACAGGCACGAGGCCATAGTCGGCCAGCTCGGCGAGGAGCTTTCCCGCAACGACATAGTCATTGTCACCGGCGGTCTTGGTCCGACCAAGGACGATATCACCAAGGCGGCGCTGGCGGAGCTCTCAGGCAGCAGATCTTATGTCGAGAACAGCGAGCAGAAAGAAATCGTGGTCCGTATCCTTCATTCGAGAGGTCTCGATGTCCTGGATATCAATCTGCAGCAGGCGATGGTTCCGGACAGCTGCGAGGTCATTCCCAACCGTCTAGGCACGGCGCCCATCATGGCGTTCCATTTCCCGGAAGAGCGTTTCGGACACAAGTGTTCCCTGTATTCCCTTCCGGGCGTTCCGTACGAAGCTGTCGGCATGCTGCCGGATGTTCTTGCAGATATCAAGTCACGCTTCAATACATCTGATATATATCATCAGACCATAATGACATACGGGATGGCTGAATCTGCACTAGCCAAAAAAATCGAGGCTTGGGAGGATGCTCTTCCGGAGGATATGCATCTGGCATATCTCCCAAATCTTCTCACGGGTGTCCGTCTCCGTCTTTCAATCTATGGCGGCGAGAGGGAGAGTCAGGAACGCCGCATCAGTGAGCGTTTCTCTGAGCTGAGGCAGATCATCGGCGATGTCATCTATGCGGAGGAAGATACCACCATAGAGGCCGTTATCGGAATCCTCCTGAAAGGAAGCGGCCGGACTCTTGCGGCTGCCGAGTCTTGCACGGGAGGCATGATTTCCCACATGATTACTTCGGTTCCAGGCGCTTCCGAGTATTATCTCGGCTCTGTAACTTCCTATGCTGTAGATATCAAGAATAGGATTCTTGGAGTTCCGCTTGAGGTTGTGGAGAAGTATGGAATCGTCAGTTCCCAGGTTGCCGCCGCAATGGCCGAGGGAGTCCGGGCTGCTCTTGGTTCCACCTACTCCGTAGCCACTACTGGCTGGGCCGATTCCTATGGCGACGAACGTGAGCCTGCCGGCACGGTGTGGGTTGCGGTTTCCGGACCATCGGGAACACTCACTTCAAGGTTCAATTACAAGAACAGCAGAAAGCTCAATATCTCGCGCTTCGCGGCCTCTGCCCTGAATGAGCTCAGGAAGTATATAGTCGCTGACATCAAGTGACGCTCTTGCCTGATGTGTGCTGAAAATTACGAAAATAACGGTACCAAATGAATTTCAAATGGTACCGTAACTATTTTGTTTCCCTGATTGAAATTACATGGTTTAAATCAGATTGCCCCACTCTTCGGTCTTGGCATCGAGATCGCGCTTGTTTTCCAGATATTCGCGGGTCAATTCCATGATGTCGTCCTTTTCGGAAGGGCTCTGAAGCACTGCTTCGATGGCTTTCATCCTGGCTTCTATCTTCTCTATCTCCTTCTCCAGCCATGCTATCCTGTCCTTGATCTTCCTGTTCTGCCTTGACTGTTCCTTCATCGCGGCGAAGTCCTGTTTGGGGGCAGATGGTGCTTCGGCGGTCTTGGCTGAAGCATTCTGCACAGGCTTGACTTCTTTTCTTTCAAGCTCCTGTAGATTTTCAAGCTTCCTTCTTTCCAGAAACTCCTGGACTCCCCCGAGATGTTCCTTGACCTTTCCGTCCCTGAATTCGTAGATCTTGTCCACGAGACCATCCAGAAAGTCTCTGTCATGTGATACTATCAAGAGCGTGCCGTCAAAGGATTTCAGGGCCTGCTTGAGGATATCCTTCGACCTTATGTCCATATGGTTGGTCGGCTCGTCGAGTGCCAGGAAGTTGTAGGTCTGAAGCATGAGCTTTGCCATGCCCAGCCTTGCCCTTTCGCCGCCGCTGAGCACTGACACCCTCTTGTCTATATCCTCACCCTTGAACAGGAACGCTGCAAGTATGTCTCTCAGCCTGGTGCGTATATCTCCCACCGCTATGCGGTCCAGAGTGCCGAATACAGTCTCACTCTTGTCAAGCACATCTTCCTGGTTCTGCGCGAAGTAACCTATGCTTACATTATGTCCGGCCCTGGCTTCTCCCGAAATCGGGTCAAGCTCTCCCATGATGACTCTCATGAGCGTGGTCTTGCCTTCGCCGTTGCGTCCCACCAGGGCCACTTTCTCGCCTCTCTTGATCTCGATGTCCGCGTTTCTGAACACCACTTTCTGCGGGTATCCGACAGTAAGGTCATTTGCCTTGAAAGCAACATCTCCCGAGCGCGGAGCCGGCGGGAACTTGACAAGCATGGCAGATCCGTCTGTTTCGTCTATTTCCAGACGGTCGAGCTTTTCCAGAGCCTTGATGCGGGCCTGGACCTGATTGGACTTTGTGGCCTTGTATCTGAACCTCTCGATGAATTCCTCGGTTTTCTCGATCATCTTCTGCTGATTCTCATACGCAGCAGTCTGCTGCGCTATCCTTTCAGCTCTCAGTTCGAGATACTTCGAGTATGGCACCTTGTAGTCGTGGATGCGGCCGAGCATGATCTCGACAGTCCTGTTTGTGACATTGTCCAGGAATTTCCTGTCGTGAGACACAAGCAGGATGGATGACCTGCACGATTTGAGATAATTCTCAAGCCATTCGATAGATTCGATGTCAAGATGGTTGGTAGGCTCGTCCAGAAGCATGAGATCGGGCTTGCTCAGCAGTATCTTGGCAAGCTCGATACGCATGTTCCAGCCCTGGCTGAATGTCTCGGTCTTGCGTCCGAGTTCATCATCCCTGAATCCGAGACCCAGAAGCGTTTTCCTTGCGGACACTTCCATCGGCTCGGACTGGCTCATGGAAAGGTGGTCATTCAGCTCGTTCAGGCGGTTGATCAGGGCAAGATACTCATCGGACTCGTAATCTGTCCTGTCTGACAGCTGCCTCGAGATGTCCTCGATGTCCCTCTCTGTCTGAAGTGTGGCTTCAAAGGCAGTCATGGCCTCCTCAAGGACAGTCCTGCCCCTGTGGTGCTCCATGATCTGAGGGAGGTATCCTATATGGACATGGGCAGGTTTGTCGACCTGCCCTGATGTCGGACTCTGAAGCCCGCATATGATCTTCATGATGGTGGACTTGCCCGCACCGTTTTTTCCTACAAGACCTATCTTGTCATCGTCGCTGATATGGAAACTGACATGGTCAAGCAGGACAGAACTGCCGAAGGCTACTGTTATACCATCAAGTGAGATCATCCTATGTAAAGCTTACTTACCCAGTGATTTGAGTGATGCGTTGATTGTCTCTATCTTAGAGAGTGCGTCGGCCTCTTTCTTGCGCTCGTTTGCGACTACTGCCTCAGGGGCGCCTGCGACGAACTTCTCGTTCGAGAGCTTCTTGCGGACTGAATTGAGGAAGCCCTGATAGTATGCGAGCTCCTTCTCCAGCTTCTCGATCTCCTCTGCGACATCCACGAGGCCTTCAAGCTCCACGAAGAGCTTGCTGGTGCGTGCCATCACGGTGACGCCTGTACCGTCTGCCTCTCCTGCAGCCACCTTCACATTTGCGAGCTTCTCGACAACTGCGATCACCTCTGAAGGGAATGTGGCGTCTGCCTTGACATTGAGAGAGTCCTTAGGTGAAAGACCCTTCTCCTGACGAACGTTGCGTATGCCGGCCACAGCCTCGCATGCTATCTCGAACTTCTCGATGAAGTCCGCATCGAAAGGCATGGCTTCAGGATATCTCTGGAGCATGATGGTTTCACCTGACTTTCTCTCAGCCATAGCCTGCCAGAGTTCCTCTGTGATGAATGGCATGATAGGGTGGATCATCTTGAGAAGCTTCTCGAAGAATACGAGGGTCTGCTCATATGTCGTCTTGTCGATGCCTGCGCCGTATGCCGGCTTGATGGCCTCGAGGTACCATGCGCAGTAATCATCCCAGAAGAGCTTGTACACGGTCATGAGCGCATCGGAGATGCGGAACTTGCTGAAGTGGTCGTTGACAGTCTCGATAGTCTGGCTGAGCTTGCTTTCGAACCACTTCACAGCCACTGCGGATGCCTCAGGCTGTGCAGCGGATCCGTCCACTGTCCATCCGCTGACAAGACGGAATGAGTTCCAGATCTTTCCGCAGAAGTTTCTTCCCTGCTCGATCTGGCTTTCATCGTAAAGGATGTCGCTTCCTGCTGAAGAGCAGAGAAGCATTCCGAGACGGACAGCATCTGCTCCGAACTTCTCTATGAGGTTGAGAGGGTCAGGAGAGTTGCCGAGCTGCTTGCTCATCTTCCTTCCGAGCTTGTCGCGTACGATACCCGTGAAATATACATTGCTGAATGGCACGTCTCTGAGGTACTCTTCGCCTGCCATGATCATCCTGGCCACCCAGAAGAAGATGATATCCGGACCTGTCACGAGGTCGTTTGTAGGATAGTAGTACTTGATCTCCTCGTTGCCCGGCCTGTTGATGCCGTCGAAGAGGCTCACCGGCCAGAGCCAGCTTGAGAACCATGTGTCGAGGGCATCCTCGTCACGTGTGAGCTGCTCTGCAGTGATGTTCTCATAACCTTCGATCGCGCGTGCCTTCTCCACTGCATCCTCGATGCTGAGAGCCACGACGAACTTCTCTTCTGCGCCTTCTGCGACAGGAAGGAAGTAGGCTGGGATGCGGTGACCCCACCAGAGCTGGCGGCTGATGCACCAGTCCTGGATATTCTCGAGCCAGTTGCGGTATGTGGTGACATACTTTGAAGGGTGGAATACGATCTTTCCTTCAAGTACAGGTGGAAGTGCGATGTCTGCGAAATGCTGCATGCTCAGGAACCACTGCTTGCAGAGGCGCGGCTCGACAGCCGTATCCTGATTGCGCTCTGAATAACCGACTTTGTTGTTGTAGTCCTCTACCTTCTCCATGAGACCTGCGGCCTCGAGGTCCTTTGCGATCTTCTTGCGGACCACCATGCGGTCTTCTCCGACATAAAGTCCTGCAGCCTCCGAGAGTGTGCCGTCCGGATTGAATATGTCGATGGTCTCGAGATTGTGTGTCTTTCCGAGATTGTAGTCATTCACATCGTGCGCAGGAGTGACCTTGAGGCAGCCGGTTCCGAACTCTACGTCCACATATCTGTCCTCGATGACAGGTATGACTCTGCCGACCATAGGGACTGTGACCTTGTGGCCGCGGAGCCACTGGTTCTTTGGATCCTTTGGATTGATGCACATGGCGGTATCGCCCATGATGGTCTCAGGACGTGTGGTGGCTACCACTGCATAATACCTGCCTTCAGCATCCTGATGGAGAACCTCTCCCTCTTCGCCTGTAGGGACTACCGGGTTGACATCGGCATCAGCCACATAGTAGCGGAGGTAGAAGAGCTTCGACTTCTCGTCCCTGTAGATGACCTCCTCTGTGCTGAGCACTGTCTGGGCCTTAGGGTCCCAGTTGACCATGCGCAGTCCCCTGTAGATGAGTCCCTTGTCATAGAGGTCGACGAAGACCCTCATCACGGACTCGCTGCGAGCCTCGTCCATGGTGAATGCCGTGCGGTCCCAGTCGCAAGAGGATCCGAGCTTCTTGAGCTGCTCGAGGATGATGCCTCCGTGCTCCTCTTTCCATTCCCATGCGTATTTGAGGAACTCCTCGCGGGTGAGGTCGCGCTTCCTGATGCCCATTCCGGCAAGCTTGTTCACGACCTTGGCCTCTGTCGCGATGGATGCATGGTCAGTTCCAGGCACCCAGCATGCGTTTTTGCCGTCCATGCGTGCCTTGCGTATGAGCACGTCCTGGATAGTGTTGTTGAGCACATGGCCCATATGGAGGATACCGGTCACATTTGGCGGCGGTATCACGATAGTGTATGGCTGCTTCTCATTCGGCTCCGAATGGAAGAACTTGTTATCCAGCCAATAGGAATACCACTTGTCTTCAACTTCTGAAGGGTTGTACTTCGCATTGAGTTCCATATCTCTTTCTTGAATTTTAGTCGATAAATCATACAAAGATAATATTTATTCTCGTAGTTTCCGAACGCTCTGCACCTATATAATATGACTGAAACGCCGTTTTTTATTCATATATTTGCAGATTAAACAGAGCATTGATATGAAGAAAGCAATCAGCATACTCGCGGCCTTTGCCGTGACACTAATTCTGAGCACGGGGCTCAGAGCACAGTTCTCTCAGCCGCTGAGCTGGACCTTGAAAGCAGACAAGACAGCTGAAGGCCAGTACGACATCATCGCCACGGGTACATTCTCTTCCGACGGCTGGCACACCTATGACCTCGCTGAATACAAGAATGGACCTATCTCCACGACCTTCGAGGTTACGGGAGAAGGAGTGACTCCGGTCGGCGGTCCGGAAATCCTATCCAAGGTGGACAGGCACTTCGATGACGCTTTCGGCATGGAGGTCGGCACCTGCAGCGGCACCGTCATCATCTGTCAGAAGGTACAGGCCGCCAGTGACGCCGATGCCGAAGTCTACATCGAGTGGCAGTGCTGCCGCGAAGGCAGCTGCATCGCACCGGACGAATTCACCGGCACTGTGCATCTGGGAGGAGGCGCCATCGTGTCCCAGGCATCCACTGAACAGGCATCTCCTGCTGCACCGGAGGGAGGCAAGTCCATCTGGGGACTCATTCTCGAGGCAGTGGCATGGGGCCTTGTGGCTCTGCTCACCCCTTGCGTCTTCCCTATGATCCCTATGACCGTGAGCTTCTTCATCAAGCAGAACGGTGCCAGAGGCAAGTTCCTCGCCCTGGCATTCGGCATCTGCATTGTGGCACTCTACACCATACCGATCGCCATGCTCATCGTCATCAGCCTCCTCACCGGAGGTCAGGCCGTGACCGCGGACATTTTCAACTGGCTCGCCACACACTGGCTCCCGAACATTCTCTTCTTCACCATCTTCATGCTTTTCGCGGCATCATTCTTCGGTGCATTCGAGATCAGGATGCCGAGCAGGCTTGTCAACGACAGTGATGCCAAGTCGGAAAAGGGAGGCCTTCTGGGCGTATTCTTCGTGGCACTGACCCTCGTGCTCGTGTCATTCTCATGCACAGGTCCCATCGTCGGATCCGTCCTCATCAAGTCCACGCAGGGACAGTTCTGGGAGCCGATCATCACCATGCTCGCATTCTCAGTGGCATTTGCACTCCCGTTCACCATATTCGCATTCGCTCCTACCCTTCTCAAGAAGCTCCCCAAGAGCGGCGGCTGGCTCAACAGTGTCAAGGTCGTGCTCGGCTTCATCGAGATCGCTCTCGGCATGAAGTTCCTCAGCGTAGCAGACCAGACCTACCACTGGGGAATCCTTCCGCGTGAGGTTTACCTTGCCATATGGATCGTGGTCTTCACCATGCTCGGCTTCTACCTTCTCGGCAAGATCAGATTCGAGTATGACTCCCCTGTCGAGCATATCGGCGTCCTGAGGCTCGTGCTCGCCATCGCGGTGTTCAGCTTCGTGGTATGGATGATCCCTGGAATGTGGGGCGCACCACTCAAGTCCCTCAGCGGCTACCTGCCGCCTGTCACCACCCAGGAATTCAACCTCACCAGGACTTCGGAGGCTCAGGCATACGCCATCCCGGCGGCTTCCAAGGATGCGCCTTCGCGCAGATATGCCGACTTCCTCGAGCTTCCATACGGCATCCCGGCATTCTTTGACTACAATGAGGCACGCGCCTATGCACAGGAGACCGGAAAGCCGCTCTTCATCGACTTCACCGGTCACGGATGCGTGAATTGCAGGGAGATGGAGTCGCGCGTGTGGTCGGACCCTCGTGCTCTGAGGATGATGAAGGAGGACTATGTCGTCTGCGCCCTCTATGCCGATGACAAGAAAGTAGTCGATGAGGCGGACTGGGTGACCACCGACAGCGGCAAGGTGCTCAAGAGCCTCGGCAAGATCAATTCACATTTCGCGCTCACGCGCTTCAATGTCAATGCGCAGCCGTACTACGCCATCCTCGACCCGGCGACAGAGCAGCACAAGGTGCCTGCAAGGGGCTACGATCTGGATGTGGAGCATTTCGTCAGCTTCCTTCAGGAAGGATTGAAATAGTCGGGAATGGATCAGGTCAAGATAGAGCGCGTGCTTCGTCTGATGAAGCTCATGTCGGGAAGTGTCAACTTCACCGTGGATGAGCTGGCAGAGCGTCTCGGCATATCCTACCGCTCCATCTACAGATACATCGACACCTTCAAGTCTGCGGGCTTTGCTGTGGAGAAGGTTCACGGCAACACCTACCGCATCATGAAGATGCCCCGTGCAGTCAAGGATATCGAGAACCTGGTATATTTCTCCGAAGAAGAGGCCAGGGTGGTATCCGGCCTCATACAGGGGCTGGACGGCTCCAACGGACTCAAGGCCAACCTCTACAAGAAGCTCTCGACCATCTACGATGTCACGGCCATCGACCGCTATGTGGACAACAAGGACCAGGCATTCAACATACAGATGCTTCAGGAGGCCATGAATGACAGAAAGAAGGTTCTCCTGAAAGACTATTCATCTTCGCATTCCGGCACCTCTCATGATATCCTCATCGAGCCGTACGACTTTTCCGGAGAATATATCAATGTCTATGGCTATGATGTGGAGCGCCGTGAAAACCGCGTCTACAAGATAGCGCGTATCGGCAAGGTGGAACCTGACGGGACCGACTGGGAGTACGGATCGGAACACAGGAAAGGCTATATGGATGTCTTCCGCATGACAGGCCAGAACAGGACGCATGTAAGGCTGGAGATGAATCTGCGTGCGAAAAACCTTCTGGTGGAGGAATTCCCCATGGCGGAGTCGGAAGTACGTGAAGAAGACGGCAGATGGGTGCTCGACACACATGTCAGCCACATGCAGGGCGTCGGACGTTTTGTGATCGGACTTGCTGAGGATGTGAAGATAGTAGACTCCCCTGAACTTCTGGAGTACGTCCGCAACTATGTCAAGTGCTTCGTCGACAGGATCTGACGGAGCTATACCTCCATCATCGCTTCAAGTTTCCTGAGAGCTTCTGTGATATCGTGCTCAAAACCTGCATGCTCTCTGAGGAATGACTGGTCGCCTCCGGAAATCTCTTTGAACAGCTCAGGATTCATGCGGTCGGCATAGCTGCTGATGGCAAATTCGATGTCATCCTTCTGGGCCTCGCTCGACTTGCCGCTGTACACACGCCACTTCTGGTGGAAAAAGCAGAAAGCCTGTTCTATGCTGTTCCTGTCTGTCATCATATGATATCAGAAACTGAGGGCTATGCTCAGATCTATCCCGACAGACTGCCTGTCGCTCTTTCTCAGATCCTGTATAGGGACAGGATAGCTGTACTCCGATATATATACAGAAGACGGATGGTCATAGGCCCCGTGCACAGATAGAGAGAAGTCCATGGCCGGCTTGTCACCCAGCATCATCCTGTATCCCACGCCTGTCTTCGCTATCCAGTTCTGCTGGTGACGGAAAGATCCTGTGAAGCACAGTCCTCCATCCGCGAATATCTTGAATCCGTCTTTTCTGCATCCCTTGAAGAAGAAGGTCTCCCTGAGTGTGAGCGGCATGACCCTGCGTCCCTGCACTATGCCGATATACCCGCTCACCAGGTCGGTCTCGAACCTCTTGCCCATTTCCATTCCGGCATAGCAGATGAAATGGCCGTTGGAATTGTATATGAGCGATGAACCTTCAGACTCCACCCTGGCGCCCATGTCCGATACGTATCCGAAAACATGGCCCTCGAATACCGTGGCCGTATAGCCCCATTCGATGCCGCACCGCAAGCGGTTGGGACACCAGCCGATCTCCCTGGCGGAGGCATTGACAGCCAGCACCAGGAAAAGCAGGATGAGTATCGTTCTTCGTGTGTTCATCAGAAGCAGTATTGGATACGGATATACGGTATGAAACTGTGGATGATACCCTCCTTGTACAGACTCATATGGTGGATGTACTTGTTCTTGAATATGAGGGCCGCGTCAGCCTGGCATTCGGCAGAGATGGAAATGCTCCTTCCCAGATAGACCTTTCCACCTGCAGCTCCGCTCAGGCCGGCCATGTATCCCTTTCTGCTGTCGAGGCTTCGGAGATAACCCTGGGCTATGCCAGGGCCTGCGTAGATCATATAGCCATATCCTGCAGGAGTTGTCCCGCCTGCCAGCTTCATGTCGTAATGGTATGTGATACGCATGCCCGGAGTGGAGACCTTTCCGTTGACGATGTTGGTAAGGTCGGCTGTGACGGAAACTGAATGGAAATCACTTGTCGCAGTACAGATGTCTGCGCAGATGCCTATGCCTCGGAAAGAGTTTGTCGCTCCGATCGACACGTGATTGCTGGAAAGCTGTGCCGGAACCGAACCGACCTTAGTCGGCTTGGAAGCCGACACGACAATGCTGCTGAGCGAGAAAAGCACAGCAGAAATGACAGCCAGTCTGGAAATAGCACACATTTATGCAGTAAAATTACAAAAAAAATGTTGTTTGAAGACGGAATTCATTATATTTGCTACAACTTAAACTTCAAAACCAGACTATGAAAAAATTAATGTTGCTTGCTTCAGCAGCAGTCTTCATCTATGCGTGTTTCACGCGCTTCAGACCTGACAGCACCAAAGAGACCGAGAATGTCGATGTCTGCGTACCTGTGGGCATGGATATGCCTTTGTCTATGACTGTCAACGGCGAGACCTATGCATCGAATCTGCCTGACGCCTATTACAATTCGTACATGCGCTCTGTGATGGCGGATCAGGTATTTATTCCAGAAAGATAATATCTACACTGATACCTGTGGTCTGAGGCTCGTACATGGTACGAGTCTTGGATTTTTGTTATCTTTGCAGCCGTATGCCGGATATTGAAAACAGATCGTCCATGATGCTTCCTCCCCTTCCGGAGAGGATGAGGCCCAGGTCTCTCTCGGAGTACGTGGGTCAGAGGCATCTGGTGGGCGACGGCTGCATCCTGAGAAGAATGATAGAGAGCGGCTCGCTTTCGTCCTTCATCCTCTGGGGGCCTCCGGGAGTAGGCAAGACCACCCTTGCCCGCATCATCGCAGAGAGCATGGCCAGGGATTTCTTCACCCTCAGCGCCGTGAGCGCGGGTGTCAAGGATGTACGCGATGTCATCGACAGAGCCAAGGGGAAGAGCCTTTTCTCAAAAGCCGCCGCACCTATACTTTTCATAGACGAGATCCACAGATTCAACAAGGCACAGCAGGATGCCCTTCTGGGAGCCGTAGAGGACGGCACCATCGTCCTTGTCGGAGCCACCACCGAGAATCCTTCATTCGAGGTCATCACCCCTCTGCTCTCCAGATGTCAGGTATTCGTTCTCAAATCTCTCGAACCCGAGGACCTTCAGGTGCTGCTTGACAGGGCCATCCACGAAGACGAGATCCTACGCAACCGAGACATCGAGGTGCGCGAGACCGAAGCGATATTCAGGCACAGCGGCGGAGACGGCAGGAAGCTCCTGAACATACTTGAGATCGTCACCGATTCGTTTGCCGGAAAGGCCAAGGTGGTCATCGACAACAAGACAGTGACATCCTGTCTCCAGGAGAACGTCGCCATCTATGACAAGGGCGGAGAGATGCATTATGACATCATCTCGGCTTTCATCAAGAGCGTCAGGGGCTCTGACCCCAACGCCGCCGTATATTATCTTGCCAGAATGCTCGACGGTGGCGAGGACCCTCTCTTCATAGCCCGCCGTCTCTGTATCTCGGCGGCCGAGGACGTGGGACTCGCGAACCCGAACGCGCTCCTCCTCGCCAATGCCTGCTTTCAGATCGTCAATACCATAGGCATGCCGGAGGCACGCATCCCTCTCTCCGAAGTCGCCATCTATCTGGCATCGTCTCCGAAGAGCAATTCGGCCTACATGGCCATAAATACGGCCCTTGCAGCGGCCTCTGCAGATAAGCTTGCATCTGTGCCTCTATACCTCCGCAATGCCCCTACAAAGCTCATGGAGCAGCTTGGCTACGGCGACGGGTACAAGTATGCCCATGATTATCCGGGTCACTTCACGGACCTTGAATTCATGCCGAAAGGCATGGAAGGAACCGTGTTCTATGAGCCGCAGGAAAACCGTCATGAGGATACCCTGCGCTCATATCTCCAGCAATGCTGGCCTAAATACTACACCAAGAAATAGATCAGAACGGGTATCCCACTCCGAAATGGACGGCGAACCCGTCCCTTTTCAGCCAGCTGCGCGGGCCGAGCCATCTGCCGTCGCTGACAGGGTCGTACACTTTCATACCCATGTCGATACGAACCACGAAGAAGCTGAGGTCGCATCTCAGGCCTAGGCCCCAGTCGGCAGCAAGGCTTTTGTAGAAGTCCTTGCCTAAGGCACCTTCCGGATTGCTTTCATCCCAGCTCCAGACGTTTCCGACATCGGTGAACAGCGCTCCGCCGAGCTTCCAGAAGATATTGAATCTGTATTCGAGATTTGTTTCCAGTTTCACGTCTCCGGTCTGGCTCGGGATACTGAAGCTGTGGCTGTCCGCACAGCGTCCAGGACCGAGTGCCCTTGCCTGCCATCCCCTCATGCTGTTCGCACCTCCGCAATAGAACTGTTTCTCGAATGGAACCGCGGTCGAGTTGCCATAGGCATATCCGGCTCCGGCGATGAATCTTGTCGCGATGGAATGACTGCCTTCGAGTCCGAGACTCCAGGTCCTCCCGACGTTGATCTCACCCTTGACATACTGGGTGAAAGGCGCTCCCCAGATGAGTCCTTCGCCGCTCTCGCTGGTCTTCATGTATTTCTTCAGGAGACTGAGCGCATTTCCCGAAAGATCAACAAGTCCTCTGGCATATTTCGAGCCTTGGGCATTGGATGATGCATAATAGAGGATACCTCCGACACCGGCATCGAAATGGTTCTGGTAAGAGTATCTCATGAAAGGGTTTCTCATGAGGTCCCTGTAGAATTCCGGATCAAGGTCGAAGAGTCTCACGATGCTTACCTGAAGAGGGAACAGCTGGTACGACAGGTTTCCGCTGCGCATGCTTCCGCTGTATCCGTATGAGGTGGATATCATGCTTCGCGTGTATTCCGGCCTGTCCTGATAGCTGTAGGACGCCTTTATCTCCGTGCGCGGGATGTTCGGTCCCTTGAAGCGGCTGTACGGGAGGCCGAGGAATCTCGGGAGGCTGAGTCCGGCAGAGGCACCCACTTCGCTGGAACTGGTATTGTCATTGAGCTTGAACTGGAAGTTGCCGAGGAAGCTCAGGTTCAGCCACTCTCCTCCGTGGAATATATTCTTGTGATGGTAGGTCAGCTGTGGCGACACACCCATGAGCCCCGACGAATTGGTCGATGCCTCGAGCTCCACCTTGAAGCCCTGGATGCGTGATTCGCTGAGGTTTATGTCGCATCTCACGCGGTTGGTGTCTGTCTGGGTGAGCTCCACTCCGACGCTGTTGAACACCTTCAGGGCCGACAGCCTGCGGTAAGTGTTGTTGATCTCGGACTCGTCATACATCGTGCCGGGCTTGACCGTGTTGAGATCGCGAAGGATCCTGTCGTTGAACGGCAGAGATGCGGAATGTGACAGGGTCACGTCGCTGATCATGCTCTTGCGCAGCATCTGGGCGCTTGACGGCGACTCGTTTCTGGTGTACTCGTTCACCTTCATCTCCAGGATCACGGAGTCTGGACCGGAAAGGGTATCCGCCTCGAAGAAGAAATAGTTCTTTGAGAATCCGTAGTATCCCTTGGTCCTCATGGCTGCCGCGGACCTTTCGCTTTCAGCTTCCAGCAGGGCCTCGGAAAGATAGTCCCCTACATGGACGCTGACATTCGTCGTGTCTGAATAGAAATCCTCGGCGAAACTGCCTCTCTCAGGGAGTACATACCTGATCTCAGATATGCGGTAGCGCTCTCCGGGAGTGATGAGATAGGTTGCATAGGCCTTGCTCTTCTTCATCGTCACATAGTTTGTGACATCGGAATTGTAGTAGCCCAGATAGTCCAGATGCGACTTGATGTTCTCTGCAGAAGATTCCATCAGTTTCGCGCTGAAAGGAAGAGGATCCTTTTTCAGAAGAGAAAAGCCTGCGGGCTGCTGCTTGATGTAGGATGCCACATCCCTTGCAGCGACGTCTCCTCCCATGATGACGATCCTATTCTGCACCAGGTTGTATTCGCCGTCGGCAAGCTGCCTGCCGGAACCGCATGACACGGCCGGAAGGACTGCCGCTGCCGTGAGTGCAAACGGTCTCAGGAAGAATCTTCTGATGGCTTTCAGCATGCTGCAAATTTAGAATAAAAAGCCGATAATAATTGAAGAATCATTGCTATATTTGTATAATGCACCTTTCGGTTAATGAAATAAAGTCAGTCCGTTCCCTGTCGTCAAAGAAATTCCGTGACGAGAGCGGTCTTTTCATAGTTGAAGGCGAGAAAATGGTAGACGAGGCTCTCCATTCCCGCTTTGAAGTCGTGAAGGTCTACCGCCGCGAAGAAGTCGGGGAAGAGACCATGTCCAGACTTTCCCAGTTCTCTACCCCGTCGCCGGTACTCGCTGTGCTCAGGAAGCCTGCGCCGCAGCCTGTAAAGGTGGAAAAGGGCCTCTATCTCGCCCTGGATTCCATTCGCGACCCGGGCAATCTCGGCACCATACTCCGCATCGCGGACTGGTTCGGCATCAAGTCGGTTGTGGCTACTCCCGACACGGTGGAAGTATTCAATCCAAAGGTCGTCCAGGCCACCATGGGTGCCATATTCAGAGTTGATTTCCATTATACGGAGCTGACCTCATTCGCCAGAGATGTCCTTGAAGCCGGCGGCCGTGTCTACGGCACCTTCCTTGATGGACGCAACATCTACTCCCGCGATCTCGCCACAGGCGGGGACTCCCCTTCGGTGATTGTCATCGGCAATGAGTCAAACGGCATCTCGGATGCCATGGCATCCCTGGTGTCCGACCGCCTCTACATACCTCCTTTCCCCGAAGGAGCGCAGACCTCAGAATCACTCAACGCCGCAGTGGCTACCGCTGTGACCGTAGCCGAATTCAGAAGAAGGATATGGGCAAAGTAGTCATATACCAGATGCTCCCCCGTCTCTGGGGTGAAGGACGCCTTTCGTGCATCGACGAGGCGTGTTTCGCGTACCTCAAGACGCTTGGAGTGTCCCACATATGGTACACAGGCATCATCCGCCATTCCACCGCCCAGCCTTTCGTGAAGGGTACACCGGGCTCCCCATACGCCATCTCGGACTATTATGACGTGAATCCTTATCTCGCTGATGCAGAGGATTCAAGAATGGCTGAGTTTGAGGATCTCGTCAAGCGCACCCACGATGCCGGCATGAAGGTGATAATCGATTTCGTGCCCAATCACGTCGGCCGCGACTACGGCCGCGAAAGGTGCCGCACCGACATCGCCTACCTCGGCGACCACGATGACGTCAGTCTGCATTGGACCGCATCCAACGACTTCTTCTACTATCCGGGACAGCCGTTCATCATGCCGGCACCGGGCACCTTCGATGAGAATCCCGCCAAAGCCACGGGCAACTGCTTCACTCCGGCGCCATCGGCAGACGACTGGTACGACACCGTCAAGATAAACTACTGCGACTTCCATACATCCACATGGGACAAGATGCTCGACATCCTCATGTTCTGGGCATCCAAGGGCGTGGACGGATTCCGGTGCGACATGGTGGAGCTTGTGCCCCCACAGTTCTTCACCTGGGCCATCAGCCGGGTGAAGGAGCGTTTCGGGGACCTGATCTTCATTGCGGAAGCGTACAACAAGGACACATACGCGTCATACATCCGCGAAGTGGGATTTGACTACCTTTATGACAAATCCGGCTTCTATGATACCATACGCGCCATAATGGCCGGGCAGGCACCAGCATCGCGGCTCAGCGGCGACTGGCAGTGGCTCGGGGACCTCCAGCCGCACATGCTCAACTTCCTGGAGAACCACGACGAGCAGAGATTCGCATCACCGCATTTCGGAGGCATGGCCTCGAACACGGCCGCTCCCCTCTACATGTCCGCAGCATTCAACACCTCCGCCTTCATGATCTATTTCGGAGAGGAGATAGGTGAAGCGGCGGCCGACACGGGTGACGGCAGGACCTCGATCTTCAATTTCACCGACATTCCGGCGCTCAGGCGCCTATATGCATACATCCATACCGGCACCGGCCTCGAGGAGGGAGAAGCTGCCATTCTCAGGCTCTTCAGAGCTGCCATGACTTTCGCTGTAATGGATGGAGACACATACGACCTCGGGTACTGCAACGGCGGCTCCTTCGACAGAAACCGTCATTTCGCCTTCCTGAGGCGGCAGCCATCGGGCACCTCGATGGTGTTCCTCAATTTCTCACCTTCCGCGTCCGAAGCCGATGTCGTCATCCCTCAGCACGCCGCTGAGCTGTGGGGCATCACCTGCGGGACCGTGCATGTCTGCGCAGGTCCTTTCGGAGCCACGGTGACCAAAATCGATTGACAATGAGAAAGAAAGTTGACCTTATACTTGAAAACGTGCTCATCGAGTCCGTAGCTGCGGAGGGAAAGGCCCTCGCGCACTATGAGGGAGTCGTCGTTTTCGTCGAATTTGCAGTCCCTGGAGACGTCGTCGACATCAGGGTGACAAGCAAGAAGAAGAATTTCATGGAGGGATATGTGCTCCGCACAGTCACACCTTCACCGGACAGGCTCGAGCCGTTCTGCCCTCACTTCGGAGTGTGCGGCGGATGCAAGTGGCAGCCGCTTCCTTATGAGATGCAGCTCGCCGCAAAGCAGCAGCAGGTGTACGACCAGCTCGTGCGCATCGGGCATCTGGACATCCCTGAGATAACCCCTATCATAGGATCTGACAACACCCGTTTCTACAGAAACAAGCTTGAGTTCACCTTCTCGAGCAGCAAGTGGTTCACGAGCAAGACAGATGCTGAGAATGCCTCCGCAAAGGAAAGGTGCGGCCTGGGCTTCCATGTCGGCAGATTCTTCGACAAGGTGCTCGATATAGACAAGTGCTATCTCCAGGCTGAGCCTTCCAATGAGATCCGCAACTTCATCAGGCAGTACACCCTCGATCATGATCTGGAGTACTACAACCTCAGGGAGAATCACGGATACATGAGAAACCTCGTGATCCGCACCACCCAGAAGGGAGACGTGATGCTCATCGTGGCATTCGCTGACGAGGACGAGCAGGCAAGGACTGCCCTTCTCGATGCTGTGGCCGAGAAGTTCCCTCAGATAAAGTCGCTCTACTATGTGATCAACCGCAAGTGCAATGACTCTCTCGGCGACCAGGAATGCATCCTCTACAAGGGTGAAGACGCCATCTACGAGACCATGGAGGGGCTTTCTTTCAAGATAGGACCGAAGTCATTCTACCAGACCAACAGTCCGCAGGCATACAAGCTCTATTCTGTGGCCCGCGAATTCGCCGCCCTCACCGGAAACGAAGTGGTCTATGACCTCTATACCGGTACCGGAACCATCGCGCAGTTCGTCTCAGCCAAGGCTTCCAAGGTATTCGGCATCGAATATGTGCCTGAAGCCATCACCGACGCGAGACTCAATGCCGCAAACAACGGCATCACCAACTGCGAATTCTTCGCCGGTGACATGAAGGACATCCTCACCGACCAGTTCATCCACAGGCATGGAAGGCCGGATGTCATCATCCTCGACCCTCCTCGCGCGGGCATCCATCCGGATGTCGCCAAGGTCATACTGAATGCATTGCCGGAGCGCATGGTCTATGTCAGCTGCAACCCTGCATCCCAGGCCCGCGACCTCGCCCTCTTTGCGGAGAAATATGAAATTACAGCCGTACAGCCAGTCGACATGTTCCCTCAGACGCAGCATGTCGAGAACGTGTGCGCATTAAGGCTCAGAAAATAATGGCGATCCAGATACTCATACTCATCGCAGGTCTGCTCCTGGTGGTCAAAGGGGCTGATTTTCTGGTGGACGGTGCCACAAGCATCGCCCGCAAGGCTGGTATCAGCGAATTTGTCATCGGACTCACCATCGTGGGTTTCGGCACGTCCTGCCCGGAGCTGGTAGTCAGCCTCACAGGTGCCTTTGCCGGGAACTCAGATATTTCCATAGGCAACGTGGTCGGATCCAACATCTGCAACACCCTGCTCATTCTGGGCCTCACAGCCCTTATCTCCCCTATCGCGATCACATCTTCCAACAGGAAACGGGATATCCCGGTGACTGTAGCAGCCACGCTGCTTCTGATCCTCGTAGGCATGAAGCACTCGCTCTTCGGACTCGGGGATCATGACGGCATCTCGAGGCTGGAAGCAGCATTCTTCCTGCTCATGATGGCGGCATATCTGTACATGTGTTTCAGATACGATGACGGTGCGGACAACGACGACATCCCCCAGAAGACTCAGAAACTTCCTGTCGCATTGCTCTTCGCAGCAGGAGGACTTGCAGGGCTTATCGCTGGAGGACAGCTGTTCGTGAACTCGGCCACCGCCATCGCGAAGTCGCTCGGCGTTTCCGACAAGTTCATCGCCATCACCATCCTTGCGGTGGGCACTTCCCTTCCGGAGCTTGCGACCTGTGTGGTGGCCGCTGCAAAGCACAAGGGACAGATGGCACTCGGCAACATTCTCGGGTCAAATGTGTTCAATATCCTGCTCATCCTCGGGTGCGCCGGAGTCGTGTGCCCGCTTGATCTCAGCGGTATGAACTTCGTGGACATGGGAGTCATGCTCGCAGGCGTGCTCGTCGTCCTCATCGGGGCCTTCACCTGGAAGAAGAATCTTCTCGACAGAGTGGAAGCTTCTATGCTTCTTCTGCTTGAGGCTGGATACCTCACGTGGCTCTTTATGACGATTTAATAAATACTAAAACCATATAGCAATGAAATTCACTCCTACCAGCTACCAGCTGATGAATGTTATCGACGGTCACATCCTTTCTGATGCAGGATGGACTCTCGCCGATCCCGACACCCAGTCGCCATCACTGGTGAGGGCTATCTATGAGACCAAACAGTTCACGCCGAGGGAAGATCTCGACGGCATCTACCGTTATGCCAACTGGCTTCCTATCAGCCGCGTCCTCAAGAAATCCTGCGCTCCTGTCACATACAAGAGCAAGGGTCTTGCAGAGCATCTGGGACTTGACAACCTCTATATCACCTTCTCAGGATACAATCCTAAGATCGGTGCCACCATGGAGACCTGTTCATTCAAGGAGACTGAGGCGTTTTCAGTGTGCGGACGTCTGCCTAAGAACAGTGACAAGGTGCTTGTAGTGCAGTCTGCCGGCAACACTGCCCGCGCTTTCGCACAGGTATGTTCGGACAACAACATCCCTATCGTCATCTGTGTGCCTGCAGACAATTTCCGTGACCTCTGGTTCCGTTCGAAGCTCAACAGCTGTGTCAAGATGATCGCGACCCCTTCCGGTTCGGATTACTTTGACGCCATCGCTCTCGGTGACAAGATCTGCCAGTCGCCAAGATATTTCGCCGAAGGCGGTGCCAAGAATGTGGCTCGCCGTGACGGTATGGGCACCACACTCCTCAGTGCGGTCGAGTGCATAGGACGCATCCCGGATGCGTATTTCCAGGCGGTGGGAAGCGGTACCGGTGCCATTGCAGCGTGGGAGAACAACCTCCGACTCATCGAGGACGGACGTTTCGGTACCCACAAGATGAAGCTCTTTGTGTCCCAGAATATCCCATTCACCATCATGTATGACTCATGGAAGGCTCATCAGAGACAGCTCCTCGATCTCACACCAGAGCAGTCGAGAAGGGATGCCGAGGTGATTCTTGCCAAGGTGCTTTCCAACAGAAAACCTCCGTACAGCATCGCAGGCGGTCTTTTCGATGCACTCGAAGACACAGGCGGAGATTTCTTCAAGGTGACCAATGACGAGATTGTCAGATGGATTCTCATGTATCGCAATCTCGAGGGATATGACATCTTCCCTGCTGCAGCCACAGCTGTCGCAAGTCTCGCGCAGGCTGTCGAGAGCGGACAGGTCAAAAAGGAGGATGTCATCATGGTCAATGTCACCGGTGGTGGAAGTCTTGCCGCACAGAGCCGCGGCTATTATGTAAAGGAGCCTGATCTCGTGATCAGTCCGGACCTCCCTGCTGCCGAGATCATCGCGCAGGTGGACGCACTGTTCGAGAAGCCGGCCAGGAAGCGCCGCAGGCTTGCAAAAGAGTCCAAGAGCGAGTAGACATTTACACCGTCTCTCTCAGCTTTTGCTCGGGAGATTATTCAAATCTGGTTCTACTGGTATGTCATAGCACTGCCAGTAGAACTTGTTTTTGAGGTTGCCGCCCTTTGAGCTTGCCGCCCCTCCGACCGTTGGACAAAGCAGCTGCTCCAGGCAATGTCTCGGAGTTCGCCCTTCGGGTCTGACTCCTCGACGGCCTTCCGCAGCTGATTGTCCACCGGATCTTCGTGGCTGTGGGTCGGCGCAGAGAAGATCCGCTTCCAGGTCTTCGCCTTTCTGACAGCCGCATATCCGATGATTTCACGGCTGAAATCGGTGCTAGGCTCGTGCCGCCAAGATCAGCGACCTGTTGATAATTGACATGATAATGCCTCTTTTCATGTCAAAACACACAGAAGACCAGCAAATTGACATGTAAAAGGCCTCTTTCATGTCAGAAATGATCGGTTCCCCGTAGATGCCGGCCTCAGGCATGCAGCATAACCGGCTTCAGAGACCTGACAGCCGCATATCCGATGATTTCACGGCTGAAATCGGTGCTCTGCTCCATTTTAGCCGCGTTTCTGCGCAATACACGTCTGAAACGTGATGCCATCTCTCAGACAGACGATTATTTGCCATTTTCTCGGCTGAAACTGCCACCCTACCGCGTCTGCGGGAATGCCCCTTTGCGGGCGAAGAGGAGCTCCGCAACGCCCGCCGCAGGGGCAAACCCTCCGCCGCTATGGGGCGGCGGGCATAATTCAGAAGTATTCGAATTTAACGGCACGACAAAAAGAGCCTGAGTCGGGAAGTCACGCGGCGACTTGGAGCAGCGGCGGAATAGCTGAGGTGTCGGAAGAGCCGCCCGGGAGCGGCGTGTGATTGACGACCGTTAGGCTGCGAAGCAGACTAAAAGGGAGGAGTCAGCCGCGACAGGCGATGACGATGCCGAAGCAGCCGCTGCGAACCCAGGAGCAAGTGACTGCCCGTCTCAGGCTCGGCTCGTGTCGCTGAGGCGAAAGTCACGGCACAGCCTGCTGGTAACAAGAAAGATAGTGGCTGACGAGAGAAAAAAAGGCTGACTTTCACGTCAGCCTTTTTGATTATCATGTATGTCTGAATACGCTTATTATCTGCCGAGACACCTGCGGACAACCGCCAGCACAAGCCAGACGACAACTCGGACGACCGTCAGGACGGCAAAGATCAGAACAGCCGTCACCGCGACAAAACCTATCTGAGTAAAGAGCTCAGAGACAGGTCTTGAATAGTGGATAATGGCATAGACATTGACAAGGCACGCTGCCACAAAACATCCGAGGATGATGAAGAGCTCATTCCTGAGCTTCTTTCCGGTAATCACTATATCTTTCATCTCAGAACTTCATATAAGGGATCTTGTACTCTTCAGGGAAAGTGATGACCCTGTTCTCTTCCATTGCGGTGTTGCCGAGCAGACAGAGGACAGTTGAATAATATGCCTCCTCCACGACATCCTTGGCCTTCTCACCGGTGATACATGACTGGCAGAATGCCGAAAGGATTGCATCTGAACCGTCCTGAGCTGCGCCGATCATGCTCTCTCCACCGACCACACTGAATCCGCCTTCAACCACAGGATGAGGGACATATGCAGACTTGAGCTCAGGCTTCCAGCTCGGTCCTGCGGTCGGAATGGCCGCAAAGACACCGGTTTTGACCTGATCGAGAAGCTGACGCATACCGGATATCATATTGTCCTCTTCGAGGTAATACACGCCCTTCGCCAGGTCGATGGTACCCTTGCTTCCGAGAATCTGCTCCTCCATGCCGTTGAACTTGTTGGAAATCAGAGATTCGTATGTGATGATACGGCCGTCGGAGTATCTGTAAGAGACATTGACGCTGTCATAGACCTCACGTCCGTCCTTCCAGTGCACGATACCTCCCTGACCGCATATCGTGGTAGGGATCATATGTGTCGCCCAGTTGCAGACTTCGATCTGATGTGTGCCGAGCTCGGTCATGAGGCCGCCGGAGTATTCCTTGTAGAGTCTCCAGTTGATGTGGCGCTCCAGTTCAGGAGAAGGGACAGGACGACGCCAGTCTGCGTTTCTGAACCAATGGCACCTCATGCCCACAATGTCGCCGATGAGTCCGGCACCGATGAGCTGCATGGCCTTGATGTACTTCTCATCATACATCCTCTGCATGCAGAAATAAAGCACCTTGTCGGTCTTGGTGTATGCATCATACACGGCCCTGCACTCCTCTATCGTACGGGCCATGGCCTTCTCGCAGAACACATGCTTTCCTGCAGAAAGGGCGTCAAGAGTGATGGGAGCATGGAGATGAAGAGGTGTGGTGATGATCACACCGTCGATATCCTTGTCCTCCAGAAGTCTCCTGTAGTCGGTATAAGTCTTGGCTCCCGGGCAGAGAGCCAGAGCCGTCTCGAGATTGGGCTGATAGATATCACACAGAGCCACAAGCTCCGCATGGGGGATGTTTTTCAGGTTGTGGATATGATACTGTCCGCGGGAACCTGTGCCGATGACAGCCACTCTGGCCTTCTTCTCGCTCTTGATTTCCTCGAGCTTCTCAGGAGTGCAGGAAGACAGCCACGGTGCGGTTGCAAGCAGTGAAGTGCCGCCCGTGATGAATCCAAGTTCCTTGATGAACTTTCTCAGACCAAGATCTACGCCTTGTGTCTCTTCTTTCATAAATGATATGTTTTTATCTGGGCAGCCGGGAAGGACCTACCGATCCTGAGCCTCTGCCCCTCGTCCGCTATCATGAGTGCTGTGGAGAGCACCTCTGCATCGAGTGCGCTTCTGTCAGTCACAGACACTATCTTTCTTTCGACATTCGCCTTTCCCGTAAGAGGATGGACGATATGCCCGGTATATCCCGGCGTGTTGCCTGAAGTCGACAATGCCCTGTCGCGTATCTGGAACTCGTCCAGAATGGCACCGTTGTACGGGTTCGGGAGGCTTACCCTCCATGAATCCCCGAACGGGTGATGTCCTATGGCCAGAATGGCGCTGTTGCCGAAATCCACAAACGCGCATTCCGCGCCGGAACGGCGGAGCTTCGCTTCCGTGCGTGCCTGAAGGTAGCCTTTCGCGATTCCCCCGAAATCAAGAGTGAGCTCCGGAGATGAGATCGTCAGCAATCCCTCGTCCGTCAGGCTCAGTTCCGTCATCCTGCCTCTGGTTATGTCAAACAGCCCCTCTGTCCTGTACCAGTAGTCAATGGACAGCCTCAGGATATCCAGCAGTTCACTGCTGATCTTCAGCCTGTCGCAGCCGTGCATGGCATTTATCTTAGAGATCTCGCTTTCGGGAGAGAAACGGTTCAGCATGGAATCCAGCCTCTCGGCGTCAGCGCATATCTCATTCCAGGTATTCCTGGCCACATCCTCTTCAGTGCCTACAGTCATGAGCTCCAGCTTGGTTCCCATGACTCTCGGAACCATGCCATGGAACAGCCTCTGCTCCCTGATATACTCAGTCTCCGTCTGCATCTGCACGTGGATGGATTATTTCCAGATGCCCTGCTCGAAATTTTCCTTGCTTATCACAGGGTTTGCATAGATGTGAAGGAAAATATCCTTGAGCTCTTCCCTGTTCAGTGAGCGCTCGACCTTGTTGAGTCTGTGCTCCATGTAAGCCTTGAACTTCTCCACATCGTCACTGGTGTACTTGTCGGCATACTTGTCGGTGCCGTTCACCATGTCATAGCAGATGTAGTTTGTTTTCCAGAGTTTGTATCCTTCGATCACCCTGCGGTCCACGGCATGTCTGATGCCGGAGTAACGGTCATTCTTGTCGCAGAGTGAAGCTGCCTCTATCTCGGCCTCAGTGAGAGGCTTTCCTATGCAGAGATGCACATGGCCCTTCTTCTGGCGTATGCCCATGATGATGCTGTGCATGTCCTCATTTTTTTTCTTCACGTACTTCTCAGTCCTGGAAATGAGGATCTCCCTGGCCTTTCTGACATCGCACGGCTCATACTCGTATGAGATGCTGAACGGAACGATGTTGAGCTCCATGAAGTTCTCCTTGAAACCCTTCTCTCCGCTCATGTCGAACATCTTGAGCAGGCCCTGCTCGGTGATGTCCACGCCGTTCTTGGTACGGCCCTGTCTCTGGGCGATCCATACGGAACTCTTGCCGGAGGTGATGGTCTGACGTATGTACTTGGAAAGTATCTGTGAAGACAGGTAAAGCTCTCGGGCGGATATGCCGCGGATCACCTTGATCATCCTGTTGCTTCGGAGGATATATTCTACGACCTTGCTGGAAAGAAGGTTGTCTCCTACGGCGATCTCGGTCATCGGGATATTGTTCTCAAGGAACACATACTGGGTCAGGGCCGGGTCAAGCACGATGTCTCGGTGGTTTGACATGACCAGGAATTTCTTGTCTCCGAAATCCTTTACATTCTCGACTCCTTCGTATGTGAATCCTTCAGTAGAATTGTCTATCACCCAGTTGACAGCCTGTCCCATCACGATCTGCTGGAACTCGTCAACGCTTCTGACCGACCTCAGTGTATCCCTGAGATATGTGTATGGCTTGTCTGGGAAGATATACTTGGAAATCAAGCCGATATATCTGTTACTCGAAAGCTTGGCTATCGCTTCAAGGGCCTCCTCATCAGTGTAAGGAGCGATCCCGTCAAATTCTTTAGTGTCCACTTTTTCTGTATTGTTAATCAGACAAAAGTAATAAAAATCTATCGCCTGTACAACAGTGAGCTGTCTCCGTAGCTCAGGAAACGGAATCCGTGTCCTAGGGCGTAGTTGTAGATGGTCTTCCAGTCACCAGCCACGAATGCCGAGATCAGAAGTATGAGGGTACTTTCCGGCTGGTGGAAGTTGGTCACCAGCATGTCCACGAGCCTGAACCTGAATCCCGGCACGATGATGATCCTTGTACCTGCCTTGATCTCTTCCAGACCGTTCCTGTCCATATAGTCCACGATGGCCCTGAGCGATTCTTCAGTGGTATGGGAATACTCTCTCTCATAAGGCGCCCATTGCGCCACGTCCCGCGGCTCACCATGCTCGATGATGCTCACTCCCAGATAATACAGCGATTCGAGGGTGCGGACCGATGTAGTGCCGACTGCAATGAGGGGACGCTCCCCCTTTGCGGCAAGTTCCTTCAGGAGCGACCTTTTCACCGAAAACGGCTCCCTGTGCATGGGATGGTCGGCCACATTGGAACTCTTCACCGGCAGGAAGGTTCCAGCTCCGACATGGAGGCATACATTGCGTGTGTCTATGCCCCTGGCGCGTATCTCATCGAGCACCTGCTCCGTGAAATGGAGACCTGCGGTCGGCGCTGCCACAGAGCCGCGGATGTGCGCATATGTGGTCTGGTACCTTTCAAGGTCGATGGCTTCTGTCTCGCGGTTGAGATACGGCGGAATGGGAATCCTGCCGCAGCGGTCGAGCACATTGGAGAATACGGATCCGTCCTTCCATGAGAACTGTACGGTGCCGGTCTGGCCGTCCCTTTCGATGAGCTCGGCCTTCAGGTCCATTGCGGCGACAGCATCATCATTGTCAGGGTTGATCAGTGAGAGTATGTCGCTTTTCCAGCGCTTGGCATTGCCGATGACGCATTTCCAGCGGCATGTGGATGTTGTGGCGAATATGGTGTTGTATTCCGGCGGATCTATGGGCTCAAGGCAGAATATCTCGATGTGTGCGCCTGTATCCCTTTTGAAAAAGAGTCTTGCAGGCACTACCTTGGTGTCGTTGAACACCATCAGCGCACCTGATGGGAGAAGACCCGGGAGGTCTTTGAAAGTATGCTCGTCAACTTCCCCGTCGCGGTATCTCAGCAGTTTTGATGAGTCTCTTTCGGCGAGTGGATACTTGGCTATCCTCTCGTCAGGAAGCGGGTAGTTGTAATCTTCGATTCTGATGTCAATCATAACACTGCAAATTTACTCCAATATCTTGGGATATGAAATAGCCGCTCTTCGTGTCTGGCTCCTCCCCGGCTTTGCGTATCTTGTTCCTCTACTGCCTTCAGCGTCTGTTTTCGCGAATATAACGCTGTTCGACCTCAAAACAGCCGAGTTTTCCCCTGGTTTCTCGGCTGATTCTGCCGCCACTGTCGCGACTGCGGGAAAGCCTCTTTGCGGGCGAAGAAGAGCTCCGCAACGCCCGCCGCAGAAGCTTTGCCTCCGTCGCTATGGCGGCCCAGCGCAGCTGCGTCAGCCACGGCACATCCGCCAGCGGAAACTGCGAACCTTCACAGTACGAAAAGAACAGCCGCGAGGGATTTTGGCAAGTTTGCCCTGCAGTACGGCAAATAGAGGGCTGCATGGCCCATGAAAAAGGCATCCGCCGCGCCGGTGGATGCCTTACATTGTGATTTGAAATCGCGATGGTGGATGCCGATGATGCCTTACAAAACGCTCACAGAAACCGGCCTCCCGAAAAACCATCTTCAGAGAACCTACCAGGTCTCCGGGAGACCGAGATCCTTGAAAGTGCGAGGTGCAGGCACGCCAGGAAGCGGCTTGCGGTCCTTGATCTGCTCAAGTGCAGTCTTCACGGCCATCTCAAGCTGCTCATCCTTGCCGGCAGCCTCCTTCAGAGGGTCATTCTCCAGAAGGATATCAGGATCCACACCGTGATTCTCCACAATCCACTGGCCGCTCTCCGCATCATAATTGGTAAAGAACGGAACCCTGACATCGGTGCCATCCATATACGGAAGCGATCCGCTGATGCCGATGATGCCGCCCCATGTGCGGGTACCTATCACTGTGCCGAGCTTGTTGGCCTTGAAACTCCATGGAAAAAGATCTCCGTCCGAAGCTGAATACTTGTTGATAAGGAGCACCTTCGGGCCGTGGTGCGTACCTTCAGGAATTGTTCCGGTCATAGTGCCTGTCCTCCTCATAGTCATGCGGTAAGTATGTCTCTGGAGACGCTCGATGACCATAGGGGAAATGTTTCCGCCGCCATTTGCCCGGTCGTCGATGATGAGAGCCTCCTTGTCAAGCTGAGGATAGTAATAACGAGCGAATTCATTGAGGCCGTCGCGGCCCATATCAGGGATGTAGATGTAACCGACCTTGCCGCCGGAAAGCTCCTCTACCTTGCGGATATTGCCGATGACCCACTCGTAATGATAAAGCGGATACTCATCGGCGATAGGCCTGAGAACCACCTTCTTTCCACCCGGAGCTGCAGAGCTGTTGACGGTAAGCTCTGTGAGCACTCCTGCCTTGCCGGTAAGGAGACTGTAGATGTTTGCAACATCCTTGGTCGATACGCCGTCGATTGCGGTGATATAGTCACCTGCCTTGACACCTATTCCCGGCTCGGTGAGAGGAGAACGGAGCTTCTCGTCATACGGTGCACCCTCGAGGATGCGGTCGATCCTGAAATAGCCGCTCTTCCTGTCCTTCGACATCTCCGCTCCGAGCAGGCCCATGCTGATGCGCTCTGGCTTCGGATAGTCGCCAGGCGACACATACGCATGGCCGCACGCGAGCTCGGAAATCATCTCGCCTATGATGTAGTTGAGATCGAGTCTGGTCTTGGCATAAGGGAGAAGCACCTCGTATTTTGCCTTGACTGCATTCCAGTCGCGGCCGTGCATGTTCTCCAGATAGAAACCGTCCCTGAATGCCCTCCAGACCTCGTCAAAGATCTGAGGCCACTCCTGTGCGTAGTCCACGGTGGCTGTCATGTTGCCGAGCTCGACTGTCTTGTCGGCCTTGGCCTTGGCTGCCGGGAAGTCCACCACGCTGATGCTGCGTCCGCTGTGGCAGATGGCCTTCTTGTCGCCGAAACGGTAGCTGATGGTTCCGCTGCAGCAGTCCTCACTCTTTCTGGTGCTGAAATCAAACACCTTGGTGCCGCCGTTGCCGCTGTACCAGAGCTTCTTGCCGTCGCAGTAGAAATTCCTTCCACCGCCGTTCACCGGAAGCTTGATGATGCGTGATGTGAGTCCCGCAGGGTCCACTTTCACCTCTGCGGCACCCTTGGACTCTTCCTTCTTGGCCTCGGCCTTGCAGACTCCGTCAGAAGGCAGAATCGGAGATGCGGTATCGGCGGCGAGCATTGCCATATAGATGCCGCCCATCTGGGTGTATGCATAGTTCCACTCGATGCGGCTGTAGATAGGATTGAGGTCACGGTCTGAATTGAAGATGAGATACTTTCCATCCTCGCTGAATGCCGGAGAAGAAGAGTTGTACCACTTCTCGGTCACCGGATATTCCCTGCCGCTTGCAATATCATAGACATACACCACGGACATCTCGTTCTGAGCAGGTCTGGTGTAAGTGAGCCACTTCGAATCTGCAGAGTAGCTGACTCCGAAGAATTCGCTCATAGGGTTCTGGAGAAGGGTCTTTACCGTCTTTGTGGCCGGGTCCACCTCGCAGACTCTGTTCTTGCGGTCGGTGTAAAGGATCTTCTTGCCGTCAGGACTCCACTTGATGCTGCGGATATAGGTGTCATTGTCCTTTGTGAGCTGCACCGGTGCAGAGGTCTCGTCCCCGACATCCTGGAGCCAGATTTCTGTCTCCCCTGTCCTGTCACTTATGTATGCGATGCTCTTTCCGTCAGGAGACCAGCATGCGCCGCGCTCATTCGCACCCGGGGTGCGGGAGATATTGCGTGTCACGCCCTCTGTCGAAGGCACATTGAACACCTCTCCTCTCGCCGTCACAGCGAGTCTGGTGCCGTCCGGAGAAAGGCTGGCGTCCGATACCATTGTGGAGACGGTGCGCGGCTCAGGGCGGGCGTAGACGTCATCGGATGCGATTCGCACAGGGATCCTGTCGTACTTCTTCGTGGCAGGGTCAAGCTTCCAGATGTATCCGGCCTGCTCGAACACTATGGTCTTGCCGTCGGTCGACGGGAACTTCACGTCATAGTCGTGGAAATCGGTGACCTTCGCAGTTGCCTTTGTCTTCGTGTTGTACACGAAAATGTTCATGGTCATGTCGCGGTCGGATGCGAAATACACCTCTTCACCCACCCACATTGGGAAAATGTCCTGGGCGTCGCAGCCAGCAGTGATGTCCGTGACAGACTTTCCGTCATAGATCCAGATGTCGTCCGCCATGCCTCCGCGGTAGTATTTCCATGTACGGAACTCTCTCATCACGCGGTTGTAGGCCAGTTTCCTGCCATCCGGCGAATAAGAGCAGAAGCCGCCCTCCATGAGAGGGAGCTTCGACGGCATGGCACCGTCCACAGGGACGCTCCATAGGTAGCCGTCAAATCCGTCGCCGATGCGGTTGCGGAAGACAACGCTCTTGCCGTCCGGGGTCCAGGTCATGACAATATTATTCGGACCCATGCGGTCGCCGAGGTCGTCGCGTGAATTGGTAGCCGTGTACGTAAGGCGCACCGGGTTGCCGCCCGATGCCGGAATGAGATACACCTCGCGGTTGCCGTCGTACTCGCCGGTGAAGGCTATGCTCTTGCCGTCCGGCGAATATCTGGCGAACATCTCATATCCCACATGGGAAGTGATGCGTCTTGCGTTTCCGCCGGTGATCGGAGCCGTGTAGAGGTCTCCTCCGTATGAGAAGACGATCTCGCTTCCATTGGTCGCAGGGAAGCGGAGAAGTCTGGCTTCATCTCTGGTTTCAGTTGCTGAAGCACTGATAGCGGAGACTAATGCCAATGCGGTGATAAATAATGATTTATTCATAAGTTGTTAAAGCGTTTTCAAGATGATGCCCACGCGCTTTGAGGTAATGGCTGTACCGGCGATGGTGCCGTCCGGTGCAATGATGGCGAAAGACGGGATCCAGTGTATGCCGTAGGCTGCTGCGAGCGGGTTGCCTCTGTACTTGACGAGGTTGCTGACCTGAGGCCATGCGAAATTCTCATTGCGGAGGATCGTCTTCCATGCATCCGCATCATGGTCGAACGAGATGCTGAGGAACTTGACCGGTGAGCCGTTGATTCTGGCATCCTTCCAGCTGTCATAGAGGGCCTTCACCTCAGGAATCTCCCTGCGGCAGTCTCCGCACCAGGATGCCCAGAAATCGATTACCAGATAGCTTCCTTTGAAATCCTTGAGAGTGAACACCTTTCCGAGTGTGTCCGGAAGTTCGAATGCAGGTGCCTCGGTTCCCTTCTGAAGGTTTGGATTGTACTTGATTTCAAGTGAGTCGAGAGGGAATGCCTCAGTCTTAGAGGAGCGTTTTCCGTTCCTGGTCTGGGCGCAGCTGCAGACTGTGATCATGACTGCAAGCGCGAATGCCAATGTCTTTCTCATTTTTTATCTGTGTTTTGTTTCGTTCATGCCTTACAAAAATAAAAAAATTACAAAACAATTTGCTAAATTTGCGAGACTATAGCCGTCATGACGTGCGGCTCCAGATGGAAACTCATAACATAAACACATAAGCAATGGCAGAAAAATCCAATCTTCAGATTGCACGCGCTGCTTATCAGCCAAAGCTTCCCAAGGCCCTCCAGGGCCCGGTAAAGGCTGTAGAAGGCGCTGCTACTCAGTCAGTGGGCAACCAGGCTGAGATCAAGGCACTCTTCCCTAACACTTACGGCATGCCTGTAGTCACATTCGAGTCTGCAGAAAGCGCAGCCGCTACCGAGATCAACGTCGGCATCATCCTTTCAGGTGGACAGGCTCCGGGCGGACACAATGTCATCTCCGGTCTCTACGACGGTGTGAAGTCTCTCAACCCTGCAAACAAGCTCTATGGCTTCCTCATGGGACCAGGCGGACTTGTTGACCACAAGTACATCGAGTTCACCGACGAGCTCATCGACGACTACCGCAACACCGGCGGCTTCGACATCATCGGTTCAGGCCGTACAAAGCTTGAGAAGGAAGCTCAGTTCGAGAGCGGTATCGAGATCCTCCGCGAGCTCGGCATCAAGGCTCTCGTGATCATCGGCGGCGACGACTCCAACACCAACGCATGCGTCCTCGCTGAGTACTATGCTGCAAAGAACTACGGCGTACAGGTGATCGGCTGCCCTAAGACCATCGACGGCGACCTCAAGAACGAGCAGATCGAGACTTCATTCGGTTTCGATACAGCCTGCAAGACATACTCAGAGCTCATCGGAAACATCCAGCGCGACTGCAACTCAGCACGCAAGTACTGGCACTTCATCAAGCTCATGGGCCGTTCAGCATCTCACATCGCACTCGAGTGCGCTCTCGAAACCCAGCCTAACATCTGTCTCATCTCTGAGGAGATCGAGGAGAAGGCCATGAGCCTCGACGATGTTGTGACATACATCGCAAAGATTGTTGCCGACCGTGCAGCTTCCGGCAACAACTTCGGTACAGTCCTCATCCCTGAGGGACTCATCGAGTTCATCCCTGCCATCAAGAAGCTCATCAAGGAACTCAACGAGGTCCTCACAGACCCTGCAACAGGCGAGAGCCGCGAGTTCGCTTCAAAGGACGAGCAGGTGGCATTCGTGAAGGGCAACATCGCTCCTGAGAACCTTGCAGTCCTCGAGTCTCTTCCTAAGGATGTAGAGCGTCAGCTCTGCCTCGACCGTGACCCTCACGGCAACGTACAGGTATCTCTCATCGAGACCGAGAAGCTTCTCTCCGCTATGGTTGCAACCAAGCTTGCAGCATGGAAGGCAGAGGGCAAGTACTGCGGCAAGTTCAGCGCACAGCACCACTTCTTCGGATATGAGGGACGCTGCGCAGCTCCTTCAAACTATGATGCTGACTACTGCTACTCACTTGGTTTCAACGCATCACGCCTCATTGCCAACGGCAAGACCGGTTACATGTCAGTGATCAAGAACACTACAGCTCCTGCAGCTGAGTGGATCGCAGGCGGTGTGCCTATCACTATGATGATGAACATGGAGCGCCGCAACGGTGCCATGAAGCCGGTTATCCGCAAGGCTCTCGTCGAGCTTGAAGGCGAGCCGTTCAAGTTCTTCGCTTCCAAGAGAGAGGAGTGGGCAAACACCACTTCATACATCTATCCGGGCCCTATCCAGTACTGGGGACCTTCTGAGGTTTGCGACCAGACCACAAAGACTCTCGCTCTCGAGCATAAGTAGTCTGAACTGACGGATTATATCCGCGATTTTTTGTATATTTGGAGGTTATTATGCGCACGCGCGCACGATAACCTCCATTTTTTGTGATATGACCAGAGAAGAGGCAAAGATCAGGATCAGTGAACTCAGGGATGCCATCCTTGAGAACAGCCGCCGTTACTATGTGGACAACAATCCTGTCATAAGTGACTACGACTATGACCACATGATGTACGAGCTGGAGGAGCTGGAGCGCAGCTTCCCCGAATTTGTCACCCCTGACAGCCCCACCCAGAAGGTCGGTAGCGACATCGACTCCCCTGCCGGAGAGAATGCCGAAAAGGCCACAGGCCACGACTTCGCGAAATATCCTCACCGCTACCCCATGCTCTCGCTGGGGAACACCTACAGCATCGAGGAGATAGAAGCCTTCTCCCAGCGCGCCGACAAGACTCTTCAGGGCACCTCATTCACATACTCCTGCGAGCTCAAATTCGACGGTACCGCCATCTGCCTCAATTACAGGAACGGCCACCTCTTCCGGGCTCTGACCCGCGGCGACGGTACAGTCGGCGACGATGTCACCGAGAATGTGAAGCATATCGCAAACATACCTCAGGACCTGACTGGCACAGGCTGGCCCGACGACTTCGAGATCAGGGGCG
This sequence comes from Candidatus Cryptobacteroides onthequi, assembly GCA_018066125.1. Taxonomy (GTDB): domain Bacteria; phylum Bacteroidota; class Bacteroidia; order Bacteroidales; family UBA932; genus Cryptobacteroides; species Cryptobacteroides onthequi. Next base: position 40,951 of record JAGHSA010000051.1, on the reverse strand, counting down.
AGATCGTGATGCCGTACGAGTCCTTCGATGCCCTGAACCGCCAGCGCGAGCTTGAAGAAGAGACTCCTTTCGCCAACCCCCGCAATGCCGCATCCGGTTCCCTCAAGCTCATCGACCCGGAAGAAGTGGGCCGCCGCGGTCTCTGGTGCACCCTGTACCATATCCCGAGCGACACAGACATGTTCGAGACACATGACCAGGCCCTCAATGCCGCAGCGTCATGGGGACTCCCTGTATCCGACAAGCGCCGCATCTGCAGCGGCATCGACGGCATCGAGGAATATATCAGATACTGGGACACGGAGCGCAAGATGCTCCCTTATGCCACCGACGGCATCGTGATCAAGATAAATGAGTTCGCCTCGCAGCGCGCGCTCGGCTACACCGCCAAGTCGCCGCGCTGGGCCGTGGCATTCAAGTTCCAGGCAGAGAAGGCACTCACCCCCGTGCTCTCTTTCGACTACCAGGTCGGCAGGACCGGAGCTGTGACTCCTGTCGCCAACCTCGAGCCTGTGCAGCTCAGCGGCACGGTCGTGAAGAGGGCGACACTCAACAACGAAGACTGGATGCGCCAGCTGGACATCCGCATCGGCGACTGGGTCTATGTGGAAAAGGGAGGGGAAATCATACCGAAGATCACCGCAGTGGAGCTGTCGCGCAGACCGGAGCATGCCGTGAGTCCGGTATTCCCTGCCGTCTGCCCTGATTGCGGCGCTGAACTCGTCCGCCAGGACGCAGAGGCTAAATGGTTCTGTCCGAACGTGGACGGATGCCCGACACAGATCCAGGGCAAGCTCGTGCATTTCATGGGCCGCAAGGCCATGAATGTCATTGCGGGACCAGCCACCGTAGAGCAGCTCTTCAGACTCGGGCTCGTGCGTACCCCGGCGGACTTCTACGACCTCGGCAAGGGACAGCTGATGATGCTCGAAGGATGGAAAGACAGGGCCGCAAAGCGTTTCCTCGACAGCCTTGCGGAGTCCCGCAATGTCCCATTCGAGAGGGTATTCTTCGCACTTGGCATCCGCTATGTCGGCGAGACCACTGCCAAGGAGATCTGCCGCCATTTCGGCGACATCGACTCCATCATCGCCGCCACCGAGGAGCAGCTCTCCGAAGTGCCTGACGTCGGCGATGTCATTGCACGGAGCGTATATGCATACTTCCGCGACGAACGCCATATCGCCCAGATCGCGCGCCTCAGGGCCAGTGGCCTGCGCTTATCCATGAATGAGGAGGTGGCGCAGCTCTCCGACTCCCTTGCCGGCAAGACCATTGTCATATCCGGAAACTTCAGCATCTCGCGCGAGGCCATGAAGGAGCTCATCACCCTTCACGGAGGCAAGAACAGCGGCTCCATAAGCGCACGCACATCATACCTTCTCGCCGGTTCGAAGCCGGGACCCGAGAAGCTCAGGAAGGCTGAGCAGCTCGGAGTGGAAGTGATAGACGAAGCTGCATTCAGGGCCATGATACCGGGCGGCAGCGCAGTCTCCCCTGCCGGTGCGGCTGCAGGCACATTGTTTGACGACGAACCTACACTCTTCTGACGATGAATTACAAGGAACTCAGATTAATAGCCAGAAAGCTGTTCACAAATGAGCTCTGGGACATCAACCTCGACGGACTCTCGTCCGCCAGGAAGAGGCTCGTGAAGTTCATCAAGCTCACACGCATCGTATTCACGGAGTTTGCCGAGAAGAGAATGGGATTCCAATGCGTGGCGCTGAGCTATTTCGGCGCTCTTGCCGTAGTGCCGTTCGCAGCATTCCTGTTCGCGATAGGTGACGGCATAGGCATGTCGGACAAGATATCGAATCTCCTGCACATGCTCATCCCGACCAATCCGGAATTCATAGATACCATACTCGACAAGGCGACCAACATCATAGCCACCGCACAGACCGGCGGTGTCGGCATCATCTCGGCGCTCATGTTCATATGGACGGTCATATGGCTGATGTTCCAGGTCGAAAGGGTATTCAACAATGTATGGGACCTCAGGAAGATCCCGAGAAAGATGTACAAGCGCTTCGGCTTCTACATCGGCATGCTCATCCTGTCCCCTTTTGTGGTGGCCATCTTCGGTCTCGGCATCGCCCTCTACACCAACTTCACCAGCGTCATCGGTATCCATATCCACCTCAGGGACCTCTCCATCATAGTGAAAGTCCTGGGATGGGTGGTATTCTACATATTCACCGTGCTCATCGTATCGGTGATGTACAAATACATCCCTGCTGCAAAGGTCCATTATGTCAATGCATTCTGGGCGGCTGCAGTCGCCGGGTTTGTGTTTGTCCTCTTCCAGTACCTCTACCTTCAGACGCAGTTGTTCATGACCCGTCTCAACGGAGTGTACGGAGCCATGGCTGCCATCCCTCTCTTCCTCATCTGGATGAATTACAGCTGGCAGATCATCATCTATGGAGAACAGCTCAGTTACGGGCTTCAGAATATAGACACATACAATATCCCTGAGGGACGCCTCAAGGACTTCACTCCTCGCAGAGACCTGTTCTGGGAGGAATTTAAAGACACTTTTCAGGAATGAGTTTCTCTGAATTCACTATCAAAGACTACGAACTCATCAACGGTGAGTATGAAAGCCTCCGCGAGGCTGCAAGGAAGCGCTGTGCAGACGACGCAGAATTCAACGTTGTGCAGAAGGCGTTCGATTTCGCAAACGAGGCACACAAGAATGTCCGCCGCAGAAGCGGCGAGCCATACATACTTCACCCTATCGCGGTGGCAGAGATCGTCGTGAACGACATCGGACTTGGATACAAATCCATATCCGCTGCGCTGCTGCATGATGTCGTCGAGGATACAAACTACACCACGGAGGACATACGCAACCTCTTCGGCGAGAAGATAGCGTCCCTCGTGGACGGTCTCACCAAGATCAAGACAGTCCTTGACAACGAGAACAAGGACTATCTCCTCTCGCCTGAAAGCATACAGGCAGAGAACTTCAAGCGCATCCTCCTGACCCTCAATGACGATGTCAGAGTCGTGCTCATCAAGCTCGCCGACAGGCTTCACAACTGCCGCACCATCGAGTTCATGCCAGAGCACAAGAGAGACAAGATCCTCTCCGAGACGATGTTTGTATTCATCCCTCTCGCCCACCGTCTGGGTCTCTATGAGATCAAGTCGGAGATGGAGAACATCTGGCTGAAATACAAGGAGCCTGATGCATACAACGACATCTGCAACCGCATCGACATCAATGTAGAGAAGACCGACAGGGCCATCAACGACTTCATCGCGCCTATCGAGAGCTCCCTCAGGAATGCAGGATTCGATTTCATCATCAAGAAGAGAGTGAAGACCCCGTATTCGATCTGGCACAAGATGAACACGAAGAATGTGTCCTTCGAACAGGTCTATGACCTCTATGCCGTCAGGATCATCTTCACTCCTTCCGCAGACTCGAAAGAGACCGAGCGCGACCAGTGCTACCACATCTTCTCCATCATCACCGGCCTGTACAGATATCAGCCGGAGAGAGTGCGCGACTGGGTGAAGCATCCGAAGTCCAACGGATATGAGGCTCTCCACTGCACTCTTATGAGTGCGATGGGAAAATGGGTCGAGGTACAGATACGCACAAAGCGCATGGACGACATCGCCGAAAAGGGTATCGCCGCACACTGGGCATACAAGCGCGACGGATACATCTCCGAGAATGACAGCGAGATGGACAAGTGGCTTGCCAAGGTCAAGGACATCCTTGTCCAGAGAGATGACATCAGCGCACTCGAGCTCCTCGACATCATCCACGACGACCTCACCAGAGCCGACATCGTGGTATTCACGCCGAAGGGCGAACAGAAGACCATCCAGAGCGGCTCCACCGCCCTCGACTTCGCATATCTTATCCATTCGCACATAGGCAACAAGGCCATTGCGGCGAAGGTCAACATGAAACTTGTCCCGCTTTCACACGTGCTCAGATCCGGCGACCAGGTCGAGATCATCACGGCCGAGAACGGAAAGCCGAAGACGGAGTGGCTCCAGATACTCCGCACAAGGCACGCCCTCAATGTCGTCATGGACTATTTCAGGACCCAGAGCGAGACACTCATACCGGACGGCGCAAGCCTCTTCAGCGACATCCTAAGGGCATCCGGACAGAAGGTTACCAACGACATCCTCAAGAAGATACTCCTGGCCACACAGCTCTCATACGTAGATGAGCTCTATTTCCGCATCGCGATAGGACTGGTGGATCCGGAGCAGATCGTGAGCATACTCACCAACAAGGACTCCGCAGTCGCCCCGAAATCGAACTTCCTCGTCCGCAGCAAGAGCAAGAACGGTCCGAGCTACCTCATCGCCTCATGCTGCTGCCCTATCCCTGGAGATCCCGTCATCGGATTCAAGTCCGCAGACGGTTCCATCACCATCCACAAGAAAACCTGCAAGGTGGCAGAGGACATCGCCGCCAAGCATGGCGAATGGGTGGTCGTTCCTCAGTGGGACACCGCTGTCATGAGCGCATCCTTCCCTGTAAGAATCACCCTGAAGGGCATCGACCGCGTAGGTCTCCTCAGCGACATCTCGCACTACATCTCACTCATCATGGGTGTCAATATCAGAAGGCTGAACATCGGTACCCAGGACGGTCTCTTCGACGGATACATAGAGATGTCCGTCAATGACAGGTCCGTCCTTGACAAGATACTCGAAAAGCTCAGCTCCATCGAAGGCATCCAGAGCGTGGTAAGAACCGACATTTAATATGAAGAAATTCCTGAACAGATACTTTCCGGTAATCCCTGTGCTGCTCATCCTCATTCCGATGATGATCTCGCACTCCTGCGCCAACACGACCCAGGCGCCTACCGGTGGCAAGAAGGACACCATTCCTCCTCTCCTCACCGGAGTGTCACCAGCCATGGGTGCCTGCAATGTGAAGCGCAGCGGCCAGCAGTTCACATTCACCTTCAATGAATATGTGACCGTCAAGAACCGCAACAACATCTTCCTCTCGCCTCCGCTCAAGAAGGCGCCGATATCGAAGGTGAAAGGCAAGAGTGTGGTCGTGTCCTTTGATGAGCCGCTGGACTCCAATACGACCTATACCATCAGCTTCACGGATGCTCTCGCAGACAACAACGAGGGCAACATGTTCCCTGGTTTCACCTATGTGTTCTCCACAGGAGACAGCATTGACTCGCTCTTCATCACCGGTGTGGTACAGGACTGCAATACCCTGCTGCCGGTGAAGGGCGCGACTGTCATGCTCTACAAGAGCGACGCGGACTCTGCCGTGTTCAATGAAAGGCCGTACGCTGCCACAAAGACAGACGACTGGGGCTTCTTCTGCATACGCAACATCGCCGATACCGCATATCGCCTGTATGCCGTCACGGACGACAACAATGACAACCTCTACGATCCGGAGACCGAGACCATAGCATTCGTCGATACTGCCATCAGGCCTCACAACGTAGTCGCAGACAGCCTTCCGGAGCTCATGAACTTCGAGATGAAGGACACCGTCAACTGCCTCGCCAGGAAAACGGAATACGAGCTCAATCTCTTCAAGGAGAAGAACGCGAAGCAGGCCATCAGAAACAAGGGCAGGATTTCGGACCGCACGTCATTTATCTCATTCATGGCTCCGAATGCACATATCGACACGATGTGGATCAACGGAATCAAGCCGGACTGCCTCATCACCCAGTTCAATCCTCAGCGCGACAGCCTCGAGATATGGGTCAACGACAGAAGGCCGATGCCTGACACCTTCTATGTGTTCGTGAATTACCTCAAGACCGATACTCTCGGCATGCTGACCTCCTTCACCGAAGAGGTGAAACTTCCCCACCCGCTCAACAAGCTCGCGAGAAAGAGCGCCCAGCGCAATCTCAAGCACGAGGACACCACCTGCATCTTCAAGCTCGAAGCGAAGAGCGAGACTGTCGAGCAGTACGGCTTCACCCTGTCCTTCGACATTCCTATCATATACGAGTCCTTCGACAGCATGAAATTCTGGGCCGTGAACCCGAGACAGCAGGAAGAGCCCGGCACCTTCAAGGTCGTCCAGGACAGTGTTGACATCAAGAAGTACTCTGTGATACCGGACGTGCAGTACATGCCTGGCTATGAGTATTTCCTCAAGGTGCCTCAGGGTGCGTTCAGGGACATCAACGGGCATTACAGCGACAGCAGCGAAGTGAAGGTGTCGCTTCCTTCCGACGAGAAGCTCAGCTCCATCACCCTCAGTCTCAGTTCTGTCAGTCACAGATATATCATTGACCTGCTGAATGACCAGAGAACCAGCGTCATCAGGTCATTTGTGGTGGACAGTGACAGAGATGTCGTATTCCCGTATCTTTCGGCAGGAAAGTACTGCATAAGGATGACAGAGGACGTCAACGGCAACTCCCTCGTGGATACAGGAGACCTCCTGTCCCGCAAGCAGCCGGAAAAGGTGAAATACTACAAGCTGCAGAATGACGATTTCCAGATCGAAGTCAAAGAGTCGATGGAGCTCGTTCAGTCTGTCGATATGGAGGAACTGTTCAAATGATGAAGCCTATGAACAAGAGACTGCTCCATATCCTTTGCCTCATGATGGCATTGTCCTGTGCCGGGATGCGATCTTCAGCACAGAATCTCCCTGAAGGTCTCAGAGTGATGGATGTCCAGGAAGATACACTTGTACTCAAGAAAAAGGCACATGCCGTCAACAACTATTCCATGATTGGGTTTGAATACGGCGTGTCCAGGAACTCCATGACATTCAACCCCAAGTACCTCCAGCAGCCTTTCATCACGCCCGGATTCTACGGCATCACCTACACCAAGTACTGCCGCATGATGGGCATGTTCCCGTACTTCGCCATCCAGGTCGGTGCGTTCCACGGAACCGAAGGCTATCAGTTCAAGGCCAACGAGGAGACAGGTTACATAAGCGTTATCGAGAATGCCTCGAAGGCTGTATATGAAGTATATGAGATACCGGTGCTCGCACAGGTGCATGCCGATGCCAGCCACTTCAAGGCTTTCGCCATGGTCGGTCCCTACGGAGGCTACAGGAAGAGCATAGAAAGAGTGGGGCAGAACCCCGCAAACGAGTACGAACACGCATTCAAGGACACTGACCGCCAGATAGACTACGGTCTTCACGGAGGAGCCGGATTTGCCATGATCTTCTCGCCTCTGGAGTTTCAGGTCAACCTCAGGGTAAGATATTCATGGTCCAACATCTATGACCCGGACTATGTCAGCCCGTACTATTACAGATTCGGATATCCTTTCGACTTCATGCTCTCAGCCGGAGTGCATTTCCAGCTGAGCAAGCGCTACGGCAAGACAAAGGCCATGATACGCAGAGAAGCATACAAGAGCGTATTCGAGTCTGACACAGAACAATATCAGAAATGACAATGGACACAAAGGAAGCAAGAGTCGGTGGATTGACGATAGGATCTTCACATCCTCTTGTCGTTCAGACCATGTGCAACACGCACACATACGATGTCGAAGCCACACTCGCCCAGTGCAGATCCATGGCTGCGGCAGGAGTTGGCATCATCAGGATCACAGTGCCTTCGCAGAAGGAGGTTCCGGACATTCAGAAGATCAGAGAGACACTGAGATCGGAGGGCATCATGTGCCCTGTCGTGGCGGACATACACTTTTCATCTGAGACTGCCATCGCAGTGGCTCCCGTGGTTGACAAGGTGCGCATCAATCCAGGCAATTTCCACCAGGATCATGACAAGGCCCGTGCACAGTTCGCGAGACTGCTCGAAGTCTGCCGTGAGCATCACACAGCCATCCGCATAGGACTCAATCACGGTTCGCTCGGCTCATACATCACCAACCTTTACGGCAACACTCCCCTCGCCATGGCCAAGGCTGCCATGGAATGGATAGAGATGTGCGTCGCTGCGGATTTCAACGATGTGGTCATATCGCTCAAGTCCAGCAACACCATCGTCATGGTCGAGGCCTACAGGACGCTTTCAAGACTCATGAGTGAGGCTGGTACAGTGTTCCCTCTCCATGTGGGCGTCACAGAGGCCGGAAACGGCGACAGCGGCCGCATCAAGTCATGCGTCGGCATCTCTGCCCTTCTCTCTGAAGGCATAGGCAACACCCTGCGCGTGTCGCTCACAGAAGACCCTGTCAATGAGATATATGTGGGACAGTACCTCGCAGACCGCTATGATCACAGAATCAGCTCCAGCATGACAGGCATGAGCGTTAATGGAAAGTCAGTCACAGCCACATACGATGCCCCTTCAAGGGAAAGGCTCCTTCTGGACTTCTCGTGCGATTTCGGCAAGAGGCTTCTTGACCGCGAGATCGACGAGGTGACCATCAGCGGCACATATCTCGATGCTGAAGGTCAGACCGTGGATATCGCAGCTGACGGATTCGGAGACTATCTCGCAGACGAACTCATGCAGGCCACCAGAAGACGTTTCTACAAGCCGGAGTATATAGCCTGTCCGGGCTGCGGCCGCACCATGTATGACCTCCAGGAAGCATTCGAACAGGTCAAGGCCAGGACATCCCATCTCAAGGGCATGGTGATCGCAGTCATGGGCTGCATCGTCAACGGTCCTGGAGAGATGGCAGATGCCGACTGGGGATATGTCGGAGAAGGTGGGCACAAGGTTTCCATCTATAAGGGGAGCGAACCTGTCCTCAGACATGTACCGGATACTGAAGCGATAGACCGCCTCCTCGAACTGATCGGGAAGGCGGACTGACAAATCAATATTTATATAAATCTATAAATTGGCGATCACTGATTCACAAGCTTTCACGTGGTCGCCGATTTTCACTTTGATATCGGCGTCAAGCGGGAGGAACATGTCGATCCTCGAACCGAACTTGATGATACCCAGCTGCTCCCCCGCCCTGGTCTCAAGACCTTCCTCTGAATAGCAGACGATGCGTCTTGCAAAGGTGCCGGCGATCTGCTTGAAGAAGATCTCTGTGCCGTCGGCGGTCTTGATCGCTGTGGATGAATGCTCGTTGAGCTCTGAAGACTTTGGCAGGAATGCAAGAAGGTACTTGCCTGGATGATACTTGTAATATGACACCTTTCCGTCCACAGGCCAGAAATTGGCATGCACATCGAAGAAGTCCATATACGTGGATACCTGTATGCATTCTCGTTTGAGATACTCGCTTTCGAACACCTTCTCGACTATGACTATCTTTCCGTCAGCCACAGCCGACACTATCTTGTCTGTGCCCGGGCTTTTCCTGTCAGGAACCCTGAAGAAGAGAACCTGCACAACGCTCACGTAGAGCAGGAAAGCCGTCACGATCATGCGTATCCACATCTGTGGAACAAAGCGCAGAACTATACAGATGAGAATACAGTTCAGAAGCAGCCAGCCGGCCAGGGTGATGTATGAATCCTGGTCTATCTTCATATCAGATAAGATTTACGAGTGAAAGGTAAAGCGCACCGAGCGGCATGGCCACAAGCGTGCTGTCAAAACGGTCCAGCATGCCTCCGTGTCCAGGGATGACATTGCCGGAATCCTTGATGCCGCAGCATCTCTTCCACTGCGACTCGAAAAGATCCCCGACGACACCGCCCACATGCATGATCATGGCAAGAATCACTCCATGGCCGAAAGGTATCCTGAGAAGGCCTGTGACATGAAGAAGGATGGTGGCGAGAATCGCGAATACAAGTCCGCCCCAGAATCCTATCCAGGACTTCTTGGGTGAGATCTCAGGACAGAGCTTCTTGCCGTACTTCTGTCCGAGTGCCATGCCGAATACATATCCGCCCACATCCGATCCCCAGATGATGATGAAGAAACAGAGCAGCAGAAGTCCGCTGAAACTGCCGTTTCTGAACACGATGAGGTTGGAAAGAGTGAGAGGCACCACGATATACGCGAGTCCGGTATAGATGTATGCGAACTTGAAGAACTGGGACTTGTCCTTTTCAAGGAGCGAATTCAGCATGATCACGAACACAGGCACGAGAGCGAGACAGAGATACTTGAGCTCTATGTCGAACGCGCCTTTCAGGAACGCCAGGATGAAAGTGACGGCACCCGCAATGATTCCCAGGAGCCTGGAGAACCTGTACTTGTCCCCCATAGTCATCTTGAAGAACTCAGCCAGCATAGTGCACAGCATGAAGAGTGCAAAGGCGGCAAAAAGGTACTGGTTGATCAAGAGACATGATGCAACCAGTACTATGAGTACTGTTCCGGACAGTGTTCTGACTATTGAATTATTCATCTACAGTCTTAGTGTCAGGTGTTTCTGTCACTTCAGCCTCGGCTGGAGTTTCAGCAGCCTCTTCTGCGGGAGCACCGGCTCTCGGTCCGAGGATAGCTTTGACATCATCTGCAAATATAACTTCTTTTTCAATAAGAATTGCAGCAACTTTCAAGAAACCTTCCTTGTTGTCGGTAAGAATTTTTGTTGTTTTCGCATGAATCTCCTCCACAAGGCTCTTCACCTCGGCATCCATGAGTTCTGCAGTCTTCTCGCTGTAAGGCTTTGTGAGGTCATACCCCCTCGCTCCGGTGGAGTCGAAATACGACAGATAACCCACCTTGTCACTCATTCCGTAGTATTGGATCATGGCATATGCCATGTGTGTGAGCTTCTCGAGATCATTCTGTGCACCTGTAGAAGGCTCGCCGTTGATGATTTCTTCCGCCACACGTCCTCCTATGAGGGAGCACATCTCGTCCATCATCTGCGACTTGGTCGATATCTTTCTCTCCTCCGGGAGATACCACGCAGCACCGAGAGCCTGTCCGCGAGGCACGAGAGTCACCTTGAAGAGCGGATTGGCGTGAGGCAGCAGCCAGCTGACCACGGCATGTCCGGCCTCGTGGTGTGCGATGATCCTCTTCTCCTCAGGAGTGATGAGGGAATTCTTGCGCTCGAGACCTCCGATGATGCGGTCCACAGCATCCAGGAAATCCTGCTTGTCGATAGCCTTCTTGTCCCTGCGCGCCGCGGTGAGTGCAGCCTCATTGCAGACATTGGCGATATCGGCACCGGAGAATCCAGGAGTGTGCTTTGCCATGAACTCCAGGTCGAAATCCTCGGCTATCTTGAGTCCCTTCATGTGCACCTGGAATATCTCCATCCTCTCCTTGAGCTCCGGGAGCTCCACATGGATCTGCCTGTCGAAGCGTCCGGCTCTCAGGAGAGCCTTGTCGAGAATGTCGGCACGGTTTGTCGCCGCAAGCACGATGACGCCGGAGTTGCTGCCGAATCCGTCCATCTCCGTAAGGAGCTGGTTGAGAGTGTTTTCCCTCTCATCATTTGAAGAGAAGCCTACATTCTTGCCACGGGCTCTGCCGACTGCATCGATCTCATCGATGAACACGATGCACGGAGCCTTCTCCTTGGCCTGGCTGAAGAGGTCGCGGACGCGGCTCGCACCGACACCCACGAACATCTCGACGAAGTCTGAACCCGAAATGGAGAAGAATGGCACGTTCGCCTCACCGGCCACAGCCTTGGCGAGCAGGGTCTTTCCCGTTCCCGGAGGGCCCACGAGAAGCGCGCCCTTAGGAATCTTTCCGCCGAGACTGGTGTATTTCTGAGGATTCTTGAGGAAATCGACAATCTCCATCACCTCATCCTTGGCGCCATACAGACCAGCCACGTCCTTGAATGTGACGTTGACCTGGTTCTTGTCCGCGAGCTTGCCGGTGGATTTGCCGACATTGAAGATGCCGCCTCCGGCACCGCCGTTTCCACCCATATTCTTGTTGAAGCCGCGGAACATCCACGTCCAGATGAGCACCATGAACACGAGAGGGAGCACCCATTCGAGCATGTTGCTCCACATCTTGGAGTCATTCTCCATGATGACCTTCACCTGGTCTTCCTTAGGGAGCTCGGAATTGAGCTTCTCGAACTCCTGCTCTGCGTAGAAGTTTCCGGACACCATGAATGTGAAATGCGGGGACTTCGGCGGCACATTGCCACCGAACTTGCCGGCATACTTGGAGATGCGGTCGGGCTTGATGGTGACAGTACCCTTGAAGTCATTGCGGACAAAATGGATTTCCTTGACATCGCCTGTCCTGACGATATCCTGGAGCTCCGCCCACTCGATCTTCTGAGGGTTGGCTCCACCGCCCTGCATGGTCACGAAGAAAATGCCCGCAAGGAGAAGGAGGTAGAGCCATGAAAAGCTCAGCCTTATCCTTATGGTCTTTTTCTTCGGGGTCTTTCCGTTGTCCTGTCTGTTGCTATTCTCCGCCATTGTCTGCCTTTGTCTTTCTGTCAGCCAGCTTCCTGAATTTATAAGTCTTCTTAGGTGCATCTGCCCAGAGGCTCTCGAGATTGTAGAACTCGCGGTACTGGGTGAGGAAGATGTGGACTACTATGTTGCCGTAGTCAAGGATGATCCAGAACTCATTCTCCATACCCTGCATGCGGATAGGCTTGATGCCGAGTTTCTCCTTTGTCTCCTTGAGTATGTTGTCTGCTATGGCTGATACAGCAGTGGTGGAATCTGCGTTGCACACGACGAAAAAGTCGGTGATGGCTGTGCCTACTGGTCTGAGGTCAAGAGATACGACATCCTGGCCCTTTTTGTCGAGGATTGCGTCTGCAATGACGCGAAGATCGTGTGTAATCATAAATAAAACGTAATTTTGCAATTACAAATATACAAAAAAAGCACCATGCACGAATTGCCGCCGATAATATGGCACAAAGAGATAGATTCCACCAACAGCGAGGCCAGAAGGCACTTGGCAGACATTGACAATCTGTCAGTCATCGCCGCCGAATTCCAGACAGCTGGCAGAGGACAGGGCGACCACACCTGGACTTCCCTCCGCGGAGAGAACCTCACTTTCACCGTCGTCCTCAAGTTCAAGAGAGGATTCCTGCTGGCCAGAGACGCCCTCCTCATCACCCAGGTAACGACACTTGCGCTCCGCCGCTTCCTCAGCTCCAAAGGGATAGAATCTAAGATCAAATGGCCAAACGACATCTATGTGGCGGACATGAAGAAGATCTGCGGTATCCTGATCGAGAATGTCCTCACCAGCGAGTCCGTCACTTCCAGCATCATCGGCATAGGCCTCGATGTGAACCAGACTGAATTCTCCCCCGACCTGCCCAATCCGATCTCGATGAAGTCCCTCACCGGCATCACCTATGACACCCACGCGCTTCTCAAGGAGTTCCAGGCCGTGATGGCAGACGCCCTCCGGCTGATGTCGTCAGACGAAGGGCGTGCAGCTCTGGACAGCGAATTCCTGTCCAGAGTGTTTTATCTCGACAGGTAATACTACTCTCCCCTCAGCGCCGCAATGGTCGCTGCCGGGTCGGCGCTCTTGAAGACGGAGCTTCCCGCCACAAGCATGGTCGCGCCGCACTCTCCGAGCTTTGCGGCATTGGAGGCACCCACACCGCCGTCGATCTCGATCAGGGTATTAAGTCCCCTTCTGTTGATCTCGGCTTTCAGGGTCCTCACCCTGTCATATGTGGCCTCGATGAATTTCTGGCCACCGAAACCTGCGAACACCGACATCACAAGGATGAAATCGGCATCCTCGAGATACGGGAACACCTCCTCCACCGGCATGTCCGGGTTGATCGCGAGACCTGCCTTCGCTCCCATGGCCTTGATGTCGCGGAGCATCTTTGCGGGGCTCCTGCGCGCCTTTCGGGCGGCTTCGAGATGGAAGCTGAGATAGTCGGCTCCCGCGTCCACAAAGCGCTGGAAATACTTCTCCGGATGCACGATCATCAGATGCACATCGCATGGGATGGATGCCATCCTGGCGAGAGGCTCGATGACGGAGAACCCGAATGAAAGATTGGGCACGAGACTGCCGTCCATGACATCCAGATGGATGAGATCGGCACTTGCGTTGAGCATCTCCACCTCATCGGCGAGATGCATGAAATCAGCTGCGAGCAGCGAAGGGGCTATCTGAAGTTGCATACCACGTCCTCCAGGTGCTTTACAAACTTTTCAAGTGATGCCAGCTCCATCTTCTCGCCCGGAGCATGCACACCCCTGAGCGTAGGACCGAACGAGATCATGTCCAGATCCGGGAACTTGTCGAGGAAGAGACCGCACTCCAGTCCGGCGTGTATCGCGAGCACAAGCGGCTTCTCGCCGAAGAGCTTCTCATATGATTCCACGCATACCTTGAGGATGTGGGAGTTGACATTCGGCTTCCAGCCCGGGTAAGAGTAGAGATGCTCCACCTTTGCACCGCCGAGGCGGAATATGGCTTCCACCTTGTCCGCGATCATCTTGCGCTCCGACATGGTGGAGCTGCGCTGACTCGTGGCCACCTTGAATGTGCCGGGAGCGACCATCTTCACATTGCCGAGATTGGTAGATGTCTCCACGAGCCCTGCAATGTCCTGGCTCATCTCCTGCACGCCGTGAGGGCATGCGTACATCGTCGAGATGAATCTCATTGCTGCGTCGGATCCTGCCGCGAGGTCGGCAGACGCATCTTCGGCGCTCACGGTGATGTCAGGGTCTGTCACATGGTATTCATCATTGAGGATGCGTCCGAACTCCGCAAACCTTGCCTTGGTCGCCTCTGCATCCGGCACCGCAATGACCACGGCGCAGTCGCGCGCAATCGCGTTCACCTTGTTGCCGCCGTCAGCCTCGACGAGCTGGAGACCTGTCTCGGTCTCGCCGTAAAGGAAACGGAACATCTGCTGGACGGTATTCACCCTGCCCTTGTTGATGTCATCGCCGCTGTGTCCGCCGATGGCACCTCCGATTGTGAGCCTGATGACCTTGTAGCCCTCCTTGACGGGCTCTGTGCCGCACTCGAATGTGGCCATGGTGTTGAGACCGCCGGCGCAGCCGATGAACATCTGTCCCTCATCCTCGGAATCGAGATTGATAAGGGTCTTGCCCGTGAAGAATCCTTCCTTGAGAGCCTCGGCGCCGTCCATTCCGGTCTCCTCGGATATGGTGAAGAGGCATTCGATCTTGCCCATCTCGAGGTCGCTTGCCAGCAGCGCGAGACATGCCGCGATGCCGATGCCGTCATCTGCACCCAGAGTGGTGTCCTTGGCGATCATCCATCCGTCCTCGATGACATACTCGATAGGGTCTTTCGCAAAATCATGCACCACGCCCGGCTTCTTCTCGCAGACCATGTCCTGGTGGCCCTGAAGCACCAGTGCAGGGACATCCTCCTTGCCGGCAGATGCCTCCCTGGTGATGAGGACATTGCCTGTCTCATCCGTCTTGCATGCAAGATTGTGTGCAGCTGCGAACTGCTGCAGATATGCGGTCATAGGGCCCTCATGGCCTGACTCTCTCGGGATTTTGGTGATCTCCTTAAAGATCTCAAGAACTGAATTTGCGTCCATAGTGTTATTTGTCAAGACGCGTCATGCGCGTCGGTCAGACTGTTGGAGAAAGCATCTTCTCGATGTCGGAGACGTACTGCTTGAATACCCTGTCTGTCGACATGAGGTCGGATACTGTTGCACATGCGTGGAGCACGGTGGCATGATCCTTTCCGCCTATCTGCGATCCGATGGTGGAAAGTGAGCAGTTGGAGATGAGGTTCCTTGAGAGGAACATGGCTATCTGCCTTGCCTGCACGATCTGGCGCTTGCGTGAAGGAGACTTGAGCACATCCCTGGTGATGTTGAAGTACTCGCACACGGCATCCTGCACCTTATCGATGGTGACTTCATTCTGAGTCTCGCCCACGATGCTCTGTGTCACATTCTCGGCAAGCTCCACGGAGTCTTCCTGATGTGTGAGTGTCGCATGCGCGATGAGAGAGATCAGCGCACCCTCGAGCTCTCTGAAGTTGGACTTCACCCTGCTGGCGAGGAACTCGAGAACCTTGTCGTTGATGTTCACGCCCTCGCGGAAGCATCTCGCCTTGAGCATTGCAAGCCTTGTGGCATAATCAGGCTTCCTGAGCTCGACTGAAAGTCCCCACTTGAACCTGGAGAGAAGTCTCTCCTCGAAGTTCTGGAGATCCACAGGAGCGCGGTCGGAAGTGAAGATGAGCTGCTTGCCCGACTGATGGAGATGGTTGAACACGTTGAAGAAAGCCGCCTGTGAACCCTGGCCGAGGAGATCCTGGATGTCATCCACGATGAGCACCTCTATCTTCATATAATAAGCCAGGAAGTCGGTAAGCTTGTTCCTTACCGTCACGGCGTCCATATACTGTGTCTTGAACTCGTTTCCTGTCACATAGAGCACGACCTTGTCAGGGAACTGCTCTTTGATCTTGAGACCGATGGCCTGTGCGATGTGAGTCTTGCCCAGACCAGGTCCGCCGAAGATGAATAGAGGGTTGAAAGGAGTCTTGCCTGGAGCGTCTGAGATGCTGACACCGGCAGTCACACCCATCCTGTTGCACTCGCCTTCTATGAGGTTGGCGAAGCAATAGACCGGATTGAGTCTTGGATTGATGTTCACCCTCTGGAGACCAGGATATACAAATGGACCTGGATTGCCTGCATGGGCAGTGTTGATGGAAACAGTGCCGTTGACCGGTGTCGTGCCGTGGGCAGCCGGATAGACCATAGGCTGCTGCGACTTGACAGGTCTTACCATGTACACGAGTCTTGCGTCAGTGCCGATGACTCTCTTGAGCGTCATCTTGATGACATCCAGAAAGGCACCTTCTATATACTCGCGGAAGAAATCCGATGGAACTTCCACTGTGAGAGTGGACTCGTTCATGGATATAGGGACGATAGGCTTGAACCACGTGTCGAACTTCTGCGGACCAATGATTTGCTCAATGATCTGCAGACAGTTGTTCCAGATGGTGATATGCCTAGCGATTGTTTCCATTGTTGCAAAATTGGTGGAAAAAAATCTCACAAAAAAACGTAATCGCTATTGCGTATTAAATAATTTCTGTGTAGAATAAATTTGCAGCAATGTTGATTTTATACGAGTTATAAGCATTTGATTTACAAACATTTACAAAATCGTAAAAATCGTAAATCGCTTATTTTCATACGTCTTATAATTTAGAATAAATCCAAACAAGGCATTTCGCGATTTATATGCAGCGCAGCATATTGAGAGAGGAAAAAATATGGATTCGGTCCTTTCCGTTTTTACGGATTCACCCTTGAAATCTCCCCATTCACCACTTTGACGACAAACGAATCCGGGAACGACTTTTTGATCTCGCGGTGATTCTCTCTGGCCTTTGAGATATCTTCGGTCGGACAGAGTATGTACTTGTAGAGAGTGCCGGATGAAACGGCCTTCATGTCGTACCCCTTGAAGTATCTGTCCCTCGCCGACATCTTCTTTGAGGATGCGAGCACCTGGGTGCCGTAGAATGTACCGGTGGCAGCCGGCATTTCAGCCTTTGCCGCGGTGGGCGCCGTTTCTTTCTTCGGAGCCGGGCTTTCGGCATTCTTCGGCTGTGGCGACTCGGACTTCACAGGCTTCGCCTCCTCGGCCGGAACTTCCTTGTCCCCTATCCTCACACTCTGGTCGTATGACTTCTTGTACGCCTTGAAAGCCTCGAACAGGTTGTCGGCGATGGTCTCTATCGCCTCGTCATTTCGGAGCTGCTTCAGGTCCCCTTCATTGGTGATGAAGCCGAATTCGAGGAGCACGGCAGGCATCGAAGCCTCGCGCAGCACCTGGAAATTGTCCTGGAGCACGCCGAGGTCCTTGGAGAACGGTCCGTTGGCCGCCATCTTCGCGCAGACATTCTCGGCGAAGAGAAGACTCTGCTCGCGGAATGCATTCTGCATCAGCTTGAGGAAGATCTGGGATTCAGGGCTCGACTCGTCCAGATCCTTGTATTTGGTGGAATAGTCATCCTCGAGGTAGATCACGGAGTTCTCCCTCTTGCAGACCTCCATGTTGACGCCGTAGGAGTCGTAATTCTTCTTCGACTGTCCGAGCAGCCATGCGGAGAAGCCGCTAGCGGATCTGTTGGCCACTGCGTTGATATGCACGGATATGAACAGCTGCGCCCCTGCGTCTGTGGCTTTCCTGGCCCTGAGATTCAGAGGGATGAACTCATCCTTGTCCCTGGTCATGACCACATTCATCTTCGGATAGGCCTCGCTGACCTTTTTCGCAAATTTCTTCGAGATCTTGAGAGTCAGAGTCTTTTCATAGGTCTTCTTGTCCGGGCTGGTCGCTCCGATATCTTTTCCACCGTGTCCGGGGTCGATGGCTATGGTGTTGAGACTGAGGTCTGGCTGCCCCTTTGACTGGGCATAAGACAGAAGTCCCGATATCAGGCAGAATGCGGTCAGGACAAGTTTCTTCATCTGGCACTCTTTTGGTAAACTTAGAAATAAATGTTATGTTTGTACTTTGCAAATTTAAGAATAAATTGCATTCAAAGAACATCAAATATCTGTTTGCTGTAGCGGTTCTGCTTTTTGCGGCATCGGTTTCCTCCTTCTCACAGAATACCAGGCGTGACAGACGCCAGGCCGTCAGAGAAAGCAGGAATGCTGCCGCCATTTCAGCCGTTCCGGACACGATTCCCACCCTCTCCCAGGAGGTGCTCGATTCTTTGAATGCCGCACACGCCGCAGACTCTCTGTTCAAGGCCGATTCCATAGCCATGCTGAACAAGAGCTCCATCAAGGTACCGGTCTTCACCAGTGCAGGAGACTCCATCATCGAGGACTTCTCGAACGGCAGGAGACTGGTCTATTATTACGGCGGAGTCACAGTCGAATACCAGGACATGAGCCTCTCGGCCGATTTCATGGAATACGACATGGAGACCGGCGTCGTGCATGCAAAGGGCACATATGATTCGCTCAGCGGCGAGTGGAAGGGACTTCCGGTCATGAAGCAGGGGCAGGATGAGTACACCATGGAGGAATTGAGGTACAACTTCAACACCCAGAAGGCGCGCATCACCAACATGACCACCCAGAACAACGAGGGACTCCTTCACGGCCACAACATCAAGATGATGCCGGACAAGTCCATCAACCTGACGAAGGGACAGTACACCGTCTGCGACGCGGATGATCCACACTATTATATGAAACTGTCCGCCGCAAAGGTGATGACCAAGCCGTCGCAGAAGACAGTATTCGGACCGGCATGGCCTGTATTCGAGGATGTACCTCTGCCTATCGGCCTTCCTTTCGGATTCATCCCGCAGAAGCCCAAGCGCGCCACGGGCATGCTCATGCCTTCATTCGGAGAAGAGACCGCCCGCGGATTCTACATGAGGGATGCGGGCATGTATTTCGTCATCGGAGACTTCTTCGACATCTCGGTGACCGGAGATGTCTATACCCTCGGTTCGTGGGCGCTGGATGTGAACTCCAGATACAAGGTCAACTACAAGTTCAACGGTTCATTCGGTCTCAATCTCTCGACCGACCAGACCGGCGAGCGAGGGACATCCGAGTTCTACCAGAGCAAGAACTTCGGTCTCAAATGGTCGCACTCGCAGGATTCCAAGGCCCACCCTGGAACCACTTTCAGCGCGTCCGTCAACTTCTCCAGCCCGTCCAACAACAGGTACAACTCGAGATCTGTCACAGAGGCCCTGCAGAACCAGGCTTCTTCTTCCATCTCATATTCACACAACTGGAATGGAAAAGTCAACCTCTCCGTCAACGGCCTCCACAGCCAGAACTCGCGAGACAGTTCCTATGCATTCACGCTTCCTAACGTGACACTCTCCGTCAGCACCTTCTATCCTTTCAAGCAGAAGGTACGCGTCGGAAAGGAGAAGATATACGAGAAGATATCATTCGGATACAACACCTCCCTCCAGAACAAGATCAACTTCAAGATGTCCGAATTCGGAGAGCCCGGCTTCCTTGACAGGTTCCAGAACGGTATGACCCACAACTTCTCCATCGGTCTTCCGAACTTCTCGCTCTTCAAGTACATCAACATCACTCCAGGCGTTTCGTACGGCATGAACTGGTTCTTCAGGAACAGCACTGCCGAATACAACCCTGAGACCAACAAGATAGAGACGACCAAGGGCAGTCAGTTCGGCACCTTCGGCATCACCCAGAACTATTCCGGAAGCGTATCCATGAGCACCCGTCTCTACGGTATGTACAATTTCGGAAAGCATCACAGGATCCAGGCCATCAGGCACGTCGTATCACCGTCCATGTCCCTCAATGTATCTCCTGAGCTCGGTACATACGCCAACGGATGGCGCACCTACAACTACATCGACAAGGACGGCAAGGAGCAGGAATACAGCTACAATACCTATGCAGGGCAGCTCTACTCCCCTCCTGGAAAGGGCCGCGGTGCAAGCGCCAGCTTCTCCATCGGCAACAACCTCGAGGCCAAGGTACGCGATATGGCCGACACCACAGGCAAGGGCAGCAAGAAGATCAAACTCATCGATCAGCTGAACCTTTCATCAAGCTACAATTTCATGGCCGACTCCCTCAATCTCAACAATATCGGAGTATCCATGAGCACCTCGATATTCGGAAAGCTGGGTATCAATGCCAACATGAACTTCGACCCTTATGCCATCAATGCGGAGGGCCGCAAGATCAACCAGTTCAACATCATCAAGGAAGGTCTTCTCCATCCTGTGAGACTCACCAATGCGAGTGCGTCACTCTCGTATTCCCTCTCCGGGAAGGGCCAGAGAAAGGGCAATGACGGAAGCAAGGAGTCCAATGATGTCTCCAATGCGGCCAACTTCTACCACAGGGTATATTATCACCCTATCACGGGCGAATACATCCCTGGCGGATGGCTGTACTACACCAATCCGGACGTTCCGTGGTCCATCAACTTCAATTATTCCTTCAACTACGGAAGGAGCTACAGCTACGCCAACAACACTCTTATCGTAAATGACAATTATACCCAGACCCTGGGTATGAGCGGCAATATCAAGATCACGCCGAAACTGAGCTTCAATGCGACCAGCGGCTTCGACTTCATGGCCATGAAGCTTACCACCACTCAGGTCAGCGCATCTTATGACCTGCACTGTTTCAACATCGCCGTGTCATGGGTGCCGACTGGAAACTGGCAGTCTTACTCATTCAGGATCGCGGCCAATGCATCTGCCCTTGCAGACGTCCTGAAGTTCAAAAAGAGCAGCAGTTTCTGGGATAATTAAAAAAATTGCATTACATTTGTGCTGTCATCGTAAGACCGCGGCATTCGCCCCGGCGTATTTTCACACACAAATATCTTTATGACTCACAGTCTTTTTGAACTGAATGCAATGAGCCGTGAACAATTGGAGGCTATTGCACAGGAACACAAAATCAAGAACATCAAGAAACTGGACATGGAGAATCTCGCATTCTCTATCCTTGATGCTGAAGCCAAGGCAGAATCACTCAAGCCTACAGAGGCGCCTAAGCCTAAGAGAGGACGTCCTAAAAAGAATACAGCAGCTCCGGAAAAGGAGGCTGAGACAGAAGCGAAGCCTGCTGAAGAAAAGGCTTCAGAGCCAAAGCAGGAGGCTGGAAAAAAGCAGCGCCAGCAGAGGCAGGGAAAGAAATCCGAGAAGCCGGCAGAGACAGCTGCAGCACCTGAGGTGAAGCCAGAGGCTCCGAAGGAGGAGACTCCTGCAGCAGAGGCACAGCCTCAGCAGAAGTCAAAGCGCGGCAGAAAGCCTAAGAACCAGCAGAACCAGGCCCCTGCTCCGGCAGCTGAGGCTGCCGCATCTTCAGAGATGCCTATGCCTGCCAAGGATGAGACTGCAGAGCCTGCAGTGAAGGCTGCAGTTGAAGAAAAGACCGAGAACGCCGAGAAGGTGGAAAAGGTCGAGATTCCTCAGCAGAATGGCGGTCAGAACAGTTCTCAGCGCGGCCAGAATGAATTCCAGGGCCGTGACAGACGCGAGCGCAGGAACCGCATGCAGAACGGTCAGCCGCAGAACGGAAACTATCAGAATCAGCAGAACAACCAGCAGCAGAGACCTCAGAGGATCGAGTTCGAGGGTACTGTAGAGGCCACTGGAGTTCTCGAGATCATGCCTGACGGCTATGGTTTCCTCCGCAGCTCAGATTATAATTATCTCAACTCCCCTGATGATATATATGTATCACAGCAGCAGGTGAAGCAGAACGCTCTCAAGAGCGGCGACACCGTGACCGGTGAGATCATGCCTCCACGCGAGGGTGACAAGTACTTCCCTCTCGTCAGGGTCAAGTATGTCAACGGCCGCACGCCTGAGTTCATCCGCGACAGGGTTCCGTTCGATTTCCTCACCCCTCTCTTCCCGGAGGAGAAGTTCAATCTTCTCGGTCACGGACACGGATCGGATCCGTCATGCCGCATCGTGGACATGTTCTCCCCTATCGGAAAGGGACAGCGTATGCTTATCGTATCTCCTCCTAAGGCTGGTAAGACCCTCCTTCTCAAGAGTATCGCGAATGCCATCGCAGACAATCATCCTGAGGTGTATGAGATCGTCCTTCTCGTGGACGAGCGTCCTGAGGAGGTTACCGACATGCAGAGGTCTGTCAAGGCTGAGGTCATCGCATCCACTTTCGATGAGCCTGCCGAGAAGCATGTGAAGGTTGCCAACATGGTGATCGAGAAGGCCCGCAGACTCGTGGAGTGCGGACATGACGTTGTCATCCTTCTCGACTCCATCACCAGACTTGCACGCGCATACAACACCGTGCAGCCGGCATCCGGAAAGGTTCTCACCGGTGGCGTGGATGCAAATGCGCTCCAGAAGCCTAAGAGGTTCTTCGGTGCAGCCCGCAATATCGAGCACGGCGGTTCCCTCACCATTCTCGCAACCGCGCTCACAGAGACCGGTTCCAAGATGGACGAGGTGATCTTCGAGGAGTTCAAGGGTACCGGCAACAGTGAGATCCAGCTTGACCGCACACTTGCCAACAGGCGCATCTTCCCTGCCGTGAATGTCATCCTTTCAAGCACACGCCGCGACGACCTTCTCTATGACAGGGCTACTGCAAACAGGATCTGGATCCTGCGCAAGCTCCTCGCCGACATGAATCCAACCGAAGCCATGAATTTCATGCTTCAGCTGATGGACGACTACAAGACCAACGAGCAGCTGTTCGACAACATGAGCAAGGTCTCCCCGAGAGATAAGTCCTACTACGACTATTAACAGCCAGTTTGCGACTTCCAGTAGTCAGCGCGCTGTTTGGGTTGATGATATTCTGGCGGATCAGAGATTTTGAGCGGGATTTCCTGATATTCGACAGACCGTCGTGTATCTTGTGCCTACCGATTTCTGAAATTCGGCAGATCGAAGTGAGATCCATCGGATAATCGCCTGAACGGCCGCAGCAACAATACCGAAACAGTCGGCAGATTTCTCTGCCGGCTGTTATTGTATCCCATCGTCTCCCTCTGCTCCCCAACAAGCCCTGAATACGGCCGAAAACAAACGTGTTTCTGTGAGTTTCACGGCTAAATCCATCTGATGTGCTGGAAATAGACGTGTTTTGGAGGAAAATCATGCTGAATTAAACACTTACTTTCATAGTTGAAAAGGATTGCTCATATTTGCAATGAAATGCCTGCAGGCTGATTCCATGCGATAGCAAGTTAGCAGACCACTCTGGCCGGGTATCTGAGACCCTTTCATGCTACAGACATTTAATCATATTCATGTTTAATGGCATGCAGCAAATGCAGCTGCATCTGAAAATGTTTGTATTATGAGAAAGATAATTGAAGTGATAGAAAAGGACAATGGCGTAATCTGTTTCAACACGGATCTCAAGATGATTGACATTGTCGAACTGCCCGTTCTTGCAGGGAGACTTGCTTACTATATGATGACACGGTTGTGGGGAGGCAACGAAAAGATCGTGCTGGCAGTTATCAGAAACCTTGCAATAGCAGACCTTGCAGTATCATATAACAGAAAAGACATGATCAAAATGCTGGACCAAGCTTCTTCTGAAACATCAAGACTTGTCCACGATACAATTGATGAGATGAAGAAGAACGGTTGGCAAATCACCGAGTTCGCCCCAGGAGTAAAACCGCCAAAACAGTCGAATTGATGGCAACGTCCTTCTACCATCTATGTACATCCGAAGACCATCCGGATATTTTCATCTGTGACTCGGATTTCAGGACAGCTGTCAATCTTCTTGCCCTGTGCCTTTCTCTGTTTCCTGGAATCGACCTGTATTGCTACGAATTCATGTCGAATCATCTGCATTTGCTGCTTTCTGGGCCAGAGGACGTGATTGATTCCTTCTTCAAATTCTACATCAGGAAACTTTCCGGATGTTTTGCGGCAGATGGAAAAGTTAAGAATCTGTCAAAAATGTCTTACAAGTGCCACAAGATTGACAGTCTTGACCATCTGTTGAATGTGATAGTATACATACACCGGAACGCTAGTGTCGTGGATGGCAGCGAATCTCCATACACATACAGATGGGGAACCGGCCGTTACTATTTCAACCCCGAAGCTAGCGCACGATACAATGTTGCCAAGCAGAAAGTTACATTGGCTCAACGGCAGCTTTTCTCTCACAGCCGAAAGTTCGACAAGGTGGAGGGATTGTTTGAAGTCGATAATTGCATATCTCCTATGTGTTTCTGCAAAATCGCAGAAGGTGAAAGACTCTTCGCAGGTGCAGGACGCTATCTGTTCATGTTGGCAAAAAATGTCGAATCGTCGAAATCCATCTCCAAAGAGATCGGCGAACGTATAACCTATAATGACTATGAGTTATATCCTGTGCTGGTAAAGGCAGCAGGCAGACTGTTTGGCAGTAATGACGTGAGCACACTCTCTGCCAATCAGAAGCTTGAACTAGCGAGAATTCTTCACTACGACTACAATTCAAGCAACAAGCAGATATGCCGCATGCTGAAGCTTGGCATTCCAGTTGTGAACGAGTTGTTTCCGCAATCAGCCATCAAAAACGCAAGATAGCATCGCCGTTAAGATTGAAAGCCTTTAATCTCACGATTTCACGGCTGAATCATCCCGCCGAGTCACAAACAGACGCAAATTACGTGATTTCACTGCTGAATCGTCGTGCCGAGCCCAGAACAGACGTGTTTCTGCCTAATTCACGGCTAAATCCATCTGATGTGCCACTAATAGACGTATTATTGCAGAATTCACTGCTGAAACATGCTGTTCGGCCGCAAACCGCCGCAGATCATGCGATTTTTCGGCTGAGCTGAGCCATGGACAGCGCTACTAAGGGCAGGGGTGAAGAGTTATCTTGATGATTTCCGGCCATGCGCCGAATCGGAATGCGACGTTGCCGCCGCTTCCTGTCGAGATGTAGAGCTTCCTCTGTCCTTCTTCGTATAGGCCTCCCCATTCCTTGTAGGCGAGTCTTGACGGAGAGAACCCAAGGACCTTGAACTGCATGGCATGTGTATGGCCGGAAAGGGTGAGGTCTATGTCAGTGTCAGGAAGGACCGACCTTCTCCAATGGGTAGGATCATGGCTGAGAAGGACCTTGAAAGCGGCTCCGTCAGTACCGCTCTGCGCCTTGCCTAGATCGGCGTATTGAGGGAAAGGAGGCGTTCCACCATTCTCCACTCCCACGATGGCTAGTGTGTCTGACCCTCTTGTGACAAGCCTGCTGTCATTGAGAAGCAGGTTCCATCCGAAACTCCTCTCCATATCCTGAAGAATCTCGATGTTGCGTCGGATTCCTTCAGGGGTATGTTCGCTTCCGTACATGCAGTAGTCATGGTTGCCCATGATGCTGAACACTCCGTCCTTAGCCTTCAGGGTGGAAAGCATCTCCCTGAATGGTTCAAGCTCGGCAGGACTGACGTTTACGATATCGCCAGTGAAGACAATCGCGTCGGCACCGGCCCCGTTAGCGAGCTCGATCTCCTTCTGAATGGTCAGTGGATGCGACCTGTATGTTCCCAGATGCCAGTCTGAGATCTGCACTATGGTATAGCCATCGAAAGACTCAGGCAGATTCTCGAAATGCAGATCAACCTCTCTTACGACAGGATTCTTCCATCCAAAGGACATTCCATAGGCAGCGCAGACAAGAAAAAGAACGCCGACCGTGGCACCTGCAAGGTTGAATACTCCCGGAAGGTGAATGAGCCTTCCGACAAGAGACACGATGGTGAAGAACAGTTTCGGGAGCATGAAACAGAGAATGACAGCAAAGAGCAGCTTCATGGCCCAGTTGCTTTCCGATCCTCCGATCTGAAGTCCAGCGATGCTGATGAAGAAAAGAACAGTCGGCAGCCACTGCAACAGCCTGACATACATGGACGAGCCCTTCAGGAATGCCTTGGATATATACATGTCCGGGAGAATGGCCACGACAGTCAGGACTATGATTGGTAGTAGAAAACGCATGCGGTTGGGGATTTCAATACAAATGTCGAAAAATAGCTGGATTCCATTCTGAAGTGCAACACTTAGAGTAGAATTCTCATCATCATTGCCGTGAAGATGAAGATTGTTTATCAAAAGATATGAAGAATACCATGACTGGAAATATGTGGCTGGTCTTTGCGCTGCTTTCGGCGCTGAGTATCGTCATCACCATCAAGAGCGCGCTGGGCTGCATTCTGATTGCGGCGGGCACGCTGCTGATGGTGCTGTAGTGCCGGCATGGTGTGCTAGAGCAGGTGGCTGCCGATGAAGTCGAGGGCGGCGGTGCGGCCGGCGGCGTTGCTCCAATGTTCGCTGTACGGCATGGTGAAGAGCTCCTTCGGGCAGTTCAGCGTGTTCCATACCATGTATGAGGTGGTCGGAGGGCAGACTGGGTCGCAGTAGCCGAAGCTGAGGAATACCGGCACCTTGATGTGCCTTGCGAATGAGATCACGTCGTAGTACGGCAGTGTCTCCAGCGCCTTTGGGGTGTAGAGGGAGATGTCCCTGTTGAAATGCGGGTAGCCGCCGGTAGCGCCCTTGACGCTGTAGCCTATCATCTCCACCATTGCGGGGTAGAATGAGATGCACTGGGTCACGCGGCTGTCGATGCCGGTGCTGATGAGGGAAAGGGCTCCACCCTGGCTTCCGCCGTAGGCTATGACATTGCGGCCGTCCCACTCCGGCTGAGCGGTCAGGAGGTCGATGACCTTGACCAGGGCCTGGTACACGTGGCGCATGTAGTAGTTGTCCTTGTCATTGAGGTCGAGACGGTAGTAGCTGCACGGGCGGGATGCCATGGCGGAACGTATGTCCTGGTAGGTCTCGGGGCTCAGTTCCGGATCGATGCCGTGGATCTCGAACTGGAAGTTGATGCAGCCCTTGATCGCGGTGTCGTCGTCATTGTGGGGAAGAATGGTCTTGATGCCGGCTCCCGGAGGTATGGTCATGACCGGACACGATCCCGCTGCGGCGCCTTTCGGCTTGTAGAGGTAGCCATAGACATGGTGGCTGCCGACGGTCTTGAGCTTGACCTTGAAGCAGTCGGTCTTTCCGGTGCTGAAATTCTCCATCCTTTCGGCAGTGTACGACAGTGGTGTAGCCTCTGCCTCATCCACGGCCTTCTTCCAGAACTCGCCAAAATCCTTCGGCTCCTTGGTGAGCGGCGCGATCGAAGGCACGTCGAAACCGAGCTTCAGGCAGTACTGGGAGGTGTTTTCCCCGTCTTTGTGGTAGAGTCGGATCTCGCGGAACCCCGGTTTCCTGCCGGTGCCGACGTCGATCGTCGCTGAGCCGTTCTTGAGGATGAGCGAGTCGGTCACTTCCGGCTCGAGCATGTCGTCGGAGACGGTATATACCACCTTGCCCTCGGCGGGCATTCCGTATTTGAGCAGGGTCAGCTTGAGGGATGCCTTCTCGCCGGTCTTGTAGAGCCAGTCCGCGTGGTTGGGCACCACTGTCCACTGGCAGCTGTCATGGAACGGGTTGTTGTCTGCGGATGCGCCTGTCAGAAATGCGAGGAGTACTGCTGATGTGAGGATTAGTCTTTTCATGATCCGATGTTTTTACAAAGGCAAAATTAATAATTAAATTTGCCTCTGGAAATCAGATTGCTGCATGAAATTTCAAGATACGATATGCGCACCGGCAACAGTCCCGGGAACAGGAGCGATAAGCGTGATACGCGTCAGCGGACCTGACACATTCGCGGTCGTCGACCGCGTCATCAGCCTGAAAAGGGGCACCGTCGCGGAATCCAGAGGGTACAGCGCCCATTTCGGCACCGTTTCCGATCAGGGCGAGATGGTCGATGAGGTGATCGTCAGCGTCTTCCGCGCCCCGCATTCATACACCGGAGAGGACTCCGTCGAGATCTCATGCCATGCCTCCGCATATGTGGTGCAGCGCATCCTCGAGCTGCTCTCCGCGGCCGGGGCAAGACTTGCGGAGCCTGGAGAATTCACCCGAAGGGCTTATGTCAATGGCAAGATGGACCTCGCTCAGGCAGAGGCGGTTGCCGATGTGATCGCATCTTCGTCGCAGGCTGCCCACAGGGTGGCGATGAATCAGCTTCGGGGCAAGTATTCGGATAAGCTTCACGAGCTCCGCGACGAGCTTCTGCAACTCACGGCGCTCATGGAGCTGGAGCTGGATTTCAGCGAAGAGGATGTCGAGTTTGCCGACAGGTCACGCCTCCGCGCCCTGGTCGATGACGCCATCTCGCACACAAGCCGGCTCGCCAATTCATTCAGGGACGGCAATGCCATACGCATCGGTGTGCCTGTGGCGATCGTAGGTGCGGCGAACAGCGGCAAGAGCACTCTGCTGAACTGCCTTCTCGGCGAGGAAAGGGCCATCGTGTCCGATATCGCCGGCACCACCCGCGATACCATCGAGGAGACAATGGTGCTCGATGGCGTGCTCTACCGCTTCATAGACACCGCGGGCCTGCGCGACACTGCGGATACCATCGAAAAGATAGGCATAGACCGCGCCTACCGCAAGCTCTCCGAGGCTGATATCGTCCTCGCCCTTATCGATGCCACCATGGCCCCGGAATGCGCCCGTGAGTCTCTCGCCGACATCGCGTCCCGTATCAATCCGGACCAGACGCTCATTGTCGTCAGGAACAAGATCGATCTGGGGGGCGCTGTGGCTTCTGCGGCTGCGGTGGGGGAAGCGGTGCCGGTCGCTTTGGAAGTGGAGTCTGGTGACAGCGCTGCGGCGGGGGACCGTGCTGCTGATTGCGTTTCGGCGGCTGCCACCGTCGCGATCTCCGCTCTCACCGGCGAAGGGGTCGATGCCCTCCGCAATGCCATCACCAGATCGCAGGCCGGCCGCTACTCCGCCTCCGAAATCCTTGTCACCAATGCCCGCCACCATGAGGCTCTGCGCCATGCCTGCGAGTCCCTCACCCTGGTCCGCAAAGGCCTCGAGACGGACCTCTCCGGCGACTTCATCTCCCAGGACCTCCGCGAAGCCCTCTACCACCTCGGCTCCATCACCGGCGAAATCTCCACCGACGAGGTGCTGGGAGAGATCTTCGGAAGGTTCTGTATTGGGAAATAAACCTTCTTAACTAATTATATATCAACTACTTACATATATTTCAAGTGTACAAGTCCTTCACTAATTTGTGGAGGGCTTTTTTATTGATAATCAAGTAATTATGAAATTGCTTTGACATCAATAATTGGGCATACCTCGTCACCAGTTGTACACCGATTTGGACAAGTGTTACATCGTGGGTGAAATTGTGGATACTGAGAACATCGTGATACACCATGTGAATAGCTGCGACATGGTGTGACATGTTTAGTTTTACCAGACATACAAAAAAAGAAGGTATGAACAAGATCACTTACACAAAGCATTGTGAGCTCTGCGGGGCGGAGTTCACAACACCGACGCATTCGCGTCGCTACTGCAGCAAGAGCTGCGTACAAGCCGCCTACAAGGCGAGGGTGAAGGAGAGCCGGAAATCCGATGCCGTCAAGACACTGGAAAGAAGCCATGGACTGATGCCCGAAGTCTGCTATTTCAGCGTGATGCAGACCGCATCGATTCTTGGCTTATCCAGGATGTCAGTCTATCGCATGATATACGACGGGCGTCTCAAGGCCACAAGGTTATCTTCCAAGGTGACACGAATAAGCCGGGAAGACATCGAAGCAACCATGATTGCTCAGAGGCTGTTCTCCCCTGCCGAATTCTACACATTTGACGACATCCTCAAGATAACCGGACGATCAAGATCATGGACGTTCAATTTCCTGAGGAGGAACGAAATCTCACACACCTGTCATTCGGGCATCAGGCACTATGACAAGGTGCACTTCGACAAGATCTGGGAGCATACGTCGGTCACCCTGCCGGAAAAAGGATGGATAACCATAGAGCAGGTCTGCAAGGAATTCCATATGAACAGGTCCTTTGCGCGACTTCAACTGACAGTCCATCAGATTACCAGGAGGACATCTGGAAGCACGACATACTACTCGAGGCGGGAGATCATCAATCTGAGAGGGGCTTCAGGTGGCAGTTATTTCTGCTCTGTACAGGAGGCGATGAACGATTACGGCATGAGCTACGATCAGGTGCGCCATTATCTCAAGCAGGGAAAAATCGCTTCACAGGTCATCAATGGCGACCTGAAGTTTGAAAGGGACCGTTTCGAAGAAGCAGCACACATAAACGAAAGAACACCTGAAAACTAAGGACAATGAAAGCGACAAGAGTAAAAATACGCAAGCGTAAGATTTCATATGGACGTTCAAGTCTGTATCTTGATTACTATCCTGGAGTCTATGACCGAATAAAGAAAAAAATGGTCCGCCACGAGACCCTGTTCATATATGTATATGATCATCCTAGTACGGTCGCCGATAAACAGCACAATGATGAAATGATGGAGATTGCGCGCCAGATAAGGACGAAAAGGATGATAGACATCAGCAGTGCATACCACGGAATAACAAAGAAGGCCGCATTAATCAAGGGCGACTTCCTTCAGTTCTTTGAGGAGCGATGCATTGAAAACAACAGCAAGTATTATGGCGTATTCAAGCACTTCTATGAGTTCAGTAACGGATACTGCACGTTCGACCAGCTTTCCGTCACGATGTGCGAGCAATTCAGGCATTACCTGCTTCATTCAGCGAAGAGCAGGACAACAGGGAAACCCCTCAAGAGAACCACTGCCGCAGGGTACTATGATCTTTTTCAGTATATCTTGAAGATTGCCTACAACGACAGAGATATCAGCCGAAACCTCGCGGCGTGTGTTTCCGGCATCCGGACGGACAGGATGATTAAGGCCAGCCTGAACTACGAGGAAATAGACAAACTGCTCAACACGCCATGCAGGCATGACGTATTGAGACGGGCTTCTATATTTGCCTTACTGACAGGACTTCGCAAGGGTGATATCCTAGCTCTGGACTGGAAGGACTATGATAAAGATTTCAACGGGAAGCCTATGTTCCGTATCGTCACGAAAAAGACAGGGGCCGTCTCTCACCATCCCGTATCCAAGGAAGCGATGGAAGTCTGTGGACCGGTTGGTGACGGACTTATTTTCAAGGGCCTTACTTCAAGCATGACCACATACGATTTCAAGATATGGGTGGAAGAAGCAGGGATAAACAAACCGGTATCGTTCCACACCCTCAGACATACTTATGCGACGCTTCTTCATGAGAATGGCAATAGTCTGAGCACGATTCAGAACTTGATGATTCATTTACATCCAGGAACAACAGCGAAGTATATCTGCAATTCCGACGCACTGGCCAGGAAGGCGGTGGACAATCTGCATCTTCAGCCATCCAGGGTGAAGAGGATTCTATCAAAAGTCAAGAAATTCTTCAAGTAAAAAACAGACAGCTCCCAGCGGATTTGCTGAGAGCTGTTTCTTTCTTATGCTCTTACAAACGTATCAACAGGATTATTCCCAGCAATCGGAAGCGTAGTTTATTTGCGGGCCGAAAAGCATATCATTTCAAAAATGTACCAAATGCGCTCGTCTCACAGAACTCATAGCCCGGCTCCTTGCCAAGTACCACCAAGGCAAATGGACGCCTTTTTACGTCCTGATTTCGCCAAGGTTGTAATGACTAAGGTACACGGTGTTACACCATGTAACGCAGTGTTACACAAGGCGGTGAAAATGTGTTACACTAGATGCGATCCAAAAACACCCATCACTTGTTAATCAGAAAAATCATAGCCTCGACAGGATGATGAAATAGCATCCTGGGGCCGGAATATCTCATCACCTCTCTTATCTTTTCTCTCATTTCAGGCTTGTAACAGTGAACGCTGCACTTATGGCACTTGGTCTTGTTCTCGCCGAACATGCAGTTCTCCAGCCTTGCGAGAGAGTATTCGCAGAGTTCGCGGCATTCGTCACACAGAAAGCTGCCACCGTGCTGATGTCTGCACCAGAGCTCTATCATGTGACGAACGGTCACCTTCTCCCTTTCTATCCTGCCTCTTGTCATCCTACGTGTTCATCCAATAAGACAAAGGTACGACTATTTCGCGGTTGACGGTACTCTCAAGCACTTTCATTGGTATATCTTTGCTTTAACCGTTTTATTCCATGCGTTGCCATTTCATTTCTTCGCCCTGATTGTCATACTGTTTGCGCTTGCCGACGGGCGGTTCGGTCAATGTGATACGAACGACCGCGGTTCTTCCAAGGCTTCGTGCAATAGATGCGTCGAAGGCATCCATGTGTTTTGGGAGAAAACGCTCGCAGATGGCACGTAAGGCTGCAATCTTCTCGGTGTCATCTTCGACGATTTCGGCGGTTCCGAATGCGATGGCCGACTTGAATTCGAGCGTGAAGCTACCGTCCTTCGGCCCTACCGTCGGCTTGCACTTGGTGACGGCACTCAGGCATACACGTGGGTTGTGACGCAGGATGTCGAGTTTCTTTCCTTCCAGAGCACAGTGGAAGTAGAATGTCTTCTCGTCTGTACGTACTAGGGAGAGGGGCAATCCGTAGGGCATTCCCTCTTCGTCAGCCATGCTGACGGTGATGTATGGAGCTTTGTCGAGCACTTCGAATGCCCATTCGGCGCTCATCTGTCTGCTTTCTTTTCTCAAAATGTTTTTGTTACTTTATGTTATAGGTATGAACGCTCTTGCCTTGAGCTGCAGGGAGGTAGTTAATGCCCCACCAGCACATCTGCAGACAGGCAAAACTGATGATAAGGAACCATAGGCAGAAGCGGTTGCGGGCAGGTGTTGGGCGATGCGGACGTGCGTGGACGTACACCAGATAGCAGAGCCATGTGATGGCTGCCCAAGTCTCTTTGGGATCCCATGCCCAATAGGTGCCCCATGCTTCTTTGGCCCAAAGTGCACCGAAGAGCATTCCGAAGGTCATGAACGAGAGCCCCACGTTGACGAGATTGTCGATCATGTCGTAATAGGCGATCCTGGTAACCTCTGGGATGTTCTTTTTGGCCAACATGAAGACAGCAACGCAAGTGGCTGCACCAAACAGCGCATAACAGAACATATAGACGATGACATGCGGTGCAAACCAAGGGCTTTGCAGGGCAGGCATCAGGGTGGTGCTGTGAATCTCGGGCTTGAACAGGTTGATGCATACAAAGACCAAAGCCATCAGTGTTGAGAAGGAGAGGATCCAGCGGTAGCGCCAACGGCTCCAGGTGATAAGGCCTGCGACGGGCATGAAAAACGAGTACCAGAGGCGTGTCTCGCCCATGGTGCGAAGTGGTGGGCGCTCTAGGCTGATCCACATGCCGACGATGTAGGCAAAGAAGATAAGGATGCCCAATGCCGTCAGTGCAAAGGTGGAGAAGCGGCGCTCACGATAGGAATACCACGCTCCTACTATCCAGAATAGAACGGCAGGAAGGGCAAAATATGGGAAATGTGACCAAGTCATGGGTTGCTATGTTTTTTGTTTGTCAAGAATGTTAACAAGGCACCCGCCAATAGCATGTAGATGCCCGTATAAACCCAAGGGAGCCAAGGGTCGCGGACAAGCTCAAAGACAGACGTGTCTGACCAGCGTCCGAGGGCTTCGTCGTAGGAGAGCTGATAGATATTCCAACCCTCTATCTCCAGCGGGTGATTGACCTCGATGACAGCATCGACTTTCTCGCCGCCTTCAGAATATACTGTCACTTCTGATGCATAGCGCTTCGGCTCACGCCCAGGCATGACGGCGCTACAGCGGTCATCTAGGCGTAAGGCACGGAAGGGGAACATAAACGAGCCGCACGACACCCATCCTTCGAACTTCAGCGTAGGGTCGGCTGAAGAGGTAGCGGTGATGTGCGAAGCCGTACAGGCACCCATGCTGCGCCACTCCACGTAACCGTCACTCTCTGGACGGGGAGCAGCGTATTCGAACAACGTATCTTGTACAATCTGCCAGGGAGCATCCTGTATCACCTGACCTGTCTCGTTGTCGATGATGGTGTATTGTGGAGGGTACTCGTCGATGGTGAAGCTATGCAGCTCGATGGCTATAGGCAGCTCCCGGATAACTTCTTGATGGTCAGCATCGGCCGCACGCCATTCCGGCTCACCTACTTTGACGGTCATGTGCAGTCGCTGCATGTCGGCATTGCCCAATGTGCCGCAAACCATGGCCAGAAAAAGGCCGGTATGATTGAGCACAGAGGTAAAGGTGGCCAGACGTGACGATGCGACCTGCGGCCCACGGAACAGCCGGAGGATGCGGTCGATGGCAATCAGCCCTACGATGCTCATCAGCCAGATGTAGATCAATACGAAGGGCCATGCGCGAAGCATCTCATCCCATCCGGTAAGTCCCATCAGAAGGGTGACAGCCACACCGCAGATCAGGGCAGGGATGGCCGCATGCAGCGTCATCGACCAAGCTATGAAATAAATTTGCTTGCGCATGGCGTAGGAAACGCCAAGCACAAGCAAATAAGTAACTAAAAGAACAACGTTGACAGGAGCAGAGAGCAGCGACCAGTCGATGGCTCCGATGGTGAGTTGCAGCAACAAGCCGACAACCAGAAGGCCTCCACCGATGAATGCGCTTTCTTTGAAGCTCCAAGGTTTATTCCACATTATTATATTTTAGAGTCTTTTTTATAGTGTGACGGTAGTATAGGCATCGTCACGAACCTTACCCTTTGCACGGGCATCTTCGAGCCACTTTGGACGAATCTCCTGGAGGAATTTCTCCTTGGCAGCTACCTTACCAGCCATATCGAGGCCGAGGTACTGCTGAGCTTTCTCCTTGGTAGAGATGTCTGGCATTGGCACTTCTTCCAGGTGACCAAGCTTAGCCAAGGTGCGGGTAATCTCAACCTGTGCCTTGAGTGCGTACTCAAGTGAATGGCTGAGAATGCGTGTCACCTCCTGTGGTGCATGGAAGCTGGCACCGTGTGAAGCGACGGCAAAATCCCAGCGCCACTGGCTCTTTCGCAGGAGGGCGAGGGTCTCCTTCATCTGCTCCTCGGTAGCGCCATTGTCCCAAGCATATTTAGCCTGAATATGTGCCTTGGCTAATTCCTTTTCAACCTGATTGCGCACATCGAACACCTTCTCCTGACGCTCATAGACATTCTGACGGAGGGTCTCTTCGCTTTCGCGATGGCATACGAGGCAAGTGCGATCCATCTTATTGAGAGGGCTCTGTACGTGGTGGTCGCTGAACTTCACGCCACCTTCGTTCATATAAGGCATGTGGCAATCAGCACAACCCACACCACGCTGACCGTGAATGCCCATCTTACAGGTTTCGAAGCCAGGGTGCTGAGCCTTGAGGATAGGGGTCTTAGAGAGAGCGTGAATGTAGTCGTAGAAGCCTGTCTCATCGTAATAAGCCTCAATGTCTTCGACGGTGAAGCCCTTGTCCCAAGGGAAGGTGAGGTACTGGTCTTTCTCAGGAGTGGCAGGATCATCGCGGAAATAATACTCGACGTGGCATTGGGCACAAACAAGGGTGCGCATCTCCTGTGGAGTAGCCTTGGTGATGTCCTTGCCCTGACGCTGGAATGCCTCGATGAGCGCCGGACGGCTGATGCGCAGATCCATCGTCTCAGGGTCGTGGCAATCAGAGCATCCCAGAGGATTGACGATTTCATTGCCCCACATGGCCCAGTTGGCCTTGTAGTATTCGGCAATACCCTTCTCCTGCATGATACGTGGCACATCAGGACTCTTACACGTCCAGCAAGTGCCTGGCTGGTTAGAGCCAGTCGTCTCGGTATCAGGTGCACCGGTACGCAGGGTGCGTGTCATATCTTCAATGGTGTGCATGTGTCCGCGTGGAGTGGTGTAATCCCAAGAGAAGGCATAACCTGCCCAGAGAACCACCATTTCAGGGCGCTGAGCCAGCACATCGACTGCCTCCGAGCTGTTGTATTTGCTCTCAAATGAAGTCTCTTCTGTCTTGCGCCAAGTTTGGTACTCACGAGGGAAATCTGAGCGGAAATCCTCATTCTGTGGATGAATCTTCTCGCCAGTCATCATGTTCTTTCGGTTGTTGAAGAGGCTGGCTACCTCTGCACGACGTTCCATAAGTGCACTGGTCAGCAGACCTAGGCCAAACACAACCACCATAGAACCGCCGAACAAAGCCCAAGCCTTGAAACCAGAGAGTTTGTTGTTGTTTTCCATATTCGATCGTTTATAAATTATATTTCAATCTATTTGTTGTTCATCGTTAACTGTCAACTCTTAACTCTTCACTCCATCATCTTCTGCAGCCACCCAGGCACGGGGCTTGCTGGTAGCGGGACCTTGGTCAATGGAGATTCGGTGAGCGATGAATGACCGCCGTGAGGCACCTGACGGTGACAATCCCAGCAAACCTTGCCCTTGCCGACTTCTGTCATCATATAATCAACTTTGCCCGTATTGACCATGGTCGTATTGAGACTGGTATGGCAACGGATGCAGTTGTTCATGATCACCTGACAGCTTTCCTCGCCAGCACGAGGTGACTGGCCTTCCGAGCGAGTTACCCACATGGCAACGTGCTTCATGCCATCCATGCCCTTGAAGGCATACTTGCGAGCTACGTTCTCATGGGGTACATGGCAGTCATTGCAGGTGGCATTGCGCGAATGGCTCGAATGGAACCATGAAGCGTAATAGGGAGACATGATATGACAGTTGACACAAGCTGACGGATCATCGCCCAGATAGCTGTGTGCTCGAAGTATGTAGAGGAAATAGAATCCACATCCCACCAGAGAGCCCAGCAGAACGAGGCTCAGACACTTCTGTCGGTGTGTCAATCTGTTGATGAATCGTGAGAAAATGTTCATTTTATCAAAAAAATAGGTACATTCTTTTATTCGTGTGCAAAAATACAATATATTTGCCACATAAAAGATAACCAAAAAATAAATTTCTAAGGTGACCAGATGCTAAGACAATGGAATTTTGAAATAGAATTAGAACTTGATAATAAGCGTGTTCCGGTATATAAGCAGTTGGCAAAACAGATACAGCAGATGATTGAATCTGGCATTCTGAAAAACGGCGATTTGCTACCTGGAGGTCGCGAAATAGCGAAGAAACTCAATATCAGCCGTAAGACGGTACTCTCGGCCATGGAACTGCTGGTGTACAGCGGATGGCTGGAAAACCGTGAACGAGTGGGGCTTTTCGTTCATAATCCACAGTACAACGCCCCCCAAACGGCTCAGCAAGCTGCTGTTGTTTTACCGCAACCTCATGCCCCAGTGACGGTGGCTCCTGTACCTTCTCTGGTGATCAA
The DNA here is from genome assembly GCA_018066125.1 of Candidatus Cryptobacteroides onthequi. Classification (GTDB taxonomy): domain Bacteria; phylum Bacteroidota; class Bacteroidia; order Bacteroidales; family UBA932; genus Cryptobacteroides; species Cryptobacteroides onthequi. The sequence goes on along the minus strand of JAGHSA010000051.1, from coordinate 3,430 downwards.
TGATGGCTATCCTGACACAAAGATTCTGTCGTTCAAGGAATTGAGTAGTGCTTTCCGCCAACTCTTCAATCAGGCAGCACGTTGGCACATGTTAGGGTATAGTGATCCATTGGGCAATGTAAAGCTACGTACAGCTTTGTCGCAAGGTATCTGCCATGAGCGAGGATTGCAAACCTGCATCGAACAATTGATGCTCACCCGAGGCAGCCAACAGGCACTCTATCTGGTTGCTCATGTGTTGCTGCATCCTGGCGATGCGGTGGTCGTAGAGGATCCTGGTTATCTTAATGCCCGTCGTGCTTTTGAGTCGAGTGGCCTTCGTGTCTTGCCTGTACCGGTCGATGAGGAAGGCCTTCAAACCGATAAGCTCAAAGATTTGCTGGCAACTGAGTCGTGCATCCGTGCCCTCTATGTCACCCCTCGTTATCAGTATCCGACCACGGTCACACTCTCATCTGTCCGTCGCCGGCAATTAGTAGAACTGGTCAATGCCCATAATCTTCTAGTCGTAGAAGACGACTTCGGTTGTAATTTTCAGTTTACTGAGCATCACCTCAAGCCTCTGAGCGTCTTGTTGTCACCCGAACATTATATTTATATAGGTACGTTCAGCAAGATTCTTGCCCCTGCGCTCCGATTAGGTTTTGTGGTCACTACTCCCGAATTTATCAAGCAGATGGGCGATTACCGTCAGCTCGTAGATATGCAGGGTGACAATGTGATGGAACGTGCTATTCTCGACCTCATTGAGAAGGGAGAACTGAAGCGCCACATACGTCGTGCTTCGAAGGTCTATCGCGAACGTCTACAATACGCCACAACACTGATTCGTAAGGAATTAGGTAATAACGTTATCTTTAAGAAGCCGGATGGGGGATTGGCTCTCTGGATGGAGTTTGAAGACGATCCTACCGAAAGGCTGGCGCAATGTGGCATTTCGGCAACCATCGAGAAACTCGCCAATCAGCGTTTCGGATTGCGTGTAGGATATGCTTCGATGCAGACGGAGGAGATTGACCGTCTCATCATGGCTTTAAAATCAGACAAGTAGTGATGAAGCTACATCATCCCTAGATACAATATCTGAGAGATATGTGAAAAATATAACTAAGCAACTAGCATCTATTGGTAAAACTATTATCATTATTGCTCACCGAATTGCTTAATGAAATTGAAGAAATAAGAGTGAATGTAGTCCTCCCTTCTCTCAAAACCAAAAAGGCGCTTGCGCCGAAGGGTATTTCTAAATACCCCAAATTTTCTAAGGAATCCATGATCTTACAATATGGGTTACTTGACCGTTGTTTACCATAACGCGGGTGTCTAGGAAGGTAAAGGTCTGTCTATATTCTGGGAGTCCTTGCAGATATTCTTCTTGATTCTGACGGATGATTTTTGTAGCGTCAGTAGGAAATTCTCCGCAATCCATGATAGTAAATAATGGGCTTAAAGGTAAGGTGACTACTTCCTTTTTTGAATAGACGGAGTGGTTATCTAGCTGGACGGCACGATAAGAATCTTGGTCGTGTACTTCCAGACATGCTCCTCCGTTTTCTATATCATCGTTTATAATCACAGTGCCATTAGCGTTGGACACTTTTTGGACCAGCAGTGTATCCTGGTTGTAGAGAAGCGTGTCTCCTGACTGCAGTTTATCTATGGCTGCTGCATCATACAAGTCCTCTGAATAGAGGGTAAATGTTAGCGTGCCGTTGCTGAAATTGATGTCTTTCACATTGAAAAGGGCAGGGAAGGCAGCATTGATATAGGCCGACATATCCTCTCGGTTAGGAAGGGGTGTGATGAAAACATGTGCTGGTTTCTGGTTACTATTCTGGCAACAGCAGAATATCATCATAAAAAGGAAGCTAAAGAAGATTTTAGTATGCCTTATCATAATTCATAATATTAATGAGATTTATTTGATTAGAGACTGGAAATCATCTTGCAACTTACGGTCAGCATCTGCCAGGGCCTGTTTTCGGGTATCAGTCCAATCCATATAAGTTCGATGCAATGCTTTTGCCTCGGTAAGCAGGCGGTTCATTTCTCGCAACTGTGGACCGCCTGAAATTACTCTGGACTGTACCATGTGAACAGGGTCAAGCTTCTCGCGCCACTCCTTCTCGCTGTAAGGTAATTCTGCAGGAAGACCCTTTACCATTGCCACCACTTCCTTGTATAAGCGCTTGGCTTCCTTGTAGGGGAAGTTAGATGGGTTATAGTTGTGTTGCTTAGCAAATCCCACTATTTCAGAGCAATAATGATGACCTGTGCGGAAAGGTACATGATATTCACGCATCAGGCAGTCGGCTAGTTCCTCCGAGGTAGACCAGTCGCCTTTCAACGCTTCCAGTGCACGGTCTGGGAAAATATCCAAGGCATTCAGCACGCGGTTTACCATCTTCACACACTGAGCTGTGTTAGGAACGATATCGCTCATGAAGCCACGGCCATCGGCCATGCCCGCAGGAAGATTATGCTGGCGGAAAAGGGTTGTCTGAGCAGCTCCCAAGATCTCAGATGCCATTACACGGGTGGAATTAATGATGCCTGGATTACGTTTTTGCGGCATGGCACTCGATGCATAAGTGTTGCCGTTGCCCTCCTTGAGCAGGAACCAAGGCAAAGGCTGTGAGTACTGTCTAACCAGATCAGCCATGATTTCACCGGCATGCAGAGCAATGCTGGAACATACATAACCCGCTTCTGGCATAATCTCGGAGGAACGAATCTGGTTGGCATCGAAAGCATTATCGGCTACTTTTGAGAATCCCAGGTAACTTGCCATCATCTTTCTGTCCAGCGGCCAACTGGAACCATTCAGCACACCTGTACCCATTGGACACATATCCACCCTGTTGTAGAATTCACGCACTCTGTCCAAATCACGCATGAACGCATTGCAGTACGCCAAGATCACATGGCCTAAGCTATTGGGTTGTGCCACCACACCGTTGGTAAATTCAGGAACCACCACTTCCTTGTACTGCTCACTCATCTGCAACATGGTTGCAATCAGCTCGTTAAGGTTGTCGGCTAACTCCAATAGATTTTCGCGCACAATAGCCATGCGTGCAGTGGCAAACATGTCCTGTGATGAACGGCCCACATGAATGGCTGTAGCATAAGGGCTGGAATGTTCCACAATCATGGTCTCTAACTCCACCACATTGGCCGGACGATTTGCATCAGGAGCTGCATGTTCCTGAATGACCTTTTCCAGTGCTCGTCCATAGACCGCTGCCGAATCTTTGTCCAGCAGTCCTACAGTAGGGTTCATCAACAGCGATGCCTTATTGATCTGAGTGAGCCAGTAGAAATTATCATGCGGATAATTTTCTGTCTGTGCCGATGCTTTGCCCCCCATTAGGGTTAGGGCAGCAATTACAATGGTAAGTATTCTCTTATTCATATTCCCTATTTTATT
>JAGHSA010000061.1 GCA_018066125.1 Candidatus Cryptobacteroides onthequi | reverse complement strand
TTCGGAAAAGCCCCTTTGCGGGCAGAGAATAGCTCCGCAATGCCCGCCGCAGGGGCTTTACCTCCGTCGCTATCGGGCGGCGGCAGTTTCAGACGTGAATATGGCAAAACCTCGTCTGTTTGAGAGCAGGAAGCACGTTTCAGACGAAAATTCACCATATACACGTCTGTTCTGAGCTGAGACTGCGATTTCAGACGAGAAATTGGCATAATCGCGGCTATCTGCGAGCTGAACAATAGATTCAGACGGGAAATCGCGATAAACTCGGCTATTCTGGGCACGACAAAAGAGACGGAGATGGGAAGTCACGCGGCGACTTGGAGCAGCGGCTGAAATCCGAGACATTGCCCGGAGCAGCTGCCTTGTCCAAGGGTCGGAGTGACATCTGAAGTATTGTCTTCCCACAGTATCTGGTCATCACTGATCCTGCTGACCTGCCTTACAGCACACTGTAATGAGGGTGCTCTGAATCAAGGCCTAGCTATTGGCCCTGCTGATCCAGATAACCTGCCTCACAGGCACCTGTAGCGGGGGTGCTCTGGATCAGTCGTGACCAAAGAGAAGATACATACAAAAGAGAAAATAAATCAGATAATGCATTCCTTTCCGAGTCAAATACTGATGCCAAAGTAAAATTTCCTACATTTGAATAAAAATATCGATATCGTATGATGAAACATATCTCATTCATAAGCATCCTCTCGGCCGGACTGTATCTGACTGCGTCTGCCATCTTCACGGGCTGCACATCACCTGAGGGGAAGGAAGAAGATGATCATGCCACCTACTCAGCCAAGGGCAGCATCCAGAAGGGACCGTTCATCCAGGGATCGACCATCGCCATACAGGCACTCGATGACCAGCTCAACCCGACGGGCAAGAGCTACTCCACCGTCACCACCAACGACCTCGGAGACTACGAGATCGGCAGCGAGATCGAATCGAAATATGCCGAAATCATCGCTCAGGGCTACTACTTCAACGAGTGCACCGGCCGCATCTCAGATGCGCCTATCACACTGAGATCCATCACAGACCTATCAAAGAAAGGCGCTGACAATGTCAACATACTCACTACCCTTTCCTATGAACGCATCCGCAGACTCATCAGACAGGGCACTGACTTCAAAGAAGCCAAGAAGCAGGCGGAAAGCGAAGTTCTGTCCGTGTTCAGAATCACAGGAACCACAGAGGGATTTGAGAAGCTGGACCTTGCCGGGGCAGCTTCGGGAGACGCCATACTCGCAGCCGTATCCGTGATGCTTCAGTCAGGGCGCAGCGAAGGCGAGCTCAGCGAGCTGTATTCCAAGATTTCTGCAGACATAGCATCTGGCGGAAGCTCCAGCGGCCATGGCTACGAAAGCTACCGCTACACCATCGACCCGGTAGGAATCACAAACAACCTCATGAATCAGTACGGCACAGTCCCTGACTTCCTCCAGTATCTGGACATGAACGGCGATGGAGTGCCAGGGGACAAATACTTCTCCATGGACGCCAATGATATCAGGGTGCAGTCCACCGGAGGCACGTACATTCTCAATTATATGGCTGACGGCGTCGGAAGCGCCACCATCCCTGGCGGAGAGAGCTGGATCCGTGTAGTCGGCACAAAATCCATAGCGCCGCATACCGTCACGATCTCTGTCGACGCCAACATGACACCGAGACCCAGGAGTGCAACGCTGAAGGTGAGCAACGCCGACAACACCGCATACAAGAATGTGACCGTCAATCAGGATCCATTCACCGACGCGATCACCATCGAGCATGGAGACGGAGCATACTGGGTGGACTACCTCCATATGATTCCTAAAGTCACCATCAAGGGAAAGATGACACACGAAGAGCTCCAGCTGGCAGCACAGATGATCAACGCCACCTTCCTCGACATGTCCCAGATGGAGACAGAAGACGGTGTAGTCGGCCTGCAGGAATGCTTCTATGTAGATGGAGAGGTGCGTCTGCCGGTAGTCATCGACACCATATACTCCAATCTCCTGCGTTCATCCCACGGTATAGATATCACCAACTGGATGAGCACAAAGGCAGTGAGTCTGGCAATAAATGATTACGGCAGCGACGTCACCTTTGTGTACGGAGGTCTGTTCAACGGTGCATGGAGGCCAAAGAACCTGACCCTCCCGGCATCTGTCAAGGAGATACACGGGCCTCTGTTCTGCGTATGGGATGATCTTGAGTCAGTTGATTTCCATGACGGGATAGACCTGAGTGACGCTATCGGTCTGTTCGGATACTGCCGGAAGCTACAAAAGGTCAGATTCCCATCTGACCTCAAGAGCATCCCTGACTATGCATTCTCCTATACACCGATGCTGAAAGATATCGTCATGCCGACCGTCGATGAAATCAACTTCGGATACCAATGGTTCTTCTGCGACCACGAGAGACCCGCGGACTACCCTCTGCCGACAGTTGACCTCCGCCCATACAGAAAGGTGACATTCAGCGGTGGTCCCGACTACTTGGGCTCCGGTGTGAAATGGTATGGCCACGAAGGCCCCATCTATCTGGTCGATGTCCCATCAGATGCATTCAACACTATCACATCATCCATCGGAGACGCCATTGTGGAGCTGTACTGCAACGACGGCATCGTCGAGAGCAAGACATTCAGGAACAAGATCCCAGACAACTACAAGATAGTCGCCCTTTACCTTGGTCCCAACGTCAGATACATGGATGGGCCATTGAATCTATATCCTGTCTACGATGTCACATATGACAACCCAGCAATTGTTTTCGGCGAACAAGCATTCCGCAACATGCAACTTCGCCACTTGATCGAGATTCCTCTGGGTATGACAGAGATCCCTGCCGGGTGTTTTGCTGACAGTTACATTTCCGGCGGTAACCCTATAGATCACAGAGGACCGATCGGTACCCCATGGACTCTGAATATTCCCTCCCATATCAAGACCATAGGCTCCGGAGCATTCTATCACAGCGACAGGATACAGGAAGTCGTATTGCCATCAAATGTCACGAAAGTAGGTGACGGAGCATTCGAATCCTGTCACGAGCTGCACAAGATCACTTTCTCCCCATCCATGACAGAGATTCCGCTTGGCTGCTGCAGGTTTGACGAATCTCTTTCATCGGACAATATCATCATACCTCAGAACATTCGCAGAATAGGGATCGGCGCTTTCGCCGGCTGCGACATCAGATCTCTGGATTTCCTGCCGTCAAGCCTCGATGAATATCCTTTCAATGCCCTGGGCGACTACCGCCAGAGCCGTATCGATGTACCAGAAGGCGTAAAGACGGTTTCTGAACTCTATGATGTAAAAATAGATACTGTCGTTCTTCCAAGCTCTCTGTCAGAACTCGACCCGAACTTCTGTGTATACAACAGAACCATCCAGGACATAGAATTCAAGAATGGCCTGACCACAATAGGACTCCGTTCATTCGTCGGCGCTCCAAAACTGAAAACGGTGACCCTCCCATCCAGCATCACCGACATCCAAGCCGACTTCTACGGCAACCCCGACAATGCTGCTGCATTTGACATCTACCTGATGAATACTGTTCCTCCGAAAGTCGACTTCCTATTCTTTGATCCCGGCAATACTGTCATCACCTTCCATGTACCTAAAGCTGCACTGGCAGCATACCGGAACCATCCGGAATGGTCCGCTGTCGCATCCAACATCAAAGGATTCTGAAAGGAGCAGAAAGCAGCTTTCTAGAATGTATATCCCAGGTTGATGTAGAAGGCACCTGTGCCGTCCTGGTTGTACAGAGGGCTGTTCTTCATGAAATGAGTGACAGGAATGCCATACTCGGCTGCCACGATGAAGTTCTCATTCATGATGAAACGGAGTCCTGAGCCGACTGCCGAGTGCAGCGTCTCCTTATCCTGTCCGAATACAGGGACCGGTGTGGCAGAGACGAACGAGAGTGTTTTCATGTCAAGACATCTGGTAGCCATGCAGCCGTCGCTGAATACGCTCAGGCCGATGCCGAAGTTCTGGTTGAGCATCTGGAAGCGGATAGGACGCCATCTGAATTCCACAGTATAGGCCATCATGTCGAGACCGACCACGCGGGTACGCATGATGCCTCGTGCAGACCTGTATCCTCCCATGCCGTCGAAGTCACACTTGCTTCCGAGAGATGTGATGTAAGGGAGCGCATAGAATGGAACCTTCTTGCCGATATTTCCCTCATAGTTGAGTCTGTACGCAAATGTGAGCACGTCATTGCCGATGACAGGGAAATACTGTCTCCATGTGAATGAGTAACGGTAATAAGGAATCTTTGAGATGTACGGAAGTGAAGCAGTAAAGTGTCCCTCGGCCCATATTCCACGGGTAGGAGCTCCCTCCTTGTCTCGGGTATCATACACCAGTCCGGTACGGAAACCTGATGAGAATCCGCCGTCTGCCTCTTCTTCGGAGATGATGCCATATTTCTTGTAGATGCTGAAAAGGGTCGGGATCTCTCCAGGGAACATCACAGCCTCATCCTTGCCCTTGTTGACACTTGCATAATCTATGTCTCCAGTCTGGAAGTAGCGCGCAAACACTCCGAACCCCCACTGGAGATTGTCGTTGATCTTTCCAAGGAGATCGGACTTGATGCTGTACTCATTCTTCATCATCCTATAGAATGGCGAGAAGCCAAAGGCAAGCCCGTCATTGCCAGCCTCCATCCTGGAGTTGGCGTAGTATGACTGGTATCCGTTGAATCCGTAGAAGTCAAGCGCCTTGTCCAGGCTTATGCGGAGAGAAGAGCTCCATCTTATGCCTGGAATGAGTTCCTTGTTGTCATGCTGGACCTGGATGAGCTGCGATCCCTTTGTGAAGCGGGAGTACTCCAGATAGGTATAGTGGTCGTAGTTTGGATAGTTGTGTCCGTCGCCATAGTTGTATATCTGGAGAATGGCGCCATACTGGAAACCCTTGTCCGCATCGTATGCGATGGCAGGAAGAGGTCCGAAATTGTAGCCGGTCTTGATGATGTCTTCTTTCTGGGCCCTGGCTGAGACAGCCGCGCAAAGCATCAGCGCTGCAAGAATGATTGATCTTTTCATATTCCAGTGATTTGGACACAAATATATGGAATTTCCGGTATTTGAGGAAAATTCACGTCCAAACAGCGCGGTACTGTATCAAAATATCAGAATCATCCCTTGGCGCAATCAAAGAATGTGACTAAATTGCATTGATATATCACTGACTGACCAAACACTCGCTTACAGACAAAATGAAGAGCCTCAAGACAAACATCCATGAAGCTGCCGCAGCATTGTGCACCTGGCAGTTCTGGAAGGAACTCATCATCATGACAGCAGGCATGCTTGTGGCTGCTGCCGCCATCTATTATTTCCAGGTACCGGGAAAGCTCGTCGTGGGCACGCTGTCGGGATTCTGCATCGTGCTTGTGAACCTCGCAGCTGCTGTGGGCATCACCCTCAAGCTCTCGACAAGCATTCTGGTGATCAACATCATGCTCCTGATCCTGGCATACTTCCTCGTGGACAAGGATTTCGGAGCGAAGACCGTCTACTGCGCCCTGCTTCTCGGTCCCCTCACCGGCCTGCTGGACAAGGTGGCGCCATGGGAAAGATTCGCGGTAATGAGCCAGACTACCGGCACAATGTCCGTGATGGGAGACCCATGGTTCGACCTGTGCTGTTTCGTGCTTCTGCTTGGAGCATCACAGGCTATCCTTTTCAACATCAACGCCTCAACCGGAGGTCTTGACATCGTGGCAAGAATACTGAGTGACAAATGCCATTTCGACATAGGCACGTCTGTGGCGGTTGCCGGAGGTGTGATCTGCTGCACCGGATTTGCCATCAATCCTTTCAGGATGGTGGTGATCGGTCTGATCGGCACCTGGATCAATGGTCTGGTGATCGACTATTTCACCGCAGGCATCAACAAGCGCAAACGCGTATGCGTCATTCCCGACCGCATTGAGGATTCAGAGCTTGTACGCCAGTTCATCACCCGCGACCTTGTACGCGGCTGCAGCCTCTACGATGTCACCGGAGGCTACACATGCGAAGCAAAGAAGGAAATCCAGGCCCTGCTGACACAGGATGAGTTTTCAGACCTGATGGCGTTCCTGAAGCGCAACCAGGTCAAGGCATTCATCACAGCCGGCAACGTGAGCGAGGTATATGGAACATGGTTCAAGCACCACAAGATGACAGAGATCACCACAGGCGTGGATGCACGCCATACAGACACAGAATACAAATCATGAACAGTATCATCAAAAGAACCGCACAGGCTGTACTGTGCATGCTGATCATCCTTTCATGCGGCAGGGCACCGGCAGAAAAGACATCTGTGGACACCGCCGACATCACGCAGCTTGGGCAGCGAAGCCATCCAAGGCTCGTGATGGATGCAAAGGATTTCAAGGCTGTATTCAAAGCCGTGAAACGCGACATCGGCAAGGGTATGGATACCCCTATCGTCCTCATACACAGAAGTGTGATGGCTGCGGCGGATGCCAGCCTCACGGCAGATCCGATCATCTACAAGAAAGACATATCCAACAAGCGCATCCTCCATGTGTCACGTGCCGCACTCAACAGGATTGCGGCATGCGCATACGCGTACCGTTTCACAGGGGACAGGAAGTATCTCGAGCGCGCCGAGGCAGACATGCAGAGTGTCTGCTCCTTTGCCGACTGGAACCCTTCGCACTATCTCGACACAGGAGAGATGGGAGCCGCGGTCTCTTTCGGCTACGACTGGCTCTATGACTCGCTGCAGCCCGAGACTCGCGCACTGGCGGAGAAGGCTGTCAAGGCATATGTGTTCGACACGCGCAAGAGTGCTTGGTTCTACAGCAGCATAAACAACTGGAACCAGGTCTGCAACGGAGGCGTGGCGGCTGCCGCAATCGCATTTGCGGACGTATGGCCGGAAGATGCCTTGGGCTCCGTGAATGACGCCGTCACATCGAACCGCCCGTGTGTAGAGACCGGCTACTCCCCTGACGGTGCCTATCGCGAAGGTCCTGGATACTGGAGTTACGGCACACAGTTCCAGATACTGCTCAACACAGAGCTCGAGAAGGCCTTCGGGACTGATTTCGGAGCCAGTGACATACAGGGCTTCGACCGCACCATGGACTACTACGTCTTCACCCGGGGCAACGCAGGCAAGTGTTTCAACTACTCCGACAACGGAGACAATATCAGTCCTGATCCCGGGCTCTGGTATTTCGCCGCACGATTCGGAAAGAAGGACCTGCTGTTCAGCGAGCTGGAGCTTCTCCGGGAGCGCGGCTACAACTGCAGACTTCTCCCCGTCTTCATCAAGTACGCCCTCAAGATCGACCCTGCACAGATCAAGGCACCCGAGACCCTTACATACAGCGGCCAGGGCGGCACGCCTGTAGTGATGACCAGGACAGGCTGGGGCTCCCGGGACCTGTATCTCGGCATCAAGGGAGGCACGGCAGCCGAGAACCATGCCCACATGGATGCCGGTTCATTCGTCTATGACGCCTATGGTCAGAGATGGTCTATGGATATGGTATGCCAGAGCTACGCAGAAGTGGAGAACCTGACATGGGCCAACGGAGGAGAATACTGGGCCATGAATCAGGAATCGCTGAGATGGCGTCTCTGCCGCATCAACAACCGATTCCACAGCACAGTGACCGTCAACGACCGGGATCACCTGGTGAATGGATTCGCAACCCTCGAGCAAGTATGGGACACCACTGGCATGAAGGGCGGCACACTTGACATGACAAGCGTATTCGGCGAGACATTCAAGTCAGTGAAGCGCGAGATCGTGATTGCCGATTCCGATCATCTGCGCATCACAGACATTTTCCAGTCTGGCGGAGAAAAAGCCTCGGTCAGATGGTCCATGGTCACACCGTCCGAGCCTGAACTCACAGAGGACGGCATCATCCTGCGCGCAGGAGGCATAGAGATGAAACTCGCCACACAAAGCTCGGAGAAGGTCACCTACCGCATATGGTCAGGCAACTGCCGCGACTACGAAGGCATCATACCGCAGGGCGAAGCGCCGTATCCTGCGCCTGTATGGGTAGTCGGCTTCGAATCAGAGACCCCTGCAGAAGCAGGCGCCGCATATACAACAACACTCAAGAAGATATAGATATGGAAGAGAACAAAAGACTCCTCTCTCTCGACACCCTGAGAGGATTTGACATGATGTTCATCATGGGTATGGCCGGTGTCATCACTGCCCTGTGCAACCTGTTCCCCGGCGGCGACCGCTGCTGGCTTGCGACGCAGATGTCGCATGTATCATGGGAAGGGCTCAGGCACCACGACACGATATTCCCTCTGTTCCTCTTCATCGCCGGCATCTCGTGGCCGTTCTCTTATGCGAAACAGATGGCAAACGGCGCTGGACGGAGCCAGATATACAGGAAGATCATTGTCAGGGGACTTCTCCTGATCCTGTTCGGACTGATCTACAACGGTCTGCTCAATCTTGACCTTGCACATGTACGCTATTGCAGCGTATTGTCCAGGATCGGCATTTCATGGATGTTCGCTGCATTGCTTTTCATCAATTTCAAACCTGCCGCACGTGCTGTCATAGCCGCAGCGCTGCTGGTTGGCTACTGGCTGCTGCTCCGTTTCTTCCCTGCCCCGGATTTTCCTCAGGCCGTATGGCACTCGGTTGACGGCAACCTCGCCGGATATGTCGACAGGATGCTCATTCCCTCCCACCTTCCATATTTCGACGGGCTTATGGATCCGGAAGGCATACTCAGCAACATCCCGGGTATAGTCACAGCCATGCTGGGCATGTTCACAGGTGAATTCGCAAGAATACCTGAAGAGAAGATGTCTGGAAACAAGAAGACTCTGTGGATGCTCGGTGCAGCTGCCCTTATGCTTGTCACCGGTCTTATCTGGAGCCTTGACTTCCCTGTCATCAAACAGATATGGACAAGTTCCTTCGTTCTCGTGGTCGGCTCATATTCTCTCGCCATGTTCGCGATCTTCTACTGGATCATCGACGTGAAGGGCTGGAACAGGTGGACCACATTCTTCAAGGTGGTCGGAATGAACTCCATCACCATCTACATGGCCCAGAGAATCATAGGCTTCGGTTCCATCAACAAGTTCTTCTTCTCCGGACTCGCTGGTCTCTGCCCAGAGCCTGTCGGAAAGCTCATCCTCGCAGTCGGATATTTCATGCTCGGATGGCTCTTCCTTTACTTCCTTTACAAGAAAAAAGTCTTCCTGAAGATCTAGGAAGACTTTTCTGAAGACTTAGAATACTATCTTGACGATGAAGGCGGAGTGGTCATCCACGATGCCTTCAATCGTATATGCCAGACTGTCTTCTTTGTTTTCGACAGCCATCATGAGCTGCACGGTATCACCCTCGTGAACTTCCTTGGAGAAGTTGATGTAGACATCCTTCACCGGCTTCACTCCTGCCACCTCGGGCTCGATGCAGTCCATTGCCCATGCGAGATAGCGGGTGTTATTCACATGCCCGTTGATGTCGAGATCGGAGTATGCTGCGAGATGGTCGCGCACCTTCTTCACCTCTACTCCCCTAGGCATCCTGACCTTCGGAGCCAGTGCCTCGATGGCATGGGACTCGTCCTGCGGTGTAGGGTCTGCGATGACACACATGGTCTCAGGGCGTTCCATGGCGCGGGTCTCGAGGTTGATGATGACCCATGAACTGGTGGCTGTGGCATAGAGCTCGCCTCCCACCCTCATCTCATAGTCACGCACATAGAATAGTCCGTTGATGCCCTTGTGCCAAGTGGTGATCTTGGCCTCATCGCGCCATCTTGGATGCTTGTCGAAGTGGAAATGCATCCTGGACACCACCCACGCGAGATTCATTGGGAAGATCTTGTTGTAGCCGAATCCGAGCTTGTCGGCTCCTTCGAGAGCCATCTCCTGGCATATGTCCATGAATGAGTTCGGCTTGAGGACGTACGACTTGTCCACCATGTAGCAAGGGATGTCGAGGTCCCTTGAGAATTTCTTGCCGTCTAGATAAAGGTCGTTTACCATTTTCTTTTTCAGTTAGGTCCACAGTTACACAATCATATCATGCCTTGGCAGCCCTGGAGCGGTTCACGATGATGACGCCGCCGAACACCAGCACCGCAGCGAGCACCTTGACAGGAGTGAAGCGGTCGAGTCCGGCGATGATGCTTATGACCACCGCAATGATAGGCTGCAGATAGGAGTACATGCCCACAAGCGTAGGCCTGATCCTCTTCTGGCCGCAAGGTATGAGGAAATATGCCACGAATGTGGCGAATACTATTACAAATCCTATCTCCCATGCCACCGTCGCCGGGATGGCGGCGTACTCCATCGCCATGAGGTCGCGTGCGGAGAACGGCAGCGACATCACTATGCTGAAGAGGAACATCCACTTCATGAAGCTCACCACGGAGTAGCGGTTGATCAGAGGACGGAACACTCCCAGATAGGTCGCGAAGCTGAGAGTATTGAGAAGCAGGAGCACGACTCCCATGATGGTGGTATGCTCTGCCCCGCCCTTGAAATGCACGGAGTTGAATATGAGGAGCATGACGCCGACAAAGCTGGTCGCCACGCCCGCGATCTTCTTGAGGGTCAGCGGCTCCTTGAGGACCGCCGCCGCAATGAACATGGTGAATACCGGGGTCAGAGATCCCAGTATCGAGGTATCGATCGATGTGGCCATGGTGATGGCCTTGAGGAAGGTCAGCTGCGGCACGAAGAGTCCCACAAACGACGCCAGCGCAATCTTCCAGAAATCGCCGGCCTGCACCTTCTCCTTCGGGAGGAAGCATGAGATGAGCCAGAACAGCAGGGTCGCACCCACGGCACGGAGGGTGAACATCGCTATCGGGGTGACGACGCCGGAATTGGCCACGTCCTTGTTGATGACGATGTTGAGCCCGAAAATGGCATAGGCTCCCGCCGCTGCCAGGTGTCCTGTGAGGGTACGTCTGTCCATCTGTCCTATCTTACCTCAGTCTCTCTGTGCCACTGGTCGAAGTAGAGGTTGCCTCCTCTCCACTCCACCTCACCGCGCTGGAAGTCCACAGTCTCGCTGCGCGGGAAGGTCTTCTCAGGGCTGAGGGCGCATCCGAAGTCGGAGTTGACCACGAGTCTGTATGTATCGATGGATCCGAAGTGGAACCAGAGATATCTGTCATTGAAGTCTGCATCCGCAGCGCTGTCAAAGCGGAAGTCAGGCCTGTAGTTGTCAGGCACGACCGTCTCGGAAGGGTCGCAGGTGAACGGAATGGTCCTGACCGCGTCCTCCCAGAGTCCACGCGACTGGTCCACAGGCACCCATCCCAGGCCCTCGAACCAGAGCTCGGACCAGTCGTGGAGTCCTGCCTCACCGCCCTCCTTGATCACGAATCCGCTCTGGAAGTGGGCAGGGATGCCAGCAATCCTGCAGAGAGTCATAAGAAGGAGCGTCACCTGACCGCAGTCGCCGTGGCCGCAGCCGAGGACGTATTCAGGTATGCAAGGGACTGTGGAGTACTCACGCGCGCTTGCCCATGGGAAGCAGTCGTTGACCCAGGTGAAGATGGCCCTTGCCTTGGCCACCGGGTCATTGAGGCCCGCTGTCAGAGAGTCGGACAATGCCTTCATCCTGTCGGTGAAGACGATGTGCGGCGGCTGCTCTGCTGTGTATTCCTTCCATATCTCGGATGTGGTGTCGTATGCCGGAGCGACATAGTCTCTCAGGTCGTAGTATTCACCGGCCGTGGTGTACTCGAACACCTCTTCGAACACGGTAGGCTGGCCCTTGACGGCCTTCTTCTCCATGTAGATGGTCGAGTGGCGGGAGCCTTCTGCCGCTGCGGTGTATTCAGGCTCGCTGGTGGATATGAGCTTCACGCCAGTCTGCCTCGGCAGGTCCGTGCGCGGGAAAGGAAGCCAGCAGCGGAGAGTCTCCCCTGCAGGTACGGCGTCCGCGTCGACTACCACCTTGTATGTCACATGGTAGGTCTTCGGCTCGTAGTATACAGGCTGGGCTGCGCCGGCTCTCTCAGCATCAATGGCTCCGGAGATGATGGCCGAGATATTGGAGTTCTGGTAACCGCTGTAGTCAGGCAGGGCCTGCTCCGGCTTGTCGGCGTTCCAGATGGCGTTGGCGAGAGGGTCGATGCGGAAGAGGTTGCGTCCCGCGAACTCGAAATACATGGTCTGTCCGTCGATTTCCATGTTCTCAAGCTTGCCTGAAGCCGTCCATGCATCGATCTGCTCATCGGTCACATCGGGAATGTACTGGGTGAGATAGTCCTTGACTTCCTGCCTGGTCTGGCAGAAATCGGTCGCCAGACGATGCTGGAGATCGCTGTTCCAGTCATACTGAGGGGCAGATGTGCAGCCGCATACGAGTGCGGCAACCAACAGAAACCTTGCTTTCATACTACTTATATTTATCATGCAAATGTAGTGTTATTTCTTTTAATGTCTATCTTTGCAGCTCGAAAATCATGAACTGGTTCACGGACATATTCACACAGCCCTCGTACCTCCAGGTGGTGGTACTGCTTTCGATGATCTGCGCCGCAGGTCTGGCTCTCGGCCAGATCAAGGTGAAGGGCGTCTCCCTGGGCGTGACCTTCGTGTTCTTCGCCGGCATCATCCTGGGCGATATCGTGAACAGGATGGGCATCGAGGTCAACTGGAGCATGATAGCGCTCGCGCAGAATTTCGGACTCATACTCTTCGTGTACGCCCTGGGCGTGCAGGTCGGTCCCGGATTCTTCACCTCACTCAAGCAGGGCGGCATAAGGCTCAACCTGCTCGGCTTCCTCGCAACCGTACTGACTACACTTTTCGCCATAGGCGCATACGCCTTCACACGCATCTCCTTCCCTGACGCCATGGGGCTGCTCTGCGGCGCAGCCACCAACACCCCTATGCTCGGTGCGGCCCAGCAGGCGCTTCTGGACGTGCATCCGGAAGACATAGAGACCGCCAACGGCATGGCGACCGCATGCGCCGTTGCTTATCCTTTCGGCGTATTCGGAGTGCTGGCATGCATGATAGTGCTGAAGCTCATGATGAGAGGCAGAGAGCAGCACCATCCCGATCCAGCCGGAGAGACCTATGTTGCTGAGTTCCATGTATCAAACCCTGCTATATTCAACCACGACATCAAGTACGTGGCGGGACTCACCGACAAGCACATCATCATCTCGAGAGTATGGAGCGACGGCAAGGTGATGATCCCTTCATCCACCACCGTCCTCAAGAAGGATGACCACCTGCTCGCAGTGCTCAGGCGCGACGATCTTCAGGCCTTCAATGTCATCTTCGGAGAGCAGGAGCATACGGACTGGAACCGCCCTGACATCGACTGGGACAACATCGACGGCAGCGGACTCGTGTCCAAGCACGTGCTCGTGACCCGCAAGGAGCTCAATGGAGTCAAGATCGGCTCCCTCCATCTCCGCAATACCTTCAACATCAACATCACCCGTGTCAGCCGCGCCGGCATCCAGCTCGTGGCGTACCCGGGACTGCGCCTGCAGCTCGGCGACCGCCTCACCGTCGTGGGAGACGACACCGCCATCGCCAAGGTCGGCGAGATCCTCGGAAACGAGGAGAAGACCCTCCGCAATCCGAATCTTGTCTCCATCTTCATCGGCATGCTGCTCGGCGTCATCATCGGATCCATACCGTTCTTCATCCCCGGCATGAGCACGCCGATCAAGCTCGGTATCGCCGGAGGACCCATTGTGGTGGGTATCCTCATCGGAGCCTTCGGGCCGCGGTTCAGGCTCTCCACCTACGCGACACGCAGTGCCAGCCTCATGCTGCGCCAGATGGGCATCGTCATCTACCTCGCATGTCTGGGCTTCGGTGCGGGAGCGGACTTCTTCTCCACCGTATTCTGCATGCAGGGCCTGCTCTGGATACTCCTGTCGCTGCTGATCGCATTCGTGCCGGTGATCATCACCGGAATAGTCGCATCGCGCTGGTGCGGTCTCGACTATGCCCAGAATGCCGGCATGCTCTGCGCCGCAATGGCCAACCCGATGGCCCTCACCTATGCCAATGCGGATTCCGACGACGAGGAGGCATCAGAAGCCTACGCCACCGTCTACCCTCTCGCCATGTTCGTCAGGGTCATCTCCGCGCAGCTTCTCATGCTGCTGTTCGTATAGATTGTTTCAGATAAGCATATACCTCTTGAGCCTGCGGGACAGCTGTGTCTCATCGGCGTCAGGAGCTATGAATGCGCGGCACGACGACTGCAGCAGCGCATGGAACTGCGGTCCGTGGTTCATCTGGCTCAGGTGACAGAGTTCGTGGAGTATGACGTACGCCCGCAGATCCTCGGGCAGACGCATCAGATTGATGTTGAGATTGATGTTGCGGCGCACTGAACAGCTGCCCCAGTTCGAGCGGTTATGCTTGATGAAAAGACGGTTGTACTCCACCCCCATCTGTACGGCATAGCGATGAAGGAGCTCCGGAAGCACTTCATGGGCCTGTTTTCTGAGCCGTCCGACATAGGCGTCACGCCCTTCAGGAGTGAGACCCGCGATGTCGGCATTCTCAGGGCGGTCATGCTTGGCAGACACACGGGCACGCATGGACTCGATACGCTGCGCGATGAGTTCCGCATTCGAGAGCGCGAGTCTCTCCCCCGCCAGATAAGTACCCAGCCATGGGATGTTGACGCGCACCTTGAGCTTTGAGGTTATGCTGATACTGTAGCGCCGCGCACGAGGGTTTTTGCACAGTGTCACCTCACCGACTCCGGGAACTTCTATCGTCTTTGTTCTCATCTATGCCCAGAGTGCCGTCAGGCCTTCAGTTCGTCGGGAATCACCGGAGTTGCCCCGGCCTGTGTGCATACAAAAGCCGCCACCCTGGTCGCGACCTTCTGGGCACGGTCGATAATAGCGCTGTCCACGCCGCAGAGCCGTCCCCCTGACTTCGATACGCCACCTTCCCCTGTCAGTGTAGAGATGAATGCGGCCGTGAAGGAATCACCGGCTCCCACCGCATCCACAAGCGCAACTTTCTCAGACGGACGGAACCATTCCCCTTCGGAGGCATACACGGTGCTGCCCTTTGCACCTTCGGTGAGAATGAGCATACCGAGTCCGAAGCGTCGCATCAATTCACGGCAGGCTTCTCCCTGTCCCTCAGGGAGATCAAGCATCGGGCGCACCACCTCGACTTCCTCGTCATTGATCTTCAGGATATCACACATGCCGAGCGAATCGACTATTACTTCCTTCGTGTAGAACGGAGGTCTGAGGTTGATGTCGAATACCCTGATACAGCTGTCAGGAACATTCATGAGAAATCTCATGATGGCTGCGCGGCTGACGGCATCTCTCTGCCCCAACGTGCCGAAGCAGACGACATCCGTTCGTGACGCCAGAGACATGAGCCCGTCCGTCACAGGTATCCTGTCCCAGGCCGCAGGGTACGCAATCTCATATTCATTGCGGCCGTCAGCGAATGCGTGCACCAGGACTTCGCCAGTAGGACAGTCCACACGGTCAAGCATATAATGAAGTGTCCCGTCGGTATTGAGACCTTCGAGAGCACTCTCCGTAAATGCGGCATTGAAGTCACGGCCAAGTGCGCTGACTATCCATGAATCGTGTCCGAAACGTGATGAATGAATGGCGAAATTGGTGACGGCACCTCCCAGGCGTCTGTATTCCGGAAAGCAGTCCCAGAGGATCTCGCCTATGCCCACGACAGTCTTTTTCATTGCATTATGGATCTATCGGATTTCAAACACATCCACGTGGCAGCCCTTGAGATCGGTATCTGCAAGAGCCTTTACCTTTACCGAAGGGGCTGTCTTGTGAAGACGCAGCCCCATGGTCTCGGTATCGTAATCTTCATGAGTGATGGTATAGCTGCGGCCGTCGCTGAGGGTGATCTCGACACTGCCCTTGAATGTGGCGGTAAATGTCATGCCTGAAAACTCATATGCCTCGCCCTCGAATGAGATTTCCTCCCCTTCGAGGAACTTGCGGTCCTTCTTGTTCCACGACTGGCAAGGCTTGCGGCCGTCGCGCGGGAACCAGACAAAATCAGAGAGGATGATCGATGCCCTGTCATGGATGGCATCCATCTCGTGCGGAGTCGGGAAGATGGAAGACTGAGCCTCATAGCCGGCATCGCGTATCGTATTGATGAATGGAGCCTTGAGCATGTCATGCTTCATGGTGGACATGCCCACCTTTCCTCCTATGGCAGCAAGACGCTTCACGACATTCTCGGCCTCATCACGTCCTGGATCGAGGAGCACAAGGCAATCGGAAATGCCGCGGGCATAGGCACCATTGGCATCTTCAGACATGAAGCAGATCCACCCATCACCCAGAACCTCCTGGGCGAGATGGTACGACTCTCTTACAGAGCTGTGCATCATAGGTATGACGCCTGTGGCCTTGCATGCCTCAAGCTCCTCCGCAAATGTCGGGATAGGCTTGCGGAGCTCTGGATCATCTGAAGCCAGCACATATTTGGTACGGAGCTCCTCGAATGTGGTTTCGGACACCTTCACCTTTTCCGGAATCGGAGCGTATCCGTCCTTGAGACGCATGGTGCGGTTGATAGTGGCGTCGTGCATGAGCACCATCACACTGTCGGAGGTATAATGGACATCGCACTCGACAGCCCAGAATCCATACTTCGCGGCAAGATATACACCTGCCGGGCAGTTTTCCGGTACAAGATCCTTCACCCAGCAGCCACGATGGGCCACAGCTGTGGGATAAGTTGTCTCTGGAACAGTCGCGCAAGAGTACAAAGAAGCCGCGACAATTGCTGAAAATGCGATATTACGGAGTCTCATATCTGTATTATTTTTCACAAAAATAGCTAAAAGGCCACAGTATTTGCAAGGTTTTTGAAAAGAGCTTTTAACAATCGCCATCAAAAGGCGTCTAAGGTTTAAACAATTCAAAAATGACGACGAATATGAAAAACATTTTGAGATTAGCTATCATCGCCACAATGGCGACAGCACTTGCAGCACCAGCTACTTCTTATGCACAGTCTCGCGGCGGGTCTCACACGAGTTCATCGTCAAGCAGCACCAGCAGATCTTCAGGAGCAGCTACCAGGTCTTCCGGATCATACAGTTCCCCATCACACAGCAGCAGCTCTGTTTCACGCAGCAGCAGTTCTGTTTCACGCAGCAGCGGCTCCGTCTCAGGAGGCAGCTCCGTCTCTCGCAGCAGCGGCAGCTCTTCAAGAAGCTATGGCTCTCAGAGCCAGGTTTCCAGAAGCAGCAGCTCTCAGACCAGAAGTTCATCACCTCAGGTCAGCAGAAGCACTGCATCAGGCACACAGCGCAGCTCAGGCAGCGTATCACGCAGCAGTTCTCAGACCAGAAGCACCGTCCCTCAGGCAAGCCGCAGCACTGCAGCACAGTCTTCCAGCACTCACAGAAGCGCCGGTACTGCCAGCCGCAGCAACACAGGCAGCAGCGTCAGCCGCAGTGGAGTGCAGACACGCACTGTCACACCAGGCCGCCCTGCCGGCACAGTCAACGGACGTCCTGGAGGAACATCGAGAGGCAATGCAGGAGTACGACCTGCAGGAAGCCATCTTGACAACCGCGGAACCATCAGACCGGTCGAGCGCAGAGCTGGCGGACCACGCATCGCTCCACGCGACAGAGGGTTCATCGACCATCACGCTCCGGCATGCTTCTACCACCATGGTCCTCACTACTACGGATACCACATCCACGCTCTCCCTCCACACTGCCACACACACTGGTATTGGGGACGTGAATACTACTTCTGCGACGGACTCTACTACAGATACTGGGACAACTACTACCATGTCTGCCGTCCTCCATACGGTATCCTCTTTGACAGAGCTCTCTACAACATAGACCTGGTTCTTTGCGACATCGCATTCTACAGCACGGTCTACAGAGTATATGACGCCATCAATGACAACAACCGCACCATCCAGGAGCAGAACGAAATCATTGCAAGGAACAATGCCACCATCGCTCAGCAGAATTCTGCCATAGCAAAGAACAATGTGATCGCCGACGAATCATACCAGCTTGCCCAGAGACTCGGTCTCGTACAGAGCTACGCCGATGCAAACACAAAGTATTACTATGACGACGGAATCTTCTTCACCCTCGACAAGAGCGGACAGTATGTAACCATCGTTCCTCCTGCAGGAGCTGTCATCACAGAACTCCCGGATGATTACGACATCGTCAATCTCGGCGGAGAGAACTACTACAAAGTGGATGACACCATCTACAGAGTTGTGATCAACAACGGAAAGGCTTGCTTCGAAGTTCTCGGACAGCTTATGAACTAAGCTTATCTGCATACAATGAAAAGAGTGCCGTTCAGGCACTCCTTTTTTGTTCACCCCCGTATATGAGAAAAGTCCCTCTCAGATATCTGAAAGGGACTTCGGGAGGTGCCTAGCGGAATTGAACCGCTCTAGCAGGTTTTGCAGACCTGTGCCTAACCTCTCGGCCAAAGCACCAGATTGGATTGCAAAGGTATGAATTTTCCGGCAATTTGCAAGGGGTGACCCACAAAAAAGGGAAATAATTGGACACCTTCTACAGTTCTGCGCGAATCTTTTCTATCATTGATGCATATTCCTCCTCGCTCAGATAGGTCTGACCGGGATTCATCTGGAAGGTACCGCCCCATTCCGGTCCTCCTTCATATTTAGGGCAGAGATGCCAGTGGGCATGCTTCAACGTATCCGAATATGCTCCGAAATTGATTTTCGCAGGATGGAAAGCCTTGTCTATGGCTACTGCCACGCGTCTGGTGTCAAGCATGAACTTCACCCAGTCGGCCTCAGGGATCTCGAACTGCTGGCCCACATGATCCTTGTATGCGACAACACATCTGCCGGGATGTGTCTGCTCTTTGAAAAGATAGACGGTGGAAACATCAAGATCGGCGATCTTTATCATCAATTCATCAAGTTTTGCCTTGTTCTGGCAATACAAACAGTTCTGTGGCATATTATGAAAGTATTAGTCTTACTGAATCCCGGGTCCCATACGGGAACCGATTCAAATATAGGGATTAATTCGCTAAATTTGCAGTCTAAATCTGCAATCGATGAGACTTGTGATACAAAGGGTACGTCACGCCTCGGTGACGATTGACGGCAATAAGGTTTCCGAGATCGGGCAGGGACTTCTTGTCCTTGTCGGGGTAGAGAACGGCGATACGGAAGAAGACGCAAAATGGCTTGCTTCGAAAACTGCGGGCATGCGCATTTTCGATGATGAGAACGGTGTCATGAACCGCAGCGTCGTGGACATAGACGGAGGTCTTCTGGCAGTGTCCCAATTCACGCTGACAGCATCAACACGAAAGGGGAACCGTCCTTCGTATATCCGTGCAGCCGGCCACGAACTGGCGATTCCCCTCTATGAGAGATATTGCGATCTTCTGAGCTCAGACGCCGGGCGTCCAGTGCTGAAAGGTGTATTCGGTGCAGATATGAAAGTCGATCTTCTCAACGACGGTCCTGTGACCATCATCATCGACTCCCGTCTCAAAGAGTAATCACCACACCCTTGACAGCATCTTCGATAGCGGCAAGTTCCTCGACAGAGAACCGTGTATTCTTCACGGCACGAAGGTTTGTCTCGATCTGCGCCACTGAGCTTGCTCCAATTATCACGCTGGTCACCATATCATCCTTGAGCACCCAGGACAGTGCCATCTCGGCAAGCTTCTGTCCCCTCTGAGCCGCGATGGCGTCAAGTCTGCGGAGAGCTTCAAGCATCTGCGGTGTCAGCACTTCCCTGCTGAGATTAGGCTTCGTCGCCATTCTGGAGTCCGCCGGAATGCCATTGAGGTATCTGTCGGTAAGAAGTCCCTGAGCCAATGGGGAGAAAGATATGAAACCGGCGCCGTTATCTTTCGCCATCTGGAGAATAGTCCTGCCGTCTGCACCGGACTTCTCCGGTCCACGGTCAAGGATATTGTATTTGCCCTGATAAAGCAGACATGGCACGTCTCGCTCCTTCAGGTAGTCGTACGCAAACTGCGCCGCCTCGTGCGGATATCTGGAGATGCCCACATACAGAGCCCTGCCAGAGCGTACTATGTCGACAAGCGCCTGGAGTGTCTCCTCGAGAGGAGTTTCAGGATCGAAACGATGGGTGTAGAAGATGTCCACGTAGTCGAGGTTCATCCTCTTCAGACTCTGGTCAAGGCTGCTGATGAGGTACTTTCGTGACCCCCAGTTGCCGTATGGGCCTGGCCACATGTCATAGCCCGCCTTGGATGAAATGAAGAGTTCGTCCCTGTATGGGGCGAGGGATTTCTTCATGATCTGTCCGAATGTCTCCTCGGCTGAGCCGTAGGACGGGCCGTAATTGTTGGCAAGGTCGAAATGCACGATACCTTGGTCGAAGGCATAGTGCGCCATCTCGAACGATCTGGCCAGAGGATCGATATCACCGAAATTGTGCCATAAGCCAAGGGATATCTCGGGAAGAAGGATGCCGCTCCTGCCGCAACGGCGGTAATTCATGCCGGAGTCGTACCTTTCAGGGGATGGGGAATAGATGGGATTTGTCATTTTGTCCGTATATTCCAGTCCTTCAATGAGAACCTGGATTCTATCATATTCTCGATATCGTCTTCGAGGGCGGGGAAAAGGTCGAGGCCTGTCATCTCTTCGAGACTGTCGATGCTCATGGCGCACTTGTCCAGGTAATAGCGGCAATCATCATTGTTCATCACGAATGCTATTGCGTGGTAGGTAGGTCCGTCGGGACAGAGCACTGCCTTGAAAAAGGCGTCGGGGACTGTCACTTCTCTATCCCCTATCCTACCATACTTCCCTTCTCCCACTATGGGACCTGTCACGACATATGCAGTGCCGAATTCACGCGCCCAGCGGCGTACCTGGCGCTCGAGATATTCCCAGTCGCCTGCATTCAGGACCTCATTCTGGGGGCAGACATTGGTGAAATAGAATGTCTCATCCATTCCGGAAGCGCTCCATCTCACATCTGATGCCGGTATCATATGACCTTTCGTCCAGCCGGA
Organism: Candidatus Cryptobacteroides onthequi; assembly: GCA_018066125.1. Classification (GTDB taxonomy): domain Bacteria; phylum Bacteroidota; class Bacteroidia; order Bacteroidales; family UBA932; genus Cryptobacteroides; species Cryptobacteroides onthequi. Next base: position 29,106 of record JAGHSA010000061.1, on the reverse strand, counting down.
GTTGTAGTAGTCCTCACGCTTTGCCTGTCTGGTGTCAAGGTCCGGATCCATGCGGAACATGCGGTCTCCGCGCTCGACATCGCCATAAGTTTCCTCCTCAGTGAGTTCATAGGCAACCCAGTTCGGGATGAGGGTTGTGGTATTGTAGGAAGAGGTATATGCCTCATGCACCACGATATGGTCAGCCGCGGACGGTGCCGGTATCTCCAGCTGTCCTTCCGGGAGAGGGGCTTCGGGCCCATTGCCGTTGAACAGAAGATAGCAGGCCGCAAGCAGGATGACAGCTGCAGCCGCAGACAATTTCTTCTTCATCGGTTATGCCTTGATGGAAAGCTTGGTGTCGAGAAGGGCTATGGCCTTGTCGAGCATGGCGTCATTGCAGCCTGCCACGGTGATGATTGCAAGCAGGTCAGGGTCTGTCTCCACACACATGAAGCGCATTGGCGACTCGTCGTCACAGAGGCCTTCATATCCATATGCCTCCTTGCCCATGAACGGCCACACGGTGAGTGGATCGTCATCGTCGTCATCAAACATCTCGGCGTAAGAGTTCAATGCCTCGATCTCTGCCGACGAACCTTCAGGGGTCACGCCTACAAATATGTCGATGAGAGCCTTGTCCTTCTGCGCCCTGTCATCAGGGAGATATGCCTGGTAGTGGGTGATTTCGGTGTCTTCCTCATTGAGAATCTCGACTTCAGATGCCCATCCTGCAGGGAGTGGGAGGGTGATGTTTACTGCCATTATCTTGTATATTATGATTTACTCCTGTGAAATGGTCATGTTGACCTCTATGTATCTTACCATCTTTGCGACCGCAGTCTCGTCGGGAGCGCAGACATTCATGACCAGAAGCACCTCCGGCTGGATCTCCACACACATGACACGGAGGATGCCGTCCTCCACGAGACCTTCGAAGCCATAGGCTTTTTTCTTCTGGAACTTTGTGACGGCAAGAGGGCTGTTGTCCTCCCCTACCGGTTCCGATTCGTCCCAGCCGATCATATCCGCGTAATTGAAAATGGCTTCGTCTTCCGCAGTGGTATCGGGAGGAAGAATACCCACGTATATATCGACGTATTCGTTTTCCCTTGAAGTCACAGCCTCAAGATGGGAGGTCTGGTTGCCATCCTCATCCTCTATGAGCTCAAAGCTCTGCTTCCATCCGTCAGGAAGGTCTATCTTGATCCGGTATGCCATATTATCGATTCCATTCGGTCCTTTTTATGCCAGATGGCTGACCGCTATCCACAAATGTAACTAAAAGAATCGACATATCGAGCAGCATTGCAAATCATGGCGTTTCTACTTACCTTTGCGCCATCTTTAAAAGACATGAAAACCATCAGAGGCATAGCTATCATTCTCGGTTTCCTCGCACTGGGAGAGTTCGTGTCCGTCATGATACGGCATTTCATCCCCGGCAGTGTGGCAGGCATGCTCTTGCTTTTCGCCGCACTCTGCCTGCGCATCGTCAAAATCGAGAGCGTCCGCGAAGTGGCGGACTTCCTCACCGGCAACATGACCATATTCTTCATTCCGGCATTCGTGGGCATCATGAATGAGTGGGGCATCATCAGGACAAACTTCTGGGGCTGGGTCATAGTGCTCATATCGACCACAGTCATAGTGATGGTCTGCTCGGGACTGGCTGCAGAGTGGACCATAAAGCTTAAAACAAGGAGGCGGAGATGACATCACTGATCGCAAACACACCGGTGATGATCGCACTCACATTCGGGGCGTATCTGCTGGGCGTATGGTGCAGAAAAAAGAGCGGGCTTGCACTGCTTCACCCACTCTTCATATGCATTCCGGCAATCATCGCCGTGCTTCTTGCATTCGATATTCCTTGTGACTTTTATCTTGAAAGCAACCGCATCGTATCATTCATCCTCGGCCCCTGCGTTGTCGCTCTCGGCGTGAAGCTATATGAGCACAGAGACATCGTGGCAGAGAATTTCGCCGCAATAGCGGCTGCCGTGACCGTCGGCAGCATAGTGAGCGTCATCAGCGTCATGGCCATAGGCCGGCTCTGTTCCCTTTCTCCACTGATGATTCTCTCGCTTGAACCGAAATCGGTCACAACCCCTATCGCGATGGACATTGTGCAGAACCTGAAGGGCAACCCGTCTCTGGCTGCCGTAACTGTCGTGCTGAGCGGCTTCGCAGGCAACGTGATCGGTCCAGCGGTCATGGGCCTCCTTCACATCAAGGATCCTCTCGCACGCGGCGCAGCTCTCGGATGCTCGTCTCACGGACTTGGCACCGCCAGAGCCATAGAGGAAGGCGCTGCAGAAGGGGCCGTCAGCGGCCTGTGCATAGCTCTGATGGGCGTGGTCACTGCCATTGTGGTCCCTCTGGCAAATCTTTGATCCGACTCTGGCTCTGCCCGTGCCGCCCTTGCCGTCAATGCCTTCCACATAAGTCGGGATATCTCTGAAGTTTTCTGCACTGTCAGTCTCAGGACCGGGGTGAGGATAAATAAAGGCAGCCGATAATCACTTACCGGCTGCCATGAATATTCAAAAGATTCTAGAAGCAGAACTTGAGGCCGAGACCTACATCATAGAGACCGAGATCAAAAGAGTCGATCACATTGAGGAAAGGACGGTAATCAAGAGAGATGGCGATAGGAGCTGCCGGAATCTTGTACTCGAGACCGACCACTGCATCTGCACCGATCTTGAATGTAGCTACATCAGTGTCGCTCTTCCTGGAGAATCCGCTTCCGAGATGTGCACCGATACCATAATAGAGGTTGAATCCCTCTGCGATGACTGGAGTGCTCCATTCGTACATGCCGGCGATGATACCGCCATTATTGTACCAGTAATTCACATTCACTTCAAATGCATTCGCATCGCTGAGAACCTTCTTGACGGTAAGACCAGAAGCCATTCCACCGCCTCTCACACCCACTGCCCAGTTGTAATCCTGAGCATTCATGCTGATTGCTGCAAAGCAAAGAGCGATAGCAAGAATAATTTTTTTCATGATAAATGATAACTGTTTTTGTTGCGTGTAGTAATCACTGCCAAAATTATGCCTCATCCTGATACTTCAGGATAGGATTTCGTGCTGCAGTCGTTTCATCCGGGCGTGTGATAGGAGCACAGTGAGGAGCTGCATGAAGGATCTCCGGATCCTGCGCAGCCTCAGCTGCTATGGTATGCATCACATCGATGAATGCATCCAGCGTCTCCTTGGACTCCGTCTCTGTCGGCTCGATCATGAGAGCCTGATGGAACAGGAGCGGGAAGTAGATGGTCGGTGCATGGTAGCCGAAATCGAGAAGTCTCTTGGCCACGTCAAGTGTAGTGGCGCCTGGCTTTCCTGTAGCAGAACCGTCATCGATAAGTCCGTCGAAAACAAACTCATGCTTGCAGACACTGCCGATTGGGAGCTTGTAGGCATCACGGAGGGACTCTTTGATATAATTGGCATTGAGAGTTGCAAGACGTCCCGCAAGTCTGAGATTCTGCTTGCCGAGCATGAGCACGTAGGCAAGAGCCCTGACGATGACACCGAAGTTACCGTTGAAGCCTGATACATTCTGACCGAGGAAAGGAACGAGCTTCTCGCACACACCGACAGGTCCGCTGCCAGGTCCGCCTCCTCCATGAGGAGTCGAGAAGGTCTTATGCAGGTTGAGGTGCATGATATCGAACCCCATCTCACCTGGGCGCACAGCTCCGAGAAGAGGGTTCATGTTGGCTCCGTCATAATAAAGGAGACCGCCGCACTCGTGAACGAGGTCCGCAATTTCCTTGATGTCCTTTTCGAAGAGACCGCAGGTATTCGGATTGGTCATCATGATACCTGCGATGTCCGGTCCGAGAAGAGGTTTGAGATCCTCGACGTCCACGAGTCCATTGGCATTTGACTTGACCACCACGATCTCAAGTCCGCAGACTGAAGCAGAAGCAGGGTTGGTGCCGTGTGCGCTGTCTGGAACGATGACCTTTGTACGGGCCATGTCGCCACGTGACATATGGTAGGAGCGCATGATCATCAGACCGGTGAGCTCGCCATGTGCGCCGGCGCAAGGCTTGAAGGTGAAATGCTTCATACCGGTGATGGTGGCAAGATAGCTGTCGAGGACATCATAGACTTCCTTGACGCCCTTCACTGTGGATGCGTCCTGAAGTGGATGTATGCCCTGGAATCCGGCAAGGTTTGCCATCTCCTCATTGATCTTCGGATTGTACTTCATGGTACAGCTTCCGAGCGGATAGAAACCGGTATCCACACCGAAATTCATCTGCGAGAGGTTTGTGTAATGGCGCACAACGTCCACTTCGCTCACCTCCGGGAGTGCCGGAGCCTCTGCACGGAGAAGTCCTGAAGGGATGGTGCATTCAGCCTTGACCTGAGGTGCCTGCAGAGAATAGCCTGTACGGCCTTTCTTCGAAAGTTCGAAAATGAGTCTGTCGTAATATCTCATAGCTATGCCTCCTTTACAGCTGCAACCAGGGCGTCGATCTCAGCCTTGGTTCTCTTCTCAGTTACACAGAAACTTACATAACCTTCCTCAGTCTCGAGAGCGGCGAAGAAGCCGGCCTCATAGAGCTTTGTCTGGAGTGCCTTGACATCGACAAGAGGTCTGAGGACAAACTCCTTGAGGAAAGGTGCATCGAACACCTTCTCGAACTTGCCTGTCTTGAGGAGCTCATCGTAGAGATAGTGTGCTCCGGCGTATGACTGTTCATTGACTTCCTTCATGCCCTGAGGTCCCATCACTGAAAGATAGATGGTGACCCAGAGAGCCATGAGCGACTCATTCGAACAGATGTTGCTGGTAGCCTTCTCTCTGCGGATATGCTGCTCGCGGGCCTGGAGGGTGAGCACGAATGCACGTCTGCCCTGACCGTCTTTTGTCTCGCCGACGATACGGCCCGGCATCTTGCGCATATGCTCCTTCTTCACTGCCATGAATCCAACATAAGGACCGCCATAGCAGAGAGGAATACCAAGACTCTGACCGTCACCGACTGCCACGTCTGCACCCCACTCTGAAGGAGTCTTGAGAACTGCCAGAGCAGAAGGGTCGCAATATTCCACAAGGATTGCACCTGCGGCATGGAGAGCGTCAGCGAAGCCGCTGAGGTCCTCGATCACACCGTAACGGCTGATGGAAGGCACGATGGCACCTGCGACTTCCCCACTCTCAAGCAGCGACTTGAGACTCTCTAGAGATGTCATTCCATCGACAGTGTCGATGTACTGCAGCTTGGTGCCGTAGAACTTTGCGTAGGTCTCAACCACTCCGCTCACTGTAGGAAGGAGTGACTTTGAAAGGAGAACGGTGCTCTTCTTTCTGGTACATGCAAGACACATGCGCATGGCCTCGGCAGCTGCAGTAGGTCCGTCATACATGGATGCGTTGGATACATCCATACCCGTAAGGGCGCATATCATGCTCTGATACTCGAAGATATACCTGAGTGTACCCTGGGATATCTCGCACTGATATGGAGTATATGCAGTGATGAACTCTGAACGGGATGTGAGGTAAGGGATAACAGAAGGAGTATAGTGATCGTATGCTCCTGCTCCCACGAAAACCTTGAGCTTCGGGTTCTTGGCCACGAGAGAATCAAAGTACTCGCGGACCTGCTGCTCGGACATCGCGTCCGGAAGGTCATACTCCTCAGTGTGGAAGAACTCGGCAGGTACATCGCAGTACAGGTCGTCCATAGACTTGACGCCTATACGCTCGAGCATCACCTGGATGTCTTCTTCCGTATGAGGGAAATAAGCGAACTTTGTCATGTTACTTTGCAAGATATGCCTCGTATGCAGCTGCATCCATGAGCTCATCGAGCTCTGCAGGGTTGGTGATGTGAACGCGGAGAATCCATGATCCGTATGGGTCCTCATTGAGAGCCTCAGGCTGATCCTCAAGGTCTGTGTTGCGCTCTGCGATGATGCCTGTCACTGGAGCGTAGAGGTCGCTTGAAGCCTTCACGCTCTCGAGTGCGCCGAATTCCTCACCCTTGACTACGTTCTCAAGGTCTGGAAGATCTACATATGTGATGTCGCCCATCTCTTCCTGTGCGAAATCGGAAATACCTACGTATGCGAATGGACCGTCAACTTTAACCCACTCATGTGACTCGCTGTAGAGGAGTCCTTCTTTTACTGTGCTCATAATGTAAATATGTGTTTTTTAGTTTGATTATTTCTTGTATCTGGTCTGATAGAATCTCTTCTTCACTACCACTCCCGGGAATACCCTTGTGCGGATGCGGATGCTGAGGGCGGTGCCGAGAGCAGAGACGCTCTTGTCAACAAGGGCAAAGCAGATGCTCTTGTCAAGTGAGATCGAGTGATATCCGGTGGTTACAACTCCCACCACAGTGCCGTCTTCTGTCTCGACAGGATAGCCTGCGCGCGGGATAGCCCTGTCTGCGATCTCGATGCCGACGAGCTTCTTTGCAGTACCGTTGGCCTTCTGCTCTGCGAGGGCATCCTTTCCGATGAACTCTTCCTTGTCAAGTTTGCAGAACATGCCCAGACCGGCCATCACAGGGCTGATCTCTGCGGTAAGCTCATCCCCATAGAGAGGAAGTCCCGCCTCGAAGCGGAGAGTGTCACGGCAGCCGAGTCCGCATGGCTCGACACCTGCATTCATGCAGAGGTCCCATATCTCCTGAGTACCCTCGATAGTGGTATATACCTCGAAACCGTCCTCTCCGGTATATCCGGTACGGCTGACGATAAGTCTGCTTCCCTTGTACTGGCTGTCATAGAACTCATAGAATCCCACCTCTGAAGCCTTTGTCTCACCGAGAACGTCAATGACGATCTTCTCGGCCTCAGGTCCCTGGATCGCGATCTGGCCCCAGGAGTCAGACTGATTGTCGATCTTGACGTCAAATCCTTCGGCGTGAGAGACAATCCACTCATAGTCCTTGGCGATGTTCGCAGCATTTACGACCAGAAGGAAGTGCTCCGGCTCGAACTCTCTGTAGACAAGAAGATCATCCACAACGCCGCCGTCAGGATAACACATCATTCCATAGAGAATCTTGCCTGCAGGATATCCTGTAATGTCATTTGTGAAGATATGGTTCACAAATTTCTCCGCGTCGGGTCCTGAAACAAAGATCTCGCCCATGTGGGACACATCGAACATTCCGACATGTTCACGCACTGCGAGATGCTCCTTGATGATATTTGAATATTGAATCGGCATGATGAAGCCAGCGAAGGGACTCATCTTGGCGCCGAGCGCCACATGCTTGTCATAAAGACAGGTTTTGAGAAGGGTTTCTTCCATGTTATTATGAATGGTTAATTAATTCAGTAAAGGTACAAAAAATTCGGATAGAATCTTATCTGTCCTGAGATTGATTTCAACATCTTCTCCACATGCTCCCTTGTCGGCAGTGATCTCCCCGCATATATCGACACCCAGCAGTTCATGCCCCTCAAGTGCATGTGATATGACATCCATCACTTCCTGAAGGCTCATCTCCCCCTGGTCCCAGTCGGTGCGGGCATAGTCCCTCGACATGACATCCTTGTCCAGAGACACATAGACCGGCATCCCTTCCGGTATGTCCACAAGGGTGGAAGCATCCATGACAGTGACACAGCACCTCATGTCGGGGATCGCCCCCTTCGCGTCGGCGACCCAGCTGCCGCAGCTGATGACGTCGCCCCCGAAAGCGCACGGCTGGTCATCCGGATGATGATCCAGATGCAGCAGGGCGAAAGGACGGCCGATACGTTCCAGCCAGAACAGGGACAGATAATGGTAGTCCCCAGTATCGATCCAGTGTATGGCTTTCACAGGCAGCCCCGAGATGACCTCACGGAGTCGGGAAGCAGCTTCGGCATCACAGTAGCAGTTCGTCCCTCCAAGGTCAGTGAGATCGACAGTCCGGCAGAAAGGCGGCAGGAAGCCGAGTTCGTCATAACATGACGAGAGTTTCATCATGATCTGTGCCTGCATTTTCGAACGATAATGGCTTTTTGAATGGCTGTATTACGATTTTATCATTATAACAAGTCGCAAATTAAATATTTTTTGATAAATTTGCCTAAATAAATCCACACACGCAGATGACATCAGAAGAATTGTTCCCTCTCGACCCGGAAAAGGTGTACGACTCGTCAGACATGCTGACCCTTGACACCGATGAGGGACCAGTGACGATGAAGATGGGATACTGGCTCAATACCGACCCTGTCCGCATCCACAAGATGATCATCAAGGAGAAAGTTCTCCAGGTCAACCAGCTGGAGGTCCTCAACCCTCTTGTCAGCAAACTACGCAGAGCTGATCCCGAGTATTACAAGCGTTTCATGGGTCTTCAGCTCACAATAGACTATCCCGGCTACAGTGCAGGCATCAAGGCGAAGATTCCTTTTGAAAATGATCCTGTAGGCTTCTACAGATGGTGGAGGAAGATGAAGCATGAGGACAAGGTGCATCTCTCTCTCGGCAACCAGATACTCCTCTTCCAGAAGGTGGCGCTCATGGATCCCAAGGTCATGTCCAAGAAAGACCTTGAACTCGTGAAAAAATAACTCTTATTCCGCATCCAATTGTTATATTTGCACAACAGGTATGACATTATGGATAATCAGGAAATCATCAATCTCATAAGACGCGAAGTGGTTCCGGCAATAGGCTGCACGGAGCCGATGGCGGTGGCTTTGTGTACAGCATACGCCACGGAAGCTCTGGGCACAGTTCCGGAAAAGATAGACATCCAGCTCAGTGCAAACATCCTGAAGAACGCCATGGGCGTAGGCATTCCCGGCACCGGGATGATAGGACTGCCTATCGCAGTCGCGCTCGGAGCATTGATAGGGAAAAGTTCATACCGGCTTGAAGTCCTGAAAGACTGCAGTCCCGAGGCTGTGGCAGAAGGCAAGAGATTCATTGCAGAGGGCCGCATAGGCATAGCTCTCAAAGAAGGAATCTGCGATAAGCTCTACATCGAGACAGTATGCACTGCCGGCGACAGGAAGGCTAAAGCCGTCATCGCACACGAGCATACGAGACTCACCTACCTCGAAGGTCCGGACGGCGTCATCACAGACAGCCCGGTCGCCGATACCGTAGAGGAGGAGGAATGCAGAGACGAGCTGACCCTCAGAAGGGTGTACGAGTTCGCGACCACTGCACCTCTCGAGAGCATTGAATTCATAAATGAGGCCCGCCGCCTCAACGAGCAGGCTGCCGCGAAATCCCTGGAAGGCAACTACGGCCACGAGCTGGGAAAGACGCTGAGCCGTCCGCTTGGACGCGGCATCATGGGAGACAGCATGTTCTGCCACATACTTTCCGCAACAAGCGGCGCCTGCGACGCCAGAATGGCCGGAGCTCCGATTCCGGTGATGAGCAATTCCGGCAGCGGCAACCAGGGCATTGCCGCCACCATGCCGGTGGTCGTATTTGCAGAAGAGAACCACAATACGGAGGAGGAACTCACCAGAGCGCTGATTCTCAGCCACCTCACGGCCATCTACATCAAGCAGAGCCTCGGGCGCCTCAGCGCGCTCTGCGGCTGCGTCGTGGCATCTACCGGAAGCAGCTGCGGCATCACTTATCTTATGGGAGGAGGATACGACCAGGTGGCATACAGCGTCAAGAACATGGTGGCCAACCTCGCCGGAATGGTATGCGACGGCGCCAAGCCGAGTTGCGCCCTCAAGCTGTCGAGTGGAGTATCAACGGCCGTGCTGAGCGCAATGCTTGCCATACAGAACAAATCCGTCACCAGCGCCGAGGGCCTTGTCGAGGATGATGTCGACCGGAGCATCCACAATCTGACCAGAGTGGGATCCGTCGGAATGGACGAGACAGACAGACTCGTCCTGGACATCATGACACATAAGGCCTGAGCCTACTCTTTTCCTGTGACAAAAGCTGCGCAGCAGCCGTCCCTTCCATCGAACCTGACCGGAATGCTGACTCCGGCGGAGTCGATGACACATCCCTGCACCCTTGAGATCTTCTCAACGGGCAGATCGATGTGTATGACCGTATCCAGAGGTTCACGGCTGAACACCGTGACAAGGGCGTACCCGGAGTCGGGTGAGCGCTGGACATATATCTCAGGAGAGGAATCTATGGCGCCTGTCCGCTCGACAAGGCGGCCTGACACATGAGGAAGAATCTCCCGCGCAGACATCACTAGTTCACGCACCGAAGCCCTCTGCTCAGGACTCGTCATCTGCAGATCGCCCCAGAAACCATGTCCGGCACTGAGGGATGAGGTCACATTGTAAATCATGCTGCCATCCTCATCGATAGGGTAATACGCATATGTAAATATCTCCTGAGGTACGAAGTCGGCGTACTCATTGATGACGCTCCGCACACTGCGGCTGCGCCTGGTGGTGTAGTCATTGTATCCGGAGGCGCCATTATTGATGAAATAGAACTTGCTTTCCTGGAGAGGCATGAGACCGACGATATTCCTGTCTGATTCCGTGAGATCCATCTCGATGACAGCATCGGGGCAATATTCGCGGAGCTCACGCATGAGTGAGGTGATATAGAACGGAAAGAGGTAGTTGTACCGGTCGATGATCTCGCGGCGTGAACGGCTCTCGTCCCCGTGGTACAGTCCGGCAATAGAGCTGTTGAACATATTCACACCATCCCATTTGAAGAAGCGTATGCCCTCGTCTGTCAGTGCCTTGAGGTCGGCAAGTATCAAGTCATAGCACGGGCCCACGATATCATATACAGGGTTTTTCCACTGTCCCTTGACAGGTTCTCCAGACCCGTCTCTGATGATCCAGTCCGGATGGTCGAGAGTACGCTGTGTAGCCTTGCCTGCTCCGCATGTTGACACCCAGATACCTGGTCTGATACCATAGGAATGCATCCTGTCCACAAGCGGTTTCAGCCCGTGAGGCAGTCTCTCGCGGTTTGCCCTCCAGTCGCCGAAGGTCACGTGCCAGCCGTCATCTATGACGAAAGTCTCGACTCCCAATTCCGCAGCGGCATCTATCTCCTGAAGGAGGCGTTCTTCATTCATGACTGAATAAAGGTCCTTGGAGGCACGCTGCATTCCCCAGGTATTGTAGTAGAAACCTGCCACCCTTGAAGCGGCATGGTCGGTGATCTTTGAATACAGATAATCACCTATCACCGCATTCACGTCATCGTCTGCACGTAGAAGGGTGGTCGTTGACCATACTGTCTCATAACAGCCGCTTTCCGGGATCGTCTCACCGTCCAGATATCCTCCGTGACGGATACGGTCTCTGACCGTGAGCCTACCGTCCGACAGGGCGGTCTCGGCTGCGATGAACCAGAGATCGTCATTGCTGATGTAGTCAAGGTCGCCTTCTGTGAGCTGTCCTTCATCATTGCCAGAAAGGTCGTCTCTGACCGGAGGCTTCATGAATGTCGTATCCTGAGAGGCATGCTCGTATGTATTGAGGACTTTGAATCTACCGCAATCCACAGTAAGGAAAGGCCCCTTGACGGACACTGTCTCATCGGAAACATCGTAATCCATCCGCACCGGATGATTCATATGGTGCGTCGGAAACTTCCTCGGAGTGCGGAATGTAGCAATGCGGAGCTCGTGAGCCGAAGCATCAGAGACTCCATCAAAGGTGTATTGCGGGAATATGAAATGATTGGCACCGTCAAGGTCTGTGAGCCTGTGACCCGACTTCGAAGACAAGCGGAGACGCTCCCTGAGCATGGTGCCGCTCTGGAAATATTCCCGGTCCCACCACAGGTCCAGTCCCTTGAGAAACTTCCCGCCCCTGAGATGCCACGTCACGACGGTACCTCCGTTGGACAGATGACGGACTGTCTCCCCTGCCCAGTTCCAGACCGGATCTGACGAACTGACTGTCCGGCCATCGATGCAGAACTCAAACACCGGAGCATCAGAGGATGAGACGGCACCTGTACGCGTGTCGGTGAGGGTGATATCGACGAGTCTGTGATGCCGGAGTGAAACCGACGCCTTGAAATCAGCATTGCCGAAACTCATGGTACGCGCAAGGCATGTTGCCGAAATGAGAAGCGCCGCGACTGTCGACACCGTGCGGATATTTCTGTTCATGATGAGATAGTTTAAGACAAATATAAATATTTTCACACGAAAGGGATTATATTTGCAAGAGTATGAAGGACACATTCAAAGAGACCCTCACTCTGGGCGACGCCCAGAAGATTTCCGGCCCCCTGGCATTCAACATCATGCTGAAGCCGGCAGGATCACTGTGCAACCTTGACTGCAGCTATTGCTACTACCTTGACAAGAGTTCCATATACGGAGGACGGGAGCCGGTGATGTCGGAGGAGATGCTTGAGACAGTGGTGAGAGAGTATATACAGGCCAACGATGTACCCGAAGTGACTTTCAACTGGCACGGCGGCGAACCTCTCGTCCTCGGCCTGGATTTCTACCGCAAGGCGATGGCATTCGAAAGGAAGTATGCCGACGGCAGGATCGTACACAATACGCTTCAGACCAACGGCACCCTCATGACTCCGGAATGGGCGGCATTCTTCAGGGAAAACGACTTCCTCATCGGAATCTCGCTCGACGGCCCCAAGGACATACATGACAGATACCGCCGCGACAAGGGAGGCGTGCCTACATTCGACAGAGTCATGAAGGGACTGACCCTGCTGCGCCAGTACGGCGTGGAGTTCAACACCATGAGCACGGTGAATAAGGAAAGTGAAGGGCGCGGCCTGGAGGTATACCAGTTCCTCAAGAGCACCGGCAGCCACTATATGCAGTTCATGCCTGTCCTGGAGCATGTGAAATACCCCCTTGACCGCAAGGGAAAACAGGACAGGAGCAGGCGCCCTTACATCGTGGACCCGCAGGAACCCGACGCACAGATCGCCAGATGGTCAGTCAGCGACATCGGATTCGGAAGATTCCTCTGCGACATATTCGACTGGTGGGTCAGACATGATGTCGGCACATATTATGTCAATCAGTTCGATGCGACACTGGCGAACTGGTGCGGAGCCCAGCCGGGCACATGTGTATTTGCGGAGACATGCGGCGGCAATTCCGTCATTGAGCACAACGGCGACCTCTACCCCTGCGACCATTTCGTGTATCCCGGAAGGAAACTCGGCAACATTGCGGAGAAGCCCATAAGAGAGATGATGGAGTCCGACGCCAACATTGCATTCGGCATAGACAAGAGGAACTCGCTCCCGCGGCAGTGCCGTCAGTGCGAAGTGCTCTCACTCTGCCACGGAGAGTGCCCCAAGCACAGATTCAACCGCACGGACAAGGGAGAATCAGGTCTCAACGCACTCTGCTACGGATACAAGATGTTCTACACCCACACCGCACCTCAGATGAAGATCATGAGGGATCTGCTCATGCAGGGCAAGGCTCCGGCCGGAGTGATGGTCCTCTGATGAAAATGAAAAAAGCGAGACCGTTTCGGGTCTCGCTCATGAAGTGGTGCTGGGAAGAATCGAACTGCCGACACAAGGATTTTCAGTCCTTTGCTCTACCATCTGAGCTACAGCACCATTTCGTTGGGATTGCAAAGGTAGGCATTTTTTGGTTAAATGCAAATATTCTCCGAGAAAAAGTGCAATTATTTTGCTTCAGGGCGACATTTGGCTTAAATTAGCAGAAGAATGGATGCAGAAAAAAGGTACATACAGGTAGTAGTGCCGCTGAAGCTCGCCTGGAATCCGACATACAGCACGGATGATCCCGGCATATGCGTCGGCGACCGCGTGAAAGTGCGCATCAGCGGACACCTCCACGATGCCGTGGTCATCGCCACCGATGTCACACCTGAAATCGACCCGAGCCGCATCCAGGCTATCGAGGGTGTTGCGAAAGGTCTCGAGCGCATCACCTCCGGCGAGATCGAACTCTGGAAGTTCATTGCATCCTACTATCTATGCACGCTGGGAGAGGTCTATAAAGGGGCTTACCCTTCCGGAAAGATCCAGAGCGAGACACATGCCGCTGAGATGACCGAGCGCCGCAATGCCATGGCAAAGAAACGCGAGGAAGAGGCCAGGGCCAGGAAGCTGATGCGCATCGCAAGACTGCAGGAACGCATTGCCGGCAAGGAAGCCGACCTCGAAAAAAAGCACAGGGCAGAAGTGACAGAGAGGCTGAAAAGAGAGCTCGGAGAGCTGAGGCTGAAACTCGAAGCCGAGAATGCGGTGCAGGATGCCCGGAGAACCGCCCTCCCGTCAGAGACTGCAGACACAGACGTCAGCACGGGACACTGCCCCCCTGCTCCTGACGAGACAGTCGATGCGCAGACCGCATCCATCCTGGCATACGGCAGCAGGCCTGTCCTGCTGCACGGAGACATGGCCGGGCGCCGTGACATATACCTCGAATTGGCATCCAGGACACTTGCGCAGGGAAGAAGCGTCCTTTTCCTGAGTCCCGAAAACGCACAGTCCAGAGACATGGAAGCCGATGCACGACGCTTCGGCATTGCGGAGGAAAAAATCCTTAGCTGCAGATCAGCAGACACCGCGGCACACAGGAGAAAAGTCGCCGAGGCCATACGCACCGGAAGCGCATATCTGATCTTCGGGACCAGGATGGCGCTCTTTCTCCCATTCACGGAACTCGGCCTCATCATCATAGACGAAGAACAGGACACTTCATACAAGCAGGACTCCCCTGCTCCCCGATACAACGCCCGCGACACCGCGGTCATGCTTGCAACCATACATCATGCCCGAACCGTTCTGGGATCTGCGACCCCGTCACTTGAAAGCCTCCATAACGCCTGCTCCGGGAGATACGGCCATGTCATGTCGGGAAGCAGCGCAGGATCGGGAGTCAGCGTGGAAGTGATCGACACCACAGCTGAGAGGCGCAAGCGCGGCATGGTGGGACAGATATCGCGAAAGCTCATCGAAGCCGTGAATCTGACAGGCGTCGAGGGAGGCAGATCCATGGTGATTACTACCTGGAACGACAAGAGCAGTCTGATCTCAGACGCTTCAGCCGTGATTCCGGATGCGGCGGTATTCAACATGAAAGAGGCCCGCCTGGAGGATTTCGGCGAGTATGGACTCGTGGCTCTGGTACAGGCCGACACTCTCCTTGGAGGTGAAGATTTCCGTGCAGATGAGAAAGCCCTCCAGCTTTTCGACCGCTTCAGACTCAGGTGCATCCATGAAGGACGGAGCGGCAGGTTCATCATCCAGACCGCAAACTCAGACCATCAGGTATTCAGAGGATTCCAGGAAATGGCCGGAACAGGAGCATCCGCATATGATCTCCTGCTGCCGGAAAGGGAGATGTTCGGTTTCCCGCCATTCTCCAGGATCGTCGATGTCGTCATAAGAGACGAAAGCCCGAAGAGGCTTGAATTCATGAGCGCAAGGCTCATGGAGGCAATGTGCGCATCACTGAAGCCCGTTCCCGGGATTGGGGCACCTGTACAGGTGACAGGCCCGGTGGTACCTGAGGCATGGAAGGAAGACTGCGGCACCAGACGTTCCATACGCATCATCCTCAGGCGCGACGGCAGACTGGCATCCAGGAAGTCCGTCATACTCGACTGTGTATCCCGCTTTGAAAAGGAGATGAAATATACAGGCCATGTCACGATAGATGTGGATCCGCTCTAGATTCACGCATGCATATAAAGAAAGAAGCCCAGACCTTGTCTGAGCTTCTTTTTTCCTATCTGAAAGACTGAAATTACTTCTGTCTTGTCTTGTATCTCTGGTAGAATTTGTCGACGCGACCGGCGGTGTCAACGATCTTGACTTTGCCAGTGTAGTAAGGGTGAGATGTGTTTGAAATCTCGACCTTGACGACAGGATACTCAACACCGTCAACCTCAATTGTCTCCTTTGTGGTGGCGCAAGAGCGGGTGATGAAAACCTCATCGTTTGACATATCCTTGAAAGCTACAAGACGGTAGGTTTCGGGATGGATTCCATTCTTCATTTCTTTAAATATTTAAAGTTGTTTAAACAGTCCGCAAATATAGGCATTTTCTCGAGAAATGCAAGCGATACAGCACACTTTTACTTCATTCTGACAGGCTGATCATCGTAGAGTGTGAATCTTTTCGCCTTTCTTATCCATTTCTGCTCTTCGAGCTTGACATGCTCCTGTACCACATCATATGTAATCTCTTCCTGGAGGTATGCCTTTATCACGGGGTCTGCAAGCTTCGTGAAGAACTGGCTGTCGTACTCGAACTGGGAATATCTGGAGCTGAAGCATCTCATCAGAAGCACGGTGTGCAGGAGCGAGTGGTATTCCGCCCCGGGCGCAAGCATGATCTGGAATCCCTGGCAGCGCTCCCCAGCATACTTGCCGGTGGAAGGCATGAAGTTGCATGGCCTGAGCATGACTCCCTCCGGAGAAGGCAGGGTGGCGACATCGGCATTGTTAACAAAAGGAGCGCCTACATACTCGTATGGCCGTGCCGTGCCGATGCCCGGGGTGAGAGATGTGTTGTTCCACAATGCCCCGCCGCTGTACATCTGACATGTGAACATGCCCGGGATGTCAGAGGCCGGTGCGATTGTCCACGGCATGAGAGTCTTGTTCGAAGCGCTTGCAAGCGCGGAGATGATATGCAGCGGATATCTGGCACCTATCTCATTGTAGTACAGATGGCAGAGTTCCCCCAGGGTCAGTCCGTGACGATGAGCCACCTTCGGGACCCACGGATCGGAATCCACCACAGGTATGGTGCCTTCCACCACTCTTCCCGCCGGGTTTATATGGTCGACCACATAAAGAGAAGGAGCGTCCTCCATCTCGGTCAGGACCGACATGAGATGGAAAACGTCCCTGGTATAGTTGAAGTATCTGGAACCGACATCCTGGATCTCTACGACAAGCGCGTTGAGTCCGGAAAGAGCATCCTTGTCAAAGACGATGTGGTTGGTCTGAGGTGTGAGCTCAGGATCGCGAGGCATGAACAGAGCTGCAAGGTTTCCCCTTTCACGGAATATGTCGAAGACATACCTGTCTTTCAGGATGTCCCAGCTGTTCTGAGTGCAGAAGACCCCGACCTTACCGTCCATCAGGGCCTTGTCCATCTGGTCTTCCAGAGGAGTAGTCCTGAATGAGAACATCAGCCTTTGATGATTTTGTCAGCGATGGCAATAACCTTGGCCGAGAGAGCCTTGGCCTCAGCCTCTGTCTGTGCCTCGGAGAAGATGCGGATGATAGGCTCCGTATTCGAACGGCGGAGAAGCACCCACTGCTTCTTCTCCTCGAACTCGATCTTGACACCGTCGGTGAGATTGATCTTCTCAGATGCGAAATGCTCCTTCATGGCTGCAAGGATGCTGTCTATCATCGTCTTGTCTGAGAGTTCGATCCTGTTCTTGTCGATAGCGTACTGAGGATATGTCTTCTTGAGCTCAGTCACCTTGATGCCCTTGTGTGCGAGATTGCTGAGGAAGAGAGCTACACCGACCATGGCGTCACGTCCGGCATGGATGGCAGGATATATGACACCTCCGTTGCCTTCGCCTCCTATGAGCGCACCGATCTCATGCATCTTTGTGGTGACATTCACCTCACCGACAGCAGATGCGAAATACTCGCCGCCGTGAGCCTCGGTCACGTCGCGGAGCGCACGGCTTGAAGAGAGGTTCGATACGGTGCGGAGAGGGCTTACTCCCCTCTTCTGTGCCTGCTCGAGAAGATAGTCGGCAACACTGACAAGTGTATATTCCTCGACAAACGGTGCTCCGTCCTCGCAGATGAGCGCAAGGCGGTCCACATCAGGATCCACAGATATACCGAAATCAGCCTTCTCCCTCACTACAGCTTCGCTGAGATCCACGAGATTCTTCGGAAGCGGCTCAGGATTGTGCGCGAACTCACCGGTCGGCTCGCAATTGAGGCAGACGCATTCAACGCCCATACGCTCGAGGAGCTTCGGCATGATCACGCCGCCGACAGAATTGACTGCATCCAGGACAACCTTGAAATGGGCTGCCTTCACGGCTTCAAGATCCACATCCTCAAGCGCGAGGACTGCATCGAGATGTTCATCTGTAAAGTCGTGCTCTGTCACAGATCCGAGCTGATCGACCTCCGCGAATGAGAAGTCGCCCTGTTCCGCGCAATCCAGGATGGCCTGGCCTTCCTTTGCCGTGAGGAACTCACCCTTCTCGTTGAGAAGCTTGAGCGCGTTCCACTGACGCGGATTGTGTGAAGCGGTAAGGATGATGCCGCCGTCTGCGCCGGCGAATGTCACCGCCATCTCGGTAGTCGGGGTGGATGCGAATCCTGCCTTGATCACATCGATGCCGCATGCGGTCAATGTGCCGCAGACAAGCTGCTCGACCATCTCTCCGCTGAGGCGCGCATCCTTGCCTACAACTACCTTGTAACGGGAGCCGTCTGGATGCGGACGTCTTTCACGGAGCTTGTCGCTGTAAGCGTAAGTGAACTTGACGATGTCGATCGGAGTCAGGGATTCAGATGGCCTGCCGCCTATTGTACCTCTGATTCCGGAGATGGATTTTATGAGAGTCATGATGTTTGGGGATGTTGGTTTCGGGTGGTGGTTGGTGTGAAGCTTACTTCAGGTCCAGTTTCTCGCGGAGATGAAGGATCATGTCCTTTGTCATGGATTCCATGTCGAATGAAGGCTTCCAGTCCCATTCGCTGCGTGCGCAGCTGTCATCCATGCAGTCCGGCCATGAGTCTGCGATAGCCTGTCTTACAGGATCGACCTCGTAACGAACCTTGAGTGAAGGAATCTCCTTGCGTATGCACTCAAAGAGTGTCTCAGGCTCGAAACTCATAGAGGCAATATTGAATGAGTTGCGGTGAACCAGCCTTGACGGGTCCGCGTACATGATGTCGACTGCCGCCTTGAGGGCATCCGGCATGTACATCATGTCCATGTAGGTGCCGGCACCGATAGGGCATACGAATTCTTCTCCCTTCACAGCTGAATAGTAGACCTCAACAGCATAGTCGGTAGTGCCGCCGCCGGGGAGTGTCTTGTAGGAAATAAGTCCCGGGAAACGCACCGAACGGGTATCTACGCCATACTTATGGAAATAATAGTCACTGAGGAGCTCGGTTGCGACCTTTGTAACGCCATAGATGGAAGTCGGTCTCTGGATGGTATCCTGAGGAGTGTTCACATGCGGTGTGCTTGGTCCGAATGATCCGATTGAGCTCGGGGTGAACACTGCGCAGCCCTTTTCACGTGCGATCTCAAGGATGTTGAGAAGGCCGTTCATCTGGATATCCCAGGCAAGAAGAGGCTTTTTCTCCGCTGTGGCGGAAAGCAGTGCTGCAAGGTTGTAAATAGTGTCGATCTGATACTTGTCAACGATTGCCGCGAGCTGCTTCGCATCGCAGACATTTGCAATTTCTGAAGGGCCTGTCTCAAGCAGTTCTCCCTTTGGTTCAGCTCCGGGTACAAAACCAGCAACGACAGTGGATCCCGGAATCTCACGTCTGATTTTCATTGTCAGCTCAGAACCGATCTGTCCTGTTGAGCCGATTACAAGTACATTTTTCATATTTTTTGTAAGCAAGACACAAATGTACCGAAAAAAACAAAAAAGAACAATCAGAGAAGGGAAAATCTGACAATCGAAAAAATAGGTTATAAATGGTTAAAATGAAAGGTTTTCACTAAATTTGCACAATAGAAAACACACAAAATCTATAACACTCATGTACGGAAAATTCCAGAATTTCCTCGCCGATGAGCTCAAGGCCATCGAAGAGGCAGGTCTTTACAAGAAAGAAAGAAATATCGCATCTGCACAGTCTGCAGAAATCACACTCGAGGATGGTTCAAAGGCTCTCAACTTCTGCGCCAACAACTACCTCGGACTCGCTGACAACCCACGTCTCATCAAGGCTGCAAAGGACATGATGGACATCCGTGGATACGGAATGTCATCTGTACGTTTCATCTGCGGTACTCAGGACATGCACAAGAAGCTCGAGAAGGAGATCGCCGAGTACTTCCACACAGAAGACACCATCCTCTACGCTTCATGCTTCGATGCGAACGGCGGTGTGTTCGAGCCGCTGCTCACCGCTGAGGATGCCATCATCTCCGACTCCCTCAACCACGCATCCATCATCGACGGAGTACGTCTCTGCAAGGCAGTGCGCTACCGTTACGCAAACGCCGACATGGCCGAACTCGAGAAGTGCCTCCAGGAGGCTCAGGCACAGAGATTCCGCATTATCGTGACTGACGGTGTGTTCTCAATGGACGGAAACGTCGCTCCTATGGACAAGATCTGCGATCTCGCAGAAAAGTACGATGCTCTCGTGATGGTTGACGAAAGCCACTCTGCAGGCGTTGTCGGAAAGACCGGCCGCGGCGTAGCCGAGCAATATGACTGCTACGGAAGGATCGACATCCATACCGGTACACTCGGAAAGGCCTTCGGCGGCGCTGTAGGCGGATTCACCACAGGACGAAAGGAGATCATCGACATGCTCCGTCAGAGATCACGTCCATATCTCTTCTCCAATTCAGTCCCTCCTATGATCGTGGCTGCAGCTCTCGAGACATTCAAGATACTCAACGAAAGCGACGAGCTCCACACAAAGCTCCAGAAGAATGTAGAGTATTTCCGCGACAAGATGATCGCTGCAGGTTTCGACATCAAGCCTACACAGTCAGCCATCTGCGCAGTCATGCTCTATGACGCCCCACTTTCTCAGAAGTTCGCTGCAAGGATTGCAGAGGAAGGCATCTTCGTCACAGGATTCTATTATCCAGTGGTTCCAAAGGGACAGGCCCGCATCCGCGTTCAGCTCTCAGCCGCTCATGAGCAGGAGCATCTCGACAAGGCTATCGCTGCCTTCATCAAGATCGGAAAGGAACTCGGCGTGATCAAGTAGGCAACATATCATATTCATTAAAACGAACTGATGAAAATAAAGACTGTAATGGTCATCCTTTCAGTGGCCGCCGTCATGGCGGCCACTGCATGTAAGGAACAGAACGAAACCAAGAATACAAGAAAGTACAACGTGATGGTGCTCAAGCCCACATCAAGAGAGTTGAGCACCATCTATTCGGCCACCATCAGGGGAAAGCAGGACATCGACATCAGGCCTAAGGTGTCCGGATACATCACGGACATCTATGTCAAAGAGGGCTCTGTTGTCAGGAAAGGCAGTCCCCTTTTCATCATCGATCAGGTGCCTTACGAGGCAGCGCTCCAGACTGCCATTGCCAATGTCGACATAGCGAAGGCGGCAGTGGAAGCGGCCTCGCTCACACTCGAGAGCAAGGAAAAACTTTTCAGTCAGGACATCATTTCAGATTATGAATACCAGATGGCAAAGACCACGCTCGCCAAGGAGAAAGCACAGCTCGCACTTGCTCAGGCAAACGAGGTCAATGCCCGCAACAACCTCTCATACACAGTCGTGAAAAGTCCGGCAGACGGAGTCGTGGGCACTCTGCCTTTCAGAGTCGGCACTCTCGTAGGCTCCAATGACCCAACCCCTCTGACCTCGGTATCCGACAACTCTGAAATGTATGTGTATTTCTCCATGACGGAGAGCCAGGTACTGTCGCTAACCAGACAGCATGGTTCACTGGAGAATGCCCTGCGCAACATGCCGGAGCTGGAGCTCAGGCTCAATGACGGAACGATCTACCATGAGAAGGGACGCATCGAAGCGATTTCCGGCATCATAGACCCAAGCACCGGAGCTGTGACAGTCCGCGCCAAATTCCCCAACAGCAGCAGACTGCTTCTCTCTGGAGGAGCCGGAAATGTCATACTCCCTTACAGTCAGGACAACTGCATCGTGATTCCTCAGTCCGCCACTTACGAGATTCAGGACAAGACCTATATATTCAAGGTGCAGGACGGTCTCGCCAAGTCACAGATCATCGATGTGTTTGAAATCAGCAACGGCCGCGAATATGTAATCCAGTCGGGAGCAGCCCCTGGAGACACCATCGTGACGGAAGGAGTAGGTCTTCTCAGAGAAGGTTCGCCAGTCGAAATCAAAGAAGTCAAGGAGTAGCAGTCATGAACATCAAGACATTCATCGACCGCCCAGTTCTTTCTTCAGTCATTTCCATACTGATCGTACTCGGCGGCATCCTGGGACTGATTTCCCTCCCTATCGAGCGGTACCCGACCATCGCACCTCCTACAGTGATGGTGATGACCAACTATACCGGAGCGAGCGCAGAGACAGTCCAGAAGTGCGTCATCGTCCCACTCGAGGAGGCAATCAACGGCGTGGAGAACATGACCTACATGGAATCCACCGCCACCAACAGCGGCTCCGCCTCCATAAGGGTTTATTTCAAGCAGGGCACAGACCCGGACATGGCAGCCGTAAATGTGCAGAACTGCGTATCACGCGCCACAAGACAGCTTCCGTCTGAGGTCAACACAGTAGGTGTCACCGTCAGAAAGAGACAGAACAACATCCTGGAGCAGATCGCCCTGTACAGCCCGAACGGCACATACGACAGAGTGTTCATAGCCAACTATATCAAGATCAACCTTGTGCCGGCCATCTCGAGAATCCCTGGAGTCGGCGACATCGACGTCCGCGGAGGTGACTACGGCATGCGCATCTGGATGAAACCGGATGTCATGGCGCAGTACAAGCTGGTGCCTTCCGATATCACCCATGCCCTCAACGAGCAGAACATTGAAGCCGCAACAGGATCATTCGGAGAAAATTCTGACGAGACGACATTTGAGTATGCCATCAGATACAAGGGAAGACTTGAGAAGCCCGAGGAGTTTGAGGACATCGTCATCAAGGCATTGCCCAACGGAGAGGTGCTCAGGCTGAGGGACGTCGCCGATGTCGAGCTCGGCACCCAGACATACCAGTTCATAGGAGAAGTCAACCAGAGTCCCGGCGCCAACTTCTCGATCTACCAGACTCCGGGCTCCAACGCCACAGAAGTCATCAGAAAGATCGACGAATACATGGCACGCGCAGCAGAGGACTTCCCTGCTGACCTGGCATTCACAGTCCTGGCAAATACCAACGATTTCCTCTACGCTTCCATCAAGAAGGTGGTGCGCACTCTCATCGAGGCCATCATACTCGTGATCCTGATCGTGCTTCTGTTCCTGAAATCTTTCAGGTCCACGATCATCCCTCTCATAAGCACGCTCGTATCCATCATCGGAACATTCATGTTCCTCAGATTCTTCGGATTCAGCATAAACCTCCTTACCCTCTTCGCACTCGTGCTTTCCATCGGAGTGGTGGTAGATGACTCGATCATCGTCGTGGAGGCTGTCCACGCCAGACTCGATGCGGGTTACAAGTCAAGCAAGAAGGCATCTGTCGACGCCATGCACAATGTGACCATGGCGCTCATCACCAGTACGCTCGTATTCATGGCGGTATTCATCCCGGTTTCGATGATCGGAGGAACATCTGGCGCCTTCTACACCCAGTTCGGTATCACCATGGCCGTGTCCGTGGGATTGTCGGCGGTCAATGCCTTGACACTGAGTCCTGCACTGTGCGCCATCCTTATCAAGCCGCACAATGACGGTAAAGACGAGAAGGCTGGGAAGCGCGGACTGATAGGCCGCTTCAGCGATGCATTCGAGGCGGGATTTGCTGCCGTCACAGGAAAATACGTATCCGGAGTCAAGGGATTCATAAAGGTCAAGTGGATGGCACCGCTGCTGATAGTCGTAAGCGTTGTGCTTCTGGCATACAACCTCAAAAACACGAAGACAGGACTCGTACCCCAGGAGGACATGGGCGTTGTGCGCATAGATATCAGCACACCCGCCGGAAGTTCTCTCTCATATACCAAGGAGGTGATGGACCGTATCGACCGCGACATAGTCCAGCAGATACCCGAGGTGAGGGATTACGACAACACTGCCGGATTCGGCATAATCTCCGGACAGGGTGCGTCTCACGGATCATTCACACTCCGTCTCAAGGACTGGAGCAAAAGAACGGAAAAATCCCAGAGTGTCTCTGCCATCATGGCCAGAATCAAGGAATACGCGCTCAACATCAACGAGGCATCGATATTCACCTCGACCCAGCCTATGATTCCGGGATATGGAGCCACCAACGGATTCCAGCTTTTCATCCAGGACACCAAGGGTGGAGATGTCAATGACCTCTTCCAGATCACTACAGCATTCCTCAACAACCTGAGGGAAAGACCGGAAATCGGCTCCGCAACCACATCATTCAACCCAAACTTCCCACAGTTCAGACTGGATCTCGACGCAGCGAAGTGCAAGAGAGCCGGAATATCGCCGAATGAGGTTCTCGAGGTGCTGCATGGTTACTACGGTGGCACGCTTTCCACCAAGTTCAACCGATTCACGAAACTTTATCAGGTCGTGGTACAGGCAGATCCGAAGTACCGCGTGGACCGGCAGACACTGAACAATGTATTCGTGAGAATCAACGGAGAGATGGCACCGATCAGTCAGTTCGTATCTCTCACAAAGATATACGCTCCGGAGAGCCTCTCCCGATTCAACATGTTCCCGAGCATAGCCGTCAACGGACGTGCCGCGGATGGATACTCATCTGGTGACGCCATTAAGGCCATAGGCGAGATCGCAAAAGAGACACTGCCTGTCGGATACACATATGATTTCGGAGGCATCACCAGAGAAGAGGCGGCCAGCACCAACAACACCCTGTTCATCTTCGTGCTCTGCTTCGCTCTTATCTATCTTATCCTGAGCGCCCTCTACGAGAGTTTCCTTCTGCCGTTCGCAGTTCTCCTCATCGTGCCTGTCGGATTGCTTGGAAGCTTCCTTCTGGCAAGGGCCATGGGGCTTGAGAACAACATCTATCTCCAGACAGGACTCATCATGCTCATCGGTCTCCTTTCCAAGACCGCTATCCTCATCACAGAATACGCAGTGACAAGGCGGCGCGAAGGCATGGGTCTCATAGAATCAGCAGTAGAAGCGACCAGAGAGCGTTTCCGTCCTATCATCATGACAGTGCTTACCATGATCTTCGGACTCCTTCCACTCGTGGTTGCCGACGGTGTGGGATCGATAGGAAACAACACTCTCGGTGCAGGAGTGGTCGGAGGCATGTTCCTCGGAACCATTGCCCTGCTGTTCTTCGTCCCTGTTCTCTATATCATGTTTGAATCCATACAGGAAAAGCTCACCCCAATCAAACCGGAAGACGAAGATGAATAGAAGCAAGATACTGACTGCCGCAGCATGTCTCATGCTATGCAGCTGCGGCGCATACCGCCAATATGAGACTCCCTCCTTTGCAGGCACAGATCAGCTCTATGGCATATCCTGCGATGACAGCGTCTCGATAGCTGACCTGTCCTGGGACCGATTCTTCATGGATGAAAAACTCCAGGCTCTCATCAGAGAGGGATTGGAAAACAACCGCGACCTCCGCAGCGCAGCCATGAAAGTGACAGAAGCCGAAGCTGCACTCTACACCGCCAGACTGTCCTTCCTTCCATCCCTTGCACTGTCGCCGTCATTCTCTCTCGCACAGAGTGATGTGAGATATGGCGAAGGCATGGTTCACGGATTCGGCATATCCCCTGCGGCAAGCTGGGAGGCAGATATCAGCGGACGGCTCTACAACGGCAGGAGAAAGGCACAGGCTGCCTACGAAAAGAGTCTTGTATATCGCCAGAGCGTGGAAACCGAGCTTGTATCAAGCATCGCCATGTCATACTACACTCTGGTGATGCTCGACACCAAACTGGACATTTCAAGACGCACAGCAGCAAACTGGAAGGAGAATGTACGCATCATGAAAGCCATGAAGGAGGCCGGAATGGTAAACGAAGCCTCCGTATCGCAGACAGAGGCGAACAGCTGCTCGATAGAGGCATCGCTATACGATCTCGAATTCCAGATAAGACAGATCGAGAACACCCTCTCACTTCTGACCGGCACCACTCCAAAGTCCATAGACCGCATGAGACTGAGCGAGTCGCTTGTGACGGCAGAAATCGGACTGGGAGTGCCGGCGCAGCTGCTCTCCCGCAGGCCGGATGTAATGATGGCAGAACTTGATGTGAGATCAGCGTTTTACGACACCGCACTCGCAGTCTCTCAGTTCTATCCATCTCTGCGTCTGACCGGAGCATACGGATGGGAGAAGGCTCTGACCACACCTGCCGGAATGCTCTTGTCAATGGGAGTGTCCGCATCCGAAAGCATCTTCAATGCAGGCAGGAACAAGGCCGGGCTCAAGGCTGCAAGGGCAAGACAGGAAGAAGCTGTAATGGCTTTTGAAAAGAGCCTGCTCAAGGCAGGGAACGAGGTCAACACCGCCCTCGCCAAGTACCAGGCGGCAAGGAGCAAGACAGATGTCCGCATCCAGCAGATCAGAGATCTGGAAAGTGCAGTGCACAGTACACAGCAGCTCATGAGCCATTCGGGAGCCACCTATCTAGAAGTCCTGACAGCCCAGACATCACTGCTCAACGCCGAGCTCCTCCAGGTCTCAGACCGCTACGACGAGATCGAAGGGCTCATCACCTTGTACAAGGCACTCGGAGGCTGCAGAAGTCAAGCGGCCGTGAAATGAAAAAAGGAGGCGTCTGCCTCCTTTTTTTAATAATATCTGTAGAACAATGCTATAGATTCCATTCCGGCAAAGAGCTGCCTGAGCAGATAGCTTTCGTTCGGAGAATGGATAGTGTCGCGTTCCAGGCCGAATCCCATGAGGAGAGGATCTATGCCGAGAATCTTCTGCACTTCTGCAAGTACAGCAATGCTTCCACCTCCACGGCTCGGCACCGGTTCGATGCCATATACCTCTGCCATCGCCTTGGAAGCTGCCTTGTAGGCATCGGAGGTGATAGGAATGAGGAATCCGTCTCCACCCTCGCATGGGGTCACTTCCACCTTCACGTAAGGCGGAGCGATTGAAAGGATATGCTTCTTGAACAGTTCTGTGATCTTTTCGCTGGTCTGATCCGGCACAAGCCTCATGGACACTTTGGCGTGAGCCTCCGAAGGAAGGACAGTCTTGGCTCCTTCGCCGGTATATCCACCCCATATGCCGCAGCAGTCAAGGCATGGACGAATGCCGGTACGCTCCATCGTGGTATATCCCTTCTCACCCTTCACTTCAGCGATATCAAGGAATTCCTTGTATTCTTCGAGGTCAAAAGGCGCCCTTGAAAGCTGTGCACGGTCGGCGTCTGACAGCTCGACGACATCGTCATAGAAACCAGGCACCGTGATGCGTCCTTCCTTATCGATCAATGAAGAAATCATGTCGCAGAGGACATTGATAGGGTTTGCGACCGCACCTCCGTAATGACCGCTGTGGAGATCCTTGTTCGGACCGGTCACTTTCACTTCAAGGTAAGCCAGTCCACGCATGCCGCAGTTGATAGACGGCACCTTCTCTGAGATCATCGTGGTATCGGAAACCAGACAGATGTCAGCAGCAAGGCGCTCCTTGTTGTCCCTGATCCACGCCGGGAGGCTCGGACTGCCTATCTCCTCCTCGCCCTCGAACATGAACTTGACATTGTGTCTGAGCTGACCTGTACGGACCATGAATTCGAAAGCCTTGACATGCATGAAGAGCTGTCCCTTGTCGTCATTGGCTCCCCTGCCCCAGATGGCTCCGTCGTGGATTTCCGGCTCGAACGGATCTGATTTCCATTTCTCGAGAGGTTCTGCCGGCTGGACATCATAGTGGCCGTAGATGAGTACGGTCTTCCATTCAGGGTTTACGATCTTCTGGCCGAATACCACAGGATTGCCATCTGATGGATAGACGCCGGCCTCATCCGCTCCTGCTTCGAGAAGCAGCTCTGCGAGACGCTCCGCACAGCGCACCATGTCGCCTTTATGCTCTTTTTTCGCACTTATGGAAGGTATCCTGAGAAGGGAGAAAAGCTCTTCGAAGAATCTTTCCTTATTCTGTTCGATGTACTTTTTCATATCAGAGGTTATTGTCGAAATAATCAGTTACTTTCTGCATCAGATGCTCGCGCCATCTGCCGGCCACGTTATGCTCCGTGCACGGATAAGGGAAATAATCGACCTGCACATTGTTCTCGATGCACTCCTGTATGAAACTGAGACTGTGCTCCCACACGACTGTGGCATCGATGGCACCCTGACAGATCAGAAGCTTGCCCTTGAGGTCCTTCGCCTTGTTGATCAGACTGGTCTTTGCAAATCCTTCGGGGTTGGTTTCCATGGTATCCATATATCTCTCGCCGTACATGATCTCATACCATTTCCAGTCGATGACCGGACCGCCGGCCACAGCGACCTTAAAGGTCTCGGGATGGTTGGTGATGAGAGTGGTGGTCATGAATCCGCCGTAGCTCCAGCCATGGACTCCAATCCTCTCTGCATCCACATACGGCAGTGCCTTGAGAGCATTGACGCCCACCATCTGGTCTTCCATCTCCACCTGTCCGCACTGCCGGTTGATGGCCTTTTCGTAAGCGGCCCCCTGGTTGCCGGTACCTCTGTTGTCCTGAACATACACGATATAGCCTCTCTGCGCCATGAGCTCCTCCCAGATACGGACATTTCCAAGCCATGTATCCTGGACCATCTGGCTGTGAGGACCACCATAGACATAGACTACCACAGGATATTTCTTCGACGGATCGAAATCCTTCGGAAGGAACAGTCTGAAATAGTTCTTGTAGAGGCCATCGGCACTCGGCACGGTACCGAAACGCACTTCACCTGTAGCATAGCCTGCGAGCGGGTCATCAGCCGTAGAGATATTGCGTATGATCTTGCCCTTCATATCGCAGAGATCGGTGACAGCAGGGACATTGAATGAGCTGTAGCTGTCTATGTATGAGGTGAAGCTGCTGTTGATAGAGATGCTGTGCCATCCCTGCTCAGTGGTAAGGCGCACAGGTTTCGAGAATTTTGCCTGTGAGATGGCTCCGGTCCTGGTCCAGTTGATGTCAATCCTGAAAAGATGGTTCTCCACAGGAGACACCTCTGCAGAAGTGTAATACACGGACTTGCCGTCATTGGCAAGATACTTCACATCGGCATTGACCTCTGTAAGACGGCGTACAGTACCGTAATAGTCACAGAGATAGAGGTTCCACCATCCGTCCCTGTTGTCAGTACGGTAGATGAACTGATCCCTGCCCTTGATGAATTCGAGAGGAGTCTGCGGTTCCACCCACGTGTCACTTGTTTCAGAA
>JAGHSA010000027.1 GCA_018066125.1 Candidatus Cryptobacteroides onthequi | reverse complement strand
GGCAATCGGACCGGCGTAATTTGAGGACAAACCTAGCGAAGCGACGGTTTATCCGAAGTATGGAGCCGGGACGTTTTGCCTCTATGGCGAAGAAGATTGGCGCATCTGACAAGGGCATTGCCGCAGCAGCTGCCGTGCGGGAATTGAATAGTACGGTTTTGGCGCGCACTGTTTTTGTACACCCTCACTACAGACATCTGGAAGGCAGGTCCGCAAAAACAAAGGCAGCTGCAGGTGGGGTCTGTTTTTATCAACCCCCATTTCAGCACACTGCAGGGCAGGTCCGCAAAAACGAAACTTGCCAAAATCTCTCGCGGCACGAGCGAGTCGGAGATGGGAAGCCCCTTGCTCCAGGTTCGCAGCGGCTGCTTCGGCATCGTCATCGCCTGTCGCAGCTGCGCAAAACCGCACTTGCCGGACGCACAAAAAAAGAGACCGGTCAGCTGACCGGCCTCTCTGCTTATCTGTAGATTTGACCTGAATCCTAAAGATTAGGGTTGAGTGACTTCCACTCCTCTACTGGAGGTACGATGCCGAGATCGACGATCTCCTGACGCATCTTGCAGAGGTGCTCGTATGAAGCCTGGAGAGCTGCCATCTCTTCCTCTGTACCGGTAGGTCTCTCGAAGTGAACGCCTGTTGCGTCGATGGTTGTAGGCATAGCCATGAACACGTTCTTGAAACCGCAAGTGTCGCAGTTTACATATGTACCTGCAGGAAGTGTGAATGGAGCGCCGCCCATTGCAGCCTCGATCATCTTCACTGAGCAGTATGCAGGGCTCTGGAATGAAGAGCGGCCACGGAGCTTGATGATAGCTGAACCACCCTGGATGGTGTTCTGCTTGATCTCAGCCATTCTCTCAGCTGAAAGACCCATCTCAGAGAGAGGTGTGCCGTTCACCTTGACCTTTGAAGCGAAGACTGCCATCTGCTCGCCGTGTCCACCGTAAGTCTGTGCACCGGTGACAGCGCTCTGAGGTACGCCGAACTCCTTTGCGAGGTTGCTCTGGAGGCGGGTAGAGTCGAGAGCTGCGAGTGAGGTGAGCTGCTCTGGCTTGAGGCCTGAGTGGATGAGAGCGGTGAGAGCGGTCACGTCAGCAGGGTTGAAGATGACAACGACATGCTTCACGTCAGGGCAATACTCCTTTACGTAGTCACCGAACTGAGCGGCGATCTGGCAGTTGCCCTTGAGGAGGTCCTCACGTGTCATGCCTTCCTTACGAGGTGCACCACCTGAAGAGATGATGTACTTTGCATCTGTGAATGCCTCCTTTGGATCTGTGGTCCAGGTGATGTTTGCACCTTCGAAACCGCAGTGACGCATCTCCTCAGCTACACCCTCGCATCCTGGAGCGAAGATATCGTAAAGGCAGATGTTAGGAGTGAGACCGAGCATGAGAGCTGTCTGAGCCATGTTTGAGCCGATAGCGCCGCCGGCACCAACGATGGTCAATTTTTCTTCTGTCAAATATTTCATGATATAATGTTTTGGGTTTTACCTTTAAAGCAAGGCAAAGATAGCCAAATTCCACGATATTTTCTTTGAAAACCAAAAAATCACTATATTTGCGCCTGTAAAAGATTTTACTTTGCACATGGAACCTCCCAGTTCTATACTGACAGACAATTCTTTCTCGGCGGACTCGAAATCTGAGGACCCGTTGGCGAACACCGTATAGCATAAAGAATGACGCTCGTCGGATCAGAATCCGATGAGTGATTTGTCGTGTCAGTCGATAACAGGGAGACAAGTTGAATTTTAACACCATTATATGGCACTATACCTCAAGAAAGAGCTGGAAGACAGGACCAGGATCGGAGTATGGCAGGTCACAGAGACCGAAGAAGAGCTGCGCGCTCTGAGCTCCACCCCAACCGATGAGATGGAAGAGATCTCATATATCAAGAGCGAGAAGCTCCGCAAGCAGAAGCTTGCAGTGCGCGCTCTCCTCAACGAGATGTTCGAGGACAAGGTATATCTCTCTCACCATGACAACGGAAAGCCATACATCGAGAACAGCGTCACAAATATCAGCATCACCCATACCGAGAAATATGTCGCTGTGATCCTCAATGACAACGAGGATGTCGGCATCGACATCGAGTCTCTGGACAGGGACTTCTCCGCAGTCGAGAAGAAGGCACTTTCAGAGGATGAGATCGACGATCTCGAGGATGACGAGAAGAGAAATGAGCAGCTCGCCATCTACTGGTGCGCAAAGGAAGCCATCTTCAAGAAGATCGGCCAGTATGACGTGAATTTCGCCGAGCAGATAGAGATCGAAAGATTCCGTCCGAAGAAGGACGGAGAGCTTGAAGCCACCTTCGAGGACGAGGATGGATTCGAGGAGGAATTCGACCTCAATTACATAGAATTCGACCGTCACGTGCTTGTGTGGGTGGTCGGAGAATAATTTCTGCAGGCCGCATGTGCCTGTGAAACATAAAAGTTTCTCCATTTAGAAGAATTCTAAATTATTGATACAATATAAAAACCTGTTAACCAGCAAGTTAACAGGTTTTTTCTTGTATTGTTAATAACTTTTTTGGCCTCCAGAAGGATAAGGTGGGGAAGATTCTTTTATATTTGTATCCGGGGAGTACGGCTTCCGTCTTTCCTGCATTTCTCAGACAAACCTAAGAACATGATAAAGAACGTAACCAAGCGCGACGGACGCGTCGTCGAATTCAACAATCAGAAGATTGTAGCAGCCATCCTGAAGGCCATGGGCGTCACCGAAAAGGGTGAGGACATCGTGCTCGCTGCACAGATTTCAGACAAGATCTCCAAGCAGAGCAAAGAGCAAATGAGCGTCGAGGAGATCCAGGACTGCGTGGAAATGGAGCTCATGAACAGTCCACGCAAGGAAGTCGCCAAGAAGTATATCGCGTACAGAAACCAGAGAAACCTGGCCCGCAGTGCGAAGAGCAACGAGATCTTCCAGGAGATCATCGACGCACAGGCCAATGACATCACACGAGAGAACGCCAACATGAATGCCGACACCCCTGCCGGCATGATGATGAAGTTCGCCTCCGAGTCCACCAAGTCCTATGTGGATTCATGCCTTCTCTCAGAGGATGTGAGAGAGGCCGTCATCAACGGCTACATCCACATCCATGACAAGGACTACTACCCTACAAAGAGTCTCACATGCATCCAGCATCCTCTGGACAAGATTCTCGACTGCGGTCTCAAGGCCGGTCACGGCGAATCACGTCCTGCCAAGAGGATCGAGACGGCATCAGTCCTCGCCTGCATCTCCATGGAGACTGTCCAGAATGAAATGCACGGCGGTCAGGCCATCCCTGCATTCGACTACTATCTGGCACCTTTCGTGAGAAAGACATACCAGGAGGAACTGAAGAAGATCGGCGAATTCGAGGGAACCGACTATTCATACCTCAATGACGCCCACATCGACGACTACATCACAGCCAGCCTCAGGGGACTCAAGGGAGACGAGAGGATCGTCCAGCACGCCATCAACCAGACCGTGGGCCGCGTGCACCAGTCGATGGAGGCATTCGTGCACAACATGAACACCATCCACTCACGTGGAGGAAACCAGGTTGTATTCAGTTCCATCAACTACGGTACAGATACTTCTGCAGAAGGACGATGCATCATCCGCGAAATCCTCAACACCACATATGAGGGTGTCGGAAACGGATCTACAGCCATCTTCCCTATCCAGATCTGGAAGAAGAAGAGAGGCATCAGCTACCTCCCTACCGACAAGAACTACGACCTCTACAAGTTCGCATGCAAGGTGTCTGCAAGAAGATTCTTCCCGAACTTCCTGAACCTCGATGCCTCTTACAACATCGACGAAGCATGGAAGGAGGACGATCCTAAGAGATACGAGCACGAGGTGGCTACCATGGGATGCCGCACCCGCGTATATGAGAACAGGTTCGGTCCGAAGACATCCATCGGCCGAGGCAACCTCAGCTTCACCACCATCAACATCGTGCGTTTGGCAATCGAGGCTTCCATCGGCGAGCAGGACAAGGAGAAGAGGATCGCCATATTCTTCGAGAAGCTCGACAAGGTCCTCAACATCGCTGCAAAGCAGCTCGACGAGCGCTTCCAGTTCCAGAGAACTGCACTCAAGAAGCAGTTCCCACTCCTTATGAGCGGCCTGTGGAACGGCAGCGAGAAGCTCGAGGACTGCGACACCATCGATGCAGTCATCAACCAGGGCACCCTCGCCATCGGCTTCATCGGTCTTGCTGAATGCCTCATCGCACTCATCGGCAAGCACCACGGAGAGAGCGAGGAAGCTCAGAAACTCGGCCTGCGCATCATCTCCCACATGAAGGAGAAGACCAACGGGTACTCAGAAACCTACCAGCACAACTACAGCCTCTTCGCAACTCCTGCAGAGGGTCTCTCAGGCCGCTTCACCAGGATGGACAAGAAGAAGTTCGGCATCATCAGGG
The DNA here is from genome assembly GCA_018066125.1 of Candidatus Cryptobacteroides onthequi. Lineage (GTDB taxonomy): Bacteria > Bacteroidota > Bacteroidia > Bacteroidales > UBA932 > Cryptobacteroides > Cryptobacteroides onthequi. The sequence goes on along the minus strand of JAGHSA010000027.1, from coordinate 69,233 downwards.
GCGTCACCGACAAGGACTACTACACCAACTCCAGCCATGTCCCTGTATATTACCACTGCACCCCTCAGCACAAGGCGGAAATCGAAGGACCATACCACAAGTATGAGGGCGCAGGCCATATCTTCTATGTGGAGATCGACGGAGACGCCACACACAACCCTGAGGCCATCATGAGCATCGTCGACCTTATGGACAGGTACGATATCGGATACGGTTCAGTCAATCACAACCGCAACCGCTGTCTCGACTGCGGCTACGAGGATGCCACAGAGGGACTTGAGGAATGTCCTCACTGCCACGGCCACAACATCGACACCCTCCAGAGAATCACAGGATATCTCGTGGGTACGACCAACAGATGGAACAGTGCCAAGCTCGCAGAGCTCAAGGACAGAGTGGTTCACAAGTAATCTGAAACTTTGAATACGGGCCGCGGATTCCGCGGCCTTTACTATATGGAAAAGGATAAGATAAGCGTTTTGGACATAGTGGAGCAGACCATGGCAGACGGCCCGGGTCTGAGAACCGCCATATACTGCGCCGGCTGCGACCATCACTGCCCGGGCTGCCACAACCCCCAGTCATGGAATATCGGGAACGGCAACTGGATGAGTGTAGATGAGATTCTGGATGTCATAAAGGCAGACGAATTCTCCAACGTATCATTCTCCGGAGGCGACCCATTCTACCAGGTGGACGCATTCACGGAACTTGCACGAAGGATCAAGGCAGAGACGCACAAGACCATATGGTGCTGGACCGGGTTCACCATCGAAGAAATCCGGGCCGATGCGCACCTGGCACAGATGCTCCCGTACCTCGATGTACTGGTGGTCGGTCCGTTCATCCTGGAACAGCGCGACACCCAGCTCCTGTTCAGAGGAAGCCCGAACCAGAGGATCATATATCTCACTCCGAAAGAGGACGACGCCATCCCAGGCACCGTGCCGCTCGTGCCGCTGAGGTGAAGCTTTTGCGCTTTTCTGTGAATTTCCTCCATTTTGTACTATTTTTGTAAGTACCGGTCGCAGATACAGACATTATGCGCAGATTTATCATTTTCCTCATATCCGCTGTCACGCTGGCGTGCAGTGCGTCGATTCCGTCATACGCACAGAACGCAAAGGCTGTCGACAACGCGCTCATAGACGCAGTGGCCCTTTTCGACAGACAGGATTACAAGGGTGCACTGCAGCTCCTGAAGCCTCTTGCCGCAGCAGCACCGGACAACGACGCGGTATTCTACTACATGGGCTTGTGCTCCATATACACCAATGATGCGGAGAGCGCCGAGACCTATCTCCAGGAAGCCGCGCGCATCGACCCTTCCAATTTCTGGTACAGAGACTGGCTCGGCCGTCTCTACACCGCGACCAGAAGGCCGGAGCTCGCGATTGAAGTGACGGAAAAACTCATCAAGGATTTCCCGAAGAACACCGAACTCTATTACAGCCTGGTCAACCTCTATGCCCAGCTCGGAAAGCCCGAAAAGATGCTCGCCACCCTGGACGAGATCGAAGCGGTGCAAGGCAAGTCCGAAGCCGTCACCATGACCCGCTATGACGTGCTCATGCGCATGGAAAAGGCAGAGGAAGCCTTCAAGGCGCTGGAAAAGTTCAACGATGAATTCTCTTCTCCGGTTATTCTCTCCGCAATGGGAGACTACAGGCTGTCCCAGTATGAAGACTCCCTCGCCCTGACATGCTACAAGGAAGCTCTCAATCTCGATCCGGACTGCGGACAGGCCGCGGTTGGAGTCGCAGAGGCATACCGCATACGCAGAAGCTACCCCGAATTCTTCGGAGCACTCACCGACTTCGTCACCAATGGCAATCTGGCGCTCGAGCCGAAGACCGAATATGTCACCATGGTCTTCCAGCGTGCGGAGCCGCAGTTCCTCAAGAACTTCCGTCCACAGCTGGACACACTCATCGAGACCTATCTCGCTCAGGCTCCGACCGACAGCACAGCACTCCAGACAGCAGGATCATACTACTATGCCACAGCCCGCAACGACAAGGCGACAGAGAAGCTGGCCAGGGGCGCAGAGCTCTATCCCGCAAGCCTCTCATCACGCGCGCTCTATGTGCAGCTTCTCTCCTATTCGGAGAATTGGAAAGAGCTCGCAGACGAAAGCGAGAAAGCGTTCGCAGCATTCCCTGATGAGCCGGCTTTCCTCCAGTACAAGAGCATCGCCCACTACAACCTTCAGGACTATGCAGGCGTGATCGAGGACAATGAACGCATCATCGCGAAAGCACCGGGAGACACTGCAGTCACTGTCCCGGCCCTTGCGACCATAGGCGACATGTACCATCTCCTCGGCGAGAGCAAGAAAGCCTACTCCACCTATGACAAGGTACTGAAGCTCAACCCGACATACGTGCCTGTCCTCAACAACTACGCCTACTACCTCAGCTGCGAGAAGAAGAATCTCAAGAAGGCGTATGCCATGAGCAAGATCACAGTCGAGCAGGAGCCTGACAACTCCACATACCTCGACACCTTCGGATGGATACTCTATCTCCAGGGCAAGGCGATCGAGGCCAAGCCTTTCTTCAAGCATGCCATGCTCTACGGCGGAAAGGAATCAGCCACCGTACTCGACCACTATGCCGAGGTGCTCTATGCCCTCAAGGAATACGACCTGGCAAAAGTGTATTGGAACATGGCCATCAAGAAGGATACGGAGCACGAGATCGCAGACCTCGAAAGCAGGATGAAGGCAAAACTCGAAGCTGTAGGCAAATGAGACTGAAGACGGCGCTCATATCGATTGCGGCACTCATCACGGTGAGTGCATCCCCGATGTGCGCCCAGTCCCTGAAGGAACGCCAGGCACGCAAGAGCCGTCTTGAGAAGGAAATCGCCATTCTGGACCGCCAGATCAAGGAAAACGCATCCAAGAATGCCAGTGCCATGTCGCGTCTGTCTCTGATCGAGAACAAGGTCGCCACCAGGCAGGAGCTCGTGAACGAGAGTGATGCCGAGATCAGCGACATCGACGCGCGCATCTCGTCCAGGCAGCACGCGATAGACTCTCTGAGCGCCCGCCTCGACACCATGACGGTGTACTATGACCGCCTGGTGATGAATGCCTACAAGAACCGTGACGCGCGCGTCTGGTACATGTACATACTGGCCAGCGACAACCTCGCCCAGGGCATGAGACGCTTCGCCTATCTCAGGAACCTCTCATCACAGCTGAACGCCCAGGCTGCAGTCATCAAGAGCTCGAGAGATGAGATTGTCGCCCAGAAGGCGGAACTCGATTCGCTCAGGAACGGAGCCCAGGAGCTCAGATCCAAGAGAGTCAAGGATCTTGAGACCCTCAAATCCGAAGAGCAGGATGTCCGCAATCTCAGCGCACGCCTCAAGAAGGAGAAATCGAAGTACCAGAAGGACCTCGCGGCCAAAAAGCAGCAATCGGATGCCCTTGAGCGCGAGATACGCAAGATGATCGCCTCCGCAAAGGGCGGGGACAGTTCCAGGAAGAATTCCAAGAGCGGTACCTCCAAGCCCAAGGCACCGGTAGATTACAAACTGTCCACCGAATTCGCATCGAACAAGGGCAAGCTGCCGTGGCCGGCAAAGGGTCCTCTGACCGGACGCTTCGGAAAGCAGTACCATTCCGTCTACAAGTCTCTCCAGCTTCCGCAGAACAACGGCGTGTCCATAGCCGTCTCTCCAGACTCTGAGGTCAAGGCCGTATTCAACGGCACAGTGGTGCAGATTTCAGTCCTCCCCGGCTATCACCAGTGTATCCTGATACAGCACGGCGGCTACTTCACTCTCTATTCCAAGATGAAGAACGTCTATGTCAAGGCGGGGGACAAGGTCAAGACCGAACAGGCACTCGGCACAGTGGACACCATAGACGGAGAGACCGTCTTCCACTTCGAAATCTGGGATGACAACACTGTCCCTCAGAACCCGGAGAGCTGGCTCCGACCAAGATAAACTCTGCAAATTCAAAGAATTTGATTATTTTCGTAATCTGTTTGACGGGAAAATTTTATCTGCAGCATGCAACATTTAAAGGTTGACCTGCATCTTAAAACTCGGAAACGAGATGAGAACATCCCTGAGAGCAAAGTACTGAAACCATACGACCCGCAGATGCTCGAGCTTTGCAAGAGAGGCGACAGCAGCGCGCAGAAGGCCTTGTATGACAGTCTGGCTCCCAAGATGTTCCCTGTCTGCATCCGCTATATGGGAGACAGGACGGTCGCTGAGGATGTCCTTCAGGACGGATTCGTGACCTTGTTTTCCAGACTGGACAGCTATTCGGGAGCAGGTTCTTTCGAAGGGTGGGCCAGGAAGATCTTTGTAAACACTGCACTCATGAGCCTCAGAAAATCTGACGTCCTCAAAGACAGTGATGACATAGAGCAGGCGTGGAGCGTTAAGAGCGAAGCGACATCGGCCATCCAGGACATCGGATACAAGGAGCTGCTGAAAATGATAGGAGAGCTTCCGGCCGGATTCCGAACCGTCTTCAACATGTATGTCATCGAAGGATATTCACACAAGGAGATAGCGGAAGCGCTGGGTATTACGGAAAACACATCAAGGTCGCAGTTGCAGAGGGCCAGAGTTGCATTGCAGGAAAAGATCCTGAAGAGATGACAGAATAAGATTAAGATGCACGATTTTGACAAAGAGTTTGATCTGAAGCTCAGATCTATGCTGGACGGCGTCGAGGAAGAAGTTCCTCAGCGCGTCTGGGAAGGTGTGAGCTCACGTATCGGCAGGAGGACCGCTCCCGTCGCATGGATGCGATGGGCAGGCGCGAGCCTTGCCGCTGCGGCAGCGGTCGCTCTTGCAGTCGTGCTCGCCGGCACATTCAAGGGCAGCTCCGAAAGCCTGATGCCTCAGGAAAGCCTCGTAGCAGAAGTCCAGGCTCCATCTGCCGTGACATCCGGGCAGGAAGAGGAGGTTTCCGGACAGGAGACAGAGATTCCTCAGACCATTTCGTCCGCCACCACACGCAAGGCTCCACGCTATGCTCACGCAGGAAAGACAGCGGCAGCAGAGGACATTGCAGAAACAGAGGAGGCCGGAGAGGCAAAGACAGTCACCGCAGAGCAGACGTCAGTTCCAGAGCAGGAAAGCGCAACACCTGCAGAGACTTCGCAGAAGAAGGAAAGCAAGACCCGGGGATGGGATGACCCATTCGCCAGGATGGCATATGAGGATGCTCACGCACGCAGCAGCGTCAAGCTGAAGTCCGTCGGATTCGGAGGTCTCCTCGGCACCAATGACGGCGCGAAGCCTGGAAGCCACGGAGCCGGCATGATGGGGGCTTCAAGTACCCACAATTCAAAGGTACAGAAGGTGATCACCGAGGATGGAGAATCAACCTATGGCGTGCCGGCAAGTCTTGGACTCGGCATAAGACTGGACATCAACGACAGGTGGTCCGTAGGTACGGGGGTAAATTACTCGCAGCTGACCCGCTCATTTGACGGTGTGTTCATGAATTACTCAAGTTATCATGACGATAATTCCGGTCCGTCCCTTGCCCGTGGCAGAGCCAGAAACAATGTACAGTACATCGGCATACCTGTAAACGTCTATTACAACGTCATCTCAAATGATGTATTCGACTTCTACGCTTTCGCCGGAGGATCTGTAGAGAAGTGCATCTCCAACAGGTACCGCATGCCGGTCGATGGCAGGAATGAGACCCTCAGAGGGGACATCAAGGGCCTTCAGTACTCCGCAGCTCTCGGTATGGGTGTGCAATTCAATCTCACAGACCATGCAGGTCTCTACATCGACCCGAGTGCAAGATACTGGATGGGAAAGAATCAGCCAAAGAGCATACGCACGCAGCAGCCTTTCATGTTCAACATCGAGCTCGGTCTCAGATTTGAACTTTAAAGAAAAAAACGTAATTTTGCTTCTGTAAAATTTCATCATTATGAACTTAAGAAACATCAAAAAGGACATCGAGTATGTATTGGGTGCATTCATTGATGACTGCTCCATCTTCGCGACCATCAACCCTACAAGCGCAGACGAGGCTCTCGCAAAGATCTTCGACGAGGCTGTAGATCTCTACAACGACCTCAAGGACAAGGTCAATGCAAAGGAGATCGAGGGTAAGAAGCGCTCTTACTATGTGGCACTCCGCAAGGAAATGCTCGAGAAGACTGACGCTCTCTACGAGCAGCTCAGCGCCATCGTCAAGAATAGCACCAGCGCAGAGTAATACTGTGCATAATATGACCTTGAGAGGGTGTTGAAGACATTCAGCACCCTCATTTTTTAAGTCCGGAATGAAACGAATCATAACAGCCATACTGGCAGCATCACTCTGCCTCACCGCATATTCACAGGCCGCACTCCGCAGCTATGTCCAGGAACTCAACCAGAAAGAGCCGCTGAAGAGCTCCGTCTGGGGAGTCCTCGCCGTAAGGATGAACGGCGACACTCTTGTCGCATTCAATCAGGGACAGAAGATGGTCCCTGCCTCAAATACCAAGCTCATCACCACAGGATCGGCCCTCACACTGCTCGGTGCGGACTACAGGTTCCACACCGCCATCGCATATGACGGAGAAGTGAAGGACAGCACACTTGTGGGTGACGTCTATATCATAGGTGGAGGTGACCCGACACTCGGCTCGAAAGATGAGAACGCCGAACCGGCAGACAGGCTCTTCGGCAGATGGCAGAAGATACTCGCAGATGCAGGCATATACCGCATAGAGGGCGACATCATCGGTGACGGCCGCAGGATGGACTGCTATGGAGAGAACTTCAGCTGGACAGTCGATGACCTGGGGTGGTATTATGGCGTCGGTACATCCGCTCTCAACTGGTATGAGAACAGACAGGACTTTTTCACCGTACCCGGGACATCGGTCGGTGACCCTGTAAGCGTATCCGTCATTTATCCCAAGACGCCATGGATGAAGTACAGCCACAGCTGCACCACATCTCCTGCAGGCTGCGGTGACGAATTGTACTACCTCAATTCCAGATTTGTTCCGATAGGAGAGATGAGAGGCACCCTCGCTGTGGACAAGGGCACCCGCAAACAGGAATGCTCGAACCGCTTCCCTGCCCTTACCTGTGCGGCGTATTTCATGGAATATCTCCAGGACCACGGTACCTCTGTCAGCGGCAGCTACGCCGACATAGACAATGACGGAGCCGTCAGGCATGACCCTATGGTGTTCGACGGACGCAGAGCCGCCACCGCGCAGGACGGTCTCACAATAGCCGGCAGCACCGCTTCGCCGAAGCTCTCGGATATCATCAAGGAATGCCTCTACGAAAGCGACAATTTCTACGCCGAAGCACTTCTCAAGGCAATCGGCCAGGAAGTAACAGAATGCGCATCATATGACTCTTCACTGGTGGCCGAAAAGAAGATACTCACCGGTCTCGGCCTCAGTCCTGACACGGCGGTCCAGATAGTGGACGGCTCAGGTCTCTCACGCAAGAACTATATCACCCCGTCTTTCTTTGTGGACTTCCTCAAGGCAATGATGAGGACATCCCAATACGAAACCTACCTTCACCTGCTGCCACAGCCAGGCAAGGGAACACTCACCTCACGTCTCTCGAAGGCTCCTGAAAGTCTCCGCGGCAGAGTATGGATGAAGAGCGGATCGATGAACGGCGTGCGCTGCTTCAGCGGCTACATCACCCCTGAAGACGGCAAGACCGAGAACACCATCGTATTCTCGGTCATGACAAACAATGTGACTGTTCCTACCTATCAGGTGAATCTCATCATGGATAAGATCATCACCCTGATCGGCGAATAGGCGTCAGACTTTCACTTTCACATACTTGATCCTGTAGCGCCTCCATGTATAGGAGATGTGCAGGTAGCCCTCGTCGTCGGCGATTACGGCTGGATATGAGTACTCCTTCATAGGATCCGACTCGAGAGTCAGCACCTTCTCCCAGTGTATACCGTCATCAGAGATGGCGAGGACCAGAGGAGTTCTCGGTGCAGAAGAGGATCCAGGCAGCGACTCGAAGTCATTATACACCAGAGCGAAACGACCGTCAGGCAATGTAGTGCCATCAAGTCCGGAGCCGTTCTGAGGCATGTCTGTGAGCACCTCTTTGCTCCAGGTCTCTCCGTTGTCACGGCTATAGGTGACAGACATCTTTCCTCCGTTGGTGCGGCTCAGCGCCTGAAGGGTCCCGTCTTTGTGGATGAATATGGTCGGCTGTATAGACCATATCGGATGATAGACGCCATAGTAGTCGTCAGGGTTCTGAGGATTGTCGGCATTCTCCCCCACCCGTCCCTTGACGCGCTTGCTGACAGGGATGATCTGCTGCACGTCTTCCGGCTCAGCCCAGTGGAGAGTCCTGCACTTGTCATCACTCCATTCGAAATGTATGCGGGTTCCCTCATGGTGGTACCTGTATTCGACGGAGCTGGGGCAGATGAGGCGGCCGTCATGATATACCGGCTTGTCCTTGATCGGGCCGAGGAAACCCTCTGGAAGAGGCTCGAACTGAGTCCAGGTGAGGCCATTGTCATATGACTTCATGAGGCGTGCCTCCCACATTGCGGTGGTGCGCAGGTCTATGTCACCTTCTTTCACATGCCATCCCGGACGGATCTTGTACCAGAGCAGCATCGGCTCTCCCGGCTCCGGAATGCGGAACAGGACAGGGTTGTCCAGGCAGTAGCGCTCCTTGTCGGGCACTGCCACCACCTCCGGACGCGACCACGGACCCTTTCCGCCGGAACGGCGGGAAAGACGGACCTTGGTATCGGGATTGTGCTCCTCCGTACCGCCATAAAAGGCAGCGAGAAGATCCCCGTTCTCCGCAAAGCATAGGGTGGATGAATGGCACTGGGGGAAATCCTCATTCTTGAACACGAAGCTGCGCTCCACCACATGCTCGGGCAGATCGAAGTCGAAGGAGAAATGGTGGCGTCCGCCGCGCACTCTCCACACGCTGCACCCATTCTCGATGCGGACGAGCCGGGCAAGACAGCGCCGCTTCACCTGCGACCTGTGCGTTGAAGGTACATATACCTCCGCGCGGGTACCTTTCGGCAGCGTGAATCGCCATTCGGCGTGCATAAGGTCCTTTTCCCAGGCACTGCACACATCCCCGAGCGGGGTGGACACCGTCATGTCAAGAGTATCAAGTTCCTGGATGGAGAAGTCCGGCCTGAGACGGATGAGGCCATCGGAGGCGCTTATGCCCGCGAGATACCGCTCTTTCCACGCACGTACATTCTCCTCTGAGATACGGTCATTGGTCACTTTCTCCGGATGCTCGTCACAGATGAAATATGCGACGGATCCAAAGCCTGACTCACTGAGCACTGGAAGGAGATATGGTTCCACTTCCGGGCATACATCCGGCCTGAATCCAGTCCGCCTCAACGCTGCGACCACATTGGAGACCACGTCCCCGCGCACGCTGTCAGGCACGAAGCCGAAGGCGAGAGGCAGGACATTGTCGTCGATGCGCCCTCTGCCGTACCATGTGCTGTCAGGGTACAGAATATGGGGCCTGTCCACAAGTGAAGTCCCCTTGCGCACGGCAAGCCACCTGTCATTGAATTCCATGACGGCAGCCTCACGTCCCTCGGTCAGGGCATTGATACGCAACGCCTCTGAGATAAGCGAGTCATGGCAGGTCTTCTGAGTCAGAAGTCCTGCCACAATCAGCAGTGAAGCCAATGCAGGCATCGGCTATTTCGCTATGGCTTTTTCCCACGCCCATGCAGCTGCAAGGGTCTCCTCGACCGTGCGCTCAGCCTTCCAGCCGAGGACTTCGTTGGCGCGTGTAGGATCGGCCCAGATGGCTGTCACATCACCCGGACGGCGAGGGGTGAACTTGTAGTTGAGCTTGAGGCCGTTGACCTTCTCGAATGCATTCACGAGCTCGAGTACAGATACAGGGCGTCCGGTACCGACATTGAAGATCTCGTATGACTCATCCATCTTGCCATCGATCATTCTGGTCACAGCGCATACGTGTGCCTTGGCAAGGTCGACGATATCGATATAGTCTCTCTGGCATGTGCCGTCAGGGGTAGGATAGTCGTTGCCGAAGATAGAGAGGCACTCTCTCTTGCCGATGGCTGTCTGTGTGATGAACGGCACGAGGTTGTTTGGAACACCGTTAGGAAGCTCACCGATGAGTGCTGACGGGTGCGCTCCGATAGGGTTGAAGTAACGGAGAGCGATACCCTTGATCTGAGGGAACGCCTTCACTGTGTCGCGGAGGATGTCCTCACACATCTGCTTGGTGTTGCCGTAAGGTGATGTGGCCGGCTGGCGCGGTGACTGTTCTGTCACAGGAAGAACGTCTGTCTCGCCGTAGACCGTAGCCGATGAAGAGAAGAGAACATTGCATCCGCCATGGGTACGTGCAGCCTCGAGCACATTGAGGAATGAATCAAGGTTGTTCTTGTAGTACTTGATAGGCTCGGCTACAGACTCACCTACGGCCTTGAATGCTGCGAAGTGTATGACAGCATCGATCTTGTAGTCTGTGAAGAGCTTGTCTGTGGCAGCTGCATCGCAGAAATCCATCTTGATGAGAGGAAGCTCCTTGCCGAGAATCTGGCATACGCCCTTGTAATTGGTCATGTCGCAGTTTGAGAAGTTGTCGGCAATGACGACATCATAACCTGCGTTGGTGAGTTCCACGGTCACGTGGCTTCCGATGAATCCGGCGCCGCCGGATACCAAAACTGTCTTTTTCATATTATGTGGGTTATTTGAACAAATTCTTTACGAGTGCCGGGATGTCTGCGACTTTGACTATCTGCAGTCCTTCCGGCTTCTGTCCTGTCTTTGAGAAGGATGATATGTATATCTTCTTGAATCCGAGTCTGGCAGCCTCGCTGACACGCCGGTCAGGCTGCGACACAGGGCGGATCTCGCCGCTGAGGCCGACTTCTCCGGCAAAGCAGACATCGGATGGAAGCGTGTAATCGAAATTGGAGGAGAGGACCGCAGCCACCACCGCCAGATCGCAGGCAGGATCACTCACCCTGAGACCTCCCGCCATATTGAGGAACACGTCCTTCGCACTCAGGTGGAAGCCCGCGCGCTTCTCGAGGACGGCGAGGAGCATGTTGAGCCTGCGCACATCGAAGCCCGTTGCGGATCTCTGCGCTGTACCGTAGACCGCCGAGCTCACCAGAGCCTGCACCTCGAAGAGGAAGGACCTCGACCCGTCAAGCATGGCGCAGATGGCAGTGCCGCTGAGGTTGTCCCCATGCATGGGAATGAGAAGCTCTGAAGGGTTGAGCACGGGTATCAGGCCCGTCCCTGTCATCTCGAACACAGCCAGCTCCGAGGTGGAGCCAAAACGGTTCTTGATGCTTCTGAGCACCCTGTAGGCACCCCTGTTCTCGCCCTCGAACTGAAGGACCACATCTACGATATGCTCGAGAATCTTAGGTCCCGCGATGTAACCGTCTTTGGTGATATGTCCGATGAGGATGACGGCGATACCGCTTTCCTTGGCGAAACGCAGGAGAGCGGCGGCCACTTCCTTGATCTGGGTCACAGAACCCGGAGTGGAATCTGCCGAACCGGTGTACATGGTCTGCACGGAATCCACTATCATGAGCTGGGGCTTGATGGCCTCAGCCTCCTCGAGCACGTTCTCTATGAGAGTCTCGCTGTAGATCAGGCATTCAGAGCTGTCACCGCCCAGCCTGTCGGCGCGCATCTTCACCTGCTTGGCACTCTCCTCTCCCGTCACATACAAGGTCTTGACAGACGGGCAGTGGAGAGGGATCTGGAGCGAGAGGGTTGACTTTCCTATGCCCGGCTCACCGCCTATGAGCACCAGCGATCCAGGCACGATGCCGCCTCCCAGAATACGGTCCACCTCGGAATTGCCGAGCGAGAAGCGCATCTCATCAGTGGAGCTGATATCCTTGAGCTGGACAGGCTTGCGCACCGATCCGACCGAGGTCGAACGGGCACGCGCGATGCCTGTGTCAAGCGTCTTCTCCACCATTGTGTTCCACTCGCCGCACGCCGGGCAGCGACCCATCCACTTGGCGGATTCGTTGCCACATGAAGTGCAGTACCAGACTGATTTGCTTTTTGCTCCCAATGCCATGTTACAATGAAGTCTTTCTCGGTAAGTTCATCACTTCCATGTCGTGGAGCTGTCCCCCGTCGATATGGAAGCGCAGTGCGGTGCGTACGGCGTGCCACCCCTGGATGCCGCAGGCTCCCGGATTGACAGTCATCATCTCATATTTCTTGTCGTACATCACCTTCAGTATGTGTGAGTGCCCGCAGACAAAAAGCTGCGGACGGTATTTTTCTATCAATTCCTTTGCGCGGCGGTCATAGCGCCCCGGGTAGCCTCCGATGTGCATCATCAGCACAGTCATGCCCCCGCAGGTGAAAAACCTGTATTCCGGGCAGTCAAAGCGTATGTCCTGGCCGTCGCAGTTGCCATAGACCCCTAGCAGGGGCTTGAATGAGGCTATCTCCTCCTCCGTGCTTGTGCCTCCCCCGAAGTCGCCGGCATGCCAGACCTGGTCCACAGGGGCGAGGAAGTCCCTGAATTCCCGGTCGAAGACGCCATGGGTATCCGATATGAGGCCTACGAACATATCAGCAGAAGGCCTTCAGATACACGGCTTCGACAGCGGTCACGGCGGCAGTCTCTGTACGGAGCCTTGACGGGCCGAGGTGCACGGGCACGAAACCCTTTTCCACCGCGAGCGCCACCTCCTCACGGGAGAAATCGCCTTCTGGGCCTATCAGCACAGCGATCTCCCTGCCTGCAAGCTCACCCAGAGCCTCGAATACCGAAGTGCGCGGAACCTCGCCTTCGAAGCAGCAGCATATCAACTTGGTGACATCTTCCCTGCTGCCGGTCTCAAGGATGAAATCCTTCACCGACACAGGCTCTGCCACTTCCGGCACTGCACCCTTGAGGGACTGCTTGGAAGCAGACAGGAGTATGCGCCTGAGGCGCTCGGTCTTGAAGACCTTGCGCTCTGAATGTTCCCCTATCACGGGAACTATGGTATCGATCCCGAGCTCTGTCGCCTTTTCGGCGAACCACTCGTAGCGGTCGAGATTCTTGGTAGGACACACGGCCATGGTGAGGCGGTACGGGTGCGCGCCCCAGTCCGGCTCCACCTTCACAACGCGCGCCTGCGCGGACTTGGGCGATGCGTCTGTCAGCACACAGGTGTAAAGGGTGCCTTCTCCGTCTATGACGGATATCTCATCCCCTTCCCTGTGCCTGAGCACCTTCACGCAGTGCCCTGACTCATCTGCATCGAGTGTGCAGAAATCGCCGTCAAATTGTCTGGAGAAGAACAGTTCCATCAGCCTCTGATTATCCTGATTTCCGAATCAAGTCCCACCCAGAGTATCTGGGATGCCTTTCCTGTAGAGCCGCGCTCAAGCCTCGGCTCCACGGTGAAATCCACGGCGTCGATGACCTCTTTGTCTATGTCCGCGTAGCACTGAGGTGTCGGTTCCCCGGATATGTTGGCGGAAGTGGACACTATGGGACGCCCGAACTTTGCGATGAGGTCGCGGCAGAAATCCATCATGGGAATGCGTATGCCCACACTGCCGTCCTCTGCCACGGCGTTGTAAGCCAGATGGTAGCGGTCAGCCTTTGGAGCCTCCCCCTCGGCAGGAGCCGGATAGGTGATGGCTCCCGGATAGATGAGGGTCATCGGGGTGTCATTGACCTCGACGAGGTCTATGGCGATATTCGGAATCTGCTTGATGTAGCGCGCCACCATGTCCATGTCGGATGCCAGGAGCACCAGCGACTTGCTGTCGGGACGCTTCTTGATGGAGAACACTCTTGCCACCGCCTCAGGGTTGGTGGCATCACATCCTATGCCCCATACGGTATCGGTGGGATAGAGGAACACACCGCCGTCGCGGAGTACCTTTACGGTCTCGTTTATTATTGAAGTCAGGTCTTTCATTGCTACCATGATCTAGGGAACAGGGTCCCGTTCTTGCGCCAGTAATTGATAAGTATGAAGCCTATGAGCATGCCGCCGAGGTGGGCGAAATGCGCTATGCCGGAAGCCATGCCTGTCACTCCCGTGAAGAGCTCTATGGCCGCGAATATGATCACCCACCACTTGGCAGTGAGGGTCACAGGAGGGAATATGAGAGTAAGCTGTGCCTGAGGGAAGAGCATCGCATATCCTATGAGAAGGCCGTAGATGGCACCTGAGGCGCCTACGGTAGGAGTCATCTTGAGCTGCTGATACATGGCCATGGCGGACTGGGATCCGGCCGCGATCTGTGACATGTAATGCTGTGCCTGGAGGTACTCGACGCCGAGATGGAGAGCCACCGCTCCGAAACCGCAGGCGAAATAGAAGATGAGGAACTTCCTCTCCCCTATCATCCTCTCGATCACCGATCCGAAGATGAGAAGTGAATACATGTTGAAGAAGATATGCCATATGCCGCCATGCATGAACATGTGGGTGAGCGGCTGCCACCAATGGAAGAACGGCGATGTCGGATAGAAAAGTGCAAACGCCTTGGTCATCGCGGTCTCATTGAGGAGAGTGCCGAGGAAGACCATCACGTTGATGACGATCAGGTTCTTGGTGACCTTCGGGATGTTGTCGAGAAATGTACCTGTATTCATGTGTCTCAATTGAATCTGCCGTCCAGCTCATCCATGCTCATGATGCTGATGATGCGCTGGCCTCCGGCGGTGAATTCTGCGTTCTCGCAGCTTATGAGAGTGTCTATCAAATTCTGAGCCTCTATCGGAGATGTGACAGCCTTGGCAGTCGCGGCGCCGAGTTTGGCAAATTTCGTGGCAGTCGAGGACGCCATCGTGGCCCTGAGAGAACTGCCTTCGTCAGAGAGGATCAGAAGAAGATCCGCAACCAGGGTCTCCACTTTGCCGGGTTCGCAGGAATAACCCTCCGGCACGCCGTTGACCACGATGGTGTCGTTGCCGAATGGAACGATATCGAAGCCGAGGCTCTGGAGCATGGAGGCATTGGACTCGAAAAGGAGCCTGTTGGAAACGCCCACCTGAACCTGCTCCGGGAAAAGGGAAGTCTGTGTGACGTGTTCGGTGCCTGCAAGGGCACGGAGGAACTTCTCGAAAAGGATACGCTCCTGCGCCCTGCGCACATTGACAGCCATCACACCCGATCTCACGGGGGCCAGGATATACCTGCCCTGGATGATGAGGGCTTTGGTGTCGGGAAGCGTCTTCTCCTCGAAGAGGCGGCCGTAGTCCTCATTGCGGGACACATGTCCCGACCATGACAGTCCGGCAGAGGAAGGCTGGGATGGTGCAGGCGCTGATGCCTGGGAGGCCGGTTCCTGACCGAACATCGACTCCCCGAATGAAGGGAAGCCGGCATCCACAGCCGGAGTCTCGCTGAATGATCCTTCGGCGAACGGGTTGTATGATGGGTCGAAATCCGCAACCGGTGCGGAAACCGGACGGTACTCGTCATACCTGCCGCCCATCACAGGGAGGCTGACACTGCCCTCCGCCTCGAAGTCTATGCTCGCGCCGAAAGCATTGCGGCCGAGAGTCTCCTTGACGCAGGCGTACAAGATCTGGAAAATGACGGAATCGTCCTCGAACTTGATTTCGGTCTTGGTCGGATGGATATTCACATCGATGGCATGCGGATCCACCTCGAGATAGAGGAAGTATGACGGGGTCACACCCTCCGGGATGAAATCCTCATACGCCTTCATGACCGCCTTGTGCATGTAGGCGCTGCGGAAATAGCGGCCGTTGGCGAAGAAGAACTGGTTGCCCAGGGTCTTCTTGGCAGAGTCCGGCTTGCCTACGAAGCCGGTGATCTTCACGGCCGTGGTCTCTGTGTCCACTTCCACGACATCGCCCACCACATTGGTGCCCAGAAGGTCCATGACGCGGAACTTGAGAGATTTGGCCGGTTTCAGGACATATAGTTCCCTGCCGTTGCTTGTCAGGACGAAGCCGACATCAGGGCGCGTCAGGGCCACACGCGTGAATTCCTCGACGATATGCTTCAGCTCGACGGCATCGGACTTGAGGAACTTGCGGCGTGCGGGGGTGTTGTAGAAGAGGTTGCGGACGATGAAGTTGGAGCCTGCGGGAGCCGAAGTCTGCGACGTGGACATGTGGTTGTAGTCGGTGATGCGCACCTCCGTGGCCAGCTCGTCGCACTGGCGTCGTGTCTTGAGGGTCACCTCTGCCACTGCCGCTATCGAGGCAAGCGCCTCTCCGCGGAATCCGTAAGTGAGTATCTCATTGAGGTCTTCCGCCGTAGCGATCTTGGACGTGGCATGACGCTCGAAACACAGCACCGCATCGTCCGGAGACATGCCGCAGCCGTTGTCGATGACCTGGATCACAGTCCTGCCGGCATCAGTGACCGCAACGGTCACACTCGTGGCTCCCGCATCCACCGCGTTCTCCACAAGCTCCTTGACCACAGAGGCCGGTCTCTGCACGACCTCGCCTGCCGCGATCATATTGGCTATGTTGCCGGGGAGTATCTTCAGTCTTGGCATCCGCTATATCTGGATATATGAGTAGTACTTCGCTATGTAGTAG
Source organism: Candidatus Cryptobacteroides onthequi (assembly GCA_018066125.1). Taxonomy (GTDB): domain Bacteria; phylum Bacteroidota; class Bacteroidia; order Bacteroidales; family UBA932; genus Cryptobacteroides; species Cryptobacteroides onthequi. Next base: position 52,682 of record JAGHSA010000027.1, on the reverse strand, counting down.
AGTATCACGAAGACCAGCACCAGGCCGACCAGACCAATGATGTTCTGGGCCTTGGTGGATGAACTGCGGGTGCGCTGATAGTTGCCGTCACGCAGCGATCCCTGGATATAAGATCCCGGCACATATGTGCCTTTCTCCTTATCCTCGCGAGCCTTGGCATCCCTGGATCCGTCCACCGTGCCGAACTTGCTTCTGAGCTCGTCTTTCTCCTTGTCGTAGTATATCGGCTTGTAGTCGAACACTCTGTGTTCCTGCTCGCCGAACATGTTGAAAATACCCATCTCTCTCTGTTCTGTTATAGAAAACAAATGTAACATTTTTTCTTTACATTTGTGGAAAGGACGGACATTATGGACATCAGAACAGGACAGGGATATGACGTGCACGCCATGGCCGAAGGGCTGAGGATGTGGCTTTGCGGAGTGGAAGTGAAGGACAGCCCGGTAGGGTTCGTTGCACACAGCGACGGAGACGTGGCCATCCACGCCCTGTGCGACGCCCTGCTCGGAGCGCTGGCTCTCGGAGACATAGGACATCACTTCCCGGACACGGACGACAAGTGGAAGGGTGTGGACTCCAAGATCCTGCTCAGGGAAGTCACCGCCATGGTGAGAGAGAGGGGCTATGAGATCTCCAATGTGGATGTCACCATCGCGCTCCAGGCGCCGAAGATAGGGTATCTCATCCAGGACATGAGACAGAGTCTGGCTTCCGTGATGGGCATCGAGGTCAGCCGCGTGTCCGTGAAGGCGACCACTACTGAGAAGCTGGGATTTGTGGGCAGAAAAGAAGGATGCGAGGTCTGGGCGAGTGCTCTGGTGTTCAGCAATCTCGGATAATCACAATCTTTTTGTTTTTTTCCGCACAATCTATTGGAATTTAACAAAAGAGTTGTACCTTTGCATTCCCGATTCGCTCGGGATTATGACATTGAGATATGGTGTAATGGTAGCACTACAGATTCTGGCTCTGTCAGTGAGGGTTCGAGTCCTTCTATCTCAACTATCAAAGAAGCAGCTCAATTGCTGCTTTTTTTGAGAAAACCCAATGATGGCGGGGTAGCTCAGCTGGCTAGAGCGTCGGATTCATAATCCGGAGGTCGTGGGATCGTGACCCACTCCCGCTACTGATTTGATGGGGCTCTGCCCCATAACGCCCCCGCGGCCTTTGCGCCTTTCCAACTTTGCTTACGCAAAGTCACGGCCCGGCCGGCGCTCTGATGAGCGCTTATTAAAATAGACGCGATTACGATACAAGTGAAAGCGTCACCAGAAATCCACCATATGCCGCTATCCGCTACGTCGGGTGGCTTTTTTTGTACCCCGTCCTGCCTGCAGGCATAGGCAAAGATGACGGCGGTCAGATCTGAGCGCTGTCGACTTACGGTCAATTAGCTCATCATCTTTAACCGCCGTTACAAACTGTGGTTTTCTATCAAAAGCAACGGGAAATTTCAGGCGGGGAGGACATTGGGGATTATATAATCACTAAATAACTTATGGTTTCCTCGCAGAGGGCAAGACTTGGCTCATGTCTTTATATGTAGACAGACCGATAGAAGACAAGAGCGGCATGGATTTCCGCCATATCAAATCAGAGACTGACAGCTCTCAAGCGATTACTGTACATATGGCACGCAACGGCGGATACGCTTCTGAGAATGTACAAAATGAAACCAAAAGCGGAAGAACCAAGGAAATATGTACGGATAGGTTTATCTATATTTGTAGAGAAGCAACTGTAAATGTACCATGGATAGGTGTTTTCGTCGTTTTTTTCTTGCTTTCTCTATAAGTTGCGTCCTTGGGGGAGTATTTCCATCAGAGGCCGCGATTCCTGCAGGGCGATCCAAGACTGATGTTTCCAAAGTCTTACCGGAGACTTATCGCTTTCACAAAATGCCGGAGACATCATATTATGGCGGCATCAACAGCATCGCCAAGGATGATGTCGGACGCATATGGTTTACAGGCACCGATGCCCTGTATATGTTTGATGGGCAGCACTTCCGCTCCGTCCACATAATGGAGCCGACTCCATATTTCCGTTCTGTCAACAACATCCCTGCCGTCGGGCTCTGCGTTTCTACCAGCAGCGGACTGTTTGTCTACGACACGGCTTCAGATTCTTTTTCTCTTCGCTGTCACGGCAATACTGACGCTGCAGAAACAGACATTTCCGGAGCAGGATGGCTTACAATCAATGACACTCTGGTCTGCATAGGTTATAACGGAGACCTCAGACACTACCCCTGTGATCTTCAGGATTTTCGACCTCCATACAACTGCCACGTCTCTGGCAGCGATGTCTATCTGTCATCCGGTGCGCAGCTCTGCCGGCTGGATGTCATGGATGGCCACTTTGAACACATAGGAACTTTTACATGTCCCGATGGCCAAGGAGACCAATCAGTACCGATTGCAGATGTAATAGCCACAGGAAATCAGCTGTATGTATTGTCCGAGCGCTACGGACTATATTCATGCAACAAGGATGGAAGCGACAAGACTATCCTCTGGGGACCAGATAGCGGAGAATCTCCGAATCTGCTCAAACAGCTGTATATGGACCCGAAAGACATACTCTGGATAGCCAGTCAGGCCGGGCTGGTCTTTTATGACCTCCACTCTGGCAAGACCAGCAGGAAACAAACTGACATTAATGACCCATATTCACTGCCAAACGAGTCTGTCTGGTCTATATTCGAAGATCCTGACGAGGGTGTCTGGATAGGCGCCTACGGAGGAAAACTTGCCTTCATGTCATTCAATGACAATGACGTATCTGTTGTCCACAAATCGACGACTGGATTGACCCATCCGCTTATCAGCGCTTTTGCAGAGGATTCCCAGGGTCGCCTGTGGGTAGGCTCCGAGGGTGGAGGCATCAGTTGCTGGGACATCTCCGACTCCAGGCCCACATTACTTGGGCAGGCTTTGTCTCCGGCACTCCCAAGTCCTCTGATCAAGTCCCTGAAATATCAGGATGACAAACTGTATGTGGCTGCCTTTAACGGGGGCGTGAGTATCGTGGATGTCCGCACCGGAGCAGTCCGCGACCTCCGTGTCATGGACCCTGTCTCTCACAAGCCACTCTCCATCTATGACTTCGAGTTTGACGGAGACCGCGGACTTTGGCTGGCCAATCCTGACTCGGATCTCATGTACTGGGAAAAATCTACAGGACACGTATCCAAAGTCTCATTCCGCGACAGCGAAGGTGCCCCGATCAAGCTGAGGGTCGAGACTCTTTTCTCTGGTCAGGATGGCATGCTGTGGCTTGTTACACACTCAGGCGTGAAAGTGCTTGACCCAGACAGCATGGACATCGTCGACTGCCATTCTGCCGGCAGTGGCTTCCCTTTGGGAGACGAGCTCCGCTCATGCTGCCACTTGAAGGACGGACGCATCCTTTTCGGCACATTCGGGGCAGGGGTCATGGAGCTCACGCCTTCCGGCGAATACAGACGACTCACGGATGCGGAAGGCAACGGACTGGATGGTCTGCGCGTATTTGCCATCGTACAGGCAGAGGACGGTGACTGCTGGATCACCACAGACGAAGGATTGTATGTGTATAGGCCAGAGTCTGGCTCAATCGAAAAATCCCGCCACGGCAGCGAAGGCGAGTGTGGAGCATATTACCTCCGCGCTGCGTTCTGCAGCTCCGGTGGCAAACTCATATTCGGAGGTACTGAGGGATTTATGACTTTTACCCCTTCCCTCCTGGATCGCAACCCACAGAAGCCGACTGCATTCTTTACACATCTTTCCATCAATGCCAGGGAATGCAGCCCTGCCATATATGGCGTACAAGGCAGCAAATCTACCATCCGACTGTCACATCGTCAATCCAACATAGACATCGGCTTTTCATCCAACAGCTACCTCGAGCCTTCAAAGAATGAGTTTGCCTACAGGATGACAGGTCTCTCTGGCGAATGGCATGACCTGCCACGGGGACAGACTCACGTCAGTTTCCTCAACTTGCCTCCGGGGCACTACAGATTTGAGGTCAAAGCCGCCAATAACATCGGCCTATGGGGAGACACGGTGACAGGTCTTTCGTTCACCATCAAGCCATCTCCTATGCTTTCTCCTCTGGCATACCTGATATACCTCGTATTCATCGTCCTGACCGTACTAGGGCTATGGTCTTACATGACGCGGAGAAAGATGCTTGAGCAGCAGCTTAAACTGGAAGTGGAGAAAAAACTTCAGCTTGAGGAGATGAACCGTGCCAGGAATGAATTCTTCACAAGCATATCCCACGATCTCAAGACGCCTCTCTCTCTTGTCATAGACCCTCTCAAACATCTTGAGCAGCAGATTCCGCAGGATGCGCCATACCACAATCTTGTCGCGATGATGCAGAAAAATATATCCAGAGTGCAGCGAATGCTCACACAGTTGCTTCAGTTCAGACAGATTGAGACGGTGAAGAGACCCCACAACAACACTCCTGGAGACCTCGTCAGATTTGTAGGAAGCATTTTCTCTCTCTTCGAATTCTACGCAGGCAAGAAACGCATCGAGACCGAGTTTCTGCCATGGGTGGAGAGTTGGAACGCCAGCTTTGACAAGGAAATGGTTGAGAAGGTATTCACCAACCTGTTCTCCAATGCAATCAAATACTGCGAGGATGACGGATATGTCGGTGTCAGGATTTCTCCCTATGCTCAGGCGACCAATTCCGGATCTTCTGACGGAGTTCCGGACACTCAGTGGCTCAGTTTCACCGTCACCAACTCTGGCAGTGAGATTCCTGAGAGCAAATTCCAGTCTATCTTTGAGCCATTCAACAATGAAGGCAAGACAAGGCAGGAGTTTGAATCCCACACAGGTCTAGGACTGGCTCTGGTACGAGCCATCGTTGATGATCTTGGCGGAAATATCAGTGTGTCCTCATCAGACAACAAGGTAAGCTTCACAGTCATATTGCCATTCACTCCATCTGCGACAGATGACTTCGCTCCTGAAGCGGAGGTCAATGAGCTCTATGACTATGCAGATGCCGAAATCGACGCTATGATCAGCGAAATAGCTGAAATGGAGATGGAGTCTGGGCAGGGAAGCCGCAAGACTTACAACATACTTGTCATCGAAGACGATGCCCAGCTCAGAAGCTACATGGATCAGAGACTGTCAAAACACTATAACACCTACACTGCCGCCAATGGGCAGGATGGCAAGGCAAAGGCGGAAAAGATTCTGCCAGACATCATCATCACGGATCTCCTCATGCCAGGGAAGAGCGGGTTTGAACTCTGCCGTGATTTACGCTCAGAGATCAAGACTTCTCATATCCCTATCATTGCGCTGTCTGCCGTAGGCGAGAATGCCACGGCAAAGATTGAGGCACTCGAAAGTGGCGCCAACGTATTCCTGGACAAACCGGTGGATATGGATTTTCTGCTCATGCAGATTTCCAACCTCATCAAAAATCAGAACCGTCTTAAGGAGCTCTACAGCAAACGATTTGTGGCTGAGCCGTCAAAGATTGTGTCTACATCCATGGACGAGGAACTTATCAAGAAGGCAGTGGCACTGGTAGAACAAAACTATGATAATGAGTTTTATGACGTGGAGGAGTTTGTCTCTGACATGGCGATAGGACGAACCAAACTATACCAGAAGATTAATGACCTTACAGGTATGTCCATAAAGAAATTCATACTCGACATACGCCTCAAGAGAGCTGGTCAGCTGCTCAGAGAAAGCGAATATACCGTTGCCGAAATATCTACAATGACAGGATTCGCCAACCCGAAATACTTCAGCGTATGCTTTAAACGCCATTTCGGTGTCTCCCCTACGGACTTCAAACAGAAAAAAGATGCAGAATAAAACAAAACAAATGCTGACAATTTTCCTCAGCCTTCTCTTCTCAATCATTTCAGCACACACTGTACTCGCGTCAGAGCAAGAACTTATTCCGGACCTCATACAGAACGCATATGGCCGCGACATCAGCCTCCTCAACGGCAAGTGGAACGCCATAATAGACTTGTTTGACCAGGGACGAGGAAAACAGATGTGGCTCAACCACAAGGTCACAGACCCTGCCCAGTTTTATGAGTACTCATGGGAAAACGGTCTGACTCTGGATGTCCCTGGCGATTTCAACAGCCAGATACCTCAGCTGCAGTATTATGAAGGCACGGTATGGTACGCAAGACATTTCGATGCAGGAAACCAAGTGCCGGGAGAGAGACTCTTCCTCTATTTCGGGGGTGTCAGCCAGTTCTGCACCATCTACCTCAATGGGAACAAGATTGCTGACCATGACGGAGGCTTTACCCCTTTCCAGATTGAGATTACGGACAAGGTCATGGACAAGGACAATTTCCTGGTAGTGGAGGTAAGCAATCGTCGGCGCCCTGATGCCATTCCTGCAATGGCATTTGACTGGTGGAGCTATGGAGGCATCACCCGCGACGTCATGCTGATAAGGACTCCGTCCATTTTTATCAAGGACTATATGGTCCAACTGGACAGGCACAAGGAGGATATCATAAATGTATCCGTCTCCATGTCCGAGACAGTACCTGCAGGCTCGTATGTAATGCTTGACATCCCTGAACTAAAGGTGCATCAGAGCATATCACTTGATCAGGACGGTCGTGGAAAGGCATCCGTCAAGGTGCGCCGCCTGCAGCGCTGGTCCCCAGACATGCCAAAACTCTATGACGTAACCCTCAGCTACAACGGAGGAGACAAGGTGTCCGAGTCCATAGGTTTTCGAAACATCGCCGTCGACGGCGAAAAGATACTCATCAACGGTCAGAATACATTCATGTGCTGCATCTCATTCCATGAGGAAATTGCACAGCGCATGGGACGTGCCTGCACAGAAAATGATGCAATGATGCTGCTATCAGAGGTCAAGGCGCTTGGAGCAAACATGGTACGGCTCGCGCACTACCCTCAGAATGAGCACACAGTCAGGCTGGCAGAAAAGATGGGGATAGTACTCTGGCAGGAGATTCCAGTATGGCAGGGCATCGATTTCAGCAACGAGGCCACCATGGACAAGGCTCTCACCATGTTTTCGGAAATGATATACCGCGACAAAAACCGTTGCGCCGTAGGATTCTGGGGCATCGCAAATGAGACACGCCCGTCACCGGCACGCAACGCATTCCTGCGCAAGGAGCTCAACTTTGCCCGCAGCATCGATTCGACGAGGCTCTATACAGCCGCATTCGACAATGTCTATTACATAAAGGAACATGGAGAGTTCCGCATCGAGGACGACCTCATCTGGGATCTAGACGTCGTTTCATTCAACAAATACATGGGATGGTATGCACCATGGCCTTGCGCACCTGAGGAATGCAGATGGAATGTGGCAAGGGGAAAACCTGTAATTATCTCAGAGTTTGGATGCGAGGCTCTGTATGGACGTCACGGCGATGCGGACATGGCAAGCTCGTGGTCGGAGGATTACCAAGCCGAGCTTTTCAGAAAGAATCTCAAGATGTTTTCTCAGATACCAAATCTCGCAGGCATCTCCCCATGGATACTCTATGACTTCCGCTCTCCGTTCCGTTTCCACCCGACCAATCAGGATGGATGGAATCGCAAGGGACTCCTGTCGGACAAGGGCCAGCGCAAGAAAGCCTGGTACATCATACACGACTTCTACGCTGCAAAAAAAGCAGAATACAGTGCTGGTAAGGCCAGCACTCAGAAGAATATAGACACAGTAGCCCTTGTCAAAGAAACACCACTGTACAAAGTCGCTGATGCCCCGATTGAGCTGCGTGTGGAAGACCTCCTCTCCCGCATGACCCTCGAGGAGAAGATACTCCAGCTCAACCAGTACACTCTCGGCAATAACAATATCGAAAACAATCTGGGAGAGACTGTGTCCAAAGTTCCCGCTGAAGCCGGATCTGTAATCTATTTTGGGGATGATGCCATACTGAGAAACGCCATGCAAAAGAGATGTATGGAAGAATCACGCCTTGGCATTCCTATGCTGTTTGGACACGACGTCATCCACGGATACAAGACCATCGCTCCCGTACCTATAGCAAATGCCGCAAGCTGGAATCCCGGACTCGTGCAGGAGATGTGCTCATTCGCGGCACGCGAAGCCTCTGCGTGCGGGGTAGACTGGACCTTCTCGCCTATGGTGGACGTGGCGCACGACCCTCGCTGGGGACGCATCATGGAGGGCTATGGAGAAGATCCACACCTCGCTTCCGTAATGTGCCAGGCCGCAGTGCGAGGCTATCAGGGAGAGGATCTCTCAAAAGAGGGCACTATCGCAGCCTGCCTCAAACACTTTGTAGGCTATGCCGCTTCTGAGGCCGGAAGAGACTATGTATATACGGAGATATCTGACCAGACACTATGGGACACATACTTCCCACCTTTCAAGGCTGGAGTCGAAGCCGGTGCCTGCACTCTGATGAGTTCTTTCAACACTATAAGCGGCATACCGGCCTCTGCAAATCACTATACGATGACTGAAGTCCTCAAGGAAATGTGGGGATTTGACGGATTTATCGTCTCGGACTGGGATGCCATCAAACAACTCATATCCCAAGGCATGGCAAGCGACGAGAAGCAGGCTGCAGAGCTGGCCTTTAATGCCGGACTTGACATGGACATGGTAGATGACATCTATCGAAAACATATGGCAGAGCTAGTGCATGAGGGCAAGATTTCAGAGCGCCTGATCGATGACAGCGTGAGAAGAGTTCTGAGGATAAAATTCCGTCTCGGGCTATTTGAAAGACCATATGCCAGGATACTTACTGCATCGCAGATATACTTGCAGCCTGATGCTATGGCGGCAGCAGAGCGCCTGGCGACCGAATCGATGGTCCTACTCAAAAACGATGGCGTACTCCCTCTCTCTGACGTATCTTCCATCGCTCTCATCGGACCACATGCTACCACACAGAAAGAGCTCATGGGCAACTGGTGCGGTCGCGGAGAATACACGGACGTCGTCACTCTGGCAGACGGTTTTAGGAAAGAATTCAAGGGAAGAGCCGAGATACTGGTCTCTCAAGGCTGTGAAATCGATGAATATGATGCCGGAGCAGCCGCTGAAGCGGTGTATGCGGCAGAGAGATCGAATGTTGTCGTGATGACAGTCGGAGAGAAATCAGGCTGGACCGGTGAAAACACATCCCGCACCACCATTGCCATCCCTGCCGCTCAGATACAGCTTCTGAAGGATATCAAAGCCACAGGCAAAAAGATAGTCGTCCTAGTGGCAAGCGGACGTCCAAATGACCTGTCTGAGGTCGAGCCGCTTGCTGACGCCATTCTGGAGATATGGATGCCTGGCACAACCGCAGGTAATGCAGTGGCCGGCATCATCAGCGGTCGCCACAATCCATCGGGCCGCCTGCCTGTCACATTCCCAGCCTCGACGGGGCAGATTCCTATTTACTACAACCGACGTCACAGCGGCAGAAACGGCACCCAGGGCATCTACAAGGATATGAGTAGCGAACCTCTCTACTGGTTTGGAGATGGTCTGAGCTATACCACATATGAGTATTCCGACCTTAGCGTCTCATCCGACACAGTGCATGTGGAAAAGCCTCTGAAAGTCTCCGTCAATGTAAAGAATTCAGGTCCTGTGGACGGAATGGAGACTGTCATGCTCTATGTAAGAGACCCGGCCTGCTCTATCGCACGCCCAGTCAAGGAACTCAAGGCATTCAGCAAGGAAGTCATCAAGGCCGGTGAGACCAGGACCTTCACGTTCTGTCTCGATCCTATGAGAGATCTCAGCTTTGTGGATAGGACAGGCAAGAGGGTACTTGAACCAGGCGTATTTGAGATTATCATAAAAGACAAAAGTGTCAAAGTAACACTGTAGCATGCGAAACACGATCATATCTCTCCTGACATTCCTTTGCCTTTCGGTCACTGCCGGCGCTCAGCCACGCAGCGAGATTCTGCTGAGAGAGGGCTGGCGTTTTCACCAGGGAGACATAGAAGGAGCAGCAGATACGGTATTTGTGTACACGTCATACCCAAGCGCAGAGCTTTCTGTAAATGGTGTTTCGCAGGGCGTCCGGTGTGGAAGTGCCTTATGCATCCCATGATGTTTCTGCAACGGTCTCAGGCCCAGGTTATTTCCGATTTTACCTGATTCTTACCTGGCCGAGCTTCAGCCAGCCGCTGTCTGTAAGCAATGAAGTCTGTACAGCCATCTCTATGGCAGGGACACTGCCTCTCCAGACATCCACAAGCGCGACAGCGAGAGTGTATCTGCCTCTGACTACTTCTGCCAGAGGCATCTTGTAATCATAGTCAGTGGCATTGCCTTTTATCCACTTGCTCAGATCCGAAGCCTCGTCGACCGATATAAAGACGACGTCTCCATTGCCGTCAAGCAGGGCAAAAGCCACTTTGTAACGCTGCTCCATCTGAGGGATATTGGTAGGACAGTAGCCCCAGCCCATGTTCTCCCATCTGTGAGAAATGCTGAGTGTACCGCCCTTGGACGATTTGTTTTCAAAGCTGATCCGGCTTGGATAGAGACGGTATCCTCCGTGGGTGATGACCTTTTCCACAAGGCTCCTTGAGGGATTCTGAGGGTCTGGGGTCATAAACCACGAATGAGTCTCATTTCCTGCCCTGAGGTCCATCATATTCACATGGGTATACTCGGAAATCTCGTATTCTCCCTCGCGAACGTCCTCTGGATGGCCCTCGCGATATCGGCGGCTCGGATCAATCCAGTACCTGTGATGGGCACCTGTTATCCAGCCTCCTTCCATGATAATCGGAAGTTTGAAATTATGACTCTTGGCAAAGTCCTCTTCCCACTTCTGGTAATATCCCGTCATGCCGAAAGCATCATGCCTGAGACTGTATCCTTTGGCAATGGCACTCTCAAGCATCCCATAGGACTCGGGTGCCACCGGACCCCAGCTGTCTTTATTGGCATCTCCGATGAGACGGTGATAGTGGACAAACAGAGGGACCTTGGTGAATGTCTTCGAGTACAGATCTGTGATCCAGTCAAAGACAGCCTGCTTGTTTGCAGGATCCTTGTACACAACCGCATGACCTTCACCCCACTTGCCGAGGCCGTAGGCGTCTATAAACTCAACCTCATCGGCATCATTGAATCTATCTGCAAGGGCAGTGATGAATTTTGCATACTTCTCCTGAAACACAGGATCATCTGCATATGCAGTGAAGCACATTCCGTGACCTATCTTAGTCTCAAATCCCTCTGCACCGGCATCTCTGACATAGAGAGGAGTGTTCTGCCCCTGATCACGACCATCGACAACGATGCGGAAAGCAAGCTTGAGACCACGGCTCTGGGCACTTCGCAGAAGACGGCTGATGCGGGAATCGGGATCTGTCCAGAAATATTTTCCCTCCTCTGGTTCCATCGAGGACCAGCTGGTCCTGACATATGCCACTGATGCATAGTCTGACACTTTGAGGGTACGTCCACCGACTGCCTGTATCTCATCATACCCTGTCTTCTCCCAGAAATCTCCATCCCATCCTCTGCTGAGATACATCACCCAGCCTGAGAGTGGATTTCTGAGAACTCGTGTAGTATCAATCTCAGGTTCCACAGTCTTTACAGACGCACACAGACTGACACATACAAGCATCAGCCCAACAATTGAGCATGTTAGTCTTTTCATCATCTATTCAATTTCAGTTGTTGAAAGCTTGACCCATCCGGAAGAAGTCACCTTCTCATTGACCGCAAGGGCAATGGCAGGAGTATTGTCTTTTGTCACATCGACAATGGCGACTCCCCATTCATACTTGCCTTTCGGGGCATTCACCTTTGTCACGAAATCATATGAGAAAGGCTTGCTGTCAGTCCATTCCGATGGCTCTGCCTCATCCATGACATACGTCTCGACTGGATCTCCCTGCGAATTTAATAAAGAAAAAGCAACTTTATACCGATAATTCCACTGTGGAATATTGTTTGGCAGATATCCCCATCCGACGTTGCGCCATCGAGAGCTTATCTTCACCTCCTTTCCCTGACTTACCTTCGCCGGAAGGTATACCTGATCAGGATAGATTCGATATCCACCCTCTGAGATGAATTTCTGCACAAGATCAAAGGCATTTGTAAACCAGCTCTGAGTCTCTGCACCTACACGGAAGTCCATCATGTTGACGTGTGCTTCCTTGCTAGCGTCATATTCGCCTTTGCGCACATCCTCGGGATGGTCCCTGCGATATTTGGCCGGATCATTCCAATAGCTGTGCTGGCCGACTATCCAGCCTCCCTCCATGATGATGGGACGCTTAAACCTCCAGCTGGCGGCCGTACCTCTCTCCCAGTTGCCATAGTAGTCGTTCATGCCGAAGGCATCGGAGCGGAGGATATAGCCATTGTTTATCGCGATGTTGAGCGCCTTGGTACTGAGATCGTACTCAGAGCTTGAAAGTCCCTTTGGATGGCCGAGGGAACGGTGATAGGTCATGACGAGAGGTACATTGGTAAACTTGCTGGAATAGAGCTTCGTGATCCACTCCATCACCTCCTCCTTGAGTCTCTGGGTGTTTTCATCCACAACTTCGCATCCCAGCTCGCTGTATGCTACCGTGTGGCCCTCGCCCCACTTGCCGAGGCCATAGCCGTCAATGAAAGCACATTTCTCCGGATCATTGAAGTCCTCTGCGAGCGCAGTCACAAACTTCTCATAGTAACTCTGGAAGACAGGATCCTGAGGCAAGGGGGTCTTGCGGTCAGAATACTTGACATTGTCAATGAGATACTTTGCACCGGCATCAAGGACAAACTGGGGAGTGTTTGCCCTCTGGTCACGTCCATCCACCACAATGCGGAATGCGACAGGCAGGCCATACTCATGAGCCTTGTGGATAAGCTTGTACAGCTGGCTGGAAGGATCTCTCCACGCATATACTCCATCCGCTGGATTAAATATGGACCATCCCGTACGAATGTAGCAGCACGTGGCATAGTCACGCACCTTTACAGTCTGGGCAAGCTCTGATATGTAAAACTCCGTATCGAGATACGACACATCCGAGGATGCAGACATGTACATCACCCATCCGCTCAGAGGATTCTTCAAAACCTTGGACTTGCTGAACGCCGGTTTGTAGAGCTGGTTTTCCGGATATCCTCCGGCTCCATCCGGATTGTCTTCAGGTCCATCACAGCTGTATGATGCCATCCCTGCAAGGGACAGCATCATAGCTGCTGCGAATCGTTTTATTGACTTGATCATTGATGGTTGCTAGAGTGACTTCGCGATGATGGTCATTTCGCGCAGGTTGAAGATGTAGAGACGGTTGCCGCTTGGCATTCCGTAATACGAGTTGCGCGCTTCACCGGATGCAGATCCATAGAGAGGACTCTCCTTGTCTGCTGCCAAGGTGAGGTTCTGTCTTGTACCATCCTCCTTAAGAGGATTTGTGAAACAATATGAGTTGTTCTGGTTGTAGCTCGTTCCACCTACGGTAAAACTCTTGGAAATACAGAACTTGACACCGCCGTTGAAGCTTCCCTCATAGGTGAGAATCTGTGGATCTGCAGCACTAATCTTGCACTGGAGGTCACGCACGCCCCAGCCGGTACCACCACCATATGCCCAGAGATTTGTCACCTCAATCGATGTCTCAGGGTTGGCATCTGCTCCGTTAGGGCGGAATGTTGCCACAAATGGCTTGAGGTCTGTAGCCTCGTCATAGATCTGCGCGGTCTTCTCCTTCATGTCGATGATGATGCGATACTTGCCGGCTGCAGGAATCTTGAGCACCTGCTCATTCTCATTCATGGTCACATCAAAAACCTGTCCAGGGACGAATGACTCACCGCTGGCCTTTGGATGGATGAAATACTTGGCACCGTCATATTCCACAGGGAATGAGAGAGTTCCTGCTGCGAGTGTACCATACCATGCATACTTTTGGTCATTCTCCACGGTCTTGAATATCTCTTCGGCGCCCTCAGTGCTGGTACCGTCGATATAAACCTTGTCTGCTGCGAAGATGTCAATGTGGATAGGACTGACCTTCACTCTGACAGTGCGCACCTCCGGTGCCTGGAACTCAGGACCGCCGGTAAACTCTACCGTGACACGGAACTCGAGGATGAAGTCCTGGTTTACAGGAAGCTTCCAGCGCTCTGCAAACCATGCGTTAATCTGCTCCACGGTGAAGCTTCTGCTGTATACGCCCTCCTCTTCCTCGTGGACGATGGCTGTTGTCGAACCAAAATTGTTGCCTACTACATCAAGTTTGGTGGTATAGGTCACAAGGTATTCGTCGGAAACCTCGCGTGCAGGGGTCCATGTAAACTCTATCGCTGTCTGCTGGAGAGTTTCCTCGGTCATCACGACGGCCTCCTTTGATGCGTCGAGAGAAAGTTTCTCGGCAGGGAGTGTGATATCATGCTCGTACGGATCGTATTCGCAGGATGCGAGAGCAAATACAGACACCGCTGCAACAAGAGCTGACTTTATGATAGTATTGAGTGTTTTCATAACGTTTCTTTTCTATTTGCTTTCATAACCAGGATTCTGAGGGAAGTCAGCATCACGGTTGCTGTCAAGGATATTCTGAGGAACAGGCCACAGGCAGAAGTGATCGTCAATGATGTCCTTCTGAGCCTCGTTGTACTTCTTGACGCGCTCGACAAGCTTGCCGGTGCGAACCAGCGTGAAACGGCGGACTTCTTCTCCGACGAGTTCACGGATACGTTCATCGAGGAGGAAATCCATGTCCATCTGTTCAGCGGTGACATCAGAAGCCTTTGCACGGCGGCGTACTACATTGACGGCATCAGCTGCCTTCTGGGTGTCACCCATGCCAAGATATGCTTCTGCAAGGAGAAGATATGTCTCTGCGAGACGGAACTTCATACGGTCCTTGTATCCTCCGGTGAGAGAAAGGTTTGCAGATACGCCAAAGAAGAATTTTGTGAGAGCCGGGAAGAGGTGGCCGACTGACCATGTCTGGTCTGTGATGTTGCACTGCTTTCCATAGGTGCTCTCGACTGCAGGGTTGTTGTATATCCAGGTACGCTTGATGCTGTACTCTGAGTTGCGCATATCCTTATCCTCAAAGATTCCGTCAGGACCGGTTGCATTGGTGTTCTTGACACCGATCCACCACTTCATAGGAGATATCTGGGCAAGACCACGTCCGCCATACTCCTCGCAGAGAGTGAAGCCATTGATGTTGAAGTACTGAGGGTTCCATGCACGTCTGGTCCAGTCGTCCGAGTTGGTACCTCCGCCTACTGTGTTGTACTCAAACTGCATTACCCAGATAGACTCATTGTTTCCTGAAGGACGGTTCTGGTTGTTGAGGATGAAGAGGTCGCTGTAAGCGTCTCCCGCTGCCTTTGCATTTGCTCCGAAGCGGTCCTTCATGAGAGAGAAGTACTTGCTGTCGATAACCTTGAGCGCTGCCTTCTCTGCCTTTTCATAGTCCTTCTGCACGAGATACATCTCGCTGAGGAGGTGATATGCTGCCCAGCAGGTAAGCTTGCCTGTCTTGACGCCGTCTGGATCAACTGGCAGATGCTCTGCCGCAAACTCAAGGTCCGCAATGATCTTAGAGAGAACCTCAGCCTTTGGAGTGCGGGTAAATGAAAGCACGAAAGGATTCTGGATAGTCTCCACGTAAGGAACATCTCCGTAGAGATAGGTCAGATAGCGGTATGCGTAGGCGCGGAAGAAGCGTGCCTCAGCCTGATAAAGCTGCTTGTCGCTTGGTTTGTCCCACTTTACATTATCCTTCTCGCTGAAAATGAGGATCTCATTGGCTGAGCCGATGAGGTTGTATGCCCACTGCCAGTAAGTCTTCACAAACTGTGTCGAAGCATTGAGAGTAAGATTTGCAAATGGAGTGAGGGATCCGTCCTTGGCACCATTCTGCTCGCAGATGTCAGTGCCGATCTGAAGGCACTCGTATGCGCACGCGCCATTGTGGATGAATGCTCCATTCTCTCCCCAGGTATTGTACTCTGATCTGGCGATCGAATAGAGACCTGCAGTACCTACCTCGAAACCGAGAGAACTGGTATATGTGTTCTCAGGGGCGAGGGAGCTTTTGAGATCCTCTTCGAGGAAGTTGCATGATGCAACTGAAGCCATTGCGACTGCGGCAAGAGCAGCCTTGATAATATATCTGTTCATATTCAGGTCCATTAGAAGTTAAGTGTTATGCCGAGGACGTAAGAACGCGCGGTAGGATATGATGCAAACCATGTGTTGTCATAGTTGAGCATCTGGCGCATGTTGCTCCATGCACACGGATTGTTGACGCTTACATTGACATCCAGACCGCTCATATGTACCTTCTTGAGGAGTCTCGAGTCGAAATGATAACCGAGAGTGACGTTCTTGAGCTGGATGTAGGACATCTTCCTGTAATAGCCGTGGCTGAATGTCGATACATATCCAGGAGAAACTATGGTAGCTCCCTCAGGATCCTCCGGTGTCCAGTACTTCACGCCATGGATATAGTTGCCTGTACCGAATGTCCATGATGAGATGTTGGCTACGTTATCCTCCATCCACTTGCCGAACACACCGTTGGCCATGAACGAGAAGTAGAGGTTCTTATATGAGAATCTGTTGCCGAGAGACATGGTGAAGTTTGGCTTCTTGCTTCCGATGACCTTGCGGTCAGAAGCATTGATGATCTTGTTGCCATCGACATCTTCGAGCTTTGCTGCACCTGGAACGGCACCATTCTGATGCTGGACGAGCTTGCCGTCAGCGTCCTCGAATGTAAACTCCTCGCCATCCTGCCAGATACCTGTCATATAATAGTCATAGTAGACCGAGAGAGGCTGGCCGATGAACCACTTGTTGTCCACGTCATCCACTCCGTCGCCACGAAGCTCTACGATCTCATCCCTGTTGAGGAAGAATGTGTAGTCGACGTTCCATACGAAATTGCCTGTACGGATAGGCTTGGCATTGAGAGTGAGCTCGATACCTCTGTTGCGGGTCTGGCCGATATTGTCCCAGATCTTGCTGTAGCCGTTCATGATAGGCACGTTGCGGGTCATGAGCAGATCGTGGGTATTGGATACATACGCATCGACGGAACCGCCGAGACGGCCATTGAGCAAAGTGAAATCGACGCCGATGTTGGCTGTATAGGTGGTCTCCCACTTGAGGTTAGGGTTGCCTACGCCATCGCTAGGGAGATATGATGCATTGACACCCTGTCCTCCGTCACCCCAGATGTACTTCACACCGCTGGTTGCATAGAGACGGTCGAGAGTGGTGTAGCGAGAGATTGCATTGTTGCCGTTGGCTCCATAGGAAAGACGGAGCTTGAGCATGTTTATCCAGTCCACATTGTCCCTGACAAAGTTTTCGTTTGCAATGTTCCATGCCACGGCTGCAGATGGGAAGAAGCCAAACTTGTTGTTGGCGCCGAATACTGATGCACCATCGGCACGGCCTGTGAGAGTAAACATGTAACGGCTGTCATAGCTGTAATTCACACGGAACATGGCCGACATCATGGTCTCTTTCCAATAGCTTGAAGAGTTTTTGATGTTTTTCTCTGCACCATCCATCTTGTAGAAGCTAGAGTCATCATTGACAAAACCCTCACCACTCATTGAGTTAGAGATGTTCTTCTTTTCCTGCATTGAATAGAGAGCAGTCATGTCAATGTGGTTCTTGCCGAATGTACGGTCATACTTGAGTACATTCTCCCAAGTCATATCTGTGGTCTCTGATGCACTCATTGATGCCTTGCCATTGACCTTGCGTCCATCAGAAGTATTGCGTCCATAGTAAGTGCCGCCGAAACTGTTTCGGAAGTTGTATCCCAACTGTGATCGGAAAGTGAGGCCGTTCACAGGAAGCTTGATATCGATATGTCCATTAAGGAGGACATTGCGGTTGGTATTCTTGTTGTCCGCATTGACATTCTTCATTGGATTCGGGAGATTACTATACTCCATAGGTTCCTCGACGTACATGCCAGATTCATCTTTGTAGAGACCGTATGGGCTCTGTTTGATGGCATGCTCAAGGTTTGGAGTGAGTCCACCGCTGTTTTTCTGTACAAACTGGAAAGTAAGGCCGGCACCAAGCCAGTCATTGAGTGTCTGGGAAACTGTCGAATAGACGTTAAGCCTGTCGTAGTTACTGTTGTAGACAACGCCAGGATTGTTGAGGTAAGAGACAGAAGCCATATAGTTGGTCTTGTCGTTTCCTCCTGAAATGCTGACCTGGTGGTCCATGGTGAATGCCTGACGGAACACATAGTCCTGCCAGTCATGGGTTATGCCTGCGGCATAGTTGGCCTTTTCACTTGCCGAGATGATATTTCCTGCAATAGGATCAAGAAGTTCACCGGTGTACTGCTTGGTACCGAGACGGCAGATGTCCTGTTTGAGTCTGATAAACTCATTTGGACCCATCACCTCAATTCTCTGCATAGGCTCAGCAAAACCAAACTGACCCTTGTATGTCACGTGTGCCGCACCTTTCTCGCCTTTTTTGGTCTGGATAAGGATGACACCATTTGAACCGCGGGATCCATAGATGGCAACCGAAGAGGCATCCTTAAGTACCGTGAGGCTCTCGATGAGGTCTGGGTCAAGGTCTGCAAGTGAACCGCCGTATGGGATTCCATCGAGGACGATGAGAGGGTCATTGGTGGCAGAAAGAGAGTTCTGTCCACGTATGAGAAGAGCCTGGTCGCTGCCAGGTGCAGCGTTTGATGTCGTGATGGAAAGACCTGCGACCTGACCGATGAGACGATCCATCAGGTTAGGTGTCGAAGTCATCTTCAAGGCCTCGTCGCCTACTACTGCCACACCGCCTGTGAGGTCAGATTTCTTGACAGAACCATATCCGACGACAACGGCATCATCCAGACGGAGAAGATTCTCCTTGAGGACAATTTCGAGTTTCTCCACTGCTTTCACGGTGAGGTCATCATAGCCAAGGCAAGATACAGTGAGTTCTGTGCCTTTTGGAGCCATGAGCTCAAAAGTTCCGCTTTCTGTAGTAACGGTGCCGGCACCCGTCTTGTCACTCTTTATGATGACAACGGCGCCAGGGACAGGAAGCCCATTCTCATCCACAACAGTTCCGGTGACAACCACCTTCTGCTGTGCAGATGCATTGACAGCGGCCAAAAGGAAGCCGACTGCCAGGGCAATCTTCAGAATAATTGATTTGCGCATGATATTAGTGTTATAAATGAATTGGCTTTTCCGGATACAAGGCTATCCAACTGGACACAATTATCCATTGGCAAATATCGATGATTCGCCATTTCTCGATGGTTCATTTTTTCCGAAAAGAGTTCAATTCTGTACACGCTCCGATACTCTCGTCAGAAAAGTATCATGCACAGCTTACGCGTAGAACGCCGGCTATTGTGTTTTAGTTCCTTTTCATTTATTCTGTCTGGTATATGTTTCGCACGTTTTCAATCTAATATGCGACCCGAGATATTCCTTTGCAAATTTAGCCGTCCCAAAGTCCGGTGGGCTAAAGCCCTGCTGCTCGGGCCGCAAGAGCCGCCCAACCTTGAATAACGCTGTGAAAGGCACAAGGCAAGCGACACATAAATACCTCCCGCGTCCGATTACAAAGGAACGGAGACAAACTAACGATATAGCCGCTGTCCAGTACCCTGGATGGCTTTTTTTGTGTCCGGAATGGCTGCTGTCAATTCGCTGTGATCGACGGTTGGTGATTTATGGCTCAAGCTGACGGGACTGACAGGCCGGCTGGCTGCCCGATCTTATGAAATCGACGAACACAGGATCCAGATAGGCCTTGCCAGCCTCATGGGCGATACCCGGAATCAGGTAGAAGGAAGTCATCTTCTCCCATCGCGGGTACGCATGCACATGCTTCTGCAGGTTCTCGAAGCGCTCCCTGCGATTCAACCCCTGGCCCTGCGCCTGTTGACACATGTCAAGAGACACGCTTCCGGTATCCAGCTCTCCACAGGCATAGAAGACGCGACGCGAACACAGATTGGACATAATCCTCCTCAATGATGTGCCTGCACAATACCTCGGACGGCCATCCAGACCATAATGCCACGGCGACTCAGGATCAAAGAACAGATATGTGGAGCCCGACATCGCAGCATATTCGACCCTGACTCCCCTGCGGACCTTGCCACGGCCGACCGCTACATAGCGTGACACGAACTGACCACCGGCAGAGAAGCCTGCCAGCACTACCTTCTTCAGATTGGGATAAAGCTTTCGGTCGGCAAGCTTTGAAAATATCCTGTCTATTACATCAAAGGAACTCATCCTGAAGCCGTCAGCGTCCCCTCCCCCGCGCCAGTCATCGGAGGCAACGCCCCTGACAGTCAGGTCAGAGGACCAGCTTTCATTCCAGTGAGGGCGGTCATCGACTGCCAGGTTCTTGTTGTCGAAGGTCTGCAGACGAGGGAAACGAGGAGAGATGACATATACCCCGCCAAGTGCATCCTCGAGCTTTTTGCGCGATTTCAAAGGAGTCAGTCCGCCACCCCAGCCATGAATCATCACGACCACGATCTCTCCTGCATCACCTTCCTCAAGCGCCTTGGAAGCATCATAATAGACAGGACCGGCCAAACCGTCAAGCTCGAAGACTTCCGGTTGAGAATATGCCGCAATGGTCACGGAGAGCAGCATCACGACAATCAGACACTTTTTCCAGATCATTCTGACTGTGGTACAGAATGCGACTTCTGCAGTGGCCGAGATGCCGCTGGTAGTGAATATCCCCTCTTGTTTCATGACGCAAAAATACGCAATTCAACGGATAAGAACAGTACTTTTCTATTGCCGCCCAACACGGCACGACAAAAAGAGGCGGAGACGGGAAGTCACGCAGCGACTTGGAGCGGCGGCGGAAAGGCTGAGGTGTCGGAAGAGCCGCCAAGATCAGCGACCTGTTGATAATTGACATGATAATGCCACTTTTCATGTCAAATCTCGCAAAAAACCGGCAAATTGACACGCAGATGGCACTTTTCATGTCAATAATGCCCTGCATCCCAGGAGATGCCAGCCTCCGACACTGTGACACATCCGGCTTGAGGGCCCTGCCAGCCGTGTTTTTGGCGATTTCACGTCCGAAAACATAGTTCTAGCTCCGAATAGCCGTGTTTCTGCCGATTTCACGGCTGAAACTGTATGCTGAGCCAAGAATAGCTGCATGTCTGGCGATTCCCGTCTGAAACTGCCGCCCACCGTGGCACAGCAGAAGAACTGTGGCGTGGTGCTGTGGCGAAAGATTGCTATCTTTGAATCCGGATTGCAGCAGGACTGACCGGCAAAGCTGCAGAGCAGCCCAAGCCGGCAAAGCAGCAGAGCAGGACTGACCGGCAAAGCAGCCGAGCAGGACTGGCTGGCAAAGCAGCCAAACAACCCAAACTGCGAAGCCACCAAAACAGCCAAGCGAAAAAAACGAGCAGCCAGAAAAACCTGCTTTTGACCAGACAGACCAGCCAGATAAAACAGATCTGCTGTATAGCAGCCAAAATACCGAGCAACAAAAGAACCTATCAACCGATCATCCACGAAACCGAAGCAGCCAGAGCAGCTGCCATAAAACCAGACCCGACCACACAACAATCATGTCCGCCACAAAAGCCATACAGGAACTCAGCCGCCAGGCCATGCTGCTGCGCATGGAGTACGAGGCGGAGAAGGACAGCTTCATGAAGCATACCCGGGAGATGGGTGTGGCTCGGAAGGTCAGGCGCGGCATGTGCTGGTATCCTGTCAAAGTCGGCCAGAGCTACTACAATTCGCTGAACCAGCTCGTGCTCGAGGTACACCGCACCCAGGACCAGGACATCGAGCACAGCTTCGAGTACGGCAGGCCCGTGACCTTCTTCACATGGAAGGGCGGGGACTCGGAGGTCAGATTCCTGCCTTTCACGGCTACGGTAAGCTATGTGGACGAGGACCGCATGGTGCTGGCCCTGCCCCAGCGGCGAGGCTTCATGGAAATCGTCTCGGCCGAAAACCTCGGCGTACAGCTCTACTTCGACGAGACTTCCTACCGCCTGATGTTCGAGGCACTGAACAAGGTCATGAGCGCAGGAAAGGGGCGCCTGATGGAGCTGCGCGAACTCATTTACGGGAGCAGTCCTCTCGGCAGGCACAGCGCGCCGGCCATCCATTCGCCGGGGCTTAATCCGACCCAGGAGCAGGCAGTGACCGAGGTGATAAGGGCAAAGGACGTGATGGTGGTGCACGGCCCTCCCGGGACCGGAAAGACGACCACGCTCGTGGAAGCCATCTACGAGACACTGCGGCGCGAGTGCCAGGTCCTGGTCTGCGCCCAGAGCAACATGGCGGTGGACTGGATCAGCGAGAAGCTGGTGGACTCAGGTCTGAGCGTGCTGCGCGTGGGCAATCCGACTCGCGTCAACGACAAGATGCTCTCATTCACATACGAGCAGATGTTCTCCGGGCATCCGGACTACCCTCAGCTGTGGAACCTCCGCAAGGCCATACGCGAGATGCAGAAGCGCAAGGGGAAGAGCGACAGTGTCAGGAAAAAGATAGAGTCATACAAGCTCAGGGCGACAGAGCTCGAGCAGAGCATCAGGGAGCAGCTGTTCGCCCAGAACCGCGTCATCGCATGCACCCTGACCGGCAGCGCCAGCAAGGTCCTGGACGGCATGAGGTTCTCCACCCTCTTCATCGACGAGGCGGCACAGGCACTGGAAGCCGCGTGCTGGATCGCCATAAGCAAGGCGGACAGGGTCATTCTGGCCGGAGACCATCAGCAGCTGCCACCGACCATCAAGTGCTTCGAGGCGGCCCGCCAGGGACTGGACAAGACCCTGATGGAAAGGATCGTGGAGGGCCACCCGGAAAGCGTCTCGCTCCTGCAGGTCCAGTACCGCATGAACGAGAAGATCATGCGGTTCTCCTCCGACTATTTCTACGGCGGGAAGGTCCAGAGCGCGCCTGCCGTAAGTTCCAGGGTCATCCTGGATGCCGACATCGACAGCCCGGTGACATGGATAGACACGGCGGGGCTGGACTGCAATGAACAGTTCGTGCAGGAGACCTTCGGCCGCATCAACAAGCCCGAAGCGGACCTCTGCATACAGCATCTCAAGGACTACTTCCTGAAAGTAGGCCACAAAAGGGTGCTGGAGGAGCATGTCGACGTCGGCATCATCAGCCCCTACAAGGCCCAGGTCCAGTACATCAGGCAGAGAGTGAAGTCGGACCCGTATTTCAAGCCGTTCCGCCACCTGGTCACCATCAACACCGTCGACGGCTTCCAGGGGCAGGAAAGAGACGTGATAGTCATCTCGCTGGTGCGGGCCAATGAGAACGGAGAGATAGGATTCCTCAGGGATCTGAGGAGGATGAATGTGGCCATGACACGCGCCAGGATGAAGCTTATCATACTGGGTAACGCCTCTACACTGACCCGCCACCCGTTCTACAGGAAACTCTACGACTCTATAGCCTCTGAATGACAGGAATATTCCTTATCTTTGAGGATACGAACAAAAATTGCAATTATGAAACTCAGACTCATACTGGCAGCTGCTGCACTGGCTGCCGGATCCATCGCTTCCGCACAGCCATCTGAATGGAATGTACAATATATGAAGCAGAGGAACTACGGCTCCCCATGCGCAAACAATCCACGCAGGATAGACATCCCCGACATCGACGGATACACCACCCTCAAGGTCGACCTGCACATGCACACCATATTCAGCGACGGAGACGTATCTCCGCGCCAGAGGGTGCAGGAGGCGTTCATTGAGGGCCTGGATGCCATAGCCATCACCGACCACCAGCCTGCTTTCGGCAAGCCTGAAGGCTGGGACTATGACCAGGCCTATCCTCTCGCCCTCAAAGAGGCCGCGGCGCGCGACATTCTCCTCATCAAGGGTATGGAGGTATCCCACAACCAGACCGACATCGGGCATCTGAACATCCTTTTCATCAAGGACTGCAACGCATACAAGATACCTATGACCTTCGGTCAGAAAGAGACACATGAAGCACTCGTCCAGGCCCAGGCCGAAGGAGCATGGGTCACCGGCAACCATCCCGGATGGCCGGACGAGAACAGCGAGCTCAGCCAGTTCTGGATCGACGAGATCGAGGCGGGACGCATCCAGGGCATGGAGGTGTTCAACAGCTACGAGTTCTACCCTCTCGCCATCGACCATATACGCAGATACGGACTCGCCTTCATAGGCGCTTCTGACCAGCACCGTGCGATGAATTTCGACTACGACCTCGGCAGGGTCATGCGTCCTATGACCTTCGTATTCGCGGAGGAGCGCAGCGTCGAGGCCATCCATGAGGCTCTGAAGGCCCGCAGAAGCGTGGCATACGCCAACAACATGCTTGCGGGAGATGCCAAGTGGCTGCTCAAGCTGTTCAAATCATCCCTGAAGATCGAGAAGATCGAGGATCGCGGCACCAATGTACGCGTGCGCATCTTCAACCAGTCGGACATCGACTACTTCCTGGACTGCGGCCGCCCTTCCAAGCAGATCCGCATCCCTGCGCACCGCTACTTCGATGAGGAGCGCCCGAAAGTCGACATGTCTCTGGAATACACTGTGACCAACATGTTCATCAGCTCCACCGAATGTCTCAGCATCCCTCTGTCCATGCTCTTCACGAAACAGAGCGACATCGACATGCCGATACTGGACAGCAGAAGGATTTCCTGTGAAGGCGGCAAGGTGATGGTCCCTCTCATCTGCGAAGATGGCGAGACCCGCTATACCACAGACGGCAGCGAACCGTCTCCAGCCAACGGCAGCCTCTATGCCGGCCCGGTGGTGCTTGACAAGACCTGCATCCTCAAGGCACGCACATTCAACGGAGACAAGAGCAGCTTCACATTCGAGTATCCTCTCACCTTCCTTGCCGCCACCAATGTCAAGGCCAGGAAAAACGGCCTGAGCTATTCATTCTACTCTGACCCGGCAGAGAGGAGCATCATCAGCGTCACCGACCTCACCCCTGAGCGCTTCAAGAAAAACGGCATCACAGCCGTCCCTTCACTGCAAAAGCACGAGGAGCAGGACTGGTACGGCTACATATTCGAGGGATGGATCAAGGCCCCGGCATCAGGCGTGTACACATTCAAGCTCGACACCGATGACGGATCGCAGCTGCTCATAGACGACTGCATGATCATTGACAACAACTACAACAAAGGCAACAGCGTCACCACCGGCTACGTCTATCTCGAGAAGGGCATGCACAAGTTCCGCATGCCGTATTTCGAAGGCCACTACGACGAGAAGATCGAGCTGAGCTGGATCGTCCCGGGCGCCTCAGCCTTCACCCCAGTGCCGGCAGAGGCATTCTTCCTAAGCAAGTAAGGCTGAAAGTTTCGACAAAGCTGCAAGTGTGCCCAAAATAGCTAAATGCCCGCACATATATCGTTGTTTATCACAGATTCCGTCCGTCTATCCCAGTTCTTTGGTAGGTTGACGGAGTCTTTTTACCTTCGCACTGGGAGCTAATCTGAAATTAACCTTCCATCACCCCAAATGTCCAGGTGACCGGGATTGTTAAATTTTAGCGCAACGCAATATGATATGTCATCTATATATAAGCCGTATTTTTACGTTTAAGGAAACCAAACTGTCTTGAGAACATGAAAAGGTATATTTTCAATACATTCATCGCAATTTTGATATGTTTTGCATCATTCACGTCATGTGACCGAAACAATAGTGATAAGAACAGGCTTGTCTTGGAAGATTGTGTATATGTGACAAGTTTCCCTGAGGATATCCTGTCAGGCAGCTGTGAACTTGTTGATTTGGATATAAACGGGATGATGAGCATAGCGGTCCAAGACTCACTCCTGATGGTATCAACTATGGGGAGAGGACCTGTGGCTCATGTGTTCAACATACAAGACATGTCTTCCAAAGGGGCATATATCAACATCGGGAACGGTCCGTCTGAGCTTGACGGCTCCTTCTATTTCGGGTCTTGCAGGTGTCACGTTACGGACCATGGAGAATTGATGGTAGATATACCCAACAACGGAAAGAATATTCTGAGGTGGAATGTCACGCAATCAATAGCCTGCAATGAAATTATTGCTGAGACGACGCCCACAACTTCAGTTCGTTTCTCTGCATATTGGAAAGTGCTAGATGATTCATCCTCTTTCTCACGGAAATTGTCGCCCGACTTCTTAAGACTCGAAAGACAGGTGCTTGTGAATAATGAAAGACTTGACATAGCGGGCATCAATGAATTGAATAAGGCTGAAGTGTCCGTGAACGATGGTATATCATTTAATCTTCTCTCAGGCTTTGTCGCCTACAGTGAAAGCGAGCGTGTCCTGGTCGATGCAAGCATCTCCACCAATGTCATTAATTTCATTCCTTTGAACGGCGCCCCATCCAAGTCAATAATAATTGGACCGAAGGCCGTGTCGCTAAACGAAGCGGAGAAAAAGCAGCGCATTTTTCATGATATAAAGCAATATTTCATTAGTGCCTCATCTGATGACAGCTATTGCGCTTTCCTATACAGAGACAACTCTGGGAATTATTCTGTTCTCATGTTTGACTGGCAGGGCAATCCTATCCGGAGGATAGCGATCCCGAATGCAGCTACCGCGTTCTGTTTTGATTCTGAGAGACACTTGATTTATACCCTCGATTCATCTTCAGACCAGTTATACAGATACTGCTATTGAGGCTTTCGCGATGAGTACAGAAACTGTGATCAGACTGATGACATTCTTTGCCAGCCATGAATAAAAACATTTTAGAATATATTTTTCTCCTGATTGTCATTTCCGGATGTGGGCACGCTCCCAAGTGGTCTTTTGAATCATCGATCAAAGTGAAGGGCTATCCTATCGAGATGTCCGCTGAAAATGCCGTTACAATCCCTGTAAATGCTATTGGAATAAGGGGCATAAAATGTATCGGGGACAACCTTCTCGTCACTGCAGCAGACACTTCCGGTTGCATGTCTGTAGTCTCCAAAGAAGGCGCATTGATTTCGAGACCTTTCTTGAAAACAGGATCTGGACCTGGTGAAGTCTTGTATCCACCATACATCTCATGGATAAAATTTGTCATAGATGAAAACGGGCATAATCTGGCGCTTTTTTATGACAATAAAGGAAAAGTTCTGAAGGTTGACATCAACGAATCCGTTTCTAAAGGAATCGCACAGGTAGATTGTCTGATAGATTCTCTTGACGCAATGGCTGGGAGCAGATACTATCCGCTCAATCCCAGCACTATTTTTTATCTTACAGAGAACAAATCCAGAGACGGCTATCAAAGGTCTATAGTACCTGACAATAGTGTTGATTGTGATAACAGTCCAATGGAAGTCCTGGATGGTTTTACATCGAAGTACAAGAACAATCTATCTACACTGATCATGGCTGATCCATCCGGTTCTATGGTAGTTGAAGCCGGATCAAGGATTGATGCCATTCATCTGTATTCGTTAGACGGTTCTTTCAATCGCACAATATACTCTGGAAATATTCGAATAACTGATTCTGAGTCATCTGTAAAGTGCTACTATGATGTCAAAGTATTCAAGGATTATTTTGCAGCTCTCTATCTTGGCATTTCGATAGATGATTTAGATGAAGGTAATTACAATTCTGTAGAAATCAGGATTTTTGATTGGAAAGGCAATCCGTTAGCACGTGTTCTGGTACCAGCCAAGGGGCGATACTTTGATATAGACACACACGCTGGCTGTCTCTATGTCGCTGATGAGGACTTTGACGGCATTCTCTGTTATGATATCGCTGAAATTTTGAAAATCATACAATTGGAACAGCATCCATAAAGTCAAGCCTCACAAGATGTCTTCGCTGTCAAGCGGGATAAATGCGAATGCCCATTTCTGCCCGTCAAATGTGTGCGGGTTCTCTATGCGTATGATATTGTCGCCCCTGCGGAGATGCAGGGTGACGGCCGGACGCATCCAGTAGAGCTGCTCGTCCGTATATGGCTGTTCCTCTTCAGGCTTGTGCCAGGTGTGGAAATGGTAGTTGTAGGCGCCGGGGTCCTGCCATGCCACTGGGGGCAGAAGTTCCTCTCCATTGAGGAAGATGCGGCCATCATTTTCCCATCGCCCCTGCTCACCTATGCCAGTCGATATGCGGTCGGACCGTGCCGGTATGTCAAACCCCACCCACGCCTTCATGACGGTGTCCCGGCTCACTGTCAGGACGGTCTGCGCCACCGCCTGCTCCGCGCCCCCGACTTCGATGCCGTTGGCCCGGCAGAGGGCTTCGAGGTTTATGGCGCCGCCCCATGCCCTGACCTGCCTGCCATCTATGGTGATCTCCCATGAAAGCGAGGCACTGGCATTCCAGCGCATGGTGGAAGGCGTATAGTAACGGTCTCTGTGGGCTGTCATCCTGCGTTCCATGCCGGCAAGGGCCAGTCCCTGCCTGGTATCCGGGTCGGGATAGAGACTCTCGTCCGATGCCGCATGGCCTGAGCCGCCTCTCCAGAAGCGCTCGCTGAAAGCCATCATGCCCGGGATCATGCCGTTGTGGAGCGAGATGTTCTCCTTCTTGTCCACACGCACGTCGTTCCAGAGGCAGAGGATACCACCCAGAGCCTTGGCCGTGTCCGGCACATCCTGGGCCGCCGCCTTGTGCTGGAAGGCACGCATCGCGAACATCTCCGGGTCGAAGTAATTGAGGTAGCCGACAAAGGAATCGACGTAGCGGCTGTCATCCACGCCTGTCCCCACATTCTCTCTCCACCCCTGACGTATGGTGTACGGCATAGTCGGGAGACCCGGATCCCATGCCACCGGGATGCGGCCATAAGATCTGACAAGGCCCTGGATCCACTCCGCAAAGCCTTGCGGATCCGCGATGTGTATCTCGTCCGAACCGACATGGAAGTACGGGCAGAGAGATGCCGGAATCTCGCTGAAAAACTCCTCGAGGCAGTCGCTCAGCACCTTTCTTCCCTCTTCCGAGTCCATGCCGAAGCCATAGGTGGTGCGGAAATATGTGGAATGCCCCGGCATGTCGATTTCCGGCATCACGGACACTCCGCGCTCTGCGGCATAGCTTATGAGTTCGCGTATCTCATCGTAGGTATAATATTTACCCTCATCGCGTCCCTTGCGCTGGTACTGCGGATCATTCAGCTCGGGATGGCAGCGGCACTCGATGCGCCACGCGGGATTGTCGGTAAGATGCCAGTGGAAGAGGTTGAGCTTGTAGCGCGCCATCAGGTCTATGGTCTCCTTGAGCATGGAGAGCGGCTGATAATTGCGGCCCGTGTCATGCATGAAGCCACGCACCGGATAGGCCGCCCAGTCATGGATGTCGGCATCCGGCACGTGTCCTTCCGCGTCGGAGAGCTGCTCCAGAGTCTGGCGGGCCCAGAAAAGATTGCCGCCCATCACGGCCTTGCCCTTGCGGATGACGAGGCTGTATTCGTCCGCGCCCCGGGTCGCCACGAAATGCCTGTCGACCTTGGTCGAGCGCAGACGGTATGTCGCAGTCCCTTCAATATGGCAGCACCGTGGTGCAGGGATCAGCGCATATGCATCGGCCGCCCGGCGGGGAGAGAAGCGGATCACGGCACCTCCTTCCGGCAGCAGTGACAGATGCATGGAGTCCCCGGCCGCAGCTGCACCTGAGAGCGGCTGCATCGCATGACGGAGATTCACGCCATCGGACGGATCGCACACACCGCAATAGTCCCACGTCCCGGCACCCAGGAAGCCCAGATGCACATCTATGTCCTGCGCCTCCATACCCCCGAGAGCCACCAGGTACCACTCCTCACCGGAGCGGCGTGCCATCAGGGCAAGTTCCGGGATGGAACTTCCCGGAAGTATGCGCGTCTCATCCCATACGGAAGGGAGCGATTTGAGCAGCGGGAGGGCCGGAGCCACAGCAGCGCTGCCGAGAAGGGTATCGACATGCTCCGCAATGACGGTGAGCGGTGAAGTGAATGCGAATGCCGTCGCTGTCTGGTGCGCATAGGTCGTATTTGCAGGGCGGGAAAAGCCCACTGGAGTGTAATCCATGCTGCCAAGGATACCACGGGTGAAGACCAGCGCCACATCATGGCCGGCCGGGACAGGCTGGTTCATGCGGTTGAGCTCCAGTCCCCTGACACCCTCGCGCGTGAGTTCATTGGGGTAGGTACGGCTCTCGCCGGAAGGCTTCTGGCAGCCGTGGAAATCCACCACCATCTGCCTCTCGGCACATTTCTGGAGCAGGCGCTCGTCAAATGATATCGCCCACGCGGCCTCCGAATTCATGAAATCCACCTTGACACCGCTCACACCCGAAGTGCGGAGGCTGTCGAGGAACAGAGTCATCGCCCTGTAATCCCCTTCCGGATCGCATATCTCCGCTGAATGCTTCCACGCGAGCACCCGTACGTTCCTCTCCGCCGCATATGAGCACATGGACGCGAGGGTATCCCATTTGGCTGGCCAGGCCTCCCACCCCTCATCCAGAAGGGTGTACTCATACCCGAGCGTGCGGGCGGCATCGATGAAACGGCGCTCGAGCTCAGGGGTCAGATATCCCTCGGGATCCGACCACCAGCTCCAGACACTGCGGCCAGGGATGATCCACGCCTCACTTCCATCTGGGAAAAGTTCCGGGTCAGGATCAGGATTGAGGTCTGAGACCATGGTGCAGTTCACCAGCTCGTCGAGGTCATCCGCCAGCATCACGACCCTCCACGGAGTGGTCAGCAGGCCGGTGCGGGGATCGGCCGCGATGTCGAACCCTTCCTCACCTTCGGTAAAATCGGCCACGAGCGAGGCGTCCGGCATGGCCCTGTAGCGCATGCCGCTGTATCTGTACAGCGCGGCCTCCGCCATAGCCATGTATCTGCCTCCCGGGAGTTCATACAGGAGCACAGCTCCCTGCACCGGACCGGTGGGAGAGACGCACCAGAGACTGTCTGACACGGTCTTTGTCCACTCGCCTGCATAGGATTTCAGCTTCCAGTCATTGGGCCTCTCGAAGAACCATACCGGAGTGCCCGGATGGACGGCAAAAGAACTGAGCTCGCCATCCACATGACAGCTCTCTCTGTCAATGACATATCTGAACGCGACCGCGTCATCAGAAAGCCTGAACTGGACGGTATAGAGCTTCCCCCCATCTTCCATCATGTATTCATACTCCCTCACGGAGTCTGAGACAGTGCACGACTTCTTGCCCTTGATGACGGAAGCGCGGCCGAGAGTGTCTCCGTCCAGCACAAGTCCCATCGCCGAAGTCGCCAGGACCTCCGCTCCGTGGAAGTGTACCGAATAAGACGGTCTCCCGCCATTGATGCCGAAATCCGCCTCGACCTCAGCCGAAGGGCTCCTCATGGGCCCGCCGCAGGAAACGGCCAGAAGGCATGCGGCAGCCAGTAGCACTGCCTTTCTGAAGGAAAATATGAAGTCTGTCATGACGAAGTCTATCTTTCAGTCACAAAAAGGAATACGCTGAAGCTGGACGCAGCCGCCGTGGCGTGGAACACAGGTCCATCGCCTTCAAATCCAGATCTCACCGGAACAATCTTCTCCGGCTCATCGAGGGTGTTCTCGTCCTGAAGGTCTGCACAAGCCAGATCGATGCGGCCGTCGGCCTTGACAGACGCATGCTTCCGAAGCCCTTTGAAGTTCAAGGTCACATCCTGGGCCTTGTCGGAAGTGTTCACGACCTTCACATATATCCTGTCGCCATCCATGACCGCGCTGGCGAATAGGCCGTCCTGACCTTCCAGACCTGCCACAGGGCGGCCGCCTTCCCTGAGCGTGAGGACATTGCGGCCCCTGTATGTGCCATACAGATGCTGGACGTACCAGCTGGTGGTGCGGAATGAGCGGAGGTTGTCGAACCAGATGAGGTCAGGCCTCCACTGCCAGCCCTCCACATGGGCGAAAAGAGGGGCATAGGTGGCCATGTGGACGATGTCGGCATTGCGCTCGAGACCTGTCATGAGAGCGGCCTCCATGAGGGCGGCCTGGAACTGATTCCATTTCCTGTCATCGATATGGCAGGCATACTCCCCGGCAAAGACTTTCGGCCCCTTGCGGTCATAGCCGTCATATCTCGTGCCCTGGGACAGGAACCACTCTGCAGAACGGTAATAGTGCTCATCGACCAGGTCGGCACCGAGCTTCGCCATCTCAGGCCAGAGGTAGTCAAACTCCTCTCCGTGCGGAAATGGACCGGCAGATCCGACGATCCTGATGTCGGGGTATGCCTTGCGCACCGCTTCCACAAACGGCTTCAGGCGCTCCGGATAGATCTCGCCCCACTGCTCGTTGCCTATTCCCACATACTTGAGTCCAAATGGTTCCGGGTGTCCCATCTCTGCCCTGAGGGCACCCCACTCCGAGCTGACCGGACCATTGGCGAACTCGATGAGGTCAAGGACATCCTGTATGTACGCATCCAGATGATCGACGGGAATCTGCTCCTCCGTGGTTTCATTCTGGAACTGACATACCAGGCCGCAGTTCAAGATAGGCAGAGGCTCGGCGCCTATGATCTCGGAGAGTCTGAAATACTCGTAGAAACCGAGGCCATAGCTCTGATAGTAGTCAGGATAGAAACGGCCGGTGGTTGAATACTGCCATTTGTTGAGATTGACGGGACGGTTCTCAGGGATGCCGACAGTGTTTTTCCACTGGTAGCGGTCGGCTTCCTCGGTACCTTCCACGATGCATCCTCCCGGGAAGCGGAAGATGCCCGGATGCAGGTCGGCAAGCGCCTGTTCAAGGTCGCGGCGGTAGATGCCATCGACGGCATCGTCGGGAATCAGGGATACATGCTCGAGATCCACGGCATTGCGGGAGCCGTCAAGATAAATGCGGAGCACCGCCTTGGGGTCTGTCTCCAGCGGGGTGAGCTTCAGAGTGTATTTTGCCCAGGACGCACCTTTGAAAACAAGACTGTCTGCGGCTATGGTCTGGCTGGAAGACATGGAGGCCGGGCTCACGAGCTCGACACGTACGCACGCCTCATCGCCGTCAGGCACTCTGGCCCAGACACTGAAACTGCAGCTCCTACCCTCCTCTGCACCGATGCCGAGGAAGCCCTCATTCTCAAGGCCGGTCTGCTTGGCCGGATGTCCCGGGTCGGAAAGCCTCACATAGTGCGGGCAGCGCCCGAAAGGTCCGTCATCTCTGACCTCGACGCGGCCGAAAGACTTCCAGCCCTGAAGAGCCTGAGGAAATTCGAACGAACGGTTCTTGACAAGTTCGGCGTACAGCCCGCCGTCTGCGGCATAATTGATATCCTCGAAAAAGATGCCGTACATGGTGCTCTGGACAGGAGCTCCAGGCTTGCGCATGTCGATATCGAATGCCCTGCTCTGAGCCTGGGCGACAGATGCCGCGGCAAGGCAGGCGAGTGAAGACAGGATGGTTCTTATCCGTATCATGGTGTTATCTGCGGTTATGCTGTTATATGACACAAAGATAGGGCAATTAATTGTTATATTTGCGGATATGAAAACACGTTCCCTGCTGATATTGTCTATCCTGGCGGTCATGGCCGGTCCGGTGTATGGACAGGATCTGAAGAAAGACTTCGAAAACCCGTCACAGTCCGCACGCCCGAGAGTGTGGTGGCACTGGATGAACGGCAACATATCCATCGACGGCATCACCAAGGATCTGCATTGGCTCCACGACGCCGGCATCGTGGGCTTCCACAACTTCGATGCAGGGCTTGAGACTCCCCAGATCGTGGACAAGAGGATCGTGTATATGACCCCTGAATGGAAAAGCGCATTCAACTACGCTCTGGATGTGGCCGACAGTCTCGACATGGAAGTCACGATCGCTTCTTCTCCGGGCTGGAGTGAAACCGGAGGCCCGTGGGTCAGGGATGAAGACGCCATGAAAAAGCTTGTCTGGAGGACACTGGATGTAGAGGGAGGAGCACAGTACATCGAAGAGATACCGCTCCCGAAGGGATTCAGCTGCAGGGGCACATTCCAGGACGACGCTCAGGTGCACTGGAAGACGGATGCAGAAAAGGACTTCTACCGCGATGTGGCGGTGGTGGCTGTAAAGCTCCACCCCGACGACATAGACCTCCGCACGCTCTCGCCAAGACTCAGTGCCGGCACGGACGTGAAGGGCCTGGACTTCGACAGCCTCAACAGCGACAGCGTCAGCGGCGGAGTCAGACTCAAGACAGATGCAGACGGAGTGGCCTGGGTGCAGTATGCCTTCGCGAAGCCTGTCACCATCAAGGCCGCCGTCATTTCTGACCGCAAATCCTCAGGCGACGTCAATGCAGTGGACAGAGAACTCCTCTGCAGCGACGACGGCGTACATTTCCGCAAGGTGGCAGCTCTCGGATACCAGTCCACCATACAGAAGACCTACAGCATCCCGGCGACCACAGCCAGATATTTCAGACTTCGGATCACGGACAGGGAAAAGATTCATGACGGAACGATCGACCTCCATCAGTTCATGCTTTCCACCATGCCGAGGATACAGGATGCCGGAGACAAGGCGGGGTTTGGATTCTACCGTCTCCTCTACCTCGAGGACACATATCCTGACGGCAACGCCACCCCACTCAAGGATGTCCTGGACCTCACACCGCTGCTCAATGGCGACATACTCGAGTTCCAGTTCCCTGCCGGGCGCTGGCGCATTTTCAGATTCGGATACAGCCTCACAGGCAAGAGAAACCACCCTGCATCACCGGAAGCCACGGGACTTGAGGTGGACAAGCTTGACTCAGTGGCGGTAAAGAAATACTACAAGACTTATCTGGGCACCTACAGCAATGCATCCGGCGGCAGGCTCGGACCTGACGGCATCAGCCACATGCTGACCGACAGCTATGAGGCCGGTCCCCAGACCTGGACCAGAAGGCTCGGCAAGGAGTTCCGCAAGAGGAAGGGCTACGACCTCATCCGATGGCTCCCGGCCCTCACCGGCATGACCCTGAACAGCACAGCGGAGACCGAGCGTTTCCTTTTCGACTGGAGAATGTGCATCGGAGAGATGATCGCCGAGAACCACTATGATATCCAGAATGAGGTGCTCGGCGAATACGGAATGAAGCGCTATACCGAAAGTCATGAGAACTACCGTGCCAACCTCACCGACGGCATGGATTGCAAGCGCAATGCCGAGATTCCTATGTCGGCATTCTGGATGGGTTACAGGCAGGGGTCTGTCTTCACTCCGCGATTTGAGGCGGACATACGCGAGTCCGCATCCGTGGCACACATCTACGGCCAGAATATCGCTGCGGCAGAATCCTTCACCAGCGACGGCCTGCGCGACGGAGCATGGGTGTACTCCCCTTCAGTCCTGAGACCGACGGCAGACGCCGCAATGGCAGCCGGCCTCAACCGGTTCATCATCCATTGCTCGCCTCACCAGCCGGTGGACGACAAGAAGCCGGGACTCGGACTCGGAAAATACGGACAGTGGTTTGACCGCCACCAGACATGGGCAAACCAGGCCAGGGCGTGGACTGACTACCTCTCGCGCAGCTGCGAAATGCTCCAGAAGGGTCGCTTCGTGGCAGACGTGGCCATTTATTACGGCGAAGACAACAACCTGACCGGCATATACCTCAAGGACTATCCTGCAATGCCGCAGGGATACAACTACGACTATTTCAGCCCATCAGTGCTCCTGGACGTGGCCAGGCCGGAGAATGGCGTCATAGTCACGCCTTCAGGCATGCGCTACAGGGTGCTCTCGCTCGGACCGAATGTCAGGAACATGTCCATCAAGGTACTCAGGCGCATCAAGGAATACGCCGACGCCGGCGTGCCTGTATGCGGCAGTGTCCCGGAGAGACTTGCCGGACTGGAAGGCAGCGAAGAGGAGTTCAATGCGCTGGTAAAGGACATATGGAAGAGCGGCAGGCCAAATGTGAAGGCAGGTGCCGATGCCGGAGTGTTCCTCGGCCACGATGAGGACTTCCGCATGACGGACATGAGGGACATCAGATTTGTCCACAGGACATGCGAGGACGGCGAGATATACTGGATACTCAATCAGTCTGAAAAGACCCGCAGCATGAAGGGCTCATTCAGGGTGACCGGCATGAAGCCTGAGATCTGGCATGCAGAGGATGGTACCACAGAACCGGCTTCGTACAGGATTTCCGGCGGAAGGACAGAAGTGGGACTTGAGATCCTGCCGCACCAGAGCCTGTTCGTGGTGTTCGGAGAGAAGACGTCTGCGACATCCGGCAACGCTCCATCCAGGGAGACAAGCGAGCTCCTGGAGATCACGGGAACCTGGAAGGTCAGCTTCCAGCCGGGAATGGGCGTGTCCGAGAGTATCACCATGGAGCAGCTTTCCCCTCTCAGCGAGTCTAAATACCCAAGCATCATGTACTTCTCAGGAGAGGCGACATATGCCAACACATTCCAGCTCTCCGGCGAAGACCTCAAGGGCAAGGGCCGCATCGTGATAGAGCTCGGGAAGGTCTGCGACCTCGGAGAGGTGATAGTGAACGGACAGAGCATGGGCGTGGCATGGTGCCACCCGTACAGAGTGGATGTGACCAAAGCCGTGCACAAGGGTCTGAATACACTTGAGGTCAAGGCGGTAAACACCTGGCACAACCGCATCATCGGCGACATGCAGCCTGGAGTCACCCGGAAAATCACCTACTACCCTGTGGATCTCCTGAACGCAGATGACCCTCTCCTCCCGTCAGGACTGCTCGGCCCGGTCAGAGTGCTGAGTCTGAAATAGCGCAAAAAACAGGAATAAATTGCGCCTGCGGGTGACTAAGTGGAGCGGCTGGAGACGCGCCTCAGGAAAATAATGCCTATTTTTGTGCAAAACCACAGAATGATGAAAATCAGGACCATACTCGCAGGAGCGGCGCTGCTCATCGCCACGATCTCCTCTGCTGCACCGAAATACTCCGTAGACGAAAAGCTTGCGCCCCTTCCGGCAGGAAGCATCACCCTGACCGACTATCTCCAGGATGACATACTCAACTCTCTCGAGCACTGGAACAAATCCGATGACCTTCCATACAAGGCTTTCGTGGAGTTCTTCCGCACAGGAAGAGCCAAGTTTGCGCTGGGCGAGATGTGGGGCAAGGCAGTACGCTCTGGAAGCCTTCTCTACAGATATACCCACGACGAGGAGCTCAAGGCCATCATGAAGGAGACGATGGAGGACATGCTGACGACCCAGCGCTCCAATGGCAGTTTCTGCTGTGTGCCGCCTGAGAAGCAGCCGGACAACAAGGGCGGAGACTTCTGGGAAAGGAAATATGTCCTTCTCGGCATGCTCGAATACTATACCCAGATCGAGCAGGACCCGCGAGTGCTCAAGGCCATGAAGGAACATGCAGACTGCATCCTCGACCAGATCGGACACGCGCCGAAGACAGAGCTTCTCACCCTCGGATGGAGTTCCAACAACATCGAGTCTGCGACCATACTCGAGCCTATGATGTGGCTCTACAGGGTCACGGGTGAGCAGAGGTATCTGGATTTCTCGAAATATGTGGTAGAAACCGGAGGCGCCAAGGGCTACGACCTCATCCAGCAGGCCTGCGACAACGTGCCGCCGCACAAGATGGGTGGCACATACCCCAAGGCTTATGAGATGCTCTCATTCTGGGAGGGACTCGCGGACTATTATCGCGTCACGGGTGATGAGCGTGTGCGCAAAGCCTGCTTCAACCTTTACGAAAATGTGCGCAAAGATGAGATAACCATCATAGGCAACGGCGGAGCTGACCAGCCATACCACCCAAAGGTCATGGGTGAGGCTTGGGACAACACCGCTCTCGAGCAGACCAACCCCGACATCAAGCGAAGCATGGAGACCTGCGTCGGAGTGACATGGATGAAGTACTGCTACAAGCTCCTGTGCCTGACGGGAGACGCATCCATTGCGGAGAATATAGAGAAGTACGTGTACAACGGTCTGCTTGGCGCCATGAAGCCGGAGGGTGACGGATTCAGCTATGTGAACCGTCTCAACGGCGAGAAGGTGACCAACAGCGGATGGGGCTGGAACTTCAGCGGCAAGCAGGTGACCTGCTGCAACCTCAACGGTCCTATCGGCCTGGCATTCGTGCCGCTCATCGCCGTCATGCAGCGCGCAGATGGCCCTGTGGTCAATCTCTACAATGCATGCAAGGCCACGGCGTCCACCCCTTCAGGCCGCGCAGTGGAGCTTGTGATCGACACACAATACCCTCGCGACGGCCATATCAGCATCACAGTCAATCCTGAGAGCAGGGAGAAGTTCTCCTTAGGCCTCAGAATCCCTGAATGGTGCCGCGATTACAAGATCAAGGCGAAGGGATGCAAGAGATCGGCAGAAGGCAACTATCTCACTCTTACACGCAAGTGGAAGAAGGGTGACAGGATCGAGATCGATTTCACCATGGAGTGCGTCTATATCCCTGCGCCTCACGGATCAAACCGCGCGGGTGACAGCTTCCAGGCACTGAAATGGGGACCTCTGGTGCTCGCAAGGGATGAGAATATCGATAAGGATTATGACAAGCCTGTGACGTTCGAGGTCAAGGATGGCATCGTGGATGTAAAGAGGACTGCGCCGACCAGACCGGGTACCAGAATGGAGTTCATAGTCCCTACCGCTGACGGCGGCAGTATCAGGATGGTCGATTTCTCTTCAGTCGATTGCTGGAAAGGCAGCCACATCTGCACCTGGATGCCATTATGACGGGGGCTATGCCGCCCCCGATCCCCCTGCGCCCCTCAAGTGCCTTTCCGACTTTTGCCAAAGCCAAAAGTCCCGGCACCGGGGCGGTCCGCTGATGCGGACCAGGGGCTATGCCGCCCCCTCCGGCGGGCTGAAGCCCTGCTGCTCAGGCCGCAGGCATCAAAATGCCTGCTGTGAACACCCTCGCGACCCTGGCGCCCCTCAAGTGCCTTTCCGACTTTTGCCAAAGCCAAAAGAGCCGGCGACGTGAAGCCCCTTGCTCCTGGGTTCGCAGCGGCTGCTTCGTCATCGTCATCGCCTGTCGCGGCTAACTCCTCCCTTTTAGTCTGCTCCGCAGCCTAACGGTCGTCAATCACACGCCGCTCCCGGGCGGCTCTTCCGACACCTCAGCTGTTCCGCCGCTGCTCCAAGTCGCTGCGTGACTTCCCGTCTCCGGCTCTGGGCGGCATGGCTCAAATGAGATCTGTGAGCAGGGACATTTTGAAAATTGACATGAAAATGTCTCTTTTCATGTCAAATCATATACAAAACCTGCGAATTGACACGCAGACGGCACTTTTCATGTCTGAAAACTTATGCCGACCCCAGAATAGCCGTGTATATCGCGATTCCCCGGCTGAAACTGCCGCCCCTGCAGGAATGCCCCTTTGCGGGCGGAGATGCTATCGGGCGATGAGGGCGTTGGGGACGATGCGCTCGCCGGCGTGATCGTACTGATGATTGTCATACGGGTGCGAAATCACACCGACACCCTTGACCCACAATGCGCTCGAGCCGCCTCCGTCCAGATTGATGGCATCCACAAGACCGAAAAGACTTGCCACCTCCGCTGTCTCCGGAATGGTCGTACCGTCGGCACGGCCCGGGAAACGGCCATCGATCACGATGAAACATATATATCCGTCGGACGTCATTCCCACGATGCTGCGCGGATGCCTCTTGGCATAGAAACTTTCACCCGAAGCCCAGCCGCCGACGATTCCGCCGTCAAGGATGAGCACAGGGCCGGACGCCATCACCTCGCGGCAGCGGCGGAAAGACTTCTCATACGCAAGTGTATCAGCGGCACTGATGACTTTCCCTTTGCGGCCCTTCAGGGCAAACGCACCGTCCACACGGAAAAGCTCTGAGGCATCGGTGACACCCTCCAGCTTCCTGTCATCACGGATATATGTGGTCGGATAAAGAGTCTTGACATTGAAATAGCTTCCATTCATCGCGACGACAGCGTCATACCTCTCACCGAAACCGCTGGTGGTGGTACTGCCACCTTCTGACTTGCCAGGGTCGCTGACCACCTCGGTACGAAGCTTCGAAGCAGGATAGCGCACGACAGATATGCTCTGTGTGGAATTGAAAAGCTGGACCATTGCAGAGCCCCACTGGGCGCCGCGCTCGATTTCATGCCATTCCCATCCCTGAGGCTGAGCAGAAAGGCAAAGGCCGCAGATCAGAGCGGCCATCACTGTTATAGTCTTTTTCATAAGCTATGTCTATTCCTCACCCTTGATGAGCTCCGTATAACCCGGTATGACATGTCCCATGGCACGATGGAGGCCCTTGGTGTCAGACTGGATGGCTTTCACATCTCCCGACGATGTGATCACCGCATTGAAGCCATCAAAGACAGTGGTGCCTGCCTCGGACTTCGCCTGACCGGAGAAGCTGCAGTCATAATATGCCACCTCGTCCAGACGTCCGGCAAGACCCTCCTCAAGCTTACCGAAATCCGCAAGTATCGCCTTTGTCCTGGCCATGGCATCAGCATGCTTTTTGGCATTCTTGGCCATGCCCTGACTTGAATAGCTCTCATAATACTTTGTGTCCTGACTGAGCTTCACCTCGAAAGACTTGCGGCGCGTCTCGATCTCCTGCCTGAAAGTGACTGAGTCCACACGCGCGAAGTTGGACACCGTGATCTTGGCATCCTGACCGACCTGCTCGGCGATGGCAGCGCGAAGTGCTGTCTCAAGCGGATCAGATGGTGCCTTCGGTGAACATGAAGCGGCGAGAATGGCTGCCGCAGCCATTGAGAGATATCTGAGTTTCATATCAATCGAATATTATAGTTTGAAATTGTATGTCGTGCCATAGTCGTTCCACGGGCGGAGAGCCAGGGTGATGGCATCCTGATCATAGACATTGGAGTACTGTGTATCCTCCACGGTGACGCCGTCATCCCACAGAAGGTTTTCCCAATGCACCTGGGACAGACATTCCTGAGCCTCAGTGAAGCTCAGCACGCCGTCACGCTCCCTGAGATAGGCACCGGCTGTCTCATACCTCCACCAGCTGTGGCTCTTGGGATTGCCGACCGCAGGGTCGGGCTCGGTCGTATAGTATTTCGGACTCAGGAGGTGGTTGGTGACAAGCATGCTGTTCTGTCCTTCCTCCTTGCGGACAATCATGGTCTTCCAGCCGTCGTCCTTGTCAAATTCGATGACAGCGCAGTCTCCGTGTGCATCCGCCACCATATAGTGGTAGCCTGAACCGACTGCGGCATCGTGGCGTATATCCAGACTGTTCACGAGATCCAGAGCCTCCTGCACAGTGGCGCAGCGGTCGAGGATAAGCCTCATGATGACCGTGGTGCCGACCACGTGCCTGCCTGTGTTCTGCTGCGACGCCTGATGAGGCAGTGCCATGATGGAGGTGCAGACACCCTTCTCGTTGATGCCGTCGACCGGCGCATAGATGGCGGCAAGACACAGCACCTTGCTCAGGAAGGTCTTGGGCAGCTTTTCCAGAGAATATCCGAAATGCGACATGTCGCTCACACCTATTGAGGCATAGCCGTTCTTCGGATGAGAGACAGTCACGAGGGTCGGGTTCTTGAAGAAATCGTAGTTGCGGCCGTACCAGTAGCCGGAGCCGCCTTCCTTGAGGGCCTGGAAGCTGGTGCAGCTGAACCCCTTCTCCTCACCATCCTCTACGACCTGTGAACTCTTCATCTTGATGGGAAGTCCCTTGCCCACCTTCTTCACGACATATCCGAGAAGCTTGGCATTGGAGTCCACGTCGGCATCGACAAGTTCATTGAGGTCGTAAGACGCCTTGTATTCCATACGGTAGAGATAGCCGTCAGTATCCACCTGCGAGATGGTCCCGATGGTCTTTATCTCACCGTTCCAGATGGCTGCCGCAGCCACGCAGAGTGCCAGCACCAGGGCCACTATGGCCCAAAGCGCAATCTTGAGTGTCTTTTTCATGCCTTAAAGGAGATCTGCCAGTACTATGGCCGCCATGGCCTCGACAATCACCGGAGTGCGGAGTGCGAAGCATACGTCATGCCTTCCCCCGATCTCGAGCGTGTCCATCTTAGATGTCTTGAAATTCCAGGTCTTCTGTGCGCGGGCGATGCTGGCGGTAGGCTTGAATGCCACCCTGAACACGAGCGGAGCGCCGTTGGTGATGCCGCCGTTGACGCCACCGGCACCGTTGGTCTGAGGATAGCCGTCCTCTCCGTAAAGGTCATTATGCTCCGAGCCCTTCATCCTGGCGGCCTGGAATCCGTCGCCGAACTCTATGCCCCTGACTCCCGGGATGGCGAATACCGCATGGGAGATGAGTGATTCGACAGAGTCGAAGAATGGCTCTCCGAGCCCGATTGGAAGGCCGTCCACAGTGCACTCGACCACTCCGCCGAGAGAGTCTCCCTCAGCAGTGGCCGCCTCGAGAAGCGATGCCCACCTGCTGCCGTCCTTCTCGCCGCCCACCTCGATGATCTTCGCTGACACATCGATGTCGCCGAGAGATTTCTTGGCAATCACACCGGCTGCCACGATCGGCAGGGTGATGCGGCCGGAGAAATGACCGCCGCCGCGAGGGTCATTGGCGCCTTCCCACTTGACCTGAGCCACATAATCCGCGTGACCCGGACGAGGTGTCGCCTCGAACTGGGAGTAATCCCCGGAGCGGGTGTTCTGATTCCTGAAAATGAATGCGAGAGGAGCACCGGTGGTACGTCCGTTGTACACTCCGCTGAGTATCTCGATCTCGTCTGCCTCCTTGCGGGGCGTGGTACCCTTTGCACCCGGAGCCCTGCGTCTGATGTCAGACTCAAAATCCTCACGGCTCAGCTCCATACCTGACGGCACGCCGTC
Organism: Candidatus Cryptobacteroides onthequi; assembly: GCA_018066125.1. Classification (GTDB taxonomy): domain Bacteria; phylum Bacteroidota; class Bacteroidia; order Bacteroidales; family UBA932; genus Cryptobacteroides; species Cryptobacteroides onthequi. The sequence goes on along the minus strand of JAGHSA010000027.1, from coordinate 9,930 downwards.
AACCACGGCTCCGATGCCGTCTCCATGTGATTCTCCGAAAATGGAGACCCTGAAAATCCTTCCGAAACTATTCATATCGTAAATGTACGTCAGTTTTTTCCCTTCTCCAAAAATCTTTGGCTATCTTTGTACCTTCGGTGCCGCCCCCGAAAGGGTACGAGAAGCGCCGCCGCATAGAGATGGACGCCAGAGAAGAAAACAAGATAATCAACGATTTCACCCAGCAGGAATACAAGGAAGGCTTCGTGACCGAGGTCGAGCAGGAATACGTGCCCAAAGGTCTCAACGAAGACATCATCCGCACCATTTCCGCCAAGAAGCAGGAGCCTGAATGGCTGCTGCAGTTCCGTCTGGACGCATTCAGACGCTGGCAGAAGATGGAGGAGCCCCACTGGGGACACCTCACCCTGCCCGAGATCGACTATCAGGACATCATCTATTACGCCGCCCCGAAGCAGGACAAGGACCGCCCGAAGGAGATCGACCCCGCTCTGGCAGAGACCTTCGAGAAGCTCGGCATCCCTATCAAGGAGAGAGACGTCCTGGCCGGAGTGGTGGCAGTGGATGCCGTTTTCGACTCCGTATCGGTGACCACGACATTCCGCAAGACCCTTGCGGAGAAAGGCATCATATTCTGCTCATTCTCCGAGGCGGTCAGGGAGCATCCGGACCTGGTGCGCAAGTATCTCGCGACAGTGGTGCCGGCAGGTGACAACTATTTTGCGGCGCTCAACAGTGCGGTATTCAGCGACGGTTCATTCTGCTACATCCCGAAGGGAGTCAAGTGCCCGATGGAGCTGAGCAGCTACTTCCGCATCAACGCGAGCGGCACGGGACAGTTCGAGAGGACGCTCATCGTGGCGGACGAAGGCTCTCAGCTCAGCTATATGGAAGGATGCACGGCACCTATGCGCGACGAGAACCAGCTCCATGCCGCGGTGGTGGAAATCATCGTGGAGAAGGGCGCGGACGTGAAGTACAGCACAGTGCAGAACTGGTATCCCGGCGACGCGGAGGGACGCGGAGGCATCCTGAATCTCGTGACCAAGCGCGGCATCTGCCGCGGCGAGGGCAGCCACCTGAGCTGGACACAGGTCGAGACGGGATCCGCCATCACATGGAAATATCCGAGCACCATACTCATGGGCGACAACTCAGCTTCGGAGTTCTATTCCGTGGCTGTCACCAACAACATGCAGCAGGCAGACACAGGCACCAAGATGATACACCTGGGCAAGAACACGCGCAGCCGCATCGTCAGCAAGGGCATCTCGGCAGGCCACAGCCAGAACAGCTACCGCGGTCTGGTGAGAATGAACCCCGGAGCGCAGAACGCCCGCAATTTCTCGCAGTGCGACAGCCTCCTGATAGGATCAAGCTGCGGAGCGCACACCTTCCCCGTCATACAGAACTCCAACCCTACGGCGATAGTGGAGCATGAGGCCACGACTTCCAAGATCAGCGAAGACCAGCTCTTCTACTGCAATCAGAGGGGCATATGTCCCGAGGAGGCCGTCAGCCTCATCGTCAACGGCTATGCAAAGGAAGTGCTCTCACGCCTCCCGATGGAGTTTGCCGTGGAGGCACAGAAGCTCCTCTCCGTTTCACTCGAAGGTTCCATCGGATAGTTTGCATTGACTTATGGATTGGATGAATTACACCCTTTTCACATTCGCCGGGGACAATCCGGTACTCCTCATCGACCTTATCACTTCCCTGCTCGGACTGACCTGCGTCTTCCTTGCAGGGCGCAACAGCAAATACAATTTCTGGGTAGGTTATTTCTACACCACCGCCCTGTTCTTCATGTTCTGGAACAAGAACCTCTACGCGAGCCTCCTGCTCCAGCCTGTGTCTCTGGCCATCAACATCCTCGGCCACTGGAGATGGACACACCCTCACGAGGACGAGAGGAGTGCAGAGGACAGTTCCGCCCTGAAGGTGTCTATGCTCTCATGGCCGGAAAGGGCGCTGTCAGTACTGTCCGTGTTTATTATCGCGGGAGTATGGGGCTGGCTGCTTGACACCCTTTTCCCTGCCGATCCGCACCCATATCTCGACTCATGCGTGACGGTACTGATACTTGTGGCACAGTTCCTTTCTGCACAGAAGAAATGGGACTGCTGGATCGCGTGGCTCCTGGTCAACATCACCCAGATAGCGCTCCACATCTCCGTAGGCCACGTTTTCATGCCTATCGTATGTGCCCTCTATCTCGCCAACGGCATCTGGTCCCTCATCAGCTGGAAGAAAACTTACAGCAGAGGAGAATGATCTGCCAAGTCTGTCTCAGGAAGCATACGAATGCATCCCCACGAGGAAATAGTTGACTCCAAAATATGTCATCAGCACGCAGGCCATGCCTGCGATCGACAGGATGAAGAGCCAGTGTGGCCTGTTGAGTTTCGGGACAAGTCGTGAGTGGGTGCAGATGGTGTAGACGAGAATCGTGACGAGCGCCCAGGTCTCCTTCGGATCCCAGCTCCAGTATGAGCCCCATGATTCTCCGGCCCATACCGCCCCAAGGAATGTGCCGATGGTCATCAGCATGAGGCCGATCATGGCAAATATCTCTGTGAGAATCGCGATGCGTCGGGTCGGAACAGAATCCTCCCCGCATACACCTATCGTCCCGAGGCCGTAGATGGAGCCTTCGGATCCTCGTAGACATCCTTCACGCCATTCTTGTTGAAGTCGATCCAGTCCTTGTGGTAAATCTTCTTGGAGACACCGGACGGCGTCAAGGCCAAAGCCAGAAATAAAGCTGCTATCGATTTCATTGAATCAAATATACATATTAATCTACATTATTCAACACTTGTCAGAGCTGCCTGGTCAGTCTACAGCCAGGGTGAGGAAGAGGACTTCCGTCGTGCCGTCGAAGTTGTCGATGACAGCCTTGACCACATGCGTGCCGGTACTCAGGGTCACGGACGGGCCGTCGGCCGGCCGGCCGTCGAAGAACCATCTGATCTCCTTGAATTTCACAGTGATGTCCTCAAGAGAGAAGATGAACGTGTCGCCGGAGACATAGTGGCTCTTCTCATTGCGGATGAGGTAGTACCCAAGTGTCGCGAGCGACTTCGACGGAGCCTTCACATCGGCTGATACCATGATGTTGCGGCCCGGGTACGCATGCCATGAACTGGATGTCAGGCTGAATGACGAATAATTCAGTCCTCCCGGCCTGCCCTCATTCGCGGAGAAGATCAGCGGATAGTTCGAGGCTCCCGACTGCACGGCATAGCCGAAATAGACATTCTCGCCTTCCGGTATGGTGAGATTATAGCTGCTGACATCCACCTTGTTCAGCGCACCGCTGCCCTGGGGGTTCTCCAGCCTGTGGGTCAGCACCCTCCGCGAGCCGAAATCGATGATGGCATAGACATAGTTCGAGCAGCCTTGGAACCTGAAATTGACGGAAAGAATCTGAGAGCCGACGTAGTCCTTCAACTCCGCCGCAGAGAACATGACTGCACCCATGACACTCTTGTTACTGATGCCCATGTAGCTCCCTATGGTGCCGTCATGCTTGATGAGGGAAGCCGCTTCCGATGTGAATATTCGCTGCATCACGAACTGGAGTGTGACCGAACCCTTTTCCACAGAGATTTCATCACCCTGACTGACATAGCCATCCTTGGACACTACCACATAGAACGTCCTTTCAGATGAGTCCAGGTGTATGGAGAACAGGCCCGAAGCATCCGTCACTCCAGACATGCTGCCGGCTGCACTCTCGATAGCGGAAGGAGACAGTTCGAAGATCCTCTCCCCGGCAGAAGCCTTAGTCACCGCAGGGACATAGAAGGTCTTGGGAACGACAGTCACACGCGCCCCCTCGATGGCCTCGCCCTTGTCCGTCTTCACATAGCCCTTTATCATCTTGGTCATGTCGATCTCGAGATCGAGGGTGGCACGGCTGCCGTCAAAGTGGATCCCGGTCAGATTGTATCCTGTATTGAAGCCATCCCAGTCGACGGCTGCCGGTGATGTCGTACCCGTAAACGAGGTCACATTGCTGGCGCCTCCGAAAGGATAATTATTCGAGCCGCTCCTGGCCTGGACGATATAGAAGCACGGATGATCTGCATAGGCGTTGATCTTGTTTCTGTTGCTCCAGCGTGAAGCGGCTGAAATGCCTTCCACGATGTGGGTGGATGACCTGTCGGCATGATATATGAGCAGACCTTTCCCTACATAGTCGTCCCAGCCCGTGCCTGTACGGGTCTCATAAATGAACCACTCCCTCTCCGTCGTGGTCGGAGTGTAATATGCGACGTTGTCCTGAATAGGGGCTACGGTCTTGGGACCGGCAGTCTTCCATTCCACAGGGCCGTCCGACCATCCGAGGATATACCTCTCCATGATATTGAGGTACGGAGGGGTACGGCCGCTGTTGTTGTAGTTGCCGCTGCACATGAGCGAGTATGACCCGAGCGTGGCGGCGCTACCATGGTCCTCATAGTCCGTATCATAGAAATCCGGCAGACCCAGCACATGTCCGAACTCATGGCAGAAAGTACCTATTCCGCACATGGTGCTGCCCGTGGAACCCCTGTACTCGGAAGAACAGGCGTAGCGGTACACCCTCACCCCGTCACAGCGGCAGTCATAGGTGCTGAGGCTGGTGGCATGCGGCCAGATGGTATTGTCGCCTCCGCCCTCGGCCTCATTGTGGCCGGCATAGTAAAAGAAGATGTTGTCCACCAGTCCGTCTCCGTCCGTGTCGTATCGGGAAAAATCGACGACAGGGTCAAGGCGCCGACATGCTTCATTGAAAGCCTCAGCCACATGCGAATCACTGGCACTGGAAGACGGTTCGCCATAGTACGCATAGCCTTTCGATACCGTCACCGGGCCATAGACCTCGAACTGGGGATCGAAAGCTCCGCTTGAATTGTCGAAAAAATAGTCATGTACCGATCCCGTGGCACCGTTTGCCGAGTATCCTGTCTGGTTCAGAAGATTGGCAAAAGCCTGGTTGGCATTGGGGACGGTAAACGGGAGATCCTCGAACGCCACCAGTATGACAAGAAACGGCTTGCGGCCACTGGCAGCGACCGCCTGCTGCAGTCTGTCGCGGTCCATCCTCTCGGCCATGGCCTTCGAGGCAGCCATGCGTCTGGAGTTGAAATGCGCAGCACTCTCGGGACGATAGAAGCCGTCCTGTCCCAATACGACCTTCACCCCGTCAATCGTGGTCCAGTGGTGGTATTCATCGCCGTGAAGCTGAAGGGTGACCACAGTGCCGTCAGGCTGCCTGTACAGGAGTTTCTCCGAAGTCGCGACCACTGCAAGGGCAATCCGGGACATCAGGAACAAAAGTGCCAGCGATATGACTGTCTTCCTCATCATCTTCCCTCGAATGTCTTTATGATGAAACTGTGTCCTTCAGCGGACCTCATCCACAGTGTGGCCTCATCCTGCTGAAGCACCGTTGCCTTGACTGTCCTTGATGAGGAGACATCCCCGGACAGAGCGCGGACCTGGAACTCTGCCGTCTGGCCCAGCCTATAACTGTATCTGAGACCTGAAATCTCGATCACCGAATCCGATCCCGGATACAGGATACGGAAAGAATAGCTGTCTGCATACCCTTTGAGGCCTATCTGGGAGACTCCGGGATCCGCTATCCAGTCCCGCCCATCCAGGTCGTAGACACCATATGCATTCTCATCCATGAACGGATAATGCGGTCCCGGCTGGAACACCGTGACATCGACAGTGCTCCCGCCGAGTGACAGGCGGATGATGGCCTTCCTGCCCTCTATGACATCGAGGTTTTCAACCCTTGCGGATACAGTCACAGTGGTGTGGCCGGCGCCTGCAGAAAGCGGATAGGCCTCCAGCCATGAAATGTCATCTCCGGCTTCAGCGGCAGCAATCCCCGCACTCCACGGCTCGTTCGTGTGGACCACAAATGAAGATGGAACGGATTTACTCACCTCAAGCCGTGTCGGTGCCACGACAGACCCAACCCCCAGCTGATTCACAGGGATGCTCAGGACCTGCGTGCCGGACACCACGGTCACAGTATCCGTCCTCTCCTCGGCATCGGCATTGAAAGACGCGCTCAGACTGATCTTGCCGGCAACAGAAGGCTTTTGGGAGACGTCACAGGATATTGTGCACCACGAACCGTCTTTCAGAGATGCCTCCCATGCAAGATCGGAGCGGATCTCGATTCCGGCGATCTGTCTGTCAGCCGTGAGACTGACCTCTGCAGGAGATGCCGTGAACACCGTGGGCTCCGTCTGCTCCCTGACGCATGATGCGACAGCGGCACACAGCACCATGGCAGGCATGACGGCGTGTAAACATATGGACTGTCTTTTCATCATTCGGAGAAATAGCGTCGTACTGAACCCAAAGATAGTTAATTATCCGTATATTTGCATTCTGACACGAAACCATCAGTCAACATGGCAGACAACATTCTTCTCGAAATAAAGGGTCTCCACGCAAGCATCGGAGACAAGGAAATCCTCAAAGGCATCGACCTCACCATCCGCGAGGGCGAGGTGCACGCGGTGATGGGACCTAACGGAGCCGGCAAATCCACCCTGAGCGCAGTGCTCACCGGGCGTCCGGACTATGTCGTCACCGCAGGCAGCATCACATTCAGAGGACAGGACCTCCTCGCGATGTCACCGGAAGAGCGCTCATGGGCAGGACTTTTCCTTTCTTTCCAGTACCCGATCGAGATCCCCGGAGTGTCCATCACCAACTTCATGAAGGCTGCCATCAATGCCCGCCGCAAGGCGCAGGGTCTCGAAGAGATGAAGCCGGCCGAATTTCTCAAGCTCCTCAAGGAGAAGATGGCTTTCGTGCAGATGAAAGGCGAATTTGCCAAGAGAGAAGTCAATGTGGGATTCTCCGGAGGAGAGAAGAAGCGCAATGAGATATTCCAGATGGCGATGCTCGACCCGACTCTCTCCATACTGGACGAGACGGACAGCGGTCTCGACGTCGATGCGCTCAAGATTGTGGCTGGAGGCGTCAACTCTCTCCGCACCCCTGAGAAATCCGTGATGATCATCACCCACTACCAGAAGCTGCTCGAGTATATCGTGCCCGATGTCGTGCATGTCCTCAAGGACGGCCGCATCGTCAGGACAGCCGGCAAGGAACTGGCCGATCAGATCTGGAAGGAAGGATTCGAAAGCATAATATAGCCATGGTCAAGGTATTCATTGCCGGAGCATCGGCTCCGGGCACATATCCCATCTCGGAACTTCCGTCCCGGATAAGGGTCGGGGCCGGCGAGAGCATCGACATCGTGGCCATAGTGCTCCCCGGAGCAAGCTGTGAGATGCCCCTCACCGTGGACATAGACGGAGAGGGCGCTGAGGTGAACCTTTCCGGTCTCTACATCTGCGGTTCGGAGGAGAAAGTCACCTTTGATCTCAATGTGCACCACAATGCCGGCGGCACCGTATCGCGGCAGCTGTTCAACGGCATTGCAGGCGGAAGCTCGCGTGCGGCTTTCCACGGCAGGATAGTGGTAAGGCAGGACAGCCAGAAGATCAAGGCGTTCCAGGAGAACCACAACATCCTCCTGAGTGAGGACGCACGCATCGAGACCATGCCGCAGCTGGAGATATATGCCGATGACGTCGAGTGTTCGCACGGAGCCACGACCGGATTCCTCAATGCGGAGGAGCAGTTCTATATGCGCTCCCGCGGCATCCCGGAGGCGGAGGCCAAGGTCATGCAGGCCATCTCGTTCCTCTCCCCTGTGGTGGCGCGCATCGATGACGAAGAGCTGCGCGGTGCCGTTGCAGCGCTGGTAGAGGATGCGGTAAGGAGTCTTTCATTCTAGCATATGATCACACACCCCAATGTCAAACTGAACCTCGGCCTGAGCGTGATCAGGCGCAGGGAGGACGGTTTCCACGACCTGGAGACCCTTTTCGTGCCGTACACCGGCATCTCCGACACACTCGAGATCGTGCCGGCAGACGCATTCAGCATCGACATACTCCGCAAGGAAGGGGTGGACTGGGACCCGCAGCAGGACCTGACCGCCAAGGCATACCGCCTGCTCGAGGCAGACTTTCACATCCCGCCCGTACACATCCGGCTGACCAAGACCTCTCCGGTCGGGGCAGGACTCGGCGGAGGGTCGGCAGATGCCGCTTTCGCGCTCAGGATGCTCAACGACCTTTTCGGTCTCAGCCTCGATGACGGCACTCTCGCGTCTTACGCCGCAAGGCTAGGCAGCGACTGCGCATTCTTCATCTACAACCGCCCCATGCTGGGCAGCGGCAGAGGTGAGATCCTCACCCCATACGACATCGACCTCAGCGGATACGAGATCCAGGTCGTCGTGCCCGAAGGCATTGCGGTGAACACCAGAGAGGCCTACGGAGGCATCACTCCGCGCGAGAAGCTCACGGAAGCCCCTGTCGCCCTGATGGATGCCCTCTCCCTCCCGGTCGAGGAATGGAAAAATGCCCTGGTCAACGACTTCGAGGCCACGGTATTCAAGGCACATCCCGAGCTAGCCTCCATCAAGCAGAGTCTCTACGACTCCGGCGCCATCTACGCTGCAATGTCAGGCTCCGGCTCGGCGCTGTTCGCGCTGTACAGGCGTTAGACCGTCACGCCTCCGCACTCCCTTTTCAGGTTCTCGTAGAAAGCAGCCTGTGTCGTATAGACATACGGCATGAGCCAGAGGTAACCTATGCAGAGAGTCAGGATGCCGAGCAGAGCCCATCCGATGAAACTGAGGTGGAGATAGAACAGGTCGAACTTGTGGCCTTTCATCATCTCCTGGCTCTTGTGGATAGCGTCGATCGCACGCATCTCCGGATTCTCCACCATGATGTAGATTGCCTGCGAATACGCATATCCCTTCACTATGCCCGGAATGAAAAGAAGGAGAGACCAGAGGAGCACCTTGATGATCATCAGGATGTAGGTCCAGAATATGTGCAGATAATTGGTGAATCCGAGCTTGAATGTATTCCTGGTCACCTCGTTGTCACCGGTGGTGTGGAGAACCCTGAGAGAGTTCGAGTATCCCACGATGAGAGGATATACGACCAGGAACATTGCGAGATAGGTGCCTCCCATGAGAGGAAGCATGGGGATGACGCCCAGCTGGAGCTGGGTCTGTAACTGCATCGGAGTCTCGCACAGTATGACAATCAGCAGCACCACGATTGTGGCCAATACTGAATGCGCCCAGTTCCCGGATAGAGAATTGAGCGCTTCGTTTTTGTAATCCTGATTGGAACGCATCTTATATCTCGTTTCTGATTAATGAATGAAGGTTAACCGATGCTAAATTATCAAATCCCTGTGACAATGACAAACGTTTTTGGGATCACCGGTAAAACCATATGTCTGATGCTGTGAAGTTCACGTAGGAGTCTGTCACGCAGACGGCTGTGCAGGGCGGGGCCGTGTCTGCCGCAGCTGCACTGAGCCGCGCTTGCGGGCCGAGAAGAGCTCCGCCCGATATTGGTGAGCATCAGCGAACCGGTGCGGTGCCGGGTATTTACAGATAGCAAGGACACAGCACAAATACGGAAAGGCACTTGAGCACCGCAGGGGTCGCGAGGGTGTTCACAGCGAGCATTTTGATGCTCGCGGCCCGAGCAGCAGGGCTTTAGCCCGCCGGAGAGGGGGCGGCGTAGCCCCAGTATAGATAGGGCATTCCCGCAGCTGCGGTTAGGGGCAGACAGGAATACACCTCTTCCGCACCACATGAAAATCACTTGCAGCAGCGATGTGCCTTCCAGCAGCCTGAGAGGCATGTCTGTGGTGCAGGTGATTTTCATCTTCGACCGCAAGTGCCGCAACGGTCCGCCGGCGCCATCAATTCCACGGTACCGCAACGATCCGCCGGCGCCCCGGACATCTCCGCAGAATGGGAGGCTTACCAGGCATTCCTCCTCCGCTAGAGTCAGGAGATGATGC
>JAGHSA010000031.1 GCA_018066125.1 Candidatus Cryptobacteroides onthequi | reverse complement strand
CGTTCGTCGCGGCTCTGCATGGCCCAGAATCCGTCCTCCAGATAATTATGCTCCGGAGTACTGAGAGCGTGGACATCCGCATAGGCACAGTGGTGGTTGGTAATGACAAGGCCCTGGTCGGAGATGAAGCTTCCGGTACAGCCGAAATCAAGGGAAAGCACAGCATCAGAGACTGCGGCTCCAGGAGCGTCCGCATTGTAGATCTCATTGGCGTTCAACTGCAGGCCACGCTCCTGCATCCTGGTCTCGAGAGCCTTGCTTATGGCATTGATCAGCCACATGCCCTCATCAGCGCGTGCGCTGAGCGAGAGCAATGCCGCAAAGAATATGATGACTGCCTTTTTCATTATTCTGTGTAAGGATATACGGTTCCAGGCTGTTCAAACTTCATACGGGCACCCTCCTGGCGGTCGTCTCCCGCCTTGTAGGTGATGGTCCATGTTTCCATGGTGATGAGTTCCCATATGCGCTCGGCCGTGAGAGGCTCGGCAAATCTGAGCTGGATCGATGGCTTGAGATCCCTGTTGAGCCTGAGGTAGAGGCCGATGAAGCCCTCTTCATGTGAGAGATGGTTGCTCAGGAAAGGCAGAGCCCTCTTGATGATAGGTTTCTCATAGCTCTGATTGGCTATCTCATAGATATACTGAGGCTGGCCCTTATAGTGCTCGACTCTCTTCTGGACATAGCTCTCACCCTTGTCGTCCACATATTTGCCGCTTACCTCTGCGGTAAACGGATCGAACATGCGCTCAAGATAGTCTGCGATGCCGATGAAAGTCTCACCTTTCTCGAGCCTTACAAACTCGAAGTCCACTGGAGTGATCTTGGTGCCGCCGCCATGGACAGGCATCTCGAGCTCCTTCTTGTTCACGATCTCACGGAACCATGCCTCATCGAGATCCTCAGCCGGCGACATATACACTCTCACGATGAGTGGGCAGTTGTATTCCGACTCGACTCCGAATATGCTCTTTCCGGTCTGGCGGAACTGCAGGCCGAGATAATTGAGATCGAGTTTGTCGTACATCTTCTCAGTACGTATGGTCACGCACTTGAGCTGGTCAAGCTTTGCAGGGTCCGGGCTCCATACTCTGAAGTGTGAAGGTACGAATACTTCTTCCTCAACCTTTTCAGGAGTTGTAGCCGACGGATCGTACTGGAGTTCCACGGTATGGCTGCCGACATAGGTCTTGACGCCATGGACGCCCTTCACCTTCTCCATCCTGGCCTTGAAAGCCATAGAGCTGCCGTAGCACTTGACAGACTTGAGATTCTCTATCTTGAGGGTCTCGAGTTTCATGCCTTCCTCGATTCCCCAGGTCTCGCTGATGGTAGGGAGCTCGAACTTCTGGCCGGCAAACCATGCCGCCGCGGTGATCAGAACGGCAAGCACTGCCGGGATCGCCTTGGTCCATCCGGAAGAAGGGCGTCTGGTGGCAGATACACTGAGAGCGCCGCTCTTGCAGGCGTATACGCACTCTGCGCAGAGAGTGCAGTCCACATGGCCGCACTTCGGACCGCAATTCTGCAGATCGATACCGTAAGGGCATGCCTTGGTACACAGACCGCAGTGAGAGCAGGCGTCCTCATCCCTGACGATGGTGAGTACCTGATATTTCGGCCTTACGGCAACTATCTCGAGAAGGTAGCCGCAGAGACAGAAGGCTGCCAGGCACCAGACAAAGCTGAAGTGCACTCCGAGAAGGCTGACGACCCAGAATGCGGCAGCGAGTCCGACAAGAGGCATCCAGAACTTGAAGGCGCCGGCAACTGCTCCCAGAGGGCAGACATACCTGCACCAGAACCTGTCAATGAAGATTCCCAGAAGAATCACCACCGACACGGTCACTATAGACATCCAGAGTGTTATCTCGCCCTTGAAACCGGTGGCCACTGCATAGTACGGATCCAGATTCTTGCAGAAGAGCTCGCTGTCGGAAACTGTCATGTACACGATCCAGAACAGAAGCGCATACTTGACGGCTCTGAGTGCCTTGTCAATGACGGCGTTCACTTTCACTTTCCTTATCTTCAAGGTCTTGCGAAGCTTCGCGAGAAGATCCTCGATCGTACCGACAGGACAGAGGTATCCGCAGAAAAGCTTGCCGAACAGGACGGCGGCAGCTGCCAGTCCTATACCCATCATGAT
>JAGHSA010000026.1 GCA_018066125.1 Candidatus Cryptobacteroides onthequi | reverse complement strand
CATTTAGAGAAAGACGGGTAGTAGTGCTGAAGTATATTGGAGTTGTATACCAGATATGCGATTCTTCCGAGGTCAGACACGTTCCATGCCTTTGAACTCAGCTGCTCCACGAATACATCATAGTGATTCAGCTGAATCGATGTATTCGTTCTGGCAAACATCGGGAGGAACTGGCTCCTCAGCACTGTGAAAACCGTGACAGGCTTTTCTTTTCCATATCCCTTGCCCTGAGGCTTTGACGGACTGGTCCTGACCGTCTGAACTTCAGCTTCACCAGCTGATCTGCCACAGAGTTGTCCTTGTCGGTATTCACGGTTGAAGGAACTGCTTCATGTCCACGCTGCTCGCCCATCTGGATCAGGGCCGACCTTTTTTGCGCCCTTATCGAAGAATATGCACTTAAAGCGCCACTGACTATCCATAGGCAGACATACCCAAATGCGATCTTGACGAGAGCTGTGATCACTACGGCAGAGACTTCAACATAAGAAACGGACATCGCCTCTCCTACCGTCCATTGGTCAAGAAAGAAATGACAGATCGACTTGTACACATAGCCTACTGCAGCGATGACGAGAATACACCAAATGAAGTTCTTCTTGAGCCAACGGAACACAGGATCAGCCGAGGTTAGCATCTCTTCACACATCCGGTCCAGGAAGACAACGGTCTTCTTGACGGTCTCATTATCCATGATCTTTCCCATGTTACTCCAGTTTCATGATTGTTTCCTTGGCCATCGCTTCGTCGATGTCCCTGTATCTGTTGAATGCGCGCGAGTTCTCGGCGTGTCCGGATATCTTGGCTATGAGGTTCGGATCCTTGACCTCCCGGTAGAGGTTGCCCACAAGGACACGCCTTGCCATGTGTGATGACGCCACCTCCCATATGGGATGCTGTTCCTCCTCACGAGTGATGGTGTTAAGGGTCGTCACCATTCTGTCAATGCCTGCAAGACGTATCATCTTCTTTATGTCACGGTTGTAGTCCTGCTCGCAGATGAACGGCAGGAGCCTGTCTCCAGGTGTGTCCTTGTACCTTTCGAGAATCTCCTGTGCGGTTGGAGTCAGAGGTACCCTGACTGTGTATGGATGTCCTTCCTTGGTCTTTCTAGGGACATATTCGAGGGCTCCGTTGATGACATTCCTTTTTGTGAACTTCATCATGTCACCTATTCGGCATCCGACGAAGCACTGGAACACGAAGATGTCTCTCTGGACATCAAGGCCAGGATGGTTTGGGAACTCTGCATGGTATAGCTGGTTCCTCTCTTCTTTCGTGAGATAGAACGGAGTGCCATAGATGGCTGTCCCCATGGTATAATCATCGAACGGGTCAGTTTGCAGAAGATGCTTCTTTCTCGCCCATCTGATGAAGGTGTGGAAACGTGACATGGTGCCGACTATATAGTTCTGACCGCGTGCCTTCGGGAGCCGACTTTCAGGGACCGAGTTGTATGCCTCCAGATACAGCGGGTCTTTGATGCATGCCTTTCCGTCCTCGCCGGTCACTACGAACGTATGTTCCTTTTCAAGGAAAGATGCGTACTCCCTGAGCATGTCAGCGGACAGGGTCTGGAAATTCACGTCTACAGCCATATAGTGAGCAAACCTCTTCAATGAACGGATGATCACCTGATAATGCCTCACTCTGGATACGGATATCTTCTGTATCGACACGAAGTGATCGAAGGTCCTGAAGAAATCCTCCTGCAGTTCTTCGGGTGACACCTCAGCCTCGTTGCTCTCTTCAACGGCAGGAAGCGATTCCGCGATACGCTCCAGAGTGCGTGACTGGATGGTATCAGCCACCCATTTGTCAGGAAGGGCGACCTTGCCAGATCCCGCATTCATAAAAGAATTTAGAAGAAATTTTGCCAGATGGTCAAGTTCGGAATTCAAGACCTGCAGTTCATCTATCTCCGCCCTTTTCTCAGCAGTCATTGACCGCACCTTTGGGATTGAGAATCGCTGGTTCTTTTCATCCCAGTATCTGGAATATCCGTACAGGTTCGTTTTTCCTCTTTGATTGAACCGCCCATGAAACAGTCTTACGAGAATCTCCTGTTTCCCGGTCCTTTTGTCTACCTTCGAAGATAGGGTGTATACTATTGTCGCCATAACATGTTTCTTTGCCTCCAAAAGTAAATAATTTTTGGCGATTTTTGGCGACTTAAGTGAATTATTATGACATTTTTGGACTGAATTTGACAAAATTGGCGACTACTATAAAATAGTTAATATGCTATTAATCAGCATTAAGGCACATCAAAAGCAATCATTTCCAATCATATATTCGAGTCCGGCCTCGGGCACTTATCTGAGAGCTGATGCATCGATATTCGATGGTCAGCTCTTTCTGTTTTCTCTTTCTGGCGGCTCGTGATAAACACAGGCCCGCCGCGCGCGGCACAGCTCCACTTCTGCGCCTCGGCTCGTTGGTCTGTGACGCGACGCGCTGCTTGGGGCACAAAGTGCCGCGTCGCGTCACGGTTTCTGGCAGATCTGTGGTTTTTCATGACGCGACGCCTGACTATGAGTGCAAAATGCCGCGTCGCGTCAGCAAACTCTATGATTGTCACAGTCGCGGCAGGGCGGCACGAGCCGAGATGGAGACGGGAAGCCCCTTGCTCCCGGTTCGCAGCGACTGCTTCGGCATCGTCTTCGCCTGTCGCGGATAGCCTCCGTATAGGAAGTGAGCCTCAGCGAACCGGCCCGGTGCCGGGACTTTTGGCGAAGTCAAAAGTCGGAAAGGTACTTGAGGGCCGCAGGGTCGCGAGGGTGTATACAGCAAGCATTTTGATGCTTGCGGCCCGAGCAGCAGGGCTTTAGCCCGCCGGAGGGGGGCGGCTTAGCCCCCGTAAAATATATCGCTCCCGGGCGGCTCTTCCGAAGCCTCATCTTTTCCGCCGCTGCTCCAAGTCGCTGCGTGACTTCCCGTAGACGCTGCAGGGGTGGCAGTTTCAGACGTGAATCAGCGATAAACACGGCTATATGGAGGCCGAAAGGAAATTCAGCCGTGAAATCGCCAGATACGCGGCTGGCAAGGCTCTCGAGCTGACCATGCAGTAGTGGCTGAGGCCAGCGCCACCGGGAGACCGGGCATTATTGACATGAAAAGTGCCATCTGCGTGTCAATTTGCAGGTTTTCTGCGTGTTTTGACATGAAAAGAGGCATTAACATGTCAATTTTAAAAAAAGCACTGCTCATAGACTACATTTGAGCCAGAGCGGCACGAGCCGAGGCGGAGACAGGAAGCCCTCTTTTTCTCAAATACTGCATTATTTCTTATATTTGATGATGATCATCCACTGGTAGTTACATGCTGAGAAGAATTATTGAATTGTCCCTTGCAGCTGCAGCGATTGTCTCATGCGCCGGGCCGGACGTAGAAACTGTCGATTACACACAGTTTGTAGATCCTTTCATCGGGACCGCATATACCGGTCACACCTATCCTGCGGCCACGACACCTTTCGGAATGGTTCAGGTCGGACCTGACAACGGTGCCGGCGTCTGGGCCTTCTGTTCCGGTTACCACGATTCATCCAACTCCATCATGGGCTTCTCGCACACTCACCTCAACGGTACAGGCTGTGCCGACATGGGAGACATCCTTCTCATGCCTTCAGTGGGATGCAGCGCCTGGGAGGCCGGCGTGGATGAGGATACTTCGACAGGATACCGGTCACGCTTCTCGACTTCGACAGAGGAAGCCGGGGCCGACTACTACAAGGTATTCCTCGAAGACTATGGCGTGACTGCCGAGATGACGGCGACGCCGCGCGTGGGCATACACCGCTATACTTTTCCGGAAAGCGAGGATGCAGCCGTGCTCATCGACCTGGAGCATGGACTTGACCTGGATAAGGGAGGTGCCACAGAGACGTACATGAAGGTGGTAGACGACCGCACAGTCATCGGCATGCGCCGCTCCACCGGCTTCGTCAAAGATCACTGGTACTATTTCTGCGCAAGGTTTGACAAGCCTTTCGCCTCGGCAGAGTTCTGCCCGGGCATGGAAGACCGCAAGCTCAGGCTTCATTACAGCACCAAGGCTGGCGAGCAGCTTCTCATAAAGGTCTCACTCTCTACTGTCAGCGAAGAGGGAGCTGTCGCAAACATGGACGCTGAACTCCCTGGCTGGGACTTCGAGGCTGTCCGTGCTGCCGGCATAGCCAGATGGAACGCTCTCCTCTCCCGTCTCGAGATAAAGGATCCTGACCATGACAAGATGGTCTCTGCATACACCTCTCTCTACCATGCTCTCCTCATGCCGAACATCATCACGGATGTGGATGGTTCATACACAGGCTGGGACCACAAGACTCACAAGAATGCGCCGGGAGAAGAGATGTACACCAACTTCTCGCTCTGGGATACATACCGTGCTGAACATTCATTCCTGAATATCCTTTATCCGGAGATAAACGCACGCCTGGTCAATTCGCTCATCGAAAAATACAGGCAGACCGGCCTGCTCGTCACCAACGAGTACGGTATCTGCGAGACCTGGTGCATGATAGGCAACCACGCAGTTCCTGTCATCGTGGACGCATATCTCAAGGGCATACCGGTTGACTATGAGACAGGATTTGAAGCCATCAAGACCTCGCTCACCACAAACCACGAGAAATCATCTTGGGACGCGTATGAGCAGTATGGCTATTATCCGATAGATTTCTGCGTCGAGAGCGTCTCAAGGACGCTTGAGCACTGCTACGACGACTGGTGTGCTTCTGTAATGGCCGGGAAGCTTGGCAGGACCGAAGACGCTGAGTTCTTCGCCAAGAGAGCCGGCTACTACAGGAATCTTTTCGATCCCGAGACCAAATTCATGCGTCCGAAGGACTCCGAGGGCAAGTGGATGACTCCGTTTGACCCGAGCTACGTGACCCACAGCAAGCTCAGGAAGGGTGCTTATACCGAGGGCAATGCGTGGCAGTATACATGGCATGTGCAGCATGACGCTGCAGGCCTGATCGGTCTCTTTGACAGCAGAGAGGAGTTTGTAGAGAAGCTCAGCATGCTCTTTGACGAGACCAATGTGGTGGACAACAAAGACGACCGCGTGGTCGATGTGACCGGCCTCATCGGCAACTATGCCCACGGAAACGAACCGAGCCACCATATCGCCTATCTGTTCACCGCTGCAGGACGTCCAGACCTTACTGCCGAGATAGTCAGAAAGGTGTTTGACCGCTTCTACATGGCGAAGCGTGACGGACTGTGCGGCAACGACGACTGCGGACAGATGTCTTCATGGTATCTGTTCTCCGGCTTCGGCTTCTATCCCGTCGATCCTGTCAGCGGCGAATATGTATTCGGCGCCCCTCAGTTCCCAGAGTCTGTCCTGCATCTACCGAACGGAAAGGATCTCACCATCACTGCCGACGGTATCTCTGAAGACTGCAAGTATGTGGACAGGATCGAGCTCAACGGCAGGGAGCTGCCATATACCTCACTTTCCTATGACCAGCTCATGGAGGGTGGATCGCTCATCTACAAGATGAAATGATCCCTATTTGCGAATCGTGATTTATTGAAGTAACTTTATGGTCACGAATAATATCAAGACGCCATGAAAAAGATCATCACAATCATCGCTGTGGCATGCATGTGTGCCATGTCACTTCAGGCTCAGAATAAGGGAAAGGGCCAGGTAAAGGCAGCCGAGCAGGTCGAGGCCAAGATGTCAAAGGAGGCAGCAAAGGCCGATGCCAAGACCGCAAAGCTCGAACAGAAGGCTCTGGATGCCCAGAAGGACGCCCAGAAGGCCATCGTGCAGGCCGACAAGGCAAAGGACAAGGCAAGAGCCGCCGAGATCAAGGCAAAGAAGGCGGAGCGTGCCGCTGACAAGGCTTTCCACAAGGCAGAGAAGGATCCTTCAAAGCGTGCCGCTGCCATGAAGGCGCAGCAGAAGGCAGACAAGCTTCACGCCGATGCCGACAAGGCAAGAGACAAGGCTGACAAGGCTGTTGACAAGGCAAGGAAGGCAAGCCGTCAGGCTGAACGTGCCGCAGGGAAGCTTGAGAAGTAATTATTGTTCAAAGAACACATAGTTTTCAAAATTCTTTATTATATTTGCCATCAGTTATGCGCAACTCATTTTTCGGCTTTTACTTTTATTACTATTTTCAGGGAAGAAGATAGTCCGGACGTTGTGCGCATACCATGGAAAGATATGAGGCTGTCCGGAAAGGGACGGCCTTTTTTTATGAAGAATCAAGCTTGACAGTATGGCTAAAAGAATCGCGATCCAGGGTTTCTCAGGCTGCTTCCATGAGGAGGCTGCCAGGAAATTCTATATGGGTCAGGAACTGAGCATGGTGGAGTGCAATACATTCGACCAGCTCTATCAGGAGAAGGCGGACGGCAATGCCGACGCCATCGTGATGGCAATCGAGAATACGGTATCAGGCGGACTCCTTCCGAATTTCGAGCTGCTCCGCAAGAATGACCTCAAGATCACGGGAGAGGTTTACCTCCGCATCGTCCAGAACCTCATGGCCCTCCCGGGCCAGACCATGGATGATATCCATGAGGTCAGGAGCCATTATATGGCAATAAACCAGACCCGCGAGTTCTTCAAGAAATACCCGCACATCAAGCTTGTGGAGTCAGAGGATACCGCCAAGAGTGCCGCTCAGGTGGCAAAGGAGGGCCTCAAGGGCGTGGGCGCGGTCGCATCAGCCTGCGCAGCCGATCTCTATGGCCTTCAGATACTCCGCCCGAGCATCGAGACCTACAAGCAGAACTTTACACGTTTCCTCATCCTCGATGAGGCCGTGCAGGTGCCGCAGAGCGAGGTGGACAAGGCGTCCCTCTGCTTCACCCTGCCTCACAAGCCGGGATCGCTGGCTCAGATCCTCACCATCCTGTCATTCTATGACATGAACCTCACCAGGATCCAGTCCCTTCCTCTTCCGGGACGTGAGTGGCAGTATTTCTTCTATGCCGACATCAAGTTCGCATCATACCAGAGATATGAGCAGGCCCTCGCTGCGGTGAGACCTCTCATGGAAGACCTTCAGATACTCGGAGAATACACGGCAGCCATATGATCATAAGTCCTGCAACCAGGGCGCAGAGCGTCCAGGAATACTACTTTTCACGTAAAAACAAGGAGATCGCGCAGCTCAACGCCACACGCGAGACTCCAATCATCAATCTCGGCATAGGCTCTCCTGACGGAAGGCCTCCTCAGGCAGCCATAGACACTCTCTGCTCCTCTGCGCAGAAGAGCGGCGTGCATGCATATCAGAGCTATGTCGGCATCCCTGAACTCAGACAGGCATTTGCAGACTGGTATGCAAGATACTATGGCGTCACTCTCGATCCAAAGACACAGATTCAGCCTCTGGTCGGCTCCAAGGAGGGTATCCTCATACTCAGCCTTGCATTCCTCGACAAGGGTGACAAGGTGCTCGTGCCGGATCCCGGCTACCCGACATATACCTCTGCATCCCGTCTCTGCGAGGCCCAGATGATCACATACGACCTCAGGGAGGATGACGGATGGCAGCCGGATTTCGATGCTCTCGAGAAGATGGATCTCACAGGCGTCAAGATGATGTGGACCAACTATCCCAACATGCCTACCGGTGCCCCTGCCACCATGGAACTTTATGAGAAGCTCGTGGACTTCGGCCGCCGTCACGGCATACTCATCTGCAACGACAACCCATACAGCTTCATTCTCAATGACAACCCGATTTCCATCCTTTCCGTACCGGGAGCGATGGACTGCTGCGTGGAGCTCAACTCCCTGAGCAAGGCCCACAATATGGCGGGATGGCGTATCGGTATGATCGCTGCTGCTCCGGACGTGATTGCAGAGTTTCTCAAGATCAAGAGCCAGATGGATTCGGGCATGTTCCGCCCTCTCCAGCTCGCCGCGGTCGAGGCGCTCGCCCAGGGACCGGAGTGGTTTGCACAGCTCAATGACATGTACCGCAGGCGCAGAGTCGCTGCGGAGAAGATATTCGATCACATAGGTGCACAGTACAGCCGCACCAGCCAGGGTCTTTTCCTCTGGGGAAAGGTCGGTCCGGAAGCCGAGAAGATATCCGACAGGATCCTCTATGAGGCGGGAGTCTTCATCACACCGGGATTCATTTTCGGCCGCAATGGCTCACAGTACCTTCGCATCTCCCTCTGTGCAGAGGTCGAGGTGTTTGAGAAGGCATTGGCAAGAATAAAGGAGGTAATCTGATGAAAGTGGCAGTAGTCGGCCTCGGCCTCATCGGAGGCTCGATGGCAATCGAACTCAAACGCAGGCATTTCGCCGACGAGATCGTCGGCGTGGACAGCGACAGCGTCAATGCAGAGGCTGCGCTCAAGATAGGTCTCGCAGACAGGATGGCATCATTTGATGACGCCGTACGCGAGTGTGACATCACCATTCTCGCGGTGCCTGTAGGC
The DNA here is from genome assembly GCA_018066125.1 of Candidatus Cryptobacteroides onthequi. Classification (GTDB taxonomy): domain Bacteria; phylum Bacteroidota; class Bacteroidia; order Bacteroidales; family UBA932; genus Cryptobacteroides; species Cryptobacteroides onthequi. The sequence goes on along the minus strand of JAGHSA010000026.1, from coordinate 9,198 downwards.
GCTGCGGTCAGGATGCTCCCGCATGTGCTCGACATGTACGGGCAGGAGGGCAAGGGCTGCCGCAAGATTGTGATGGATGTATGCTCAGTCAAGGAGCAGATGATACGCAGCGTCCACTATCATCCGATGAGGGGCAACTACGTATCCTCACATCCGATGGCCGGTACCGAGTACAGCGGCCCGTGGGCAGCGATGCCTGGCCTTTTCGACGGCCGTGCCTGCATCATCTGCAACAGTGAGGAGTCGGATCCGCGTGCGGTCAAGGTGGTGGAGAACCTTTTCGACGCCCTCAACATGAGAGTGATCTACATGAATGCCTCCAACCATGACGTGCACACGGCCTACGTGTCTCACATATCTCACGTGACCTCATTCGCGCTGGCACTCACTGTGCTGGACAAGGAACGTGATGAAAAGCATATCTTCGATCTGGCGTCCGGAGGATTCTCTTCAACGGTGCGTCTGGCCAAGAGCAATGCCGACATGTGGGTTCCTATCCTCTCGCAGAACAGGGACAATGTTCTCCATGTGATAGATACCTACATCGAAAAGATGAAGGATTTCAGGGAGGCGATCGCAGACTTCGATGAAGACAGGATACGTGAGCTCATCGAGTCGGCAAACAAGATTAAACGAATAATAAGATAGAGATGGCAGCAAGAATGGATATCGCCCCGCTCAGTGAATGGGGTTTCTTCACACTTCCGAGACCGTGTACGATCGCCGGACCGTGCAGTGCTGAAAGTGAGGATCAGGTGATGGACACCGCAAGGCAGCTCCGTCAGGTAGGTATCAATGTGTACAGGGCAGGCATATGGAAGCCGCGCACCCACCCCGGATGCTTCGAGGGTGCCGGAGTGGAAGGCCTCAAGTGGATGCAGAAGGCAAAGAAAGAGTTTGGCCTCAAGATCTGTACGGAGGTTGCCAGCGAGAAGCATGTATTCGAGTGCCTCAAGCATGGTATTGACATGGTATGGCTCGGAGCGCGCACCTCTGCCAATCCTTTCCTCGTGGAAGAGATAGCGGAGGCTCTGCGTGATACAGACATACCGGTGCTTGTCAAGAACCCTGTCAATCCGGACCTCGATCTCTGGATAGGCGCTCTCGAAAGACTCAACCGCCAGGGAATCAGGAAAATCGGAGTCATCCACAGGGGATTCTCATCCCTCACCGAGAAGAAGTACCGCAACTCTCCGGAGTGGCAGGTGGCAGTGGAGCTGAGGAGCCGTTATCCCGAGATGCCGTTCTTCTGCGATCCTAGCCACATGGCAGGTTGCCGCGACTATCTCCAGGACCTTTCACAGCAGGCCATGAACCTCGGTTTCGACGGTCTCATGATAGAGTCTCACTGTGACCCTTCATGCGCCCTGAGCGATGCGAAGCAGCAGCTCACCCCGTCCCAGCTCATCGAACTGCTCGAGGGCCTTACCGTCCGTGACAGCGACACTGACAATCAGGAGTATCACGAGAACATCGATCAGCTCCGAACCAGGATAGACTCCTGCGACGAGGAGATTCTCCGCACACTTGGTGCCCGCATGCAGATCAGCCGCAAGATAGGTCAGTACAAGAAAGAGAACAACATCTCGATCATCCAGGCATCACGCTGGGACAACATCCTCGAGTCCGTGCTCAAGTCTGCGGACATCTACGGTCTCGACCGTGATTTCATCACAAAGGTTTTCAACGCGATCCATGAGGCTTCAGTAAGAGAGCAGAACAGGATACTTTCAGAATAGCATGATATGGGAGATGTCATAGTCAGAAGTGATTTCAGCGACCTCTATGAGCGCCTGAAACAATATGAGAACGTCTACATGGTCTATGACCGCAATGTCGAGACCTTTGCGGACGAGATAGCCGAGGCTGCAGGCATACAGGCCTCGATGGCCATCGATGCCGACGGCAGCAACAAGAACATGGACACCGTCCTGGATATCTGCCGCTTCCTGCTGGCCATGGATGCCGACCGCAGGGCCTTTGTGCTCGCCGTGGGCGGCGGCACCACCACCGACATCGTCGGATTTGCAGCTTCCATCTATAAGAGGGGCGTGCGTTTCGCATTCGTGCCTACTACCCTCCTTGCGCAGGTGGACGCATCCATAGGCGGCAAGACCGGTGTCAACCTGGATTCATTCAAGAATCTCATCGGCACCTTCTCTTTCGCGGAGTTCACATATTCCTGCACTGCGCCGCTCCGTACCCTGAGCCAGCGTGATCTGGTATCAGGATATGCCGAGATGCTGAAGTCTTTCATCATCTGCTCATCTGAGCTGTATGAGAAGGCGGTGGCTGTCCTCCCGTCAGTCACTCCTGACAATGTGTCCGTGCTCGTGGATCTCATCCAGGCCACTCAGGACTTCAAGACCGGCGTGGTAGAGCGCGACCCGCACGAGAAAGGGGAGCGCAAGTGCCTCAATCTCGGACACACCTACGGCCATGCCGTGGAGTGGTGGGAGCAGACTCACGAATGCGAGGTCGAGCACACCCATGGCGAGGCAGTGGCCATAGGCATGGTCAAGGTGGCAGAGCTCTCAGAGGAGCTCGGCTATGCGCAGAAAGGACTGGCTCAGAAGATAGCGGCCGACCTGAGGCGCTGCGGTCTGCCTACAGAGCTTCCATGCCCTGCGGAGGATCTTGCCGAAGCGCTCACCAAGGACAAGAAGAATGTCGGCGGAAAGGTCAAATTTGTATATATAAGAGAAATAGGAAAGGTAGAATGGTCTGCGTAAGTATTCAGGGCAAGACAAGGGATGAGATCTATGACATCCTTGACAGGGCGGATGTAGAGATGGCGGAGATCCGCCTGGACCTCTGTCCGCTGGATGATGATGACATCGAGGATATCTTCGGCAACTGCGACACACCTCTCGTGGCCACATGCCGTGCGGGTGTGGAGTACACCCAGGCGGAAGCCGAGCACAGGCTCACTCTCGCCATCGAAGCCGGTGCCAAGTATGTCGATCTCGAGATCGAGGCTCCTGCAGCGGTAGGCAAGAGGATAAAGAAGGCGGCAAACGAGGCCGGGACCATCCTCATACGCTCATATCACAATTACGAGTGCACACCGTCAGTCGAAGAGATGGAAGACATGGCTGAGAAGTGCATCAGGTTCGGTGCTGAAGTCGTCAAGCTTGCCGTGATGGCGAAGGACGGAGACGATGTGGCGCGCGTGGAGTCCATGTACGAGTGCCTGGAGCCTGGACAGCTGCTCGCATTCTGCATGGGAGAGGCTGGACGCCAGAGCAGGGTGGATGCCCTCAGGCTCGGTGCTCCGTTCTCATTTGCGGCGCTCGATGCATCCGAGTCGGTCGCTCCGGGACAGTGGCCTCTCGACGAGATGAACCTGGCGGTCTATGGTGACGCCGAGGCTCCTTTCACGGGCCGCAATGACGACGTGCTCCGTATTCCTGCGTCAAAGAGTTTTGCGCAGAGAGCCATCGTGGCAGCTGCGCTTGCAGAGGGTACTTCGCATCTTTTCGGTTACAGTCCATGTGCGGATTCAGAGGCTGCCATTGCGGTGGCACGTGCGCTCGGGGCCACTGTGGTGGAGGGTGAGACCCTCGAGATCACAGGCATAGGTCCTGTCGACGCTCCGCTCAGGATGGACGAGCTCTGCACCGGCGAGTCAGGTCTCCTGACCAGACTCATGATCCCGGTGCTGTCTCAGATATGTGAACCGCCGGTGGCGGTCAGAGGACGCGGCACCCTGCTCAAGCGCCCGCTCAGCGGTGCCAATGACATCATGGCCGCATTCGGCGTAGTGCTCTCAAGCCTCGAGCATGCATCCAGGAAGGATGTGTTCGTGCCTCTGAGCATAGGCGGCAGGCTGATGCCCGGCCGCGCCGACATCTCAGGCAAGGGTGGATCCCAGCTCATCTCGGGACTCCTGATGGCTCTGCCTCTTGCAGACAAGCCTTCCACCATATACGTTTCAGATCCAAAGAGCATCCCTTACATGTTCATCACCCTGGATGTCCTGCGCAAGTTCGGCATCAATGTGGTCAACGAGATGGAAGGGGACGAGGAGTTTGTCGAGACACAGGACTGGTCTCTCTGCACCGGCATGACCTTCAGGATAAAGGGTGGCCAGCACTACAAGGCTGCCGATTTCGATATCGAGGGTGACTGGAGCGGGGCGGCAAACTTCATGGTGGCAGGCTCCATTTTCGGAGGCGCGCATCTGGACGGGCTTGATTCTCAGTCCCTTCAGGCGGATCTTACCATCATGGATATCCTCGTGGATGCAGGTGCCAGCGTGTCACAGGATGACGACGGCGTCATGAATGTGCAGAAGGCCCCTCTCATGGCTATCGAGGAGGATCTCAACAATGCTCCCGACCTCTTCCCCATAGTGGCTGTGCTTGCGGCGTTCTGCGCCGGCACCAGCCGAATAGCGGGAGTGGGAAGACTTGCCAACAAGGAAAGCGACCGCGGCCAGGCCCTGCTGCAGATGCTCACCCAGATGGGTGTGCCTGCGTCCATAGAAGGCGACGAGATGGTGATCGAGGGACAGTCACTGACCTCGAGAAGGCTTTCCGGCAACCTCCTTCACGGCGGCAGCTACACTTCATATCATGACCACCGCATGGTCATGGCTCTGTCAGTAGCATCTCTCGCAGCGGATGCGCCTATCGAGATCGATGACACGGAATGCGTGTCCAAGTCCTACCCTGGATTCCTCGAGTCATTCGGGGAATGGGTTGAGGGTTGATTTTTCAGCTGAGCCATGGCAGTGAAGACCCACCTGGACCTTGAAGTCCCGGGAGGCGCCGGCAAGGTGCTTCTCCACGCCTGCTGTGCACCGTGTTCGTCTGCCATCCTGGAGTGCATGCTCCAGCACGGGATAACCCCTGTGATATTCTACTCCAATTCGAATATATACCCTTATGAGGAGTATGACCACCGCCGCACCGAGTGTGTCCGGTATGCCGAGAAACTCGGGGTGGAAATGGTGGAGGATGAGTATGACCATGATGCCTGGCTGCAGGCCGTGAAAGGGCTCGAGGGCGAGCCGGAAAGGGGAGGACGCTGCCTTCAGTGCTTCCGTTTCCGTCTGGGCAGGGCTGCGGAGTATGCCCGCACGCACGGGTACACAGTCCTGACTACGACTCTCGCGTCTTCCCGCTGGAAAAATCTCGCGCAGATCGACTGCGCCGGTGCCGAAGTCTGCGATTCCGTCTCCCCGGGCGACCGATGCCTTCACAGTGACGAAGTCCTTTGCAGCAGCGTTTCGGCAGGTGACATGCGCGTTCGCGACAGCGAAGTCCGCGCAATTGATAATGGTTGCCACCAGACAGTCGTCTGGTGGCAACAGAACTGGCGCAAGGGTGGACTCCAGGAACGCCGCGGCGAAATCATCCGCGAAATGAACTTCTACAACCAGCTCTGGTGCGGATGCGAATTCTCCATCAGGAATACCGATGACAAAAAATGAGACCACATATGAACAGAAAGATCACAGCCGCAGCCCTGCTGCTTGTCATATCGATAGTAACGCTTACTGCCACCCAGACCGAGAGAAAGAAGGTGGTATGCTGGGGAGACAGCCTCACTGCGCCCCATCCGGGATGCTATCCCGACGCGCTTGCCACCGCACTTGGATCTGCCTATGAAGTCATCAACTGCGGAGTAGGCGGAGAAAACACTGTGACCATCATGTCACGCCAGGGCGCATATCCCATGGTCCTTGCTCACGATGTGAACATCTACAGGGATAGTGAAAGACGTTTTCCTGTCTTTGTGGGAAACTGCGACGTCACTGCGTTCGAGTCCTCATACAACGGCAGCAAAGTCACTCCTCTCATCCAGGGAGGCTGGGAAGAAGGCAAGAGTGCCGCGTGGGTCAACCCCGTCATCATCGACGGCCGCGAGTTCGACATCCGCTCGGAGGCTCATTTCTGGGGCGAAAACGGTTTCAAGTTTGAGTACAACCATTACCTCCAGCCGCGCGCCGCTGTCGATTCTTCATTTGTCCTCAAGAAAGGCGCTGTCATCGAGACCAAGGCCATGAGAGAGCTGCGCGGCGCCTACGCCAATGTTTTCTTCGTGGGCCAGAATGCAGGTTTCAGCACAGTGGAGGACTATATCTCCCAGATCAAGGCGATGATAGCCTACAGCGGATGTGAACGCTATGTCGTAGTGAGCTTCCACAAGCCGAATTGGGTGGTTCCTCTCGAGAAGATGCCTCAGATGGAAGCCGCTCTCAAGGCTGAGTTCGGCAGGCACTATATCGCTCTCAGGGATTATCTGGTCAGGGACGGGCTCAAGGACGCAGGTCTCAGGCCTTCGGAAAAGGATGCCGAGGCTGTGGCAAATGGGGAAGTGCCTCCGCAGCTCATGACTGACGGCTGCCACTTCACCGATGCAGGCTATGCCCTGATTGCGGCCCAGGTGGCGCAGAGGTTCAAGAAACTCGGCTACTGATTTTTCTTTCCGGCTCCGACTGCAGTGTCCACCAGGATGGCTCCGACGATGTTTGCGCTGGAGTTGAGGAGTGTTGCCGGCAGGTCGTAGAGGGTGCCGAGCACGATGATGATGCCTACCATCTCCGGACTGAATCCAAGCATCGAGCAGATGAATATCTCTCCGGCCATTCCGCCGCTGGGCACTGCTCCGAGTACCACTGCCGAGATGATTGCCACCGCGATGATGGCCAGGGCTGTGCCAGGGTCGGTCAGGCTCCTGGAGAACAGACACATCAGGAACGCCGCCTTGATGACGCCGGTCATCACCGATCCGTCCTTGTGGATGTTGGTGCCAAGAGGTATCACGGCGTCTGCGATAGACGGAGTGATTCCCATCTTCTTGGCGGCTTCAATGGCCACCGGCATGGTGGCGGCGCTGGGGGAGGTGGCTATTGCGGTGATGGAAGGGGTGATTATGTGCTTCCAGTACGCCTTGAGACCGCTGCCTCCCTTAGCGACAAGCACATAGATGCTGTTGATGCCGAAGAAGAATACCGCCAGGGTGGCGATGTACAGCACGAATGCGCGTATATACCCTCCGAGGAACTGGCTCCCCACTTCATCCACCACGCCTGCAAAGTAGCAGCCGAGGCCCACAGGGGCGAGAACCATTATGGCCGACATCATCTTCATCACCACCTCGGTACCCGAGTTGATGAACGCTGCCATTGGCTTGCCTTTCTCGCCGGCTGCGCTTGTGCCGTAGCCCCAAAGGGCCGCGAATATGATCAGCGGCAGGAGGTTGGATTTGGTGAGCAGGAGGTGGAAATCCGGCACGGTCAGGGCCCTGACGATGATGTCGGGGATGGAGCTCTTGCCTTCCGCAGCCTGCTGTGTCAGAGTGCCGAGTATCTTGCTGTGGTCGATCTCTCCCACGGGGTTGTAGATGAGACATCCGAGGTAAGATACGGCCGCCGCCACCACGGACATGCCCGCGAAGATGACCATCACCCACCCGAGGACGCGTCCGAGCATGTTGGACTCGCGCATGTTGTATATGGACGCTGCAATGCTGAAGAACACCAGCGGCACGATGATGACGAAGATGAGGTTGAGGAAGAGGTCACCGACAGGCTTGACCGCTGTTGCAGCGGCGCTTGAGCAGATGCCGATGATGCCTCCGGCTGCCAGGCCGGCGAGGAGCGCCAGGGTGGAGCCATAGTTTTTGAGGAAAGAGTTCATTACTTTTCCCAGGTGTTGAAAGGATTGCTTGAAAGGTTTGAATTGTAGTAGCGCTTGTCGCCTGTAACTTCCTCTCCCAGCCATTCCGGTCTGCCGAATGGCTCGTCGGGTGAGCCGAGCTCCACTTCCGCCATGGTGAGTCCCTCATTGTCTCCGTGGAACTCATCGACCTCGAAGGTGTGGCCTTCGAATGGCACCAGATATCGCGTCTTGTCGATCACGGGGCCGGTGCTCAGGAGCATGAGATCTTCTGCGTCCTGTACAGGAATCTCCTTTTCCCATTCGAAGCGGCTGATGCCGTCGAGGCTTGGACCCTTGATGGTGATGTATGCCTTCTCTCCGCGGATGCGCACTCTGACCGTGCGCCCGCTCTGTCTGCTTATGTAGCCCTGTCTGATGCGGCTGGAGCTGGATGCCAGACTCTTGTACTCTCCCTTCACCAGGAATTTCCTCTCGATCTCGATGCCCATTGCAGGATGATTAAAGGTCCAGGAGTCCTTCAGGGATGTCCATGCTGATCACCCTGCGCTTCTGGTCCATGGATTTGATCAGGTCTTCGTGTAGAGGTATGATGACTTCCCCCTTGTCTGTCATGACCTCGAGGCATGGGTTTGCCGGGAAGTCAAGGAAGCCTGTCACCGTTCCGACCCCGGCGACAGTCCATCCTGTCAGAGCCTCGAATCCATCCTCGTCATCCTCTTCTTCGAGATAGTCGGCGAAGACAGCCTGTCCTGTGATTTCTTCGGCATCCTTGAGATCCTTCACATCGTTGAGGTGGACTATGGCCTTGTCATTTCCTCTCGGGGTCAGTCTTTCAATAAAAAATGGAACCGGAAGTCCATCGAAATAGATGAACACCGGTTCCTCGAGTGAGATGTCTTCCAGGTCTATGTCACGGAATCCCATCAGGAGTCCGCCATCAGTCCCGTTGGACTTCAGTACCTTACCTATCTGGAGCAAGGACATGGATTAAGCCTCAGCCTCAGCGGCAGCCTCAGTCTCGGCAGCAGCCTCTGCCTGTGCGGCAGCAGCAGCGGCCTCAGCCTCAGCCTTCTTCTGTGCGATAGCTGCTGCGCGTGCCTCAGAGACCTTGATCTCAGCAGCCTTTGCAGCCTTCTTTGCCTCAACTGCAGCAAGAGTCAGACCTGACTTCTTTGCAGCTGTCTTGGCGTCCTTCTGAGCCTTCCACTCGTTCCACTTTGCATCAGCCTGCTCCTGTGTGAGAGCACCCTTTGCAACGCCACCCTGGAGGTGCTTGCGGAGGAGTACACCCTCGTAAGAGAGGATCTTGCTTGCGGTGAGAGTAGGCTGTGCGCCCACGTTAAGCCATGCAAGTGCGCGCTCAGAGTTGAGAACAATAGTTGCAGGGTTTGTGTTAGGATTGTACGAGCCGATCTGCTCGATGTAACGACCATCGCGTGGTGAGCGAGAGTCTGCCACTACAATGTGGAAGAATGCGAAATTCTTCTTGCCGTGGCGCTGAAGACGGATTTTAACAGCCATTGTTATCTGTTTTAATAAGTTAAACCATATGCCTTCTTCACGAGAA
>JAGHSA010000073.1 GCA_018066125.1 Candidatus Cryptobacteroides onthequi | reverse complement strand
TCAGCATCATCCTGTCGGTGTAGAAGAAGTCGTATGAAGCAGGATCGTTCACGTCCTTTGAGAAGTCGGGGAATATCTTGGTGATGTCCACCACAGTATCACCGTAATCACCTGACGATGTGGAGTCATGGGTCCTGGCATAGGGAATACGCAGATTCTTGAAATATGTCATGTTATCCATGCTCTGCCATTCGAATGCAGGGGAGGGACCGTTGTTGACAGCGTTCATGTATTTGATGGGACCGACAGCCTCATTTGCGCTTACGACAATCTGGGCCTGTACTTCAGCTGTCCCTGCAATTGCAAGCAGGGATGCTGCGATGATGGTGGATATCCTTTTCATATCAATATTCCGGCAGTTTTTCAAGATAGTGTGTCCGATACGACATTCCGTCCCTTTCAACAGACTTGAGGACCTTGCCTTCAAGGTCGGTGAATACCACATAATGGGAGACGGTCATTCCAAACATCAGCATACTTCCGTCGAGTATCAATTCGACTCCGCTTCTGTCTCGGGATGAGTAGTTCTGGGCAAGGCTGACAGAGAGCTCCACTTCTGCCGTCATCGCATCTGGATCTATCTTGTAGATGACTGCCCTGCTTGATTTTCTTTCTCTTCCGTTGTCGAGGCACAGTATGCGGTCCGGGGCAAGAGGAATCGCATTGTGAAGGCCTTGGGCAAATCCGCTCTCGTCAATGGAAACGTTGCCGCCAGGGCCGACCCTGTACAGGACTTCGCCGGATTTGGAATCTATCTTCCATAACTGGCTTGTATTGTTGAAGGTCATATAGTAGTTGCCTTCGCTGTCCCAATTGAAGGAATTTGCGTGGACAAGGTCGAGCGGCTTCTTGAGGGGATTTACATAATCACAGTTCAATGGGTCTATCTCACCAAAGATGTCCCAGGTCCTGATTACTTTGCCATCGGTGTTGAAGATGGTGAAACCATCGCCCCAGATTGTAGTACCAGGTTTGCCTCCCAGCGGTGTCAGGTCGAATTCCCTTGTGAAATTGGTGACGGCAACAATGTTCCCGTCGGGCATTCTCCGTATCTCGTGGTGGGCATAAGGTATATCGATCTCACCATCGCTTATCGACCACTGGTGGATAATGTTGCCGAAAAGGTCAATGCACATTATTCTTTTGGTCAGACGCTGGAATTCAGTGCCATCCCCTTCTTTGAACCCTGTAAGGAGCCATATGACACCTTCTTTTTCACAAACGTCGAACATCCTGGCCGGCTGGTCGATGTACTGATACCAGATGACTCGCCCGTCCGTGTCTGCAAAAGTGATGTACCCGGCCTTTCCTATCTGTGTCTGGAATATGTAACCAGGTATTTTGCAGTCCTGTCCCTCTTTTACGGTATATTGGGGCATGTCGGGAGGAAGCGAGTATGTCTGGAACTCGAAGGTCTCGGAAGGTTCTCCTGTATTGACCTTGAAACAGTAGGTGCTTTCAGGGTACAGGAACAGCAGGATGTCGTGTCCTTCCTGGTTTTTTGAATGAGATGTCTTTGTCGTTATTGTCTTCGACGGGTCATTCTTGGGCCAATAGCTGATAGAGTAACCACAGTCCCGAGTGAACCTGATATCTATGCTGACTCTCAGTGCATTGTCCTGTACGCTTCTGCACTCGACCTTTTCAATGAATCGTCCATCCCCGTTTTCCTGCTTGTTGCATGCGCAAGCAAGCAGCAGGGCTGCCGCCAGAATGATTGAATGTAATGTCCTGTTCATCTTGGTCTTTATGTTCATTATCACCGACAGGTCGCCCTGCCGGTGATAAATCACAAAATTAACTTAATTTATCAGAAGGTACGTGCGTATCCAAGTTCTGGATTGAGTTCTGTCTCACGTAGAGGCATGGGGAAGTAGCGACGTATGTCATTCTCGGTCAGATCTGTAGGATAAGCCTTGAAGTCATCATCATAGAATCCCTCCGGATTGCCTGTATTGATAGCCTTCCAGTGTGCTTTTTCCTTCTGGCTTGCCACATACTTGTCATAGCGGTCCTTCCAAAGTCCCATGCGGATAAGGTCCGGACGGCGCATGGCCTCGGAGTTGAGTTCCCATGCACGCTCGTCGCAGATTGCGCTTCTGAGTGCGTCGGTATTGGCGTAGTCACCAAGACTGATGTTGTGCTCTGCATTGGTGAATGCCCTCTCGCGGATGCGGTTGATGAGGTTTACCGACTCCTGGTTGGGGCCTTTGAGCTCGTTGAGAATCTCAGCCTTGCAGAGGATCATGTCTGAGAGGCGCACGATAGGGAAGTTGTTGGGTGTATCGTAGTTGTATGTCCATGTGTTGAGGAACATATACTTCTGCGTGCTCACATAACTGTGTTCGTCGTATGTCATGGCTCCGGGACCGAACATGCCCTCGAGGATTTCTATGCAGCGGCCAACGTCCTTGATGGTAGGAGGGGCCATGTAGTACCATTGATCGTCAGGGAATGCGTCGTTGTAAACATCAGGATAGTTGTCAACGATGAGTTCCGTAAGACGGGTGTCCTCAGGGTCGAAAGACCAGTAGAGCTCGAGTGAGCATCTGTAGCAGTCCCAGCCCATGTCATATTCCCAAGGGGTGCACATGAGGCCAAGATCCCATGATCCTGAATGCACGTCCCTGGAAGCTCTTACGGCCCAGATGAGCTCGTCGTTGTAGAGAGCCTCGTCTGTGGTAGGGTCGAATGCGGTCCATACGTCAGGATAAAGCTGGTACTCCTCTCCCTCGAGAGCAAGCACGTTGTTGACTTCCGTCAGGGCTGCATTCCACTTCTCTGAAGCCTTGCCGGCATCGCCTGCGAGTCGTGCACGGCCAGCCTGCCTCATGTAGAGCCTTACGAGGAATGCCTCAGCAGCGCCATATGTGGGACGCTGGGCCTGAGACCTTTCCCAACTCTTCGGAAGGTCGTTCACACAGGCTTTGAGGTCAGCTTCGATCTGGGCCTCGATCTCATCTATGGATGCAAAGGTTGAGGGCTCGTTCAATTTCTCATCATTGGTTATCACCAGGGGAACCTGATAATAGATGTCGGTAAGTTCATAGTATGCATATGCCCTCATGAACTTGGCCTGGGCGACAAGAAGGTCCTTTGACTGTACGCCGCCAGTGTCAAACAGCTCATCATCCATTGTGGGGACTATGCAGATGACATCGTTCGCGCGGCTGTAGATCTGGGTGAAGCAGTGATATACGTCACTGATGATATTGTCGACCTTTTCCTGCTCGTCGTTGAGCCACTCGGAACAGTATGCGCGTACGCCTACGTCTGTAGGGATGTCGTTGATCATCCACATCGGTTCGCGGTAAAGCGAGTGAAGAGGGATGTACATTGCATCGACGGCACCCTGGGCGTTTTCGCCTGTTGTGAAGGCGATGTCCTGGGTCAGACTTGAATACACTATTTCCTCAAGTGCCTTCTCGCAGGAAGATACTGCAATGGTAAGTGAAGAAAGCAGCGCAATAAGTATATGGATTTTTCTTTTCATGGTTTCTGCGTATTAGAATGTTACATTTACACCACAGTTGAATGTGCGGTATGCGGGGTATGCAGCCCAGTCAAGACCTTGGACGATATCGCTTGAGCCACCAGAACTGATTTCAGGATCAAGTCCTGAGTAGTTCGTAATGGTGAACAGTTTCTGGGCACCAACGAATACACGTGCGGCCTTGATAAGTTTGCCGTTGCAGATTTTGCTGACAGGAACATTGTATCCGATCTCGATGTTCGAGAGCCTGAGGTAGTCAGCCCTCTCGATGAAACGGGAGTTGACATAGCTTCCGTACTGGTAATCGGTTGTCTTTTCCCAGTTGGAACGTCCCATTACGTCTGAAGGATGAGCCTTTGTCCATCTCTGGAGACAGTCCTTTGTGCGGTTCTTGTCTTCGAGGACAACCCGGCTGAGGTTGAACAGGCTTCCACCGAGAGATGCATCGAAGAAGATTGTTGCGTCGAAGTTGCCGAAGCGGAAGTTATGCCCCCAGCCGATAGTTACGGGAGGGACACCGGTACCGAGCTGTGTGCGGTCATCGAGGTCGATGTCGCCGTCGCCGTCCACATCTTCGAAGATATAGTCACCGGGCTGTGCCTTGGGCTGGGGCTCGTATGTCTGTCCCTGCTGGAGTATGCCGATGCACTTGTATCCATAGAGTGCTCCGAGAGGATAGTCCTTGGCGAGCTTGATATACTCGTTGTACTCATATGCTCCCTGAGGCCTTATGCTTACGTAAGAATCCTGGTTGATGTCCACGATGCGGCTCTTGTTGTATGAGAATGCGAGGTTCGTTGACCAGTTGAAACTTTTCTTGTCGAGGATGTGCCACTTCAGGAACAGTTCTGCACCCTGGTTGGAGACTGCGCCGTTGTTTCCTATGGTGGACCCGATACCGACCTTGCTGTAGGAGATGGTGATTCCGTTAAGAAGGTCTGTTGTGAGCTTGTAATAGTAGTCGGCGGTCACTTCAAGCTTTCCGTCCCAGAGTGATGCGTCGAATCCGAGGTCGGTCTGGGTTGTTGTCTCCCATTTGAGCGAGTCGTTTCCAGGGTTGGCGAGATGGAGGGCGGTGGCGATGTTGTTGTATCCTACATAAGCCTTGGAGTTTCCATAGGTCTTCAGTGACTGGTAGCATCCGATGCCGTTGTTACCTGTCTGTCCCCAGCTTGCACGAAGCTTGAATGAAGAGATCACAGGCTTTGCCCACTCCATGAAGTCCTCGTCGCCCAGCTGCCATGCGGCTGATACGCCGGGGAAGTAGCCCCATTTGTTGCTCTTGCCGAAGTTTGAGGCACCGTCTGCGCGGAAGCTGGCGTTGAAGATGTACTTGTTGTTCAGGACATACTCGACCCTTCCGAAGAATGAGAGATTGGTATTGTCCGTGCGGCCTGAACCGATGGATTCAAACAGACCGGCGGCACCCATGTTGTAGAACCGGAATGCGTCTGTGCCGAAATGTGAGGCCTCGGTGCTGAGCCACTCTGACTGGTTGCTGTTCCAGCTGGTGCCGGCAATGATCTTGAGGTCATGCTTGTCAGCGAACTTGTCGTGATAAGTGATGACACCGTCAATCTGCCTGTAGATGCTTGAATCATCGTTCCAGTCCGCAAGGCCGCTCTTGCCTTCTCCGATGTTGGTTTCGCGGCTGAAATATCTTTGGTAAGAGCCTGCCCAGCTGCTGGTGGAGTACTGTGCACGCAGAGAAAGACAGTCAAGAGGCTTGAGCTCTGCGTATCCGGTTAAGGTTGATGTTGTTCCCTTGTAGTGATTGTCTGAGTGACGGAAATATTTGCTCACATAATCCGACCAGTCCATTCTGCCGACCCAGTCGAGTCCGGAATCATCGTTCCTGCTCAATGGGCTCATGGTGAAAAGCATATACATCGCGTTTTCAGTTGCCGTTGCGGTATCGGTCGAGAGCTGCTGGGTGTCGCTTCTGGTAATGTTTGCGCTCATCCCGGCGGTCAGCCATTTCACAGGGGTGTAGTCGACGTTTACACGGCCGTTCAGACGCTTGAACGAGTTGCTGGGAAGCGTACCGTCATTGTCGTGATAGTTGAAGGATGCTGCGGCCTTGATTTTCTCGGTACCACCGGTCATTGTCACTGCGTGTGTCTGTGTGAGACCGACCTTGGCCATTTCGGTGATCCAGTTTGTGCCGGGGCCCTTGTACTTGAGCTGCTCATCCGTATAGGGGGCGGCTCCGAATCCACCGGCGTCTTCCCAGATTCTCATCTCATAGCCCATGAAATCCTGGGCATCCATGAGTTTGAGGGTGTTGTTGAGTGCCTTTGCGGAAAGACTGTAACTGTAGTTTACGGAGAAATTGTCTGTATGGCCTTTCTTTGTGGTGATGATCACAACGCCGTTGGCACCGTTTGAACCGTATATGGCCGTTGATGCGGCATCCTTGAGAATCTCGATGCTCTCGATATCCTCGGGCGCAAGCATGTTGCCCGGTGAGGAAAGGACACCGTCGATCACATACAGAGGATTGTTGTTCGAACCTATCGATGCTGCGCCACGGATTCTGATGTTGACCGATGCACCCGGAGCGGATGAGTTCTGCTGAACATACACACCTGCTGCGCGGCCCTTGATGAGGTCCTCGGTGTTGGTGACGACGCCTGGCTTGATTTCATCTGTCTTGATGGAAGAAACGGAACCGGCAAGGTCACGCTTCTTGGTTACACCGTAGCCCACGACAACGGTTTCTTCGAGAGTTTCATAGTCTTCGTGAAGAACTACGCTGATAGGGCCGTTCTCGGGAACCTGCATGGTGACGGTCTTCATGCCGAGGCATGAGACCTCCATTGTCTGGCCCTTTGAAGCCTTGATTGTGAACTTGCCGGCTGCATCGGAAGTTGCACCGGCCTTTGTCTCTTTAATCTGCACAACCGCACCCGCGAACGGGTCGCCGAACGCGTCAACGACGGTACCGGTGTAATTCTGCTGTGCAAATGCAGGCAATACGAAAAGTATTGCGGAACAGATGGCTAGTAGTTTTTTCATATTAATATTGAATATGTTTGGTTTGTCTGTTACAAATGCTCTGTGGTTCGACATTCAAAGGTAAATTGTATGAAATAATGGTTTGTCAACTGCAATCCAATTTTTGTCAAGCATAGTCCAAAGCTGCTTTTTGATATGAAACGGACGGTTTTTCCACAGTAATTATGGCTATATTTGTAATGATGAGAAATAGGATTCTGAACATACTGTTACTGCTTGCCATTTTGTTGCCCACTGCAGCTTACAGCTTTGCTGTACAGTCGGAGATACATTATTCCAGCACGTGCATTTCAATGGACGAAGGCCTTGTCTGTCCTTTCGTGACCACCATCCTCAAAGACGGCAGGGGAGGAATGTGGGTGGGTACTGAGAACGGCCTTGATTTCTTTTCTTTTTCAGGCCACCGGCACTACCCGCTGAATGGGGAAATCGTGAATGCCGTTGCCGAGGGGTCTGACGGCAGCATCTGGGCTGCCACTGACGCTCATGCCTATCTGTATGAAAAGACTTCGGATTCTTTTGAGACTCTGCCGAACGGCGTATGCGGCCGTTGCTCGCGTATCGGTGATGAGATGTGGGTCTACAGCAGCAATGGCCTGTACCGGTATAGCCCGGAAAGTACGGGAGAGCCGGTGATGGTGCTGTTCCCGGACAATATATGTATCAATGATGTCGAACCGTTGTCTGACGGTACGGTCCTTCTTGGCACGGGAAGCGACGGAATCTGGCGTTTCGATATGGAAACAAGGCATCTTGACCGTTTTTCGGAGGGCGTCGGATCGACTCTCATGCGCATCCTCGACGTGGATGGCCTGATATACGCAGGGTATTATGGACGGGGCGTCCACCGATTCAGCCATGACGGTGAGTTCCTTGGCTGCATCGAGGGGCTCTCTTCCGAGTATGTGTTCGACATGACTTCATATGACGGGTCTCTGTGGATTGCCACTGATGGAGGTGGGGTTGATATCCTCGACTTTGACACAAATACGCTCTCCGTCCTCAGACACGTGCCTGGCGATCCATCTTCGTTCCCCAGCAATGCCATCACCGTTGTGTATGACGATGCGGATGGAGACATGTGGGTCGGGACCACGCGCTATGGAATGTTCAATGTGAAGAAACAGTACATCCATACTTATTCTGATGCAATCCTGAACAGTACAGTGGGTCTCAGTGAGAGAAGCGTGTTCGGAATGTACAAGGATGAAGACGGCATATGCTGGATTGGAACTGACGGCAACGGCATCAATTCCTTTTATCCCGCGACAGGACAGTTCAGACACTATCCCGCAACTTTCGGAGACTATGTCCCGGGAGTGACGGGATTCAAGGGCGATGACCTGCTGTCGATCATCTACACAAAGGGATTCACTCTTTTCAACAAGAAAACCGGGACATATCGTCCGGTTCGCATGAGCGGGCTGCCTGAGGGCTATGATGACTGGCGTCTCGGGTGGCCGAGCGCATGCAAGCTGAGGGATGACATCATCATGATTCTGTACAAGGACCAGACATTCTTCTATGATCCTGTTGCTGACTGCTCGCATATGCTCCTTTTCGAAGACGGAACCCCTGCCAACGGGATGAGATTCGGCTGGCATTCCTCTGAAATGGTGCTGACTTTCCATAATGACGTTCTGTATGTGAACACTTTCGATGACCATGTGCTGCATGCTCTGATCACTGCCAAAACCCGAGGAAACATAGTCTCTGCCGGATTTGACAAGCGCTATGGACGGATATGGGTGGCTACTGACTGCGGAATCAGCTATTGTGACTACAACCCCGAGACACGAAAGTGCGGGGCCTTCAAGGTGATAGAGTCTCTCCCATTCGAGAGAATCTCCACTTTGACGGTGGATGCTGACGGCATGGTGTGGATTGCGGCTGACAACATGCTGTTCCTGTACGATGTGAACACCGAGGCGTTCAACAGCTATGGCCCCTTTGACGGATATGCACGCAACGATATCCTGAACGGATGGCCCTGTGGGGTCGAGGACGGCATTTTCTACTGGAACGGTTCATCAGGATTCGTGAGCATCAATACCGAGCTGGCCAAAGTCTCCAGATGCGAGCTGACTCCAAGGATGGTCCTCAATGAGATAGCGACCGACAGCAAACGCTATCTGTTCGATGAGAAGGAGCGCAACTGCGTGCATATCCCCTGGAAGGCGCGCGGACTGACTTTCGACTATTCGGTGTCCGGAATCAGTTTCTATGAAAACGCCCGTTTCAAGTATGTGATATCTGGTAAAGAGGAGGAGAGCGTCATGCTGCTCCCGTCCTCTACCTTGCATCTGACGTCGCTGGCTCCCGGACAGTATACAATCACGGCAACCTGTCTCCCTTCCAATGAGATTGCGGAATCTGAACCGGAGACCGTGAGGATCGTGATCAGCCAGCCATGGTACAGGACGGATGTATTCATGATCGGGTTTCTTATGCTTCTGACGCTGCTGTCATCTTTCATCGCATACACGATAATCAAGCGCAACAGCGACAGGCAGGGACTCGTCGAGAGCGCAATCTCGCAGAAGGACCGCGACTTCATCGGCAGCCTGGAGGAGTTCGTGAAGAAGAACATGGACAAGGAGATCGGCGCCAACACCCTTACAGTCGCACTGGGAATCAGCCGTACGGCATTGTATGACAAAGTCAAGATGATAACAGGATACAGCCTTAACGATTACATCAAGCGAATGAGGATAGAGGAGTCCATCCGCCTGCTCACAGAGACCGATATGAACATCAACGAGATTTCAGACAGTGTCGGATTCTCCTATCCCAGATATTTCAGCAGCGTATTCAAGGAACTGACAGGATACAGTCCTACGCAGTACAGGAAAAACATAAAGCACTAGCCGATGAAGAAATCTAAACTTATTTCTGCAGTGGCAGTATTGATGCTGTCATCATGCAGTGCCGGAACATCCATAATATGGCAGGAAGGCGCCGTGCAGGAGGATGGCCGCTCGGAGCATACCATCTACGTCTGCAATCCTCCTAAGGGGGATGACTGGTCAATATGGGCGAACTGCTATAATGTGAAGCCTGACTTCGAGGCTGAAGGAGACCTTGCGATGCATCATTTCAACGGATGGTGCTTTTATTTCACCCCTGTGGCAAGCGGCAGGGATACGCTTGTGCTCAAGTACAGGTCGGCCCCCATAAAGCATCTTTCGCACATGCCCGAGGGCTTTGCCATGCAGATTCCCGGGAAGACCGAAGTCTCCATTCCCGTGGAATACAGGACGATTGGTGACGATGTGAGGAAGAACTGCTTCAGCTGGACATATTCGGAGCCTGCGATAATTGACATGATCCCTGCGCTGAAGAGCGTGATCCCTGCAGACGGAACGACCTGCGTGATCGGCTGTGAACCTGTTATCGTGCCGGGACATGAGCCCGGCTGGTACAGGATATCTCTCGATGGTTCCGTCAAGATTGAGGCGGCCGATGCTGCCGGGGCATATTATGCCGCCGGCACATTGGAAAGGCTGAAGTCCAATGCCGGAACTTCGACCCTTCCGAACATGACGATAGAGGACTGGCCTGATCTTGACTGCAGGCTCTTCGTCCTTGACACGGGACGTTCTTTCTATACCGTCGATGAGGTGAAGACCATCATCGAACTTCTTGCCAGGTACAGGATAAACTGTCTTCAGTTCCATATTACGGAGGACGAGGGCTGGAGGCTTGAAATTGACGGCCTGCCCGAGCTTACCTCGTATGGTGCGTTCCATAAGTTGCCCCAAAGGCAGCCTGACGGTTCATATCTCGAGGTTGATGCCCCCCATCCATCATTCGACGGCTCCTTCGATCCCTCAGACAAGCAGACCAATACACAGGGTTTCTACACACGTGCGGATATGATAGAGATAATCCGCTTTGCGGCAGACCACCATATCACCGTCATCCCTGAGTTCGATGTCCCCGGTCACTCTTATGCGGCAATAATGTCGATGGAGGCCCGCTACCGCAATACCGGTGACGACACGTACCGGCTTCTGGAGCCTGGGGACCAGTCTGAATACCTGTCAAGCAACAACCATCATTTCAATGCCCTCAATGCGGGCCTTCCGGCCACATACCGTTTCATCGAACATGTCGTCGACTGCCTGGTATCCATCTGGAATGAAGCCGGTTACCCGCTTGACACCATAAACATGGGCGGAGACGAGGTCGCATCAGGCGCCTGGACGAAATCCCCTGCATGCCAGGCCATTGAACTGGACGGAATGCTGAACCTGCATGAATACTTCCTCAACAAGGTCCTTGATATCCTGGAGCCGCGCTCTCTGAAGATTGCCGGATGGCAGGAGATGGCCATGAACCTCAGCCCCGAGGGCATGGCCAGACTGCTGGACAATGTTGCCTACGTCAATGCCTGGAGTACTGACGGCGGTATGGAAGGCATTCCCTATATGCTTGCAAATGAAGGCTTTCCTGTTGTTGTCGGCAATAGCGACGTGGCATATGTGGATCTTGCGTACAATGACTCGAGACTCGAAAGGGGCCTTGACTGGAGCGGATACGTCGATGAATACAAGGCGTTCAGGCTCCTTCCCTATAACATCTACAGAAGCACGGGCAAGAACGGCCAGATCGCTCTTGAGAAGCCGGAGAACATCTATGGCACGGGAGCGTTCCTGTGGGGCGAGAACATACGGAATTTCGACCAGGCCACATATGCGATGTTCCCCAAGGCATACGGACTCTTCGACAGAGCCTGGAATGCATGCCCTGAATGGGATAAACCATCCCACAGGAGCGATGAGGAGTTGCAGGCGGCGTTTGATGCCTTCTACTCCACGATTGTAAAGTACGAGCTGCCCTGGCTTGACAGTAAGAATATAAAATACAGACAGTTTTGAGACGTTTTCTGCCCTTTGCCTTGATGCTTGCCTTATCGTCGCTTTCTGTGGCTGCGCAGGAATATCATCTTGTGTGGAGTGATGAATTTGACTATGAGGGCAGGCCCGACAGTGATAAGTGGAC
>JAGHSA010000064.1 GCA_018066125.1 Candidatus Cryptobacteroides onthequi | reverse complement strand
GAGACAGGCAAGTTCGTGACCAACAACATCAACTTCGAGACCGGCAAGGCCACTCTCCTTCCAGAGTCAATGGAGGAGATCCAGAAAGTGGCGGACTACATGCTCAAGAACAAGACTGTACGCTTCGAGGTGCAGGGCCACTGCGACAACCAGGGTTCCGACAAGGTCAACGACCCGCTCTCTCAGCAGCGTGCAGAGGCAGTCGTGGCTGCCCTTGTGAAGCTCGGTGTAGACGAGTGGAACCTCCGTGCTGTCGGAAAGGGCAGCCATGAACCGGTCGCCGACAACAGCACAAAGGAAGGTCAGGCGAAGAACCGCAGAGTCGAATTCATAAAGAAATAATATAAGTATGAAAAAGATTATCGTATCAATCATGGCTCTGGCTCTGCTGGCTGCCCCTCAGCAGCTAGATGCACAGAACATGCTCGGCAAGGCTCTAGAGAAGGCCGGAAAAAGCGCATTGGGCTCAGTAGCCGGAAAAATGCAGGAGAAGGTGATGGGCAAGGCTGCAGAAAAGGCTACCGAGAAAATTGAAGAAAAGGTCGAGAGCAGTCTCCCCGAGGGCCTCAAGGATGCCATGAAGTCAGCTGAAGCCATGGATCAGGCAGGTGCTTCAGGAGTAGGTGTAGGCGGCGTAGTCAGCAGCAAGGAGACTCTCCAACCAAGGCGCAGCAGCACCTTCGGGTGGGACGGTGTCGTGACATTGAGCTCAGCCAAATTCCCTGTTCCTCTCATGAACGAGTTCCCTGCACTCCCTAGCGCGGCACAGCTTGCAAAGCCTACAGAGGAGGCGCAGGTGGCATATTTCAGGGCTATCAAGGCTGTCACTCTCAGAGCGGAGGAACTCAATGCCAACGAGACCTGCGACAAGGAAGAAGCAGAGATGTGGAGAAAGAAATATGAGAAGGCCCTCATGGACGCATTCGGTCTCAGCGAGGCGGAAATAGCCCTCCTGGACAAGGAGGATCTTTCTGAGGCAGAACGCCAGAGACTCGAGGACAAGATCGCCTCTGCTGTGTTAGGCGGCGTGAATCTTGACAACATTCAGGCTCAGGAGACTATGTCTCAGGAGGACGCTATGGCTACCATGATAAATTCAGCTCTTGCCGTGTATGACAGGCATGACGCAGAGTGCCGCAAATATATGGGCATGAGCGCTGCTGAAGTGAAGGCTGACGCGATGAAGTGCATGGAGAACGAAGCCTACAGCAAGACTGTCGAGGCTAAGGTCAGTGCATACCAGAAGGCACAGGCCGCGAAGGACCCGAACTTCATGAAGGAGGCCAAGGCGTTTGAAAATCAGATCAAGAAAGAGTCTGAGGCTGCGGCTAAGAATCTCACCAAGAACATGATGGGTGACCTCGCGCAGCTCAGTACCAATATGAACAGCATCTCTGAGAAGATGAAGGTCCTCACCGACATGCAGACCAAGTACGCAAACTACGTGGTGGCGATGGAGAAGGTGTTCCCTCAGAAGTCCTTCGACACTGAAGTGGATGCGAAGTTCGCTGCTGCGGAGAAGAAGAAAATCGAGGCTATCAAGGCCAAGATTTATGCTACCGACAAGTATCAGGAGTATGACCCTCTCTATCTCGAGGCAGGCAAGCTCATCGCCACATATCGTGAGCGTGCTGCGGCAGTATGGCTTGCAGACGTGCAGAAGAGGTACAACTCTGTAAAGGAGTCCATGCCTGAGTTCATCAAGATACAGAGACAGGCTGTGGCTGACGAGCTCATTCCTGAGTGCGCTCTCTGGAGAGTTCCTCTCAATGCTGTCATCTATGCAGGCGACATCCTCGCTGAGGCATACAGCTCATTCCCTTGCGACTATCCACCACTCTACAGCATGGAGGTTGCACGCGAGGTGAGACTCGATGCCGATGAATATGCTTGGTGGCCGGAGTTTGCGGTAATCTCCAGCATCAATGAAGTCTTTGCCGGCAAGTTCATCTTCAAGTACAAGAATGACCCTGCAGGCGGCGCCCCTGGCATCTACCAGTTCAGCAATGGCTCTTGGACCAGAATGCCTGATGATTACGGTACAAAGCCGATCAAGGGAACCGTGAAGCCGACAAGCGCATCCTGGACATCGCATGACGGCAAGCGTACGGCAAGCTACAATGCCGAGGGCGGATTCATCCAGCTTCCTGAGGGAGACATCATCTATCCTATGGCATGGGAGAAGCAGGGCGACATTCTCGTCTGGGCCGAAATGACAGAGACAGATAATCCTGACGGCAGCCACCTCTACAAGGTTGTCAAGTGCACATACAAGCTCTGATCATATCACTATTACTGTCAGCAGCATTCCCGCAGGGGCGTGCTGCTGACTTTCATTCCGCCTATGAGAGTGAGTGGAATGAGGCGGTGTCGTATGCCGATGCCCACAGGCAGGCATGGCGCCGGATATGGGATTTCTTCGGTGTGGACAGCCGCATTGCGGAGGCTGTAGTCTTCCCGGAGATGGTCAGGTACGGTGCCTTTCAGGATCAGATGGAGACCATGGCCGTGAGAGGTACCTATGTGCGTGGCGGCACAAAGGTCTTCAATTTCTCCATAGGGCGTTTCCAGATGAAACCGTCATTTGTCGAAGACCTGGAGAAGAGATGGATGAAGAGCCCATACGCACGGCAGTACGACGCACGGTTTATCACGGATGACAACCAGATCGTCAGGCGTGAGCGTCTGGACAGGATGGCTGATGATCTGTGGCAGTGTGTCTATGTGGCCATGTTCCTCAAGCTCCTGTATCTCGATTATGGATCTGTGGACAGCGAGGGCCGTGTCGTCAGGGACGGTATAGACCAGCTCCCTGAGGATGAGCAGCTGCGCATCGCAGCCACAGCATACAACCGGGGATGTGCATGGAGCAGCCCAGGGACCGGCGATATCGAAAGCCTGGCCTCAAGGGCAGGGGACAGGCATTTCCACATGTCAGTGTTTCCTTCTTCCACCACCCGCCGCTTCAATTACGGCGACATCGCGTCAGAGTACTTCAACTCCCTCTGACGGGCTGTCTGCTTCCCGTCTCCGGCTCGGCTCGTGCCGCCTGCTGCATCTTGTCGAGAATTGCCATGAAAATGCCTCTTTTCATGGCAAAATACGCACAAGACCTGCTGATTGACACGCAGATGGCACTTTTCATGTCAGAAATGCCCCGTCTTCCGGTAGTACTGGCCTTAGACACCTCAGCCAAAGTATCTAAAGCCACCAAAGTAGCCACTACAGCCAAAGCTGCCGGGCAGCCAGGGCACCGCCGACATCTCCGGCCAAAGAAAAAGGTGAAAATGAGAAAAATAAGCAGTTTTCTTCCTATATTTATAGATATGAAAAGACTTGCCCTGCTCATAATCATACTCCTTCTGCAGCAGATGCTGCCCATACCTGCGACAGCCGACGGTTACGTCGATCACAGAGGCCACAATGTGGACTCACTCGAGACCGTAGTGGCCAGATGGACGGCTCCCATGATCGCTCAGGCATCTGCCGAACAGACCAGACAGCTCGTACGCGACTGGAAGGAACTCATGCTCGGGTATCTCCAGATCAACGGTGTGAAAAGCATGCACTATGCAAGGTGTGTCCTCAAGACCGCAGAAGAGAAAGGCTGGCAACTGTCCATCTATGAAGCCTCCAAGGTGATCGGACAGCACTTCTGGGCTAAAGACCAGTATGACAGCGCCGCCTTCTATTATGCAAATGCGGTCCGCGCCATCGACAAGATGGCTGCCGGGGTTCCGGACATGCTGGCTGGTGAGGTCTATGACGAGAAGGCCATCGATGATGCCTATTCCGCCATGTACGGCACCCTCGGCAATCTCTACAGCATGCAGGATTCCATTCCGACAGCCATGGACTACTACAACAAGGCGCTCGAGATCTTCAAGAGACACGGGTGGCTCAACAGCTGCTCGGTGTGTTGCTACAACATGGCGGAGACCGTCCTCAATGACGGCGACACAGAGACAGCAGGGCGCTATTACGGCGAGTCCCTGGATTTCGCCCGTCAGGCGAATGACTCTCTCTGGATAGCATCGGCGCTGAAAGGTTTCGGCAATCTGTATCTCGCGACCGGCAAGACACGCAAGGCCCTCAGGTGCCTTGACGAGGCGGACAGATATTACTCCATCCATGAGGATGAGGAACTTTTCGCCAGGATGGAGACCCTCGACTTCACAGGCCAGGTCCTGAGAATGCAGAAGCGCAGCCTTGCATGGGCCCTCGCCGGCGCCCTTGCCGGACTCATCCTGGCAATCTCGCTCTTCTATGTGTCACGCTTGCTCCGCAATGCCAGAAAGGAACAGAAAGAGGCCGAGGCCGTCTTCGAAGAGACCCTTGATGAAATGAAACCGGCGCCACGGCCTGCCTCAGATGAGGCCACCGTCAAGCCTTCAGCCGAAAGCATCGCTGCTCCTGACATCAGGCTCAACGACCGTGAGCTCCGCATCCTGCAGCTTCTCTCGCAGGGCCGCACGACCCCTCAGATCGCGGATGAGATATGCCTGAGCCCCGAGACTGTCAAGTGGTATCGCAAGAAACTCCTGGCCAAGTTCGACGTCTCCTCATCGATGGAGCTCGTCATCAAAGCCAAAGAGTCAGGCATCATCTCCTGACTCTAGCGGAGGAGGAATGCCTGGTAAGCCTCCCATTCTGCGGAGATGTCCGGGGCGCCGGCGGATCGTTGCGGTACCGTGGAATTGATGGCGCCGGCGGACCGTTGCG
>JAGHSA010000072.1 GCA_018066125.1 Candidatus Cryptobacteroides onthequi | reverse complement strand
GTTTTGCCATATTCACGTCTGAAACTGCCGCCGCCCGATAGCGACGGAGGTAAAGCCCCTGCGGCGGGCATTGCGGAGCTATTCTCTGCCCGCAAAGGGGCTTTTCCGAAGTCGCGGCGGGGGCGGCTAAGATAAGCCAAGCAAATTGTCTGATTCGGGCTGTCCTTTTGCTGCAGATATGCCTGTATCAACAAAAGCCATGGTTGAGTGTATTTTCATGGCAGAACGAACTTGGAGATAATCTCCGGTGCCTTGGGAGAGTCGAAGAATTACTTTTTGAAGGGACTTGGGTGAGTACTTGAAGTCTGGCAGAGTGCCAGGTGGAGCTGACGAGTGGGTACCGAGCACATTTGTCGGAATCTCTACCTGATTATCAGGTACTTACCAAATATAGTGTGCCAGGTACCCTTATAAAAGTTCCACCGAGCACACATAGCCCCCGAAAGCAGCGGAGTTGTACCGTGTGCGTCAGGCCTTGCGGCGCTCATTTCGGCCTGCAAGTACGGTACTGCGTAGCTGTTGCTGGTGTGAGATAGAGAGAAATCTATCCGGACTAAAGGAATGTGGGAATATATATCAAAATCTTTCAACTGGTGCCGTTATGCCTGCCAGAGTAGCAAAAATCTGTGCAAAATGCTCCAGCAGGTGGGACATTTGGCAATGGTTTTCGTAAATTTGAGGCCGGTTAGGTATAAGTGCAGAAGAAGGTAATGACTGAAATGGGAAGAAAACTGATAGAAATAGAGGGGATGATGGCGATCTGCGAAGGTGAGCAGGTGGCCATCATTGGTGATAACGCCGAGGGCAAGACAAGGCTTGTGGACCTCATGCTGGGTGCCCGCAGAGAGCGCGGCGTGAAGGTTCGGTACGACTTTTCCGACACCGGAAGCAATTATGTAAGTGACAATGTGAGATACATCTCATTCAGAGATTCTTACGGTGCTGCTGACGCGAACTATTATCTGCAGTTGAGGTGGAACCAGATGGAGATTGATGAGGAGACTCCGACTGTGCGCGACATGCTTGAAAGGGTCGCCGGGGCAGAAGGGGAGATGCATGAGCGCATGCTTCACCTCTGCCGCCATTTCGGCCTTGACAGGCTCCTTGACAAGGTCATAATCACCCTGTCGAGCGGTGAGCTCCGCAAGTACCAGCTGATCAAGTCGCTGCTGTGCTCGCCGAAGCTCCTGATCATGGACAATCCCTTCATCGGCCTGGACAAGGAGACAAGGTCCCAGCTCGCGGCTCTGTTTGCGGAACTGGCAGGGGAGGGACTGACCATAGTGCTCGTACTCTCGCGTTCGGAGGAGATTCCTGATTTCGTGGACACTGTGATCCCGGTCGAGGGACAGCTCCCTCTCCCGAAATTGTCAAAGGCGGAGTGGCTCGCGGCTCATCCTGTGCCGCAGCGGCATGTGCCAGAGTTCGCGGAGACCCCTGATGCGGCGTCCGGTGATGCCCCGGCCGGCGATGATGCCCCGGAGGTCCTCCGTTTCAGGGACGTGTCCATACACTACGGCGACAGGACCATTCTCGAGAGCCTGAAATGGACTGTGAGGCGCGGTGAGCATTGGGCCCTGACGGGCGAAAACGGCTCCGGCAAGAGCACGCTCCTGAGCATTGTGTGCGCCGACAATCCTCAGTCCTACGCCTGCGACATCGACCTTTTCGGCCGCCGCAGGGGGACGGGAGAGACCATCTGGGACATCAAGAAGCATATAGGATATGTTTCTCCGGAGATGCACCGCTCGTACTGCAGGGACATCCCGGCGGGGGACATTGTGGCAAGCGGTCTGTTCGACACCATAGGCCTCTATGTGCGCCCGACCGAGGCGCAGAAGGCCTCATGCATGGGGTGGATGGAGCGCTTCGGGATTGCGGGGCTCGCTCAGACGAGCTTCGTGAAGCTCTCCAGCGGCGAGCAGAGACTCTGCCTGCTGGCGCGCGCATTCGTCAAGAATCCGGACCTTCTGATCCTGGACGAGCCTATGCACGGGCTCGATGAGAAGCGCAGGGAGATGGTGCGCCGCATCGTGGATGACTATTGCTCCGACCCGGCGGTGACTCTGGTGATGGTGACTCATTATCTGGAGGAGCTGCCGTCTTGTGTGGACAGGCGTCTGGAACTGAAAAGGAACTGAGCAGACCTGTCTCTGCGCAATTTGTCGCGCCGTTGACAGCTGTTTTTCAGGCAGTTTATCACTTGTGGAAAACTTGTTGGCCCAAACCGATGCTTTTTGCGTCGGTTTTTGTTATATTTGCTTGATTGAAGGCAGACCACGCTGAAATATAACATAAACAATACACAAACTCATTCAACATGAAAGACAATCTCATCAACCAGGCTTACGCCATTGCCCAGGAGCGTTACGCAGCCATCGGCATCGACACTGAAAAGGCTATCGAGTCCCTTCAGAATGTTCACCTCTCTCTGCACTGCTGGCAGACAGATGACGTAAGCGGTTTCGAGTCAGCCGGCGACCTCACCGGAGGTATCCAGTCTACAGGAAACTATCCTGGCAAGGCCCGCAACATCGACGAGGTACGTGCCGACATCGTGAAGGCCAAGTCCCTCATTCCGGGAACACACCGTCTCAATCTCCACGAGATCTATGGCGATTTCCAGGGCAAGAAGGTGGACCGCAACGAGGTGGAGCCTGAGCATTTCGCAAGCTGGATCCAGTGGGCGAAGGAGAATGACCTGAAGCTCGACTTCAACTCAACCTCATTCTCGCACCCTCTCAGCGGCAACCTCACTCTCGCAAATCCTGACAAGGCCATCCGCGACTTCTGGATCGAGCATACACAGAGATGCCGCGCCGTTGCAGATGAGATGGGAAAGGCACAGGGCGACCCTTGCATCATGAACATCTGGATCCATGACGGAGCAAAGGATTTCACCGTGAACCGTCTGAAATACCGCCAGATCTACAAGGATTCTCTCGACCAGATCCTTTCTGTCAAGAGAGAGAACATGAAGGACTGCCTCGAGCCTAAGCTCTTCGGTATCGGTCTTGAGAGTTTCACAGTGGGCTCAGAGGACTTCTACTGGGCATACTGCGGCAAGAACGGCATCATCCCTACACTTGACACAGGTCACTATCACCCTACAGAGAGCGTAGCCGACAAGGTATCTTCACTCCTTCTCTTCGCTCCTGAGCTCATGCTCCACGTATCAAGACCTGTACGCTGGGATTCAGACCACGTGACCCTCATGGATGACCCTACAATGGAGCTCATGAAGGAGATCGTCTATGCAGACGCAGTCGACAGAGTACACTTCGGTCTCGACTACTTCGACGGAGCCATCAACCGCATCGGTGCATATCTCATCGGCGCACGCTCAGCTCAGAAGTCCATCCTCCAGGCATTCCTCTCACCTGTTGCCAAGATCCGCGAGTACGAAGAGGCAGGCCAGACATTCCAGGCACTCACTCTCCTCGAGATGGCGAAGACTCTCCCTTGGAACGCCGTATGGGAGGAGTTCTGCCTCAGGAACAATGTCCCTGTCGGCGAGGACTGCATCGCTGTCGTAGAGCAGTACGAGAAGGAAGTCACATCCAAGAGATAACATAAGATGAATATCATAATCGGTTTGCTGATCATTGCCATCGGTTCGTTCTGCCAGTCGAGCAGCTACGTGCCGATCAACAAGATCAAGAAGTGGAGCTGGGAGTCATACTGGCTCATCCAGGGTATATTTGCATGGCTCGTGTTCCCTCTGCTGGGCGCACTCCTGGCCGTACCTGCAGGTGAAAGCCTCTTCTCAGTGTACGCCGCTTCACCGAAGGAGACCCTCCTCACAGCATTCTTCGGAGTGCTGTGGGGTGTTGGAGGTCTCACATTCGGCCTCTCGATGAGGTATCTCGGCGTGGCTCTTGGACAGTCTATCGCTCTGGGTACATGCGCCGGCCTCGGCACCATCCTCACCCCGGTATTCACCGGCAACACCGGTGACCTCACCCTTCCGGTGATCGTGGGCGTGGTCATCACCCTCGTCGGCATCGCCATCATAGGTGTTGCGGGAGGCATGAAGTCCGCTTCGCTCCCTGAGGAGGAGAAGAAGAAGGCCGTCAAGGACTTCAACTTCACCAAGGGTATCGCAGTGGCACTCGCTGCCGGTTTCATGAGCGCATGCTTCAGCATCGGTCTCGGTTTCGGCGAGAAGCTCTGCTGGGCACAGACTCCAGACATCTTCAAGACTCTCCCTGCCACTCTGATGGTGACACTCGGCGGTTTCCTCACAAACGCAGCCTACTGTCTCTACCAGAATGCCAAGAACAAGACATTCTCCGACTACAGGGAAGGAGCGCTCTGGGGCAACAATATCCTCTTCTGCGCGCTCGCGGGCCTGCTCTGGTACAGCCAGTTCTTCGGCCTCAGCCTCGGCAAGGGCTTCCTCGTGGAAAGTGCCACCCTCACCGCATTCAGCTGGTGCATACTCATGGCACTCAATGTCACATTCTCCAATGTCTGGGGAATCATCCTCAAGGAATGGAAGGGATGCTCCAAGAAGACCATTGCGGTGCTCGTATGCGGTCTCGCAGTGCTGATCATCAGCTCATTCCTGCCTGAACTTCTCAAGTAAGAACTATAGATGAAGGTACTCTTCATACACGGTCTGGCTTCATCAGGGGCGTACAAGACAGCTTCCACGCTGAACACGCTTCTGCGCCCCTGCGAAGTCATATCCCCCGACTTCCCAATTGAGCCGGATATGGCCATGGCCATGCTCAGGGGAATAGTCGAGGAGGAAGAACCGGACCTTGTGGTGGGACTTTCACTCGGCGGATTCCTCGCTCAGAAGCTGCGCGGCGTCCGCAAGATACTTATCAATCCTGACCTTCACCCTTCAATCCTGCTCTCATCCAAGATGGGAGAAGTGGAATATCTCTCTCCGAGAAAGGATGGTGCGAGGTCTTTTTTCATTGATGAGGCCATCGTGGAGGGCTACAGGGCTCTGGAAGATGGCCAGTTCGATGCCTTGGACGCAGCAGAGGTCGCTCTCACTGACGGCATGTTTGCAGACGCCGACGAGATGGTGCGCTGCGGTGACGAGTTCGAGGCACATTATCCGGGACATGCACACAGCTATCCGGGCACGCATCTCCCGACTTTCCCGGAGATAAAGAATTATCTCCTGCCGCTCGTGACAGGGGACACCAGAACTGAAAATAACACAAACTAGATAAAGATATGGCAAACGTCGTGATCATGCCCAAGCAGGGCCAGTCGGTAGAAAGTTGCATCGTCACCGAATTCAAGAAGAAAGTCGGTGACAAGGTTGCTGCTGGAGAGATCCTCTTCAGCTACGAGACAGACAAGGCCACCTTCGAGGAGGAGGCCAAGGTGGAAGGAACCGTCCTTGCGGTGTTCTTCAAAGACGGAGATGAGATTCCTGTCCTCACAAACGTGATGGTAATCGGCAATGAAGGTGAAAGCTTCGCTGAATTCGCTCCTGAATCAGCGGCCGCTCCGGCTCCTGCAGCCGAGGCTGCTCCTGCTGCAGCACCTGCAGCAGCTCCGGTGGCAGAGCCTAAGGCTGAGGCAGCAGCTCCTGCCGCTCCTGTAGTGGCAGGCGCTCCGGTATCTCCGCGCGCACGCAAGCTCGCAGCCGAGAAGGGTGTAGATACCACCCAGGTGGCAGGCTCAGGCCCTTACGGGCGCATCATCGAGCGTGACGTACAGGCTGCAGCCGACGCTCAGGGCAAGCTCACAGGCCTCGCAAAGGCCAAGATGGCAGAGGGCGGCCTCGCATCTCCTGGCACAGGCTCAGGTCTCGCAGGCACAGTCAAGGCAGGCGACCTCAAGGTATGGCAGGCCAACCACACTGACATTGCAGGCGAAGGCGCAGAGTTCGAGGTCGTCAAGATGTCCAACATGCGCAAGCTCATCGCGAAGTCCATGTACAACTCGCTCCAGAACTCCGCACAGCTCACCCATATGCTCGGTGCCGACGCCCGCAAGGTACAGGCACTCCGCAAGAAGGCGAAGAAGGCTCTCGAGGAGGGCAAGATCGAGGTCAACATCACCATCAACGACTTTGTATGCTATGCAGTCATCAAGGCTCTCAAGAAGTTCCCTAATCTCAACAGCCACTGCCTCGGCGACGCAATGCGCGTCTTCAAGCCTGTTCACCTCGGCCTTGCAGTCGATACAGAGCGCGGCCTGATGGTCCCTGCAGTGAAGAATGCAGACGATCTCAGCCTCGTAGGTCTCGCCAAGAACCTCAAGAAGGTGGCTGAGGACTGCAAGAAGGGAAGCTGCAACCCTGACCTCCTCTCTTCAGAGGCTGCGTCATTCACCGTATCAAACCTCGGCGGTTTCGGTGTGGAGTACTTCACTCCTATCATCAACGTGCCACAGAGCGCTATCCTCGGCGTCGGCACCATCACTGCACGTCCTAAGGACCTCGGCAACGGTGTCTATGGCTTTGTGCCTTATATGGGCCTCTCACTCACATATGACCACCGCGCCATCGACGGCGGTGAGGCTACAAGATTCCTCAAGCAGGTGGCTGTAGAGATCGAGAACCTTGAAGTTGAATTCTAAAATCTAAAGACAGATATGTACGATTTAGCAATCATCGGCGGCGGTCCAGGCGGATATGTCGCAGCAGAAAGAGCCGCAGCAGGCGGACTCTCAGTGGTTCTCTTTGAGAAACGCGAGCTTGGAGGCACTTGCCTCAACGAGGGTTGTATCCCTACCAAGACACTTCTCTATTCAGCGAAGGTCTACAATTACGCTGTGAATGGCGCTGACTACGGCATCACCACAGAGGGCGCAAGCTTCGACTACGCCAAGATTGTAGCCCGCAAGGACAAAGTGGTCAAGAAGCTTGTCGGTGGCATCAAGGCAGCCATGAAGGCCGGCAAGATCACCGTCATCAAGAGCGAGGCAATGATCAAGGGACGCAGCGCCGAGGGTATCACCATCACAGCAGACGGTGAGGACCAGGTAGCGCGCAACCTTCTCATCTGCACAGGATCCGAGGCTGCGGTACCACCGTTCCCGGGCCTCAAGGAGGCAGGCGACGTGATCGTGACCAACCGTGAGATCCTCGCTCTCAAGGAGCAGCCTAAGGAGCTCGTGGTCATCGGTGGCGGTGTCATCGGTATGGAGTTCGCTGCATTCTACAACACTCTCGGCACCAAGGTGACCGTGGTGGAGATGCTCCCTAAGATTCTCGGTCCGCTCGACAATGAGATCAGCTCTACACTCCAGAAGATATATGAGAAGAGAGGCATCAACTTCTGCCTCAAGTGCAAGGTGACAGGCATCGAGGGCAATGCAGTCGTATATGAAGACCCTGAGGGCAAGACCTGCAAGGTCACTGGCGACAAGATCCTCGTGAGCGTCGGCCGCCGTGCCAACATCCAGGGCTACGGTCTTGAGAACATCGGTGTGGAGTATGTGCTCAACCGCGGAGGCAAGCCTTGCGGCATCAAGGTGGACGACCACATGCGCACCAACATTCCGGGAGTATATGCTGCCGGTGACGTGACCGTTGTTTCCACACTCGCACACACCGCAAGCCGCGGAGGCGAGGTGGCTGTCAACAACATTCTCGGCAAGGAGGATCACATCCGCTACAATGCCATCCCGGGCATCGTCTATACCAACCCTGAAGTTGCAGGTGTAGGTCTAACCGAGGAGCAGGCTGCCGCATCCGGCATCGAGTATGATGTACTCAAGCTCCCTATGCAGTATGCCGGACGTTTCGTGGCTGAGAACGAGCACGGCGAGGGCTTCACCAAGCTTATCGTCGGCAGGAAGTATCATGAGATACTCGGTGCTCATATGCTCGGCAACCCTTGCTCTGAGATCATCCAGAGCATGTGCATCGCAATCGAGAATGAGATGACAGTGGAGCAGCTCAAGGAAGTCGTGTTCCCTCATCCTACCGTCAGCGAGATCATCAAGGAAGTAGCATTCACATGTAAATAACATAAAAACAGATAATCATGCCAAAATCACTTTATATCGACCCGAATGAGGTCCTCCGTCCTTCGGAGCACGAGATCAAATTTCCTGAAATCCCTGTGATGCAGTACAACAAGACTGTAAAGCAGGAACTCAAAGAAAAGAATTTCACCAAGGAGGATCTCCTCCACATCTATCGCGACATGTTCACCATCCGTGAGTTCGAGACCATGCTCAACCTGGTCAAGACCACAGGTGGATACAACGGCGTGGCATACAACAACCCTGGACCTGCCCATCTTTCAATGGGTCAGGAGGCTGCCGCTGTCGGTATGGCATACACCCTCACCACTGACGACTTCATTTTCGGATCACACCGCTCACATGGCGAGATCCTCGCAAAGGGTCTCCGTTCTATCGAGATCCTTTCTGACGAGGAGCTCCAGAAAGTGATGGATGAGTTCTGGGACGGTGCTACCGTAGCAGTTGCAAAGAAGGGATTCGAGGGCACCACAAAGCAGCTCGGTATCCGTTTCCTCCTTTATGGAGCCATGGCGGAGATCTTCGCCCGCACCACCGGTTTCAACAAGGGTCTCGGCGGATCGATGCATACCTTCTTCACACCTTTCGGAATCTATCCTAACAACGCCATCGTCGGCGGTTCCGGCTCAATCGCAACAGGTGCCGCTCTCTATAAGAAGGTAAATCGCAAGCCAGGTATGGTAGTAGCCAATCTCGGTGACGGCGCCATGGCACGCGGACCGGTCCTCGAGGGTATGACCTTCGCTTCAATGGACCAGTTCAAGACTCTCTGGGAAGGTGACATGAAGGGTGGTCTTCCACTCATGATCAATGTCATGGACAACCAGTACGCAATGGGTGGCCAGACCAAGGGTGAGACCATGGGATATACATTCCCTGCACGTATCGGCGCCGGCTTCAACCCTGAGGCATGGCATGCAGAGCGCGTGGACGGCTACAACCCTCTCGCAGTCATCGACGCATACCGCCGCAAGAAGGCTCTCATCGAGAAGA
>JAGHSA010000005.1 GCA_018066125.1 Candidatus Cryptobacteroides onthequi | reverse complement strand
GCTCCTGACGGTTGACTCTTTCACATGAGCCACAAATGCCGCGGGAAGAATTTTCAAATTTCGTTCTAACGGGTAAGATAATTGACCCGTTAGAGCAAAAAATTGCATTTCCGTATCAAGGGCGAGGCTCAGCGCCTCCGACTCCGGATAGCGCCTGAGGTTGTTGGCGGACTGACATGGGTCCGCAATGACATCCTGAAGGGAAACCTGAGCATTCAGCGTGATGGCAGAAGCGAGCGTCAGGATAAATGAGAATGCTCTTTTCATGCTCAGATCAATGATTGCGCGGGCCCATACTGCCGAATTCGACAGGAGAGAGACCGTAAGTCTTGAGAACTTCGTCTGACACCCAGTGGTCAAGGGCATGCGCTGTGTCATCCGGGATGAAGATGTTGTCCTCACTCACAAGATTCCTTCCCCTTGTAATCAGTTCAGGGGTCTTCACCACGAGGTTCCCGATCAGGTAGTTGCGGTTCACGAGTGCAGTGTCGAATACATGTGCGATGTCTGGATATCTCTCCAGATAAAGCTTGCCCATAGGAGTGAGTGCATCCATCTCTGGTGTCAGACCAAGGCCGTCACTGTTCCTCTTATTCGCCTCAAACCAGGAATTCATATCCCATGGGGAGTGGCTCAGCGCAAAGGTGCAGTCATAGAAGACGTTGCCGCGGACGACGTTGTCCTGACCTCCATGTATCTGCACGCCGCCGAAGCCGCTGCTTCCGCAGTGGTTGAAGACATTGCTTTCCACAAGCATTCCGGAGATGCGGTCATCGAAACGCACACCGCCAGCGATGTTGTCCTCCGGGTCTCCGATGTTGTGGAAATAGTTGTGGCGAATGACGATGCCGCGGAAGCCATAGTTGTTGAAAATGTCTATTCCACCCTGGTCATCACTTTCAAGGACAAGATCCTCGAACTGATTGTATTCGACAAGGATTTCGTTGCCGTCGAGACGAAGCGCCGAGGATGGACAGTCGCAGAATCTGTTGTGGACAATCGTGAGACCGCACCCTCCGAAGCGGATGCATGGCTGGTATGTCTTGCGATAGAGCGAGAGCGACTCTATCGTGCAGTCGGCCACCTCGAATCCTGCCGGTTCAAGCGTGGTCCTGTCGCCGCCATTCATGATGATGCCGGCACATCCCAGCTCATACATGTGGCAATGCAGGAACTTGTGGCCTTCTCCCCCGTCGACGACAGCTACATCCTGCGCGAAGCGTGTGAATGAGCAGTCCTCGAATACGACATTGCGGCCGCCATCCACAATGACGGCACCGCCGCGGCCACCGCACATCCCTATGCCCTTGACGCAGACATCGGTGCAGCCGCTGAATCTCAGCATGGCCATCTCCGAGAATGCCGAAACGCAGGTTCCCTCCCCGGCAAAACCCTCCGGAGCGTACCAGAACAGCAGTCCACGGCTGCGGTCCACCCAAAACTCCCCCGGTGTGTCAAGCTCACAGAGCAGATTGACTCCGCGGAAACGGCATCCGCTGCGGAAGCCGTAACGGGTGTCGCCCTTCACCGTGAAAGACTTCGATGCGACATCGAACGTGGCTGTATTGTAACTGTCGAGCCAGTCATAGTACCAATAGCCGTGGAAGCAAGGATCGTCCTCGTCAGCCCATCTGTCCATACGGGGATCCATATATTCCAGTACCGGAACATAACGATCATCTCCAAGCTGCTTTCCGGCATGCGCAAAGCCTTCATCAGGCCATCTGGCAAGAGTCTGGCGCCTGCCGGCATAATAGAAGTCAAGACGGTTGCTGTCCCCCACTGCGACACCCAGATCGGAGATGCCTGCAGCCTTGAGATCCGTCTGCCATATCTTATCCGGGCATGGAATCCTCTCAAGGGCATTCTGGTCGCTCAGCTTCTGCCACGGGCCCGTCTTCTGTTCTCCCGACAGTACCACGTCGGCTCCAGATGCTGCCCGCAGGGTCAGAGGACCGGCGAACATGCCGCCGTCCACAAGGACACATCCGTCCACCGGATACTCACCCTCGCCGAAAACGATTTCCACCTTTCGCCCCTGATGGGCAAGAGAGTATTCGGAAGCCTTCCCAAGCGCTGCCTGAAGCGTCGCGAGCGGAGAGCTTTTCTTTCCCGCTGCGGAGTCGTCACCGACAGTGCTGACATGGATGCTGAAAGGAGAACACGCCGTCATGACCATTACGGCGAGGATATGAAGGGCCTTTTTCATAACAGAAGTTTATATTTCCAGAAGTCCGAGGTACATATAGTAATGAATCGAGCCCTTCTTGGCATAGACGGGCATGACGACAGGAGATGGCTTGCCGGAAAATGTCACCCCATGGTCTCCGACGTAGGTATATGCATCTTCAGAAAACTTGAAGCGCTCGCCGTCGGCCATGGGCTCCTCACCCACGATGCCGAATGTCTTGCCATCCATCTTGCAGTAAAGCACGGTATAGCTGCCATCACCTCTTTCTGTGACATAAATCAGATCTCCGTGCTCTACAACCTCGGCCATGTCGGCCGCATTCTCATCCGATGGGCGCTGGCATGAGGCCACCAGGAAAGCAGAAGCCAGCAGCACAAGCGTCATCATTCGTACAAATAAAGTCTTCATTTCGATATATAATTTGACAATGCAAATCTACCGAAATAATGTCTTATATTTGAATATGAAACGATTTATTTCACTACTGATCTGCGTCTTCACACTGTCGCAGCTCCACGCGGCAGCTTCTGACAAAAAGCCTGTCAACGACAGGAAAATGTATATGCTGGTGTCCCCTGAGGGATACGCACTCAAGAACACTCTCGACGGAGAAGTCGCCCCTCACATACTCGTACCTGCCGACAGAAAGGACAAGTCACTGCAGCACGCATTCCATGAAGACGAGGGCGGCTGGATCATCTGGTGCCCTGCCAATGGAAAGGCATTCGATACCGATGGATCGAAAACCGGCGGCATCAGGCTCGGCAGCTGGGGCATGGTATGGACGTGGACCGCAGGAGAACTATATCGACCGCATGCGCAGCGCCGATCTGGGCATCTGGAATTCAAGTGTCGATGCCATGAGTGAGGAGCATTATGTACGCTCTCAGAGCCGTGGCAACCGTGAGGATGTACGTTGGGCCAAGGTAGCTGACGTCAATGGCAACGGGGTACGGATCTCAGCGGACGGGCACATGGCTTTCAGTGCATTGTACTATACCGATGAGGCCATAGCTTCTGTCACTCACGACTTTGAGCTTCCATCTGTCAGGTCTGATGCCACCCTGCTGTACATCGACGCCATCCAGCAGGGTCTTGGAAACGCGACCTGCGGTCCAACCCCGCTCCAGAAGTATATGATTCCAGAGAACAGCCAGGTAAGGCTGAAGTTCAGAATAGAGAGAACCGCCGCCCGATAGGTCAGGCATGAGCTTTAGAATATGAAAACAAGATTCACCATCATAGCACTGATGGCAGCTGTCGCGGTATGCAGCTGCACATCCAGAAAAACATCATCGATCTGGGCAGATCAGGACATGTGGTACGTGCCCGCAAATGAGAAAAACCCAAACAACATCGACGTACTCTACCTGGTCTCTACCGATGTACTGTCCGCCATCGACGAAAACGGCGAAACCAGCTGGCAGAGCCGACTGGTGCCGGAAGACAGAGAAGCCATGAAAAACGAACTGGCCTGGGTAGAAAGCAACATCTTCTCCGATGGATTCAACATGGCGGCACCATACTACCACCAGTTCACCTTCGATGCCATCAGCAGACTGGACACGAAAGAATTCAGCGAAGTATACTCGACAGTCGCGAAAGAAGTATGCGACGCGTTCGACTACTACATGAAATACGAGAACAAAGGCCGCGACTTCATCCTGGCCGGATTCAGTCAGGGTGCCATGCTCTGTCTCGACCTGCTCCGCCACATGACAGACGAGCAGTATTCAAGCATGATCGCATGCTACACCATCGGCTACAGACTCAGCGACAGTGACCTCCAGCATCCTCACATCAAGGCGGCAGAAAAAGCCGACGACTGCGGCGTCGTGATCAGCTTCAACAGCAGCATGACCCGCGATGCCGTCTGGCCGCTAGTGAGCGAAGGCTCAGTGACATGCATCAACCCTGTCAACTGGACCACCGACTCGACCCCGGCCGAATTCCACTTCAACGGCACGACCAACACGGTAAGCGTCGATCCGGAGACACAGATCCTGCTCGTGCAGACTGACAAACCGGAATACTTCCACGACTTCTACGAACTCGCACCGTTCTTCCTGGACGCAGGAGTGAAACAGGACAATCTCCACCATTGGGATCTCCTATTCTACTCCAGCCAGATACACGACAACGCGCTCCTGCGTGCCGAAAGCAGATAGCATCCGCCGGGCAGAAAGCTACATCACCAAAGCTTCCGTGCGAACTTCCTTCAATTCGCCGTTCACCTGCACTGTGACGGTCTGCGGCGTCTCCGACCTGAGTGTGTATGATACAACTTCAGAGTCTTTCCACTCCATATCCACCACAATGCCCCCGCGTGCCTTCACGCCGCGTATCCTGCCCTCAGGCCACTTCCTGCAAGGTGCAGGCAGAAGCGAGATCACACCCTCATGCGACTGCACCAGCATCTCTATCATGCACGCCGCAATACCATAGTTTCCGTCGATCTGAAGCGGAATCCTGTGAGATGTGAAAAGGTTGTCAAGCATATTGTGCGTGATGAGCCCCTCGATCATCTCATGACCCTTGTCTCCGTCATGCAGACGCATCCATAGCATACTCCTCCATGTCCATGCCCACGAAGTGCGGCTCTCTCCCGTATTGCGGCGGAAAAGAAGCGACTGCCTGGCGGCCTGGGCCAGATCCGGGGTCTTCAGCGGTGTGATGGTGCTCCCCGGATATACAGCAAACAGGTGTGACGTATGACGGTGCTCGGTCTCAGGATCGCGGTCGATCATCCACTCCATCAGATTCCCTTTCGCGCCGATGCGCGGGAAATACATATGGCTGCAGACCTCCCTGAGGGAGTCCGCAAGCGCCTTGTCCACCCCAAGCGCCTCACTTGCCTTTATGGTATTGAGGAAGAGTTCCGTGACGATCTCCTGATCATGGGCGACACCGTCCTCGCCGCGGGGGCCGTGCTCAGGCGACCATCCCAGCGGCACCACGAGCGTACCATCCTCCACGTCTGCAAGCTCAGGGTACTGCGATACATCCACAGGCTTGTACTGACTCACAAAGCCCTCTGCGCCCTTCCCGAGTCTCTTGAGATGCGTCATCCAGAAACGGCTCAGCTCCCGGAGCATAGGATATCCCGTATCCCTGAGATAATCCATATCCCGCGTGAACGCGAAATGCTCCCAGATATGCAGTCCGTACCATGCCGACCCAGGCAGGTTGACCTGCCAGCCGTGGCCGCCGAATGGATTGTGGGAGGTATAGACTATCCAGCCGTCCGGATCGCCCGCATCCTCCCCTATCGCCTGAAGGTACTCACGGGTCGCGAGCCTGTTCGGTTCACGCATCGCCCAGAGATATCCTATCATAGGCATATGGCACTCAGGCAGGTTTGCCACCTCGGGCAGCCAGTTCACCATCTGGAAATTGATGTTGCTGTGGTAGTCGTTGCCCCACGGCGCATGGATCATGCTGTTCCATATGCCCTGAAGCCCGGCAGGAAGCCCTCCGGGACGTGCAGTGCAGATCATCAGATACCTGCCGAAATTGAATATCGTCCTCTCGAGACCCAGGTCATCCTGAGTCTGCCTGTACCGTTCAAGCCTTGCGGGAGTAGGAAGGGCCTTCACTGAATCCGGGGATTCCGGCAGTTCCAGACTTACCCTGTCGAACATCGACCTGTAATCCTCGACATGCCTCTTCTCTATCTCCGCGAAGCCCATGCCAGACACGGCAGAGAGCCTTTCGCATACGCGCGTCTCAGGACCTTCACCCCTGAATCCGCGCGCGTAGTCCATCACATAGTTCGTCTCGACAGCCACTATGACGGACAGTGTCTTCGCGCCCTCCACATCCAAATAATCCTCGCCGGGACGGATCATACCCCCGTCACAGCTGAGCACGGCACGCGCCTGACACCTCATGCCGTTGGCAAGTGAACTCTCTAACACCAGCGTGCCGTCTTCCACCCTCATGACATCAGATCCGCGCTGCAATGCCATGGTGACCCGGGCACTTATACCCTTCGGGGCGTCTGTGCGGTACTGTATGGCCAGCACCTGGTCGGGATAGCTGACAAAAGAGGTGCTGCGGTACATCACATCTCCCCTGACAGCCTCAGAACGGACTTCACCATCCTGCAATCTGATTTCCCTGACGAATGATCCTTCGCGGGCAGGAGCTCCGAAATCCACGATGAGGTCGGCTACCGGCTGGTCGCCGCCGAACTCGTCGTCAGTCGCGTCCGGACCGTCTTCGCCATTGAAGCTCTTATCTCCCATGCTGTTGATGGTGCCGCCGTTGCGTCCGCCGGACCAGTATGACGACTCATTTATGGCATAACGGTCGCGTCCGCTCCCGTTGAACACGGAAGCCGAGATCCTGCCGTTGCCTATCGGGTACGGCTCCCCTTCCCAGATGCGTACAGGATTGGGGTATCTCCCTCCGGTGGCGGCGTCCACTTCCTCATTGAGGTAATCCGTCCCTTCTCCGGAATGCCACCTCTTGATCTTCGGGGACGGATTCTTGACACGCGGCAGCTCCGGCCGTGCATCACCTTCCCAGAGGTTGTCCCACACATCGGATGTCCCGCCGAGTTCACGCTGGTTTTCAATAACTGACGTAAAAGCGGGAGTGTCGCTCCACAGCCTCATCCCGTCAGGACACTCACTGCCGGATCCGTTGCGGCATGAGATAAGCATGGCCACGGACAACAGGGTGGCCATGACTTTCATGACAGCTTGCCTCATAAAGCCAATTATTTCAATTCAGCGGCGTAGCCAAGCTTTCTGATGGCCTTTGCAAGTGTCTCGACACTGGTCTTCGCAGGATCGAAGGTCACAGTGATGGTCTGCTTCTCAAGCGAGACATTGAGGTCCTTTACACCCTTTTCGAAGGCGATGTTCTCGTTGACCTTCTTGACGCAGTTCTTGCAGTGAAGGTTGGTACGGAAAGTGACGGTCTCTGCCTTGGCGGACTTTGAAGCCTTTGCGGACTTCACCTGAGGCGCCGGTGCGGCATATGCCGACGGCTGGAGAGATGTAACAGCAGCGCAGAATGAAAGCGCAAGGATGGTGAGTATTCTTTTCATATCGATTATTTTTCTGTTTTCCAGATGGTGAAGCGGAATCCCGCATAGAACTTCGCGCCCATGATCGGGCCCCATATCTGACTCGCATCGAAATGCATGCTTGAAGGGTCAGCTATGATGACATTCCTCTGCCTGAAGGCATTGAGGTTCTCGCAGCCGGCATAGATGTCCAGTCCCTTCATCCTCTTGGTCACCTGAAGATAGAGAAGAGGATATGCAGGGGTCTTTCCGTCAGGATAGAGAAGCCGACCTTCCGCATCGGTTAGCTCTCTCATGAACGGATAAACGCTGCACGGACCGTTGAGGGACGCCGTGGCATCGAATATCCATT
The DNA here is from genome assembly GCA_018066125.1 of Candidatus Cryptobacteroides onthequi. GTDB lineage: Bacteria > Bacteroidota > Bacteroidia > Bacteroidales > UBA932 > Cryptobacteroides > Cryptobacteroides onthequi. The sequence goes on along the minus strand of JAGHSA010000005.1, from coordinate 8,333 downwards.
TGTTGAGATTGGTGGCATACTGGACGTTGAGTACACCTTTGTATCGGCTGGTCATAGGCCTTTCAATGAGGCCGAGCCCATCGACAGACATCTTGGCAAGAGTGTATCTGAAGGTTGTATTGACAGTGAAGCGGGTGAACGGCTCCAGTGCAAGGTCCGCCTGGATGTTGTCCGTGAATGAGCGGCCGCCATCGATATCCGAGAGATTGCCTACGGTGATGACGCCCGGATGATGGAACACATTCTGCTGCTCCATGAATTCCGTATGGAAGAAATCCAGGCTCAGGTAGTCCGAAGATGATCCACCGAAGTACCATGTGACGTTGCCGCCGCCGATCCAGGCATCCTCGAGCACATGCTCGTCAAGATGGCCATTGATGACCTTGTTGGTAGAAAGTATGCCTATGTTGTCTGACACCGGCACCGACGCCCTCAGTCCCCTGCCGGCGTTGGCGCGCAGAGTGAAACTCTCCGACGGAGAATATCTGAGCGTAAGACGCGGCACAGGCTTGAATCCCTCACCTCTGTACCAGTCACCCCTGAGCCCCGCAATGATGGAGAAGCGCTCGTCCGGGTGGAATGTGTATTCTCCGTATGCGCCGCCGTTCGCCACGGTCGTGGCACCACTGAATGCATATGCGTTGGTATTCGGGAAAAAGTCATCCGGAGTATCGAAGAGCACCACGAACTTCGAAAGGTTCTCGTCATAGAGATCCGCGATGCCGCTGATACCGACCGTGAATTTATGCACCTCCGCTATCTCATTCTGGTACAGGAGATTGACATAAGCGCTCCGTTGAGCGGCATCATAGGTCGTACGGCCGAATGATGACTCGGTCTTCTGCTCCGTATAGTCGGCGACCAGGGCCACGCTGCCCTCTTCACCGACAGGCTTTCCTACCTTGAGATACCCACCCACGAGGGTATTGTGGATATCCGACATCCATGCATCCGGGGATGAAGACATCATCTGGCCGCCCATGCGCGAGTCCTTCACGGCCTTCACTCCGAAACGCACCGCCGTCCCCGACGGGGACTGGTAGAGCCAGCGGTTGCTTATGTTGAACTGAAGCTGCTTCGGGTCATCCACGAAGCCGTCGCCATTCTCGTCCATGGCCATGGTGTTGCCTGATACATGTCCGAGTACCACGGTGCTCCAGCTGTCGCTGAGCTGAACGGAAGATATGACATTGAGGTCCATCTTGGTGTCGTTCATGACGGAGCCGTTGATGAAAAGCGGCTTCTCGTCGGTGGGCTTGCGGTGCTCGACATTGATGGCGCCGGTGATGGATTCCAGCCCGTTGACCACGGATGTCGCCCCCTTCGCGATCTGGATGCTCTCCATCCATGATCCCGGGACGTACGACAGACCGAACGGGGCCAGGATGCCGCGCATCACCGGACGCGTCTCATCAAGCATCTGGGTGTAGCTTCCGCTCAGGCCGAGGAGACGTATCTGGCGTGCCCCCGTGACGGCATCGGAATAGCCCACGGTCACACTTGCGGAGTTCTCGAAGCTCTCCGCCAGGCTGCAGCAGGCCAGCTTGCACAGACCGGCAGCGGAGATGACCTCCGTGCGTATATCCTTGCCCTTGGAAAGATAGTTGCCACTCTGGCGCGACTGGAAGACGGCGGCATCGAGGGAGTCCTTCCTCTCGCCGTAAATCCTGGATGTATCGATAGGTGCCCCGTCGACGCCTGTCACCTGCGCGATGGCCGGAGACACTGCGGAGAGCAGCAATAGTATTGACAGAAGCTTTCTCATGTTCAGATCTCGCTCAGACTGATTCTGTTCTTTTTATCCTGGTCACGGAACTCCTTGGGTGTCATGCCTGTCACCTGCTTGAACTGTGCGGAGAGATGCGCTGGAGAGCTGTAACCCAGCGCGTATGCGATCTCGCTTGTCGTCTGCTGGTTGTAGCAGAGGAGTTCCTTTGCGTACTCGATACGGTGCAGTATCGCGAAACGCTCTATGGTCATTCCATGCACCTCGCTGAAAAGCTTGCTCAGGCTGCTGTAGTCCCTCGCCAGCCTGCCGCTGAGATAGTCGGACATGCGGGGTCTCTCCCCGTCCTGGCGCACCCATTCGAGGACGGCCACCTTGATCTGCTCCACGATCTGGGAACGCGGGTCATCCAGGAGCTCGAATCCCAGATCCTTCAGCGTGCGTTCAAGGCGCGTCTTCAGCTCCGAAGAGAGTTCCCCGTCGATGACGGCAAATCCGAGGCCGACCTCCCTGTACGGGATGCCCTCGGATGTCAAGGCCGACTTCACTGCAGCGATGCAGTGGTTGCAGACCATATTCTTGATGTGCAGGGTCATGCTAAAGAGTGCATGTGAAACCAACTTCCTCCACAGCCTTGCAGACAGCTTCCGGCGAAGCGGTACCTTCTACATATGCTTCCTTCTTCTGGAGGTCGATGCTTGCACTTGTGACGCCTGGCACAGCCTGGATGGCCTTCTCGGCCGACATGCGGCAGTGATTGCAGTTCATGCCTTCGATATGATATGTCTTCATATTTGATGAGTTTTCTGTTTTTCCTTCATGCCCCTGGCTGCAGCAGTCATCGTCATGGCAGCAGCAGTGGTCATCGTCATGGGATATGAACCTGCGTATAACAAGGGCATTTACCAGGAGCGCTGCAAGCACCGCGGTGCATACCCATGAGAACCAGGATACCTCCGTGCAGCAGCAGGCATCACCCATGGTCAGGTTGCCGAGGAAGTCCACAGCGCCGTGGAACTGCATCCAGTCCACAATGCTGCCGAAAAGCACCGCACCTGCAACGATGGAGAGGATATATGTGACCAGAGTGCGTGTACCAAGCACCTTTCTCACCACCAGCATGGATGCGATGTTGCATGCCGGGCCCGCCATGAGCAGAACCAGAGCCGCGCCCGGTGTGAGTCCCTTCATCATGAGCGCCACGGCGATAGGGATGCTGCCTGTGGCACACACATACATCGGCACCGCGATGCAGAGCACGAGGAGCATGGATGCGAAAGTATTGTCCTGGAATACGGAGAACCATTCTGTAGGGATGCATATGGTGATGAGAGCTGCCACCACGAGGCCTATGACCAGCCACTTTCCTATATCCTCCATCATGTGCACATAGCCGTAGCGCAGCGCTTCCACTATCCTGTTCACGAAACCGTGCGGCCTCTCGTCCTCAGTTGCATGGGAGCATGAAACCGCAGCCTTTTCTTCCTTTCCTATGGCTGCGGCACCGCCGAACACTGCCGTCACAAGTGCAGCCACAGGACGCACTATCGCGAACGGGAGTCCCATGAGTCCGTATGTGGCGATGATGGAGTCGATACCAGTCTGCGGAGTCGCTATCAGGAATGACACCACCGCCCCTTTGGACGCGCCTTCCCTGCGAAGGGACATGGCTGTAGGGATCACCCCGCAAGAGCAGAGCGGGAGCGGAATGCCGAAGAGAGCCGCATTGATGACAGAGCGGAAATTGCCGGCCGAAAGGTAACGGGCATAGAACCGCCCCGGAATGAACGCATGCATGAGTCCCGCCAGGAAAAATCCCAGCAGCAGATACGGCGACATCTCGCCTACAAGGTGTATGAACTGTTCCATCTATCTTGATTAATCAACTCATGCAAAGATACAACCGGTCACCGTGACGGGCATTACATAATTCTGGGAAATACTTACAACCGGATGCTACCGGAGCACGAATGTCTCGCTTACGGTCTCGGAATCCCCTGCATAGAAATCCACGGTGACGCCCTTGTCAGAGACGTTCATCCTGTAGGAACCCGCGGCATTGGAGTGGATATATGTCTTCAGGCCCTGGCGGTATTCATCGAACCACGCGATGCTCTCCGGCTTCACTTCCGTCCCGGCCTTGGCCGCAGCCTTGAGCCTGAGGGCGCCGTATTCGGCCGCTCCCTTCGCATTGACGGTGTACCTGCCGTTCTGTGCGGATTTCCAGACGCTGCTCATGGTCATCTGGGTGATGCGTCCGCCGTCGCCGTACCAGTCGGCGAGTTCGGTGGTATGCGAGTGACCGCAGAGGACGATGACATTGCGGCGCGCAAACAGTTCCCTGAAATGGAGTCTCGCATCCGGCGTTGCCTCGCGGCCGTGGTATATCCAATTGTAGTACTTGAGGCTGTCATATGGAAGGACAGGGGCATGCACCTCCACGAAGGTGTACCTCGCGCCCTCTGTCTCACGGAGCGCCTTCTCCACCTCGGCATCGTCCGGATGGGTGAAGTCGATGACGATGTACGCATCCTTTCCTATCATGAACGAGAAGGTGGTCTTGGATATCTCCAGGCCGAGCTCGCCGGACATCTTTGCAGGCATGTATCCGGTGTATGCTGCATATGCCTCACGGTCGTCGCGGCCGCGGGCGTCATGGTTGCCGATGACTGTCACGAAAGGAATCCCCTTCCCGGCTGCAGCACCCTGGTTCAGACCCGACTTGAGCATGGTGAAGGCATCGTCAAGCATGCGTGCATGGTTCGCCTCGCTGCCGCAGTCCCCTTGGATGAGGTCGCCTACCTGGAGCTGGAGGCGCGTGCTTTCATCCACCAGTCTCGATGCACGGCTCACAAGCTTCGGACAGCGGTCGCTCCACATGTCCCAGTTTCTCTGGAACTCGTCCCTGTGCGCCTTTTCCCTGACAGGATTGGGATCTGAATAGCCTTCATGATACCTGTCCACAGGAGCGGCATCATAGTGGGTGTCTCCGAGCATGACCACAGAGTAGCTGCCCTTTTTCAGCGAGCGTGATTTCCCGGGCCTGCCGGGCATCGCTTCCAGTGACAGGCCGTCTCCCATTGAAAGGCCGACTATACCTGCCGCTGAGATATGTAGGAATCGTCTTCTGTCCATGTGATAGAATAGATGTAATGATTATACAAATATACTCCTTATTTTATTTTCCCATCTCAAGTCTGAGTTCTCCACCGGACATGATCTCCTGATAAGAGATCTGCATGCCTTCCAGAGGTTTCCCGTTGAGTCTCGCCTCTTTGATATAAATGTTCTCAGCCGAATTGCCTTCCGCCACCACGCGGAAGGTCTTTCCATTTGGCAACGAGAACGATACCTTGTTGAATACCGGACTGGTAATCTCGAACACAGGATCGCCCGGGCACGCCTGATGTATGCCGCTGGCAGCAAGCACGTACCACGCAGACATCTGGCCGCAGTCCTCGTTGCCCACGATGCCGGCAACCGCGTTCTTGTATGCGTTCCTGCAGAGGAAACGGGTCCATTTCTGTGTCAGATCCGGTCTTCCCATGCGGTTGAACATGAACGGAATCAGGTGCACAGGTTCGTTGGCATGGTTGTAGTACTCGTTCCAGTGCATGTCGGCAGGAGCCTTTTCAAAGAAATTCTCCAGATCCGCCACGGCGGCATCCGCACCTCCCAGAAGCTCTACAAGTCCGTCGATGTCATGAGGCACGAACCAACCCTGCTGATATGGGGTCGATTCCACGCACCCATACCCCTCAAGGGTCCTCGCATTCTCCGGCCACTCTGCCCATGAGCCGTCAGCGTTCCTGGGCCTGAACCACCCTTTCTCAGCATCGAATATCTCGCGGTACGCCTGTCCGAGTGCGGCATATTTCTCCGCCTCTTCTGTCTTTCCGAGAGAAAGCGCGACCTGTGAGATGCACCAGTCATGATATGCATATTCGAGCGTACTGGAAATCGAAGTGCGTCCCGGAGTATAGCCAAGGGCCTGATTGCCTGTGAGAGCTGATGAATTCTTGGCATATTCATATGCCTTCTCCAGATCGAATCCCCCAATCCCCTTGGTGACGGCATCTGCAAGCACAGAGTTTGCCGGGTTGCCGATCATGCAGCCTGTATAAGCGTTCATGAACTCCCATCTCTCGAAGTATCCTCTCCCGCTCTGCTCCGCCATTGTGGAAAGGGAGTTGATCATATCGCTGACAACGTCAGGGTTGATGATGGTCTGCAGCGGCATCTGGCTGCGGAACGTATCCCATCCGCTGAAAATCGTCCTTTTGGTGAACCCGCCCTGGCTGTCATGTATCTGGAAATCCCCGCCGACATAACGGCCGTCCACGTCAGCATGTATCCTCGGGTCTATGAGAGTGTGGTACAGCGCAGTGTAGAACACTATCTGCTCTTCCTCCGTGCCACCCTCGACGGCGATCTTGCCGAGCTCCCTGTTCCAGCTGTCATAAGCGTCAGCCCTGACACGGTCGAAGTCCCTGCCGGTCATCTCTGCCGCATAGTTCCTGCGTGCGCCCTCGATATCTGTATATGCAAAACCTGCCTTGAGCTCAATCTGCTCACCTTCCACAGTCGGAAACTCGGCGAAAAAGCCCACATGCCTGCCTTCTGCCTCAGAGGCGTCGTCAACTACCTTCGAAGCCTCTATCAGGTGCATGTATTCAAGGCTCGAGACATCTGAGTTGTGGCGCGACTGTCCATCCGGGATATCGGCCATCCAGAAGCCCCTGCGGGCGAATGGCTTTGAAAACTCCGCATGGAAATAGACGGTATATGACGCATGTCCGTATCCATCGCCCCAGCCACCCGTCTCCGGTGTAAATCTCATCCAGCCTTCGATGGTGTGGTCATCAATGACGCTGACGGACTCATATTCGGCTGTACCTCCCGCGCGGTGGGTGAGATCCACCTGGATGCGGGATGCCTTATCTTCAGGGAAAGTGAATCGGAGGATACCGCTGTGCGGTGCAGCCGTGCACTCGGCGGTGATGCCATAGTCAGTGAGTCTGACGCTGTAATAACCGGCCTTGGCCACTTCGCCGGCCTTGTCATAGGCAGATCTCCAGCCGCCGATGCTGCCGTCTTCCCTGCCGGCGATCAATTTCATCTCACCGGTGCTTGGCATGACCTGGAAGTTGGCAAGGTCTCCGTACCAGCCCACTCCGTTCATATGCATGAATGAGAAACCCTCTATCGTCCTGTATTCGTCACTGTAGCATGGAGCATTGTCTCCTCCCGTGACGGTGTTCGGGCTGAGCTGCACCATGCCGAAAGGCACAGTGGCACCGGGAAAGGTCTTGCCAAGGCCATGATATATGCCCGCGGCATCTTTGCTGGTGCTGGCACCGATCATCGGATTGACCAGGTCTGCAGGGGTGAGAGATTTATTTTCACTGCATGATGCCAACGCCAGAAAGGCTGCAAGATTAAGTATGTATCTTTTCATTGTACAAAAATACTCCTTTTTTCAGTATATTTGAAGCGCCGCGATATTGCGGCAGACAACCTGTTAAACCACAACTATCATGAAAGACGGAGAATTCAAGACAGTGGCCAAGTACACTGACCCGATGCTCGCCCACATCGATGAGGGCATGCTCAGGGAGAACGGTATTCCCGCAATGGTCTTCGGTGAGACAAGCTCGTATCCGAGCATCATGCAGGTAAATCCCGTTGAACTCAAGGTAAACGCTGAGGACTATGACGCCGCCATGGCTCTGCTTCAGCAGACCGGTGAATAATAGAAAGGCTCCCAGATCCGGGAGCCTTTTTCACTAGTCTTCGTCGAGTTCGTACCAGAGAGAGTACTTGCCGTCCAGGTTCTTCTTGCCCTTTATGAGTTCCTTGCCGGTGACAAACACATGGCCGAGCGCACGGCCTTCGTCGTCACGTGTCCAGGTCTCGAATCCTTCCTTATTCTTGTTGAATCGGATGACACGAGCTCCGCGGGGAATGTCGTTGTAGACTGTATTGCCGCCGCTGTAACGTCCGTAACAGAGCGCAATTCCCTGCCACAGAGCCACGAAATCGTTATTGTGGTCGTGACCGGCGAAGACACCCTTGACACTGCGGGTCTCGACCATTGCTGCAAACATTCCGCTGTTGATCTGAGGTGCGCAGACCGACTCGGCCTTGATGCCTACATGCTTGCCCTGCTCCCATGCGTCGCGGTACTCAGGAAGCGGGATGTGGAAGAAGGCGAACGATGGAGCCACCTTCCCGTCCTTGTCGGTTCTGGCCAGACATGACTCCCTGAGCCAGTCGACCTGCTGCCTGGTGAGCCATGCATAGCCTCCGACGCCTTCCATTGTCGAATAGTCGTGTGAGTCCATGAGGTAGAGATAAAGGAGGGCATCCTTGCCATCGCAGACGGCGAGTTCCATGTCGGCGAGCTCACCTGCCTTATTCAGGGTGTTGACACTGAGCTTGCCGGACGCCACAATAGAGGACATCTGCGGACGTGTAAGGTCCTGCTCCGCGTCGTGATTGCCATAGAGGATGCACCATGGCACTCCGGTGGAGTCAAGCTTGTCGATGATGCTCTGAAGCATAGGTCCTGCCTGATCGGTAAACACCAGGTCCCCGGTCACGACGA
>JAGHSA010000055.1 GCA_018066125.1 Candidatus Cryptobacteroides onthequi | reverse complement strand
AAAAAGACTCAACGAAGACACTTACGACTTAAACTACAGAGAAAACTTCACGAAAGCGAAGATTAAAGTTTCAGAATTCATGGTGGGAAGGGCCCTGTCGAGAGACGCGGTCCTTCTTTCCTTATATGAGAATTGTGTTTATTTTCTTATTTTTATGGAAGCATAACAAACCTGTCATGAAAGCGAGACATATTCTCACATCTTTACTCTTGGCTGCAATGTCAATCGCATTGCCAGCTCAGAATCTCAAGAAATCAGTCACTTGGGACAATTTCAACGCCAATCCTGCACCTCTTCCGCAGATTGGGCAGCTGAATATCCATCACTCCTCCATCGATATGGATTCATGGTGGTCTGTCGGAGTAGAGACTCTGGACAGAGATTTTGCAGACTTTTCCAAATACAAAGAATATATTGGCCAGACCGGCGTAGGCTATGCAAGGCTTCAGAGTGGATGGGCAAAGACTGAGCAGGTTAAGGGGCAGTATGATTTCGCCTGGATCGACAGGCATGTGGATGGCCTCAGGGGAAATGGCCTGAAGCCATGGATATGTCTGTGCTATGGCAACCCGATTTATTCTGAGCACGGCTTCGATCTCAATGCAAAGCTGTTCCCTGACGGCCCTGTGATGGATGGATGGCTCAATTATGTAAAGGCGACAGTTTCGCATTTCAAGGGCCGTGTGCCGATGTATGAGATATGGAATGAGCCGGACGGGTCGGGACTGGACTCGTATGGCCTGTATGCCAATCTCTGCGTGCGTACTGCCAAGGTGATTCACGAGGTGGATCCTGACGCGAAGATCGCGGCTTTCGGTATATGTTCTCCTGACCGTCCATATATACGTCAGGCACTTGCTGCGATGAAGGAGCTGGGCGGGATAGAACTGATAGACTATATAACATATCACACATATTGGAAGCATCCTGAGACGTCGGCTGCCGCCATCGAGGCGCTGCGTGAAGACGCCAAGACATATTCTCCTCGCATCGAACTTCTCCAGGGCGAGTCGGGATGCCCCGGTCAGCTTGAATATGGCCATGCCATGAGTTTCATCGAGTGGACCGAGTACAGCCAGGTCAAATGGGATCTCAGGCATATGCTTACAGATTTCAGCCTCGGGATACCATCGTCCGTTTTCACTATGGTCGACCTCAATTACGGGTGGATGCTCCAGTCCTTTGGACTCATAAGGATGAACCTCAAGAGCCAGCCGATCTACAAGCGCCCGAAGTTCTATGGCGTCCAGCATATGACCAGCGTCATCACCGGCGACATGAGACCTGCTCCAGTTGCGGTGAAGACCGCATCCGTGCGCCCGGTCTCATCTGTGGGCCTCGCGAAGGAGGGCAGGACTGTGGGAGTCATGCTCTGGTTCGGTGACGGCAAGCCGGGTGACGGACTTGAACGCACAGCCGTGGACCTCACGATTGCAGGAGCGGACATCAAGGATCCTGTCTATGTTGATATGATCACAGGAAAGGTGCATGATCTCGGTTCCATCATCGCTCCGGGCGGTTCGGTCGCATCTGCTGAGACTGCTGTCACGGGTGTCATGCCTCATGAGGCAGTGGAGATTCCTCAGGGAAGTATGAGCTTCCGGGGGTTGCCGTTGTGGGATGCCCCAGTCCTGATCATGGGACGTGCCGATCTTGACGCCTCCTGGAATGATGCCGCCCCTGAAGGCGGTCCGGTGCCTTTTGCGGACCCTTTCATTCTCTGCGAGAAGGGGAAATACTACCTCTACGGCACGCATTCCGCTGACGGCATAGGCGTGCTGGAGTCCGACGACATGGTGCACTGGCACAATGTCGGGGATACACTCTGTCTCGCGCTGCACAGGAAGGATGCCGTGGCGGAAAGGTGGTTCTGGGCTCCGGAGGTGTACAAAGTGGGGAGGAGGTATGTCATGTATTTCTCCAATGACGAGCATATCTGCGCCGCGACATCCAGCTCTCCGACCGGGCCGTTCGTGGTAGCCGACCACAAGCCTATGCGTGATGAGAGGGGTATCGACAATACCCTGTATATCGAGAAGGGTCAGACCCCAAGGATATTCTGGGTCCGTTTCGACCATGGCAATGTCATCTGGAGCGCCGAGCTGGAAAAGGATATGACCACCATCAGGGAGGATACCAAACGCTTCTGCATACGCACTGACCAGGAGTGGGAGCTCGCCGACCCTGCGGTCAATGAGGGCCCGTTCATCCTGAAGCATGGCGGATACTATTACCTCACCTATTCGGGCAACTGCACCCCAAGCCAGATGTATGGTATAGGATATGCGACCTCAAAGAGCCTGGATGGCCCGTGGGAGAAATATGAGGGCAACCCGATATTCCAGAATCCGGGCGATCTGGTGGGAGTCGGCCACCACTCATTCTTCAAGGATGCCAAGGGTGTGGACAGGATCGTGTTCCACTCGCACTACAGCCATCAGCAATTCTCCCCGCGCACTACAGCCATCTCGACATACCATTTCGAGCCCGACCCTGCCGGGGGACCGGATATCCTGGTGATTTCTCCTGACTATGTCAGGTGTGTCATGGATTAGGCTTTCCCCTTGCGGAAGTCGAGCACGACCGCGGCCATGTACGCAATGAGCAGGACGGTGCCGGCTGCAAGCTCCGCCACTACAGGCAGCGCGAGAGATTTCACGCCCTGGAATGCGAGATAGAGCACTGCCGCCAGCAATGCGAAAGCGCCGATGCTCTTGAGATCGTAGCGTATCGGGTACTTTTTCTGGCCAATGAAGTAGCTCAGGAGCATGGCTATGCCGTAGCCGGCGAAGCCTCCCCATGCGCAGGCCATATATCCCCATTCAGGGACGAACAGCACGTTGACGAGTATCATCACACCCGCACCTATGGCACTCATGACGGCGCCCCACCATGTCTGGTCGCTCAGCTTGTACCAGAATGAGAGGTTGAAATACACGCCCATGAAGATCTCCGCCATCATGACGATAGGGATGACCTTGAGTCCCTCCCAATAGCCTGCCTGTACGAAACGGCGGAGCACAGGCATATAGAAGAGCACGGCGAGATATGCGAGCAGGGTGAAGATGATGAAGTATTTCATGCCCATTGCCAGGGTCTCGGGGCTGTTCTTGTCGCGGCTGCCGTTGAAGACGATAGGCTCGTATGCGTACCTGAATGCCTGGGTCAGAAGCGTCATGATCATCGCTATCTTCACGCATGCGCCGTAGATGCCGAGCTGTACCATGCCTTCCTGTCCCGGCATGAGGTAAGGGAAGAGAATCTTGTCTGCTGCCTGAGGGAGGATGCCCACGAGGCTCAGGAGCAGCAGAGGCCATGAATATCCAAGCATTCGGCCGGCAAGTCGGCGGTCAAAGCCATATGATATCCCTTTGAGCTCAGGGATAAACCCGAGCGTGACGAGGGCGGTGCAGAGAAGGTTGGCGTAGAAGATGAGGCCGACGCCGTAATTGAGGCTCTCGAACAGCGGCGTGCATGCCGGAATCTTAGGCATCACTAGGAAGATGAACAGGTTCATCAGGATGTTCAGGCCGATGAAAGTCATCTTGAGAGCCATGAACTTCAAGGGACGGTGCTGCTGTCTGAGACGGCCGAACATGATGGCCTGGAACGCGTCCAGGGCACCGATGACCGCGAAGCAGCCGATGTACCCGGGATGGTCGCCGTACCCCATCGCTCCTGAAATCGGGCCGAGGAATGCGAATACTATGGCGACAAAGGCCAGGCCGACGGCTCCGACCATGCGGAGTGCATTGGAGTACACCATGCGGTCATTCTCGCCTTCTTTTCCGGCAAAGCGGAAGAATGTGGTCTCCATTCCGAAGGTCAGGAGAGCAAAGAGCAGGGCCGAATAGGCGTAGAGATTGCTCACTATGCCATAGCCGCCGCTTTCGGACGCGATCTTGTATGTATAAAGGGGAACGAGCAGATAATTGAGGAATCGTCCCACAATGCTGCTCAGTCCGTAGATGGCGGTGTCTTTCGCCAGTTGTTTCAAAGGATTAGCCATAGCAGGACAAAGATAGCAAAAGAATGCTTGCAATGATGCGGACTTTACCTAACTTTGGAACGGTATTGAACAACGATAAAACATTATTGAATATGAAGACAATTATCAGATCCCTTGTCGCCGTCCTGATGATCGTGATGGCCGCAGGCTGTGGACAGTCCACAAAGAAGGCTGAGGCCGAGGCTGCCGAGAAGGCACGTCAGGACTCTCTGGCCGCAGTTGATGCTGCAAAGAAGCAGAAAGATGTCGCCGAGAAGCTTGCCGCTCTCCCTGAGGAACCGGTCTTCGACATCCAGACGAACCTCGGTACAATACGTATCAAGCTTTACTCAAAGACCCCTAAGCATCGCGAGAATTTCGCGAAACTCGCTCTTTCAGGATTCTATGACGGACTCCTTTTCCACAGAGTCATCGACGGGTTCATGATCCAGGCAGGTGACCCTTATACAAAGAATCCCGATCTCAAGGATAAGTTCGGAACAGGTGGCCCGGGTTATACCATCCCGGCTGAGTTTGTAGAGGAATACACACACAAGAAAGGCGCCCTCGCCGCAGCCCGCAGAGGTGATTCTGCAAATCCGCTCAAGGAATCTTCCGGCTCTCAGTTCTACATCGTGCAGAACGAGGCTTCATGTGCTCCTCTCAACGGCGACTATACCGTCTTCGGCGAAACCATCGATGGCATCAGGGTTGTTGACAAGATCGCAGCTGTCGCAAGAGACGGCCGTGACTGCCCTGTAGAGCCTGTCAAGATCATTTCTGTCAAATCAGTTGCAGAATAACGGTCCGGCGGACCGTTCAGGTACGAACATTGCAATAACCTTGATCGAATAGTTTTTCATAGGTTAAATTTTAGGTTAGAATTGTGAACGGCCCCGATGCGAATCGGGGCCGTCCTTGTTTTCTGTATGTCGGAAAGGCTTACTTGTCCTTTCTGTAGTTGTATCCCATGATGTCGAGAATCTTGTACTGATGACTCTTGAGGGATGTCTCGAATCTGTCGATGTCCTTCTTGTCTAGATCGCACCACTGCACTTCGCTGAGGGCGATCATGCGTGGCAGGAGCATATACTCGAGATGTTCGTCGGTTCCGATATACTCTGTCCAGAGGTTGCACTGAGGGCCGAGGATATGGCTCTGCTTGTCTGCAGGGACTCCTTCGCAAGGGTCGAAGCTGTAGACTTTCTGCCAAGGAAGGTTGCCGCCGATGGCGAGAGGCTCATTGTCTCTGTCCTTTGACTGGTAGTAGTCGATGTAGCAGTATGTGTTAGGAGTCATGATGACATCGAAGCCGAGGTCGATGGCCTTGAGACCATGCTTCACTCCTCTCCATGCCATGATGGTGGCACCATCTCCGAGCTTGCCCTCAAGGACCTCATCCCAGCCGATGATCTTCTTTCCCTTGGTCGCGAGGAATGCCTGCATGCGCTGGGTCACATAGTTCTGAAGATGCTGCTCTGCGGTTCCGTGCTCGTCATCCTTGAGTCCGAGCTCCCTGATCTTTGCCTGGCAGGTCTCGCATGTCTTCCACTGAACCTTCGGGCACTCGTCTCCACCGATGTGGATGTACTCAGAAGGGAAGAGTTCAGCCACTTCCGCAAGCACATCCTCAAGGAAAAGCATGGTTTCTTCCTTACCTACGCAGAGGACATCGTCAGAGATGCCCCAGCGTGACCATACCTTGTACGGACCGCCGGTGCAGCCGTACTGAGGATATGCCGCGAGCACGCCGAGCATGTGTCCAGGGAGGTCGATCTCAGGGATGACAGTGATGCCGAGCTGGTATGCGTAAGCTATGATCTCCCTGATCTGATCCTGGGTGTAGTAACCGCCGTAGCGTATGCCGTCGTTCGAGTCCCAGTCCTTTGCTATCATGGTGCCGTCTCTGTATGCGCCGACCTGGGTGAGTGCCGGATATTTCTTGATCTCGATTCTCCAGCCCTGGTCATCGGTGAGATGCCAGTGGAAACGGTTCTGCTTGTACACAGCCATGATGTCGAGGTACTTCTTCACCTCCTCGATACTGAAGAAGTGCCTTGAGCAGTCGAGGTGGGTTCCTCTGTATGCGAAGCGTGGCTTGTCCTTGATGGCTACGCAAGGCAGTGTCCATTTGATGTCGGCGGCAGCCTTGCTGCCATAGATGGCTTCAGGAAGCATCTGCTTGAGAGTCTGGATGGAGTGGAGGAATCCCGCACGGCTGGAAGCTGCGACGAGAACGGCCTTCTTGGTGACATTTACAGTATACTCCTCTTCGGCAAGTGAAGGGTCTACATAGAAGAGAAAACCCTTGGAAGAACCGCTGGCGATGGTCTTGGTGATGCCGACAGGTGAAGCGAAAGAGCATGTTCTTCCGGTCACTTTCGAGAGCTGGACAGCAAATTTTGCAACGGCGTCACGGCTGAGCTCGTCCATTGCAGGGTCGCAGTTGACTGGTGTTCCCTTGATTTTGAACGTACCTTTCTGGATCTCGACGCTCTGAGGGTAAGGGACAACGCTGATCGCGGTCGTGGCTGTCTTTGCGTACATTGTCAGCGAGAGCAGCGCGGCTGTGATGGCTGCAAGGAAATGTGTGTGTTTCATTATCTGATGCGATTTGTTATTGTACAAATGTAGTGAAAAATCAATAAAGGAGTATGCCGAGAGCGGCGCTGAGGATCAGCAGCATTATAGGACCTGCTTTGAGCCACAATGACGCGGCGAGGGCCGATCCGAACAGGCACCAGCTCTTCCAGTCTGGGAAGTTGTCTTTCACGATGGAGAGATCGAGGCGGAATCCGTGCCGTTCCACGCCGAAGGCGAGCACGATGGCGGCGGCCGCGATGAGTCCGACTATTGCGGGGCGAAGTGCTCCGAGTATCGCCTGGAATGTGGCACTCCTGCTGAATTTCATGTACATCCTGACTATGGTCAGCATGATGATGAACGACGGGAGCACGGTGGCGAATGTGGCGGTCATGGACCCGAGCACGCCGAGGGCATGCGAGCCTCCCGCATTGACTATCACGTCATATCCCACATAGGTGGCGCAGTTGACGCCGACGGGGCCGGGTGTCATCTGAGATATGCCCACGATGTCAGTGAATGTCCCTTCGCTGATCCATCCGTGCACTCCAACTACCTGGGCCTGGATCATGGATATCACGGCATAGCCACCGCCGAATGTGAAGGCGCCGATGACAAAGAATGTCAGGAATATCTGTGCGAACAGTGTCAGCATCTGCGTCCCTCCCTGATAAGTGAGAATGCTGCGGCTGCCACTATCAGCACCAGAAGTATATAGATGGCTGAGATCTTCAGCAGCGCCACTCCCATGGCGGCTCCGATGCACAGCGCCCATGCCCACCATGTGCGGACATTTTTTCTGCCCATCTTGATGGCTGCCGCCGCAATCAGGGCGACTGCGACCGGCCTGATGCCGAGAAACGCCTTCATTACATATATATTGTCCTTGAAATTGGCGAAAAGCATCGCGATGAGCAGGATGATGATGAAGGAGGGGAGCACACTGCCGAGGGTGGCGGTCACGCTGCCCCTGAATCCTCTGAGCTTGTATCCTGCGAATATCGACATGTTCACAGCCAGAAGTCCTGGCGCGCTCTGGGCGAGTGCCACTATGTCCGGCAGTTCCTCGTCGCTGATCCATCCGCGCCTGCTCATCTCCTCCTGGAGAGCGGGAATCATCACATATCCGCCTCCGAGAGTGAACGCTCCGGTCTTTGCGAAGACAAGAAATAGTTGCCAGAGAGATACTTTTTTCATGAAAACAGCTGATTTCAACACAAAAGTACAAAAAACAATGAAATTTTTTTCGAAAAAGTTTGGCGAATAAAAAAAAGTGCCTATCTTTGCAGCCCGTTTCGATGGAAACGGTAGTTCATTGAAAATATTGAAAGATAAGTACAAGCAAGTACCGAGAAACTAAGAATCGAGAGCGTTGATTTCTTTTTAGGAAATATTGCGCAGTAATTGTTTCGGAGCAATCCGGGACAAGGACAAGCAAGAAGCGTCAGGATCGAGCTAAGAATTTGAAATATACAAAGAAGAGTTTGATCCTGGCTCAGGATGAACGCTAGCGGCAGGCTTGACACATGCAAGTCGAGGGGCAGCGCGATGTAGCAATACATTGGCGGCGACCGGCGAAAGGGTGCGTAACGCGTGAGCAACTTTCCCGTATCAGGG
>JAGHSA010000066.1 GCA_018066125.1 Candidatus Cryptobacteroides onthequi | reverse complement strand
ACAGCAAGGTTTCCGGCATACGCGGCTCCGATTGCGGTACAGATGCCGGCGATCTCGTCTTCAGCCTGGAGAGTCTTGGCGCCGAGGCTCTTGTGAATGGCAAGTTCCTCGAGGATGCCGGTGGCAGGCGTGATAGGGTAAGATCCGCAGAACAATGGGAGTCCGGACTTCTCTGAAGCTGCAAGGAGTCCCCAAGCGGTAGCCTGGTTGCCGGTTATGTTCCTGTATGTACCCTTCTTCTTCGGCGAAGGCTCGATGGTGTAGGTATTAGGGATGGCCTGGATGTTGGCGGCATAGTTGAAGCCGTCGTTGAGAACCTTCTTGTTCGGTTCTATCACCTCAGGATGCTTCTTGGCGAACTTGCGCTCGAGATACTGATAGATGTACTCGAGAGGACGGCTGTAGATGTAGCATGCCATACCGAGTGTGAACATGTTCTTGCACTTGCGTATGGCCTTGACATCCATACCGCTGTCCTTGAGGCTCTCTTCTGTGAGGGATGTGATCGGAGCCACGATGATGGCTCTGTCCTCTACATGAAGTTCCTCGAACGGATTGTCTGTCGTGAAGCCTGCCTTGGACATGCCCGCTTCATCGAAAGCGTCATCATCGACAAGTATCATGGCTGTAGGCTTGCACCACTTGGCATTAGCCTTGAGTGCAGCGGGATTCATCGCGACCAGAAGGTCGCAGAAATCACGTGGAGTGGTGACCTTATCGCTACTGATATGTACCTGGAAACCAGACACTCCCGACACTGTTCCGTGAGGGGCTCTGATCTCAGCCGGGTAGTCCGGGAAGGTCGAAAGACCGTTTCCGTAAATGGCTGACATATCAGCAAAAAGAGACCCGGTGAGCTGCATGCCATCTCCCGAATCTCCTGCAAATCTAATCACAACATCCTTAGTATCAATTACTTTGTGTTGCATGATCAGAATTATGTGGTATTTGTGTAATTTTACTTAGCCTGAGCCTGTGCTGCTTCAGCCTGTGCCTGAAGCTCTGCCTGGAGTGTCTCAAGTGTCCTGCCGTCTGCTATGCCGAGTGCCTTGCGTGCTGCAGGGGTGAGGTCTGTGCTCTGAGCAGGGTCGAGGTAAAGCATGGATGACTGGTCGAATACATAGATATATCCACCTGCCTTTGCAAGCTTGTTGAGAGTCTCCTGAGCCTTCTGGTAGATCGGAGCCATAAGCTGGTTCTGCTGAGCCTGGAGTTCCTGCTGGATAGTCTGGTCAAACTCCTGGAGTCTCTGCTGGATGTCACCGAGTTCCTTCTCCTTGCTCTCCTTGATGGCTGGAGTCCATGTGGAAGCCTTCTGCTGATACTGGGTAGCCTTGGTCTGGTACTCCTCGTACATAGCCTGGAATGTATCCTGAGCCTCCTTCTGTGAAGCAGCAATAGCCTCTCTTGCCTGATCTGCTTCCGGCATGAGCATCACGAGCTCGTTGAAGTTGACGTGAGCAAACTTTGACTGTGCGAAACCTGTTACAGTTGCAAATGCCATTGCGGCAATCAAAAGAATCTTTTTCATATTGTTGAATTTAAATTAATTATCTGTCAGATCAGGATCAGAACTGCTGTCCGATCACGAAGTGGAACTGGCTCTTTCCGTTGGTTGCATCATCAAATCCGTATCCCCAGTCGACTCCGAGGAGTCCGACCATAGGAAGGAAGATCCTGACACCGACACCGGCAGACCTCTTGATCTGGAACGGATTGAAATCCCTGATGTCAGCCCAGCAGTTACCGCCTTCGAGGAATGCAAGGACAAAGATTGTCGACTGAGGCTGGAGAATCACCGGATAGCGGAGCTCCACAGTGAACTTGTCATATACATTTCCGGCGTAGGCATAGCCGTTGGAGTTGTATGTAGATGCCACGTATGGTGTGAGCGAGTAGTTCTGGTATCCGCGGAGAGCAACGATCTCCGATCCGTATGTGCTGTAACCCGACATACCGTCACCTCCGACGAGGAAGCCCTCGAATGGAGAATAGCCCCAATTTCTGTTGTAGTACCCGAGATATCCGAACTGAGCCCTTGTCATGAGGACGAGATCTCCGATGAGTTTTGTGTAGAGAGTCTCTGAGAACTTCCACTTATGGTACTCGATCCACTTGTATCTGCTGTTGACATCCCACCTGTTGTAGTTGATGTCCTTGTACGATGACACCTTGGTCGGGTTGCCCTCTGCGTCAAGATTGCCATAGTCCTTCTTTCGGAGAAGCGAGAACGGAGGTGTCAGCTGGACGGAAGCACTGAAGTCCTGTCCCTGGCGAGGATAGATCTGCTGGTCGGTCGAATTTCTCGTAAGGCTGAGAGAGTAGCTGATGTTGTGAGCGAGACCGTCATCAAAGATGAAGTAGTTGTCATACCAGTTCTTGAGCTTGTATGACTGCCAGCTCAGACCATTGTAGAGGATGAAGTAGCTGTCAGGCCACTTCAGGCGGTTACCGAGAGATGCGGCGAAACCGTAGATCTCCATCTGCCTGTCATGACTGAGGATGTTCAGGTATAGGTATGAGTCCGTCTGCCTTGTATAGTATGCAGAGAGATTGAGCGATGTAGGTTTCTTTCCGAAAAGCCATGGCTCGGTGAAGCTTGCCGTGAGAGCAGTGTAGTATGTACCGTTTGTCTGGAACCTGAAGGCCAGGTTCTGGGCGTCACCAAGAGGAACAGGTCTCCATGCGGACTTGTCGAGTATCCTGCTTGTAGAGAAGTTGTTGAAACTTACACCGACTGTCGCCACGAAGGTCCTTCCTCCCCATCCACCGGAAAGCTCGAGCTGAGAAGAAGGCTTCTCGGTAACGTTGTAGATGAGATCCACGGTGTTGTTGAGCTGGTTAGGAATGATGGAGTAGCCGGTGGACGGATCCATGATGGCCTCCGGATCGAACTGGCCGAGTGAAGCAATCTCTCGTACAGATCTCTCGAAGTCAGACTGCGAGAAGAGATAACCCGGACGGGTGAAGATCTGCCTGCGGACAACGCGCTCATTGGTGAGGTCATTGCCGTTGATGACGATATTGTTGAGTGTTGCAGGCTTTCCCTCTGAGATGCGCATCTCGACATCGACCGAATCATTCTGGATGTTGAGCTCGACAGGAGTGATGTTGAAGAAGAGATATCCGTTGTCCCTGTAAAGCTTGGACACATCATAATCCGACTGCTTTCCACCTCCCATGAGTCGCTTCTGCATGGTCACGACATCATAGACGTCGCCCGGATTGATGGCGAGAATCTGGTTGAGGACATCTGTAGAGTAGACAGAGTTTCCTGTCCATGTGATGTTTCGGAAATAATACCTGTCACCCTGCTCGAGTTCGAAATCGATGCCGAGCTTGTTGGCCGAATCGCCAGGATGCTTCGGAGGGAGGTAGTATATGGAATCCCTGAGGATGCGTGCATCGCGGAATCCCGCCTCATTCATCGCACTGATGAGACCCTTCTTGTCGTTAGGATACTCCTTTTCGTTGAATTTCTTGCTGCTGAAGAAGTTGTAGTACTTGGCGGACTTCGTCTTCTTCATGGACTTGGCAAGCTTGAAGTCGGACACATCGTCGTTTCCGCTGAAATTGATGGTCTTGATCTTTATCTTGTTGCCCTTGTTGACATCGAAATTGACACGGATCGCGTTTTTGATGACGGTATCCTCCTGAACCTGTATGTCCACATCCGTCTTGAGGAATGCCTTCTCGTTGTAGAAACGCTTGATGACTCCGGTGGAAGCCTCTGCCACATAGTCGGAGAACTCGCCTCCGCGGCGGAGATGAAGCCTGTCCATGAGTTCTTTCTGCTCACCCTTGCGGACACCGGTGAAAGTCCATCTGGACACACGCGGACGCTCCTGGATGACAATCTTGAAAAATGCAGTGTCTGTGGCCGGGACGAGACTGTCGATGCGCACCTCGATGTTCTCGAAGAACTTCTGCTGCCACAGCCTGTTGACTATGGATGAGAACTCCTCTCCAGGCACAGTCACATCCATGCCCTCCTGAAGACCGGAAAGCTGGACGATCTGCGGCTCACTGAAATAGTGATTTCCTTCGACGGTGACACCGCCGACTATGAATTTTTTCGGATTGTTATAATCTACCTCAAAAGTCTCCTGCTGAGCCTTTGCCGCAAAAGGCAGAAGCAACAGGGCCACCAGAAGACAGATGCGTGAACTCTTCATCAGAATCTAATCTTTACAAGTTTGCAAATATACGCAATTATTTCACTTTTCCATATCTGCGGTCACGCTTCGCATACTCGTCCAGAGCGGCACGATACTGTTCCTCATGGAAATCCGGCCAGAGCACGTCTGTGAACAGGAACTCGGAGTACGCTCCCTGCCAGAGCAGGTAGTTGCTGATTCTCTGCTCGCCGGAGGTCCTGATGATAAGATCCGGATCCGGGATGCCTGCAGTCACCAGATAGCTGTCGAAATCCTCGGGCGAAACAACCTTCCCAGGATCTGCTGCGATTTCCTCCGCCATTCTGCGTGCGGCCTGGAGTATGTCCCACTTGCCGCTGTAGCTCAGGAACACGATCAGCGTCATGGCCTGATTGCCCTCGGTCATCTTTTCCAGCTGGGTGATGGCACTGTCCAGAGTCTCGGACAGACGCTTGCGGTTTCCAAGCACGACGAAGCGCACGCCATTGTCCATCAGGGTGCCGACTTCATCACTGAGGGACTTCATCATCAGTTTCATGAGCGCATCCACCTCTGCCTGGGGACGTCCCCAGTTCTCCTCCGAGAATGCGAAAAGGGAGAGATACTTCACTCCCTGGCGCACTGACTCCTCCGCACATGCGCGGACGCTCTTTACACCCGCGATATGACCCATGACCCTTTCCTGGCCACGTTCCCTGGCCCAACGGCCGTTACCGTCCATGATTATGGACACGTGAACTGGTATATTCTTGTCTGTTGTCATCACAATTCGGTTTCGTTTCGGACATCTTCACCCCAGAAGAGCTTGCTCCTGAGGGCGCCTATGAAATTGGATTTCTGAAGCCTGACCCGCTTGAGCGAAAACTGTGCCACAGATATGGAGACGGTGGTGTCGCACCCTACTATCTCATTGCGGTTGTCGCGGGTAAGCATCACCTGCGAGTCTCTGGAAGTCAGGGATATACCCACATGTGTGGACGACGGCACTATCAGCGGTCGGACATTGAGGTTGTGTGGGGCGATAGGCGCTATGATGAGGACTTTGGAGTCAGGAGAGCATATCGGACCTCCGACGCTCAGAGAGTACGCCGTGGATCCGGAACTGGTCGCCACCAGCAGGCCGTCCGCCCAATAAGTCGGCAGCGACTCCTCATTGAGAGTCACATTCACCCCGAGCATTGCGGCGCCGCGTCTGTGGACGGACACCTCGTTGAGCGAATACTGATCCCCGCCGCCGTTGGTGGAAGAACGCAGCATCTCGCGGTCCTCTATCTCGTAGTCGCCGCGCAGCAGAGCCTGGGCCACATCCTCCGGACGGTACTCCGACAGGAAGCCCAGACGCCCGAGATTGATTCCGAGCACAGGTATGCCGGTCCCCGCCAGAATGGAAGACGCCGAAAGGAACGTGCCATCCCCGCCCATGCTCAGAAGCATGTCCGTCCCGGCCGCCAGGTCATCTCTGGAGGAAACTTCGTAGATTTCACAGGAAGACAGATCGCCGAGGAGGCGTTTCAGTCTCTCGTCACCCCTGTACTGGGGATTGGGCGCAAAGATGGCAAGTTTCATTCTGAACATCCAAATAAGGCTCAAATTTACTATTATTTATTAATAATTTCTAATTTTGTGCCCCATGTCCGGCAAATCAGCCCCGGACATGCATATACGGACATGACACGACTCAGCGTAAACATCAACAAGATAGCGACCATCAGGAACGCCCGCGGCGGCAACATGCCTGATGTCGGGAAGGCTGCCATCGACTGCGAAAACTTCGGAGCACAGGGCATCACCGTCCACCCCAGACCGGATGAAAGACACATCCGATACAGTGACGTGCGCGCCATCAGACCGACCATAAAGACAGAATTCAACATAGAGGGAAATCCTATCCCGAGCTTCATCGACCTCGTATGCGAGGTGGTGCCGGATCAGGTCACGCTGGTGCCTGACGCGCATGATGCCATCACATCCAACGCCGGATGGGACACCGTCGCCAACGCCGCATTCCTGACCGAAGTGACCCGAAAGTTCCACGAGAAGGGCATCAGGGTATCCATCTTCATAGACCCGGACCCCAAGATGGCGCTGGGAGCGAAAGCCTGCGGAGCCGACCGTGTGGAGCTCTATACCGCGGAATATGCAGCAGAATACCCGTCCGGGCCTGAGAAAGCCATCGCCGACTACCTCAAAACCGCCGAAGCGGCGCGCGGATGCGGGCTCGGGCTCAATGCCGGACACGACCTCAATCTCGACAATCTGGAATACTTCATCCGCACCATACCGTGGACAGATGAGGTTTCCATAGGACATGCCGTAATCTGTGACGCCCTGTACATGGGATTGGAGCAAACTATCGCTGCCTATCTGTCAAAGATTAATATTTTTTAACTAACTTTGCGTTTTCAGCCGGAATCGGAAATAAATCAATAACAATAAACATGAAAAAGACATCCATCATTCTCAGCGCTGCAGCCCTCATCTGTGCTGCCGCTATGACCATCTCTTGCAGCAACGCACCTCAGGCTGCCTCTACAAACGAGGCCAGCGATGCAGTTTCTCTCAAGGGCGCCATCGTATATTTCAACCTTGACACCGTCTCACAGGAGTACGACATGGCAAACGACCTCAGAAGCGTTGTCGAGACCAAGGTGCAGAGCATCAGCGAAGAGGTGAACCGCAGAGGCAACAAGCTCCAGAAGGACGTGAACTCATTCCAGGAGAAGATCGACAAGGGCCTCATCACCCGTTCAGTCGCAGAGGTACAGGGTCAGAAGCTCCAGCAGCAGCAGAATGAATTCCAGAACTATGCAGCTCAGAAGCAGCAGGAGATCGGCGAAGAGCAGGCTGTCATGATGAACCAGATCGCTGACGCCATCAAGACTTTCGTTGACAAGTATGCCGAGGAGCAGGGATTCGCACTCGTACTCACAACCCAGGGCGACGTGCTTCCAGCACCTGTAGTAGCCGGCAAGGCTGAGCTCGATATCACTCAGGCCATCATCGACGGACTCAACGCAGAGTATGTCGCCGAGAAGGCCAAGACTGAAAAGAAGTAATCCGACTTGAAAGTAAAAATACACTTTATCACTGCATTGACGGCATTGTGTCTGGTACACATTGCCGTCAATGCTCAGGTTTACCCCAACACGCCGGTGACCGTCTCCGCTGACAGAGTCAAAGTCAACGGAAAGATATTCTATGCCCACCCTGTCCTTGACCACCAGACCCTCTACTCCATCAGCAAGGCCTACAATGTGACCATAGACGAGATCGTAGCCGCCAACCCGGAGCTTGCGCTCAAGGAGAACGGACTGAAGACCGGACAGATTCTCAACATACCTGACAACGGTCAGTTCAGCGCTGCCGCCGAGGCCGAGAGTCAGCCCCAGAATGAAAACGTTGCCCCTGCACCTCAGGAGCAGAAGGAACCGAAGATCCAGGAGCAGGAACGTGACGATCAGGCATACACCGTATATGTGGCCAAGTGGTATGACGACCTGGGCTCCATTGCCGCCAGGTTCAATACCAGCAAGGAAGTGCTCATGGCCTTCAACGGCTTGACGACACAGAAACTGGGCAAGAAGCAGAAGATAAAGATCCCGCTCCATCCGGAGAATGTCGTGACAGGCCAGGCGGGAGCCACCGGCAATGCCGACACCGAGCTGAGTCACGCGGGACAGGCCATCAAGTCCGGAATCGAAACCGCAGACAGCCTCGTCCAGGCAGCCGGAGACAAGATCGGGCAGCTCTTCCACCGCAAGAGCGAGACAATAAATGTGGCCGTGGTGCTTCCTTTCAACGCGAAGAGCAAGCCTGACGGTTCGGCATTCGATCTCTACAGCGGCATGCTGCTGGCGGCAAGAGATCTGGGAAAGAGCGGAATCAAACTCAACCTGAAGGTCATAGACAGCAAGAACAGTCTCACCCCGGTAAAATCCGAGTCGCTCGAAGACGCTGACTTCGTATTCGGGCCTGTCTCACCGGACGACCTCAGGAACATCCTGGGCGTATGCCCTTCTTCCACCGCCGTCATCTCCCCACTCGATCCGAGGGCAGGCACTCTCGCCGCTGCGCACTCCAACTTCATCCAGGCACCAAGCAGCGCCGACAATCAGTTCGCAGAGATCGTGAGATGGATACGGGAGGACACCAAGGCCGGAGACAAGGTCGTGATGATATCCGAGAAAGGTGCAGCACAGACCAAGGTCGCGTCTTATCTCGCGGATTCGGGTATCGAATACACTTCATTCAGCTACGGCATCCTCGAAGGACGCACCATCTCATTCGACAGATACATGAGCACAGCGGGAACCACCCGTGTGGTCATCGCTTCCGACAAGGAGGCATTCGTCAACGACGCTGTCAGGAACCTCAACCTGATGACCCACCGCAAGTTCGATGTAGTCCTCTATGGACCTTCGAAGATCAGGAATTACGAGACCATCGATATCGAAAGTCTCCATGCGGTGCAGGCGCATGTCGCAAGCTCATACTTCATCGACTACGACAACGCCAGACAGAAAAACTTCCTCCTGAGCTACAGGGCCCTTTTCGGAGCAGAACCTACTCCGTTCGCCTATCAGGGTTACGACGCACTCTGGTACTTCGCAAGAAGCTACGACAGATACGGCAGCAGCTGGCTTGAGGAGATGACAGGCTTCGAAGAGAAGGGACTCCAGTCCGATTTCAGACTTGAAAGGAGCAGTGAAGGCGGATATGCCAACTACGCGGTGAGAAGAGCCGTGTACGGAACAGACTTCACCATCAAGGTCATAAAGTAGAAATAAGCGTCCTCGCATTTGCTACGGCCGCATCGGTGATCACAGATCCGCTCAGCATCCTGGCGATTTCCATGACTCTCTCCTCCGGGGAGAGTTTTTTCATTGTGGAAGTGACTCTCTCCCCCACACCCTTGGACACGAGGAAATGGGCGTCTCCCTTGGCTGCGACCTGAGGCAGGTGCGTGATGGCGAAGACCTGCATGGACTTTCCCATGTCGCAGATCATGGTTCCCATCTTGTCGGCCACACTGCCGGATACACCAGTATCGATCTCGTCGAAGATCATTGTAGGCATCTCGGCAAATCTTGCCATCATGGCCTTGAGACACAGCATTATGCGGGAAATCTCACCGCCGGATGCACATTTGGAGACATCCACGGGGTTGCGGCCGTTGGCAGAGAAAAGGAAAGACACCTCGTCTGCTCCTGACGGACCCGCCTCCACCGGCCTGAGTTCCACCTGGAATACAGCACGGTCAAGCTCAAGGAATCTGACAGACTCTTCAATGCTGCGGGCAAAGCCGTCTGCCGCTGCCTCGCGGTTCTTCCGGAGCTTCGCGGCCACGGCATTCACAACACCGGACTGAGCCTTGACGGCATCCTCCAGTTCCAGTATCCTGTCATCAAGGGCGCTTGAATCGAACAGCGCCTGAGACAGTTCATCCCGCACAGCGATGAGAGAGTCGATATCGCTGCACGAATACTTCTTGAGGAGATCGTACAGGAGTGACATGCGTTCCTCTACGGTCTGAAGGCGCTCAGGAGACACGTCCACACGGGAATTGATGTCCTCAAGCTCCGACTCGACATCATCGAGCTCTATCCTCGCGGACTCGAGACGTTCGGTAATGGACGCCACATCCACATAACGGGATATCCTCGAAAGCTGGCGCGACGCCTCCTTCAGCATCGCACTCAGGCCCATGCGTCCGCTGTCGCCCTGAGGATTGAAAAGCTCATCGACACCATTCAGCGAAAGCTTGATCTCCTCTGCGTTCGCGAGCTGTCTCTGCTCGGCCTCGAGTTCTTCCAACTCCCCGGGACGGAGAGATGCGGCCGCGAGCCTGGCATATCTGGACTCGTTGTAGTCACGGTCTGCGGCAAGCCTCGAAAGCCTCTCCCTCGCGGCATTGAGCTCTGCGCGGAGGGACTGAAGCCTCGTCCACGCTTCCCTGCACTCCCCGAGCAGCACGCCGTTGCCGGCGAAATGGTCAAGTATGGACAGCTGGAATCCATGGTCCGCCAGCATCAGACTCTGATGCTGTGAATGGATATCCACAAGACGCCCCGCAATGGAAGAGAGGACCGCCACCGTCACCGGAGAATCGTTGATGAATGAGCGGGAACGGCCGGAGCCATGCACCACCCTTCTGACGATCAGATGACCGCTGTCCCACTCGACGTCATTCTCATCGAGAATCGAGCGCACGGTCTCATCGGACGAGTCGAACTCACCCTCGACCACACAGCTGTCTGCGCCTTCAGAGATGACAGAGGCATCGGCCCTGGCCCCCATGAGCAGGGACAGCGCGCCCAGCAGGATAGACTTTCCGGCACCGGTCTGTCCCGTAATAATGACGAGACCCTCCGGAAAATCTACATCCAGAGAGTCTATCAAAATGTAATTCCTGATATGGAGCGCCCTCAACATGGGAAGCCGACAGGGATATTAAAAGCCCTTTTCTTCTTCCTTGTTGGCCCTTCTGTAGAAGAGCTCGTCATTCTCGAACTCAGAGATAGCCACGAGATCCGGCTTCGGCTGCTTCTCGTAGTACTTTGAGATCTCGATCTGCTCCTTGTTCTCGAATACCTCCTCCATGGTGTCACGCTCGTTGCGGAAGTCCTCAAGCTTCTTGTTGAGTTCCTTCTTTTCGGCGAGAGATATCTGATTGGCTCTCTTGTAGAGCACTACTACCGACTCGTAGATGTTACCTGTAGGTTCTGCGAGATACTTGATGTCCCTTGTGATGGTATTGGTAGGGATTGATTTCTTGTTATCCATGATATGACTGTGTTTCTGAAATAAATACTTCCCGGGGATGCCGGGAAGTTTCAAAAAATTTCTATTTGTTTTCCTGAGCCTTGCGCTCTTTGGCAAATTCCTTGTCTGAAACCTTGTCGTCGTCATCGTCAGCGACATTCTTTCCGAGTGCCTTCTGAGCTCTCCGGTTCAAGGCATCCATCTCGCGCCTGTACTTCGATTCCGGATACTCACCCACGAAATTGAGGTAATCGTCCGTGAAAGAAAGATATCTCTCCTTCTGCTTCGATTCGATACTGAGATGCGCGAACTTGTATGAGGACATCGCCGTGTAGTAGAGTATCTCCTCACGGTATCTGTTGTCGGCATCATCCTTGAGGACATTCTTGAGTGCCACTCTGGCTGCCTGGAAATCCTCCATCTTGTAGTAGAGCTTCGCTGACTCGTAAGCCTTCTGGTCAAGTCTCTGGGCAAGGTCATCAAGCATGCTCTGGCAGATGTCGAGATGCGGAGTCAGAGGAAAATCTGTAAGATACTCACCTATGGCGGCGATGCACTTGGTAGACGGTGACTGATCGAGCTCATAGCGGAGCGTCTGCCTGTAGAGACAGTCGACTCTCAGGAAGCTCGCATTCTCAGTGAAAGTACTGCGGGGGAACTTCTCGATGAAATTCTGGAAATTGGTCTCTGCGGTGTAGTAATCCTTGAATCTGTAATTGCTGAGACCCCAGTAATACTGGACAGTATCATCCCTTTCCGTTCCACTCGTCGAGATCGAAAGGTTCTCGAAAAGCTGGGCGGCCTTTGAGTACTTTCCCTGATTGAACATGTCGAACGCGAGTTCGTACTTTGCATCGACATCCGTGCCTTCAAGGATGAGCTCATACTGCGACTTGCATGAGAGCCCAAGCAGAGTGACGGCAAGGAGAGCCGCAAAAATCCTGATATGCTTCATTACTCTTTAATTATTCTGGTCTGACAGCAGGAACTTTTCAGCATCCAGGGCGGCACGGCAGCCTGAAGCGGCAGCAGTGACAGCCTGTCTGTACCTCGGGTCCTGCACATCCCCGGCGGCAAACACGCCCTCGACATTGGTATGCGAGGTCTTCCCGTCAGTGACGATATAGCCCTCGGAATCGGTCTCCACCCACTTGCTGAAAAGTTCAGACACAGGGTGATGCCCAATGGCCAGGAAAAGTCCGTCGACTTCAATATCAAAAACAGTACCATCCTTGCGGAGTATCCTCACGCCGGTCACGCCGTACTCGTCGCCCAGGACCTCCTGTGTATTGCAGTTCCAGAGGACTTCGATATTCGGGGTATCCGCCACACGCCTCCTCATCGCTTCGGAAGCACGGAACACATCCCGGCGCACAATCATGTAGACCTTGCGGCACAGGCTTGCGAGATAAGTAGCCTCCTCGCAGGCGGTGTCACCGCCGCCCACCACGGCCACATCCTTTCCGCGATAGAAGAATCCGTCGCATGTAGCGCATGCCGACACTCCCATCCCGCGGAACTTCGTCTCGGAAGGCAGTCCGAGATATCTGGCCACAGCACCCGTCGCTATGATCATAGACTCGCACTCGATCTCGTGCGTACCGTCGACAACTGCATGGAAAGGCCTCCTGGACAGATCTACAGAAGTCACGGCTCCGCGGCGTATATCCGCGCCGAAGCGCACCGCCTGCTCCCGCATGCCGTCCATGAGAGGCTGAGCCTCGATGCCGGCCGGAAATCCGGGGTAATTCTCCACAACAGTGGTAGTGATGAGCTGACCGCCAGGCTCCATGCCCTCGTACAGGACTGGAGACAGGGCTGCACGTGAGGCATATATTGCAGCAGTATATCCCGCAGGACCGCCCCCTATGATCATCAATCTGACCTTTTCCATATATGGTACTTATGATTCAGAAGGCAAATATAAGCATTTTTCATATATTTGTAATTTGAAAGATTCAAACTATGGCCCACACAGAACACACCCCGTCAGTCGAGACCTTCAAGAAGCTCTTGAAGGCCAGAGGACTCAAGGCCACCGCCCAGAGAGTCTCTGTCCATCAGGCCATGATGGAACTCGGCCATGCGAGTGCGGACATGGTCTGCGCCAAGATTTCCGAAACCGGAGCCAAAGTCACTGTGGCATCCGTATACAACATCCTGTCGCAGCTGGCTCTCCTGGGCATCTACAAGCACCGGCTGAGTTCAAACAACAAGATGTACTTCGACGTGAACAACTGCAAGCACATCCACCTTTACGACGTTTATAACCACGAATACAGGGACGTGATGGATGAGGACCTCATCGAGACGGTGGAAGCCGCACTCAGAAAGAGAAGGTTCAAGGGATACAAGGTCGATGCCATAGATATCCAGATCCTCTGCCATCCATCCCACAAAAAGACACCACTAGCTTACTGAAAATGAAAAAGACTATCATTGCAGCTCTCGCCATGGCATCCATGGCACTGACATCCTGCTTCAAGACAGACCCGACAGTATACGGATGCACCGACATCTGCAACGTCGAGAGCTCTGCCCTCATTTCCGACTACGGAAGCACCTACCATGTGATGGAGACCAAAGTTCAGGACTGGAAGTCCAGAAGCAGGCTCTTCATCTCATATGACATCCTCGAGACTGTCGGAGTCAACGAATACAACATCCGCCTGAACGACGCCACGGACTACACTGTAAAGCAGGCTCTCATACAGTCCGAAAGCACATCCGACCAGCAGGGCAGAGACGCCGTGTATATCAACAAGGGCTTCTTCTCCGGATCGGTACCGTACTTCAACATCCAGTGCGTCTATGCGCACAAGAAGAAATCCACAGGCTTCCACGACATCAATCTCGTCTATGATGACGAGAAGAGCAATGCCACGAACCTCATTTTCCATCTCAGACACAACGCATTCGGCGACACATATATGGAAGGTGTGGACATCAGCGACTGCGAATCTGTGGCTGAATGCTACTCATTCCCTATGTCACAGTTCATGAAGAAGGGTACAGGCGAAATCCACATCACAGTGAACTACGACTGGTACAAGACCTCGGGGAACACCACTCTCCCTGAGACCATGACATTCGACACATCCACAACAATCAACTTCTGATGGAACAGTCAATCCAGAAAAGATACAATTACTGGCAGTGGCGCACCCTCATCATCCTGATGATAGGGTACGCCCTGTTCTATTTCGTACGCAAGAACTTCAGCATCACCATGCCGGCGCTTGAGGCAGAACTCGGCATCAGCAAGGTCAAGCTCGGTCTCTTCCTCACCCTCAACGGAGTCATCTACGGAGTCTCCAGATTCGTGAACGGATTTCTCGCCGACAGAGTCAGCCGCAAGAAAATGATGGCAGCAGGCCTCTTCCTTTCGGCCGTCGCCAACATCCTTATCGGACTCAGCCCGGAGATGAACGGCATATTCAATTTCCTTGATGCAGAAGGAAAGGCCACAGCCGGAATGGTGGTATTCATCGGCAGCCTCTGGCTCATCAACGGTTATACCCAGGGCATGGGATATCCTCCATGCGGAAGCCTCATGGCACACTGGATCAAGCCTTCGGAGCTTGCCACCAAGCAGTCCATCTGGAACAGCTCGCACTCTGTGGGAGCGGGTCTCGTCGCCCTCCTTTGCGGCACCCTGATTCTTCAGCATTACAGCTATTCAGCATGGCAGTGGTGCTTCTTCATTCCGGCGATACTCGCCATCGCCGGCGCATGCATGCTCCTCTTCGGACTGAAGGACACTCCGGCATCGGTAGGACTCCCTGATCCGGAGACCATCGACGACAACGCACCGGCCAGAAGCACAGAAACCGAAGACCCCGAGTTCACGCAGAGGGCGTACAAGAAGCTTGTCAGCAGGATGGTATTCCGCAACCCTGTGGTATGGATCCTTGCCATAAGCAATTTCTGCGTTTACGTCATCCGCTTCACCATCCTGGACTGGGGTGCGACCTTCCTCACTCAGGACAGGATGCTGAGCATCCAGACCGCATCCACAGTCGT
>JAGHSA010000041.1 GCA_018066125.1 Candidatus Cryptobacteroides onthequi | reverse complement strand
AGCATCAGCGAACCGGCCCGGTGCCGGGTGTCTGCACTTTGCATGTGAATTGTGCAGACACGGAAAGGCACTTGAGGGCCGCAGGGGGTCAGGGGGCGGCTTAGCCCCCTGCAGGATAGTGCGAACCCAGGAGCAAGGGGCTTCCCGTCTCCGGCTCGGCTCGTGCCGTCCCTGCCGCAGCTGCGGGAATGCCTCTTTGCGGGCGAAGAAGAGCTCAGCATCGCCCGCCGCAGAGGCAATCACTCCACTGCTATGGGCGGCATGGATCGAATGAAGTCATGATCCGTGGTTTGTTGAAAATTGCCATGAGAATGCCTCTTTTCATGGCAATTCACGCAGAAAACCTGCAAATTGACACGCAGATGGCACTTTTCATGTCAGAAAGCTCGGTCCCCGGAGGTGCTGGCCTCAGACACTACGGCATAGCCGGCTTCAGAGACTCGCCTGCCCCACGAGGCACGACAAAAGAGGCGGAGACGGGAAGTCACGCGGCGACTTGGAGCAGCGGCGGAAAAGCAGAGGTGTCGGATGAGCCGCCCGGGAGCGGCTTTTGTCTGACGAACGATAATGGTGAGCATCAGCGAACCGGCCCGGTGCCGGGTATTTGCAGATTGCATGGACATAGCGAAATACGGAAAGGCACTTGAGGGCCGCAGGGGTCGCGAGGGTGTTTACAGCAGGCATTTTGATGCCTGCGGCCCGAGCAGCAGGGCTTTAGCCCGCCGGAGAGGGGGCGGCTTAGCCCCCTGCAGGATAGCGCGAACCCAGGAGCAAGGGGCTTCCCGCCTCCGTCTCTGCTCGTGCCGCCCCTGGCCGCAGCTGCGGGAATGCCTCTCTACAGGCGAAGAAGAGCTCAGCATCGCCCGCCGCAGAGGCTTTACCTCCGATGCTACTGCTGGCGGCAGTCTCAGACGAGAAAATGGCAAATTCACGTCTGTCAGAAAGATGATAGTACGTTTCAGACGTGAAATCGCGATAAACGCGGCAGTCAGGAATGCAAAGACCAGGAAGCAGATCTTCTGCGCCGACCCACAGCCACGAAGATCCGGTGGACAATCAGATGCGGAAGGCCGTCGAGGAGTCAGACCCGGAGGGCGAACTCCGAGACATTGCCTGGAGCAGATGCTTTGTCCAACGGTCGGAGGGGCGGCAGTCTCAGACGTGGAATGCCAGATACACGTCAGTCAGGACAATAAAGAAAAAGGCGACAGATAATCGCTTATCAGTCGCCCTATTGCTGTTATTCTGGTTTGTAGGAATCCTTGAGACCCGTTGTCTTGTTATAGACCGGATGCTCAGGAGTACTGTCCTTATCCTTGAAATAATATCCCGTGCGCTCAAACTGAACCGCGATACCCGAATTGTCATTGAGAAGGGCAGGCTCAGCATAGCCCTTGGCCACCACAAGTGACTCCGGATTGAGGAACTCCTTATAGTCGCGGTCTGCTGGGATAGAGTTCATGTCAGGCTCAGTGAAAAGCCTGTCATAAAGACGGAGCTCAAGCTCCTTGGCATGCTCGACAGAAACCCAGTGGATGGTACCCTTGACACTGCGCCACTCGCCTGTTCCAGGACGTGTGGACGGGTCATATGTGCACTTGAGTTCGACCACGTTGCCGGCCTCGTCCTTCACCACCTCATTGCACTTGATGATGTAGGTGTACTTGAGACGTACCTCTCCGTCCGGCTTGAGGCGGAAGAACTTCTTCGGAGCATCCTCCATGAAGTCGGCTCTCTCGATATACATCTCGCCGGTGAAAGGAACCTTGCGGGTCGCGCCCTCAGGCTCTGCAGGATTGAGCGGGCAGTCGAACCACTCCACCTTTCCAGGCTCCCAGTTGGTGATGGTGAGCTTGACAGGATCTTGGACCACCATGTAGCGGTTGGCACGTGCATTGAGATCCTGGCGGACACACCACTCGAGGAGCTGGATATCCATGAGCTGGTCTCTCTTCGACACACCGATCTTCTCGCAGAACATCTTCAGCGCCTCGGCTGTATATCCGCGGCGGCGAACACCGCAGAGCGTAGGCATGCGAGGGTCGTCCCATCCTGCCACGAGCCCCTTCTGCACAAGCTCGAGAAGCTTTCTCTTGCTCATGAGGGTATATGTGAGATTGAGTCTCGCAAACTCATACTGATGGCTTGGATAGATGCCGAGAGTCTGGATGAACCAGTCATACAGAGGTCTGTGGACGTCAAACTCGAGAGTACAGATCGAGTGTGTGATATTCTCGATAGAGTCACACTGGCCGTGTGTATAGTCATACATAGGATAAATGCACCACTTGTCACCTGTACGGTGATGATGTGCATGCTTGATGCGGTAGAGGAGAGGGTCACGGAACATCATGTTCGGATGCGCCATGTCAATCTTGGCCCTGAGCACCTTCTCGCCGTCAGCATACTTGCCGGCCTTCATCTCGCGGAAGAGCTGGAGGTTCTCCTCCACGCTTCTGTCGCGGTATGGGCTGTTGGTACCCGGAGTCTCCACGGTACCGCGGTTGGCACGCATCTCCTCCTGGGTCTGGTCATCCACATATGCCAGTCCCCTCTTGATCAGATCCTCAGCCCACTCATAGAGCTGATCGAAATAATCTGAAGCATAGCACTCCTTCTCCCACTCGAAACCGAGCCACTTGATGTCTTCCTTGATGGCGTCGACATACTCGGTGTCCTCCTTGGTAGGGTTGGTGTCGTCATATCTGAGATTGGTCTTGCCATTATACTTCTGGGCGAGACCGAAATTTATGCAAAGGCTCTTGGCGTGTCCGAGGTGAAGATATCCGTTCGGCTCCGGCGGGAAACGTGTGAGAACGCTGCTGACCTTGCCGGATTTGAGGTCATCTTCAATGATTTCCTCGAGGAAATTGAGTTTCTTCGGCTCTTCTGCCGGAGTGAGAACTTCTTCTGCCATAATATCGTGTTTCTATATTTCTCTTTCTGGAACTTACAAAAGTAGTAAATTATTCGTACTTTTGTTAATTGCACACAATGAATATTCAAATTATTTAAATATGATCAAGTCAATGACAGGCTACGGCAAGTCCGAAGCAATTCTCGCAAACGGAAAGCTCACGATAGAGATCCGCACACTCAATGCAAAAAGCGCAGATGTGAACCTCAAGTCATCCCTGCTTCCGAAAGACAAGGAGATTGCAGTCAGACAGAAGATTGCCGAATCACTCCAGAGGGGAACCATAGACGTGTTTCTCACCTGGGAAGCCAACGCTGCTGAGAATGCAAAGCAGATCAACATGGATCTCGCCAGAGACTATTTCAGGCAGATCTCCGCACTCGCTGCCGAGATGGGCAGGCCGAACATCGGGATAGCCGAGACAGGCCATGTGATAGAAAGTATCCTCAGAATGCCTGATGTCATCGACTCCCGCAAGCAGGACATCATCACAGACGAGAACTGGCCGCTCGTGGACGCAGCCTTCGACAGATGCCTCGCTGCCCTCAACGCTTTCAGAGACACAGAAGGCGCAGTCCTCTACAAGGACGTGACATCCAGGGTTGCAAACATCCTGGCACTGTCTCATGAAATCGAGGGCTACGAAGCCGAGCGCATAGAGAACGTCAGGGCAAGGATCATGAAATCCCTTGAGGAGCTCCAGCAGAAACCAGACAAGGAAAGATTCGAACAGGAGATGGTATTCTATCTGGAGAAGCTCGACATCAACGAGGAAAGGGTACGTCTCCGCCAGCACTGCCAGTATTTCATGGACACC
>JAGHSA010000044.1 GCA_018066125.1 Candidatus Cryptobacteroides onthequi | reverse complement strand
GATACTCGTTTGCCTATGAAATTGCAGTCCCTTTATTTCAAACGAAAAAACTCATTTGTTCTAAATAGACTAATCTAATTTCTTACTTCTTTACCTCGTTATCTCTCTCAATATTTTCAATGAACTTTGCGTTTCTTCCGAAACGGGCTGCAAAGATACGCACTATTTTTTATCCTGCAAATCTTTTTCGCATTTTTTTGACATTTTTTTGAAAAAAGTGTAAAAAAACCGCGTTTTTCCCTCTTTCCTGCCTCCGCAACAACATTTTTTTGCCTGCGAAACCACTTATTACTATCTTTACATATTGCCGTAAAATGCGGTTTTTTATCATACACACGTCAAACAATGGAAGAAAGGAAGAACATTTCCCTCCCGGAAAACGCGCATCGTGAGCTGAAACCGGGCGAAAATTACACTCCGCTGCTGAAGCCGGAGCAGAATCATCCCGAAGTCACACCTTATTCTGTATCCATGGGACTGCTTATGGTCGTCATCTTCTCGGCGGCTGCAGCCTATCTCGGTCTCAAGGTCGGACAGGTATTCGAGGCAGCCATCCCTATCGCCATCATTGCGGTGGGAATGACAGGAGCCCTCGGCAAGAAGGGCGGTCTCGGTCAGAACGTGATCATCCAGTCCATAGGCGCATGCTCGGGAGCGATTGTCGCCGGAGCCATCTTCACCCTCCCGGCCATCTATATATTAGGTCTGGATGTGAATTTCTGGCAGATGTTCTTCTCCTCACTGCTCGGAGGCGTGCTCGGCATCCTCTTCCTCATCCCATTCAGGAAATACTTCGTGAAGGAGATGCACGGCAAGTATCCGTTCCCTGAGGCGACTGCGACCACCCAGGTGCTCGTCAGCGGCGAGGGCGGCGGCAACAACGCCAAGACCCTGCTCTCAGCCGGTATCGTCGGCGGACTCTACGACTTCATCGTGGCCACATTCGGTGCATGGAGCGAGACTCTCAGCACGACAGTGATGCATTGGGGCCAGACAGTGGCAGACAAGGCCAAGGTCGTCCTGAAGCTCAATACAGGCGCAGCAGTGCTCGGCCTCGGATACATCATCGGACTCAAGTACTCATTCATCATATGCTGCGGCTCATTCCTGGTATGGCTCGTCATCATCCCTCTGATCAACCTCATCTGGGGAGGACAGGTCATCGACCTCATGGGAACGGGCATCACCCAGACCATCGGCCAGATGGCTCCGGAGCAGATATTCAAGGAGTATGCACGTCATATCGGCATCGGAGGCATCGCGACCGCGGGCATCATCGGCATCATCAAATCTGCCGGAGTGATCAAGTCCGCAGTGGGCCTCGCGACCAGCGAATTCAAGAAGAAGCCGGGCGAAAGCGAAGCCGAGTCAGTGGCACGCACAGACATGGACCTCCCTATGAAGACCGTCGTGACCGGCATTGTGGTGGCCCTTCTCGCCGTATTTGCCTTCTTCGCATTCGGCGGAGTGGTAAATAATGTATGGCAGGCTCTCGTGGGCGTGGCCATCGTGGCGGTCATCGCCTTCCTCTTCACCACCGTGGCTGCCAATGCCATAGCCATTGTGGGATCGAACCCAGTCAGCGGCATGACCATCATGACCCTCATCATCACAGCTCTCGTGCTCGTGGCAGTCGGGCTTAAGGGAAATGCCGGCATGGTAGCCGCAATGGTGATCGGCGGTGTCGTGTGCACAGCCCTCTCTGTCGCCGGAGCCTTCATCACCGACCTCAAGATCGGTTACTGGATCGGAACGACCCCTGCAAAGCAGGAAGGATGGAAGTTCCTCGGCACTCTCGTGGCAGCTGCCACCGTCGGCGGAGTGATGATGATCCTCAACAAGACATACGGATTTGTAGGAGAGAACGCACTCGTGGCGCCTCAGGCCAATGCCATGGCAGCCGTGATACAGCCGATGATGAACGGCGGAAACGCGCCGTGGCTCCTTTACGGCATCGGAGCGGTGATTGCCCTGATCCTCAATTTCTGCGGCGTGCCGGCTCTGGCATTCTGCCTGGGAATGTTCATCCCTCTCGACCTCAACCTCCCTCTTCTCGTCGGAGGAGCGGTCGCATGGTTCGTCAGCACACGCAGCAAGGATGCCGAGGTCAATAACGCACGCCTCGAGAAAGGCACACTCATCGCGAGCGGATTCATTGCGGGCGGAGCCCTCATGGGCGTAGTCAGCGCCATCCTCAAATTTGCAAATGTCGATCTCTGGATGGGCGCATGGAACGCTCAGTACGGTGAGGCCGTGGCCATCATCCCGTTCATCGCCATCCTGGCATACATGATCATCGCAAGTAAAACCACAAAGAAATAATGAAAAGACTGATCATCACAGCATGCCTCGCAGCCATGGCCATGGCTGTCGCATGCACCAGCGCAAAGGGACCTCAGGAGAAAAGGTCTGACGATTATCTGGTGGCCGCCTACATCTGGCCATCCTGCCATGACGATTCACTCGGCCATGCATATCTGTGGCCTGAAGGTATCGGCGAGTGGGAGGTCATCAAGCAGGGAGACCCACGCTTCGAGGGCCACTACCAGCCGAAGCGCCCTCTCTGGGGCTACGAGATGGACGACGACCCTGTAGTAGTCGACAGATGGATCAAGACCGCCAGGGAGTACGGTATCAATACCTTCGTATATGACTGGTACTGGTTCAAGGACTATCAGTACCTCGAGGGAGCGCTCAATGACGGTTTCCTCAAGGCAAACAGCTGCCGGGACATGAACTTCTACATCATGTGGGCAAACCACGATGTGAAGTGGAACTACTGGAACTACCATCTCTATGGCGACAATGAGGACATCCTCTTCGACCCTGACCTCACATGGGATCAGTTCAAGAAGATTGTCGACCGCATCATCAAGCAGTACTTCTGCCAGCCGAACTATGTGAAATTCGACGGACGCCCTGTCATGAGCATCTTCAGCATGGACAATCTGGCAAGAGGATTCGGCGGACTCGGTCAGGCAGGAGAGGCCATCAACTACTTCAGAGAGGAAGTCAAGAAGGCGGGATACCCTGACCTCTACCTCATGGAGAACTTCGGCGGCGGTCCTTGGGTCACTGACGAATTCAAGGAGCATGAGGCTGCCAAGATCAAGAGCATAGGCATCGACGCTGTGGCATTCTACAACATGGGCGGCTTCGACTGCGACTACCGCCAACAGTGCGAGAATTCCGTCAAGATACGTGAGCAGTGGGATGGAACCTTCGGAATTCCAAACTTCCCTTGCGTCTCTATCGGATGGGACGACACACCGCGCTTCCCTAAGAAAGGCGCAGAGCATGTCACAAGATTCAACCATTCCCCTGAGGTATTCAAGGAGTATCTCCAGAAGGCAAAGGACTATGCAGATGCACATCCTGACCAGCCTAAGCTCATCACCATCAACGCATGGAACGAGTGGGTGGAGGGTTCGTACCTCCTTCCTGACGAGGTGACAGGATTCGGCTACCTCGAGGCAGTACGCGAGGTCATGGGAACCGCAAGCGTCACACCTAAGATCGACTACAAGGACTGGAAGCTCGAATGGAGCGATGAGTTCGAAGGAAACACACTCGACACCTCAGCATGGTCAAGAGTGGAGGAAGGCACACCAGACTGGTGCAGGCACATGTCACTCGCAGACGGTCTCGTAAGTGTCGAGAACGGCAATCTCGTACTCAAGGGCATAGTCACACCTGAAGGCGTGGATGACCAGAGGCCATTCATCACCGGAGGCGTGCTCAGCAAGGGCAAACAGTCGATGCAGCTCGGCATGTTCGAGGTAAGAGCGAAGTACAGCTGCGGCCAGGGATTCTGGCCTGCCATCTGGCTCATGCCTGACGCAGACATGAGATGGCCGGAAGGCGGTGAAATCGACATCATGGAGCATCTCAACCATGATAAGAAGTTCTATCAGACCATCCACACCAAGTACATCCACGACAGCGGCAGGGCCGAGAGAGTCAAGTCACAGGATATCCCTGGAATCAACCCTGACGAGTACAATGTATATGCAGCCGTCATAGAGCAGGACGCAGTGAAGTTCTACATCAATGGCGAAGAGTGGCTCTGCTACAAGAGAGAGACTCCTGCAGTGGAAGGACAGTTCCCATTTGCAGACCACCCATTCTACATGATCCTCTCTGCACAGCTCGGTGGAAACTGGGTCGGCGAAGTGGATCCTGCAGAGCTCCCTGTCGAGATGGACATCGACTACGTGAGATTCTACAAGAAGAAGTAAACGCCAGATAAGGTCACGCACCCAGAAGCAATGGCAAAGATAGAAAAGACCAATGTCGCCCGCCTGTTGGACAAGGCGAAGATAAGTTACGGACTTGTACCTTACGTGGTGGATGAGAACGATCTCGCCGCCACACACATCGCCGACCAGCTCGGCGAAGACATTGCGAGGGTATTCAAGACTCTGGTACTGGAAGGCGACCGCACCGGGAATTTTGTCTGCGTCATCCCCGGGGACAAGGAGGTAGACCTCAAGGCTGCCGCCAAGGTCTCCGGGAACAAGAAATGCGACCTCATACCCATGAAGGAGCTGCTGCCCAAGACCGGCTACATACGTGGCGGCTGCTGCCCGATAGGCATGAAGAAGCCCTTCCCGACATGGTTCCACAGTACAGTCATGGATTATGACTATATATATGTGAGCGCAGGGGTGAGGGGGCTTCAGCTGAAAATAGCCCCGGCAGACCTCCTGGGCTATGTCAGGGCGGAATGTGCTGACCTGATCAGAAAAGAAGAATAAAACAACAACTACATCAAATGGAAAAGATACTTGACAGATTTCTCAGGTACGTGTCGGTAGACACACAGTCCTGCGAAGAGTCAGAAAGCCAGCCAAGCACAGCCAGGCAGCTCAATCTCCTGGGTATGCTGCGCGACGAACTGAACGCAATGGGAGTCGAAGCTGAACTCGACGGGTTCGGCTACGTGATGGGAAGAATCCCAGCCAACACTGAAGGTGAAATGCCGAAGATAGGATTCATCGCGCACGTGGATACAGCGCCTGATGCTTCAGGCGCAGACATCAAGCCTCAGATCATAGAAAACTATGACGGCAGTGACATCGCACTCAAGGGCGTGGAAGGACTCTTCCTCAAGCCGTCAGAGTTCCCGGAGCTCCTTCTCCACAAAGGCAAGACCCTCATCACCACTGACGGCACCACACTTCTCGGCGCGGACGACAAGGCCGGCGTAGCCGAGATCATGGACGCAGTACAGTACATTGTCGAGCATCCCGACTTCAAGCACGGCGATATCCGTATCGGATTCACTCCTGACGAGGAAATCGGACGCGGCGTGGCAAAATTCGACGTGAAGAAGTTTGACGCCGATTACGCCTACACCATGGACGGAGGAGACCTGGGAGAACTTGAGTTCGAGAACTTCAATGCTGCGGCTGCCACTGTACACATCCAGGGACGCAACGTGCACCCGGGATATGCCAAGGGCAAGATGAAGAATGCCATCCGCATAGGCATGGAATTCAACGACCTCCTCCCAGTGGACCAGAAGCCGGAATACACCGACGGCTATGAGGGATTCTTCCACATCATAGGCTTCAACGGCACCGTAGAGGAGGCAAGCTTCTCATACATCATCCGTGACCATGACATGAATCTCTATGAGAACAAGAAGAAAGTGATGCAGGACTGCGTCGACTTCATCAACACGAAGTATGGCGAGGGCACCGCATCAGTCGAGATACGCCATCAGTACTACAATATGAGGAAACAGGTGGAACCTCACTACCATATCATTGAAAAGGCAGTCAAGGCCATGGAAATGGAGGGCATCACCCCGAAGATCCAGCCTATCAGAGGCGGAACTGATGGTGCCAACCTCTCATTCATGGGGCTCCCTTGCCCGAACATCTTCGCCGGTGGCCTCAACTTTCACGGTAAAATGGAATTCATCCCTCTGGAGAACATGATGGCAGGATCAAAGGTGATCCTCAACATCATTTCTCTGTTTGCTCAGAAATAGCGGCCTCAGTCTTGTCTGAGGCCTTGGCAGAAGCCTTTGCTGCAGCTTTCTCGGACTTTCTGATGGCCTTGAACACCTGGGCGCGCTTCTGCTTCTTATATTGCTTCTCGTAACGGTCAAAGAGCTTCTGCTCTCTGGCCGTTTCCTTTGCTTCGAGCTTTGCTATCCTGGCCGCCTGCTTTTCGCGCTTCTGATTGAGTTTCTCTGCCTTCTTGGCGTCTTTCGCGGCATCACGGGCATCAAGTTCGGCCCAGCGGGCATCCTTCTTGGCCTGCTTCTCTTCTGCAGCGGCCTTCTTCTCGGCTTCCTTCCTGGCCTTGGCAAGTGCAGAAAGGTCTTTCAGATCGATCTCTATCTCGTCTGGATTCTCCGACTGCGGCTCGGAAACCTCTGCCGGCTCGGATACCTCTGCCGACTCGGATTGCTCAGCCTGAGGCTCGGATACCTCCGGCTCGGAAATCTCGGTCTCAAAACCATTTTCCTGATCGAGAGCGGCCAGCTGCTCTTCCAGCTCGCGGTCGGCTTCGCGACGTTCCCTTTCGGCAATACGCGCAGAGTCTCTCTGAGCTATTGCAGCATAGACCTTGCCCATGTATCCAGGGAAGTAGAAGTCGGTTTCATGGAACACAGGTCTCTGCCTGTCAGAATACGACGATCTCTCCAGAGGTCTAACCTGATATGGAGTGACATCCTCTCTGCCTGCAGGACGGAGTTCAGGATTCCAGCGGAAACCCTTCATACGACGGTCGTCGGATGGCAGCTGCACAGTCGGATATGCATCGTTGTGAGGGCTGTCATAGTAATATATCTTATCGATCTCGCCGTTGACAAAGTTTGCTGTCAGCATCTTCGATTCGACCTTGTTGACTGTGGCAAGCGACTCGTTCTCCTCGAGGAAGAAGACTGCGGTGGCACCTCCAAGAGCATCGAAACGCTCCAACACAGTGGTCGAGTCGAAGAACGCAAGCATCTCGGTTCCTCTGATCTGGTCAAAGCATACAGTATCCTCCTGGATGGTGATGAAGGCATTCGACATCAGATCCGCCTTACGCATATGGCTGTTCTCCGAAAGAACGGCTATGCTGTCTGCACTGTATTGTCTGTTGGCCTCATTCCAGACTATAGGATCCAGATAAAGACGCGCCAGAGAATCCAGCTCCGTGTACTCGAGAGAGTCGCAGCGCGCCTGCATGTCAGACTTGAACACCCTGACATTGCCGGTCACCCTTATGAAACCGACCTTTGTAGTATCCCCAGGGACAGTTTCCTCTTCCACCGGAGCTTCATTTCCATCATCAGATGCTTCTGTATTTTCTGCATCAGGATTTTCAGGATCCGGGGCCTCAGGCTCTGCCGTTTCCGCCTCAACCTCTGTTTCCGCCTCAACCTCAGGCTCTGCACCGGCCTCCGTCACCTCAGGCTCTGATGTCTCAGCGGTTTCCGGTTCCTGAGCGGCAGCCCCTGTCTCTTCTGTCCCGGGCAGTTCCTCTTCTGAGGATTGAGCACCGGCAGACGGCTTCTTACCCCTTTCTTCGTCACGCTTGCGCTGAGCCTCGGCGGCAGCGGCAGCGGCTTCTTCAGCCGCACGCTTGCGATACTCCGCCACAGGATCGAGAGCTATGTCTGCGAGTCTCTTTTCCGACGCCGAGAATTCCCCGGCATCTATGTCACATTTCCGGGAGGTCCAGTAGACAAGCCTGTCCGCACCGACATAGATGGTATCTCTTGCCGGGCCCTCGGCCGCGGTCGAATCCTCCACCTCGGCAACAAGGGTGGCATTGGTCTGCATGGTCAGAGTGGATGTGCTGTCCACATAGAAGACCGTCTCCGCCATCGCCGACACGCCACGCGTGGTATCCCGCAGCTGCACATTGCCGTAGAGCTCGAGATCCTTTGAAAGCTTGTGGAAAAACAATGTGTCCGCCCATCCCTCCTGGACTTCGGTCATGCCATGGACCTTGCCATAGAAACGGAATATCTCTTCCGCCCTGTCGTAGTATCCTTCCTCTGCAGAGAGCATGTCCTTGTCTTTCCAGGCATCCACACCCTTGTCGAAAACAGCAATCTGCGTATCGCCATGAAAGAGGAGGCTGGAAGTGTTGATGAAGACAGAGTCGGCATACATGTTGACCCTGCGCTCAAACGTGAAAAGCTTGGTCTTCGAGTCGTATGAACCCTGTTCGCTCTCTATGACCTGGCCGTCCCTGTCCTGCATGGCGGCACCGCGGAAGAATATGGCGACGCTGTCCTTGGTATTGTAGTCCAGATAGCGCGTGCGAAGCGTATTCCTGTCCTTGTCCTGAAGCTGCACGACAGAGCCCCTGAACTGGGCGAGATCGTCATCGATATAGTAGTCAAGCTTATCACTTGTCAGGACGGTCTCATCCTGCAGGATCTTGACATGACCGAAGGCGTTGATGACACGGGACTCGACATTCCACAGGGCGGTATCGCAGATAAGGTAGGTGTTGTTGTGGAGGAATCTCGCCGGTCCTATGACCTTTCTCACATCCTGTCCGTTGTCAGTCTTGATCATCTGCGCCGACTGGGCGCTCATGAGCCTGACAAGACTGTCTGCCGGTTCAGATTTATCCTGAGCCGACAGACAGGTCAACGTTCCCAGAAGGGAAAGAATTACTGTTACGAGCCTTCTCACTCTGCCTTCCTGACCTTATCGTTCAGACCATCGTGTCTGAACTCGCAGTCCTTGAACATAGGATCGATATAAATCTTAGATGCGCTGATCTTTCCTGCAATGAAACTGTCGACAGCCTGCACCTGCTGTCCTCCCCTCACCTGCTCTGCAAGCTGGGTGAAGTCATTCTCAAATGTAGCCACGTGGGCAGGGAGGATCTTGTCGACTCTGATGATCTTGTACATGAGATTTCCGCTGCGTCCCTCGTTGTCGAGAGAAGCCACAGGCTCTGATATCTCGCCTTCCTTGAGATTCTGGACAGCAGCATAGTCCTGAGGCTTGAGCTGGTAGATCTCGAAATAAGCCGATCCTGTGTTCGGGTCAGCCATCTGGCCTCCATTGGTCTTGGTCGCAGGGTCCTCTGAATAGAAACGGGCTGCAAGGTCAAAGGTGAGAGCCTGATTGTTGATCTCCGTGCGGATACTGTCAAGACGCGCGAATGCCTTCTCCTGATCCTCGATGGTGTATTGAGGCTTGATGAGAATGTGTCTGGCATTGAACATGTCACCCTTCTTCTCGAGGACCTCGATGATATGGAATCCGTCAGGAGTCTCGACTATCTGCGAGATGGTACCCGGCTTGAGCGACATCGCAGCATCAGAGAAAGCCGGCCAGAAGATGGACTTGGATGCCATACCGAGCTCGCCGCCTTTGCGGGCGCTGCCCGGATCTTCCGAGTAGATGCGTGCAAGTGTGGAGAACTTCTCTCCATTGAGGATTCTCTCACGGAGAGAGATAAGTTTCTCCTTGACTGCAATCTTCGCAGCCTCACGGTCCGGATAGAGGCATACCTGGCTGAGCTGGTATTTCACAGGGATGACAGGAAGGTCATCGACATTGACAGAATCGAGATACTGCTTCACATCGTATGGAGTCATCTCTGGCACCTTTGAAGCGATATCCTGCTGTTCCTGCTGGGTGAGGCTCATATCTTCCATCTGCTTGCGCCACTCCTGACGGAGCTTGTACATAGGCTTGCGGAAGTACTCCTCGACTTCCTGGTCACCGCCAAGTGCGGTACGCACCTGATCCAGTCTCTGTGTGAGCTGACCCTCCACCATGTCCTGGTT
This sequence comes from Candidatus Cryptobacteroides onthequi, assembly GCA_018066125.1. Lineage (GTDB taxonomy): Bacteria > Bacteroidota > Bacteroidia > Bacteroidales > UBA932 > Cryptobacteroides > Cryptobacteroides onthequi. The sequence goes on along the minus strand of JAGHSA010000044.1, from coordinate 22,635 downwards.
GACGGTCAGCGAGTCGAGACGGGCCTGCATGAGGAAGAGCTTGCTCACAAGAAGATCCTCAAGAATCTCACACCTCGCGGTCGCGTCGGAAGACTGTCCCTGGCTGCGTGCCATCTGGACCTCCTCCTCAAGCGATGAGATGCTGATCATCTCATTGCCGACAACAGCCACTGTCTTGTCAATGACTCCCTTGTACTTCTGTGCAGAGGCCGTCATCGAGATGAAGACGAACACTGCCAATGCAATTGCTCTTACACTGTATTTCATAATCAATATATTATCAATTCTTCATTCGCCAGGGCCTCGTCAAGCAATTCCTGTTCCAAAGTATTCAGAAGCTCATGCTTGCGATTGCTGATGATGATATCTCTGACGCGCTTCTGGCAGTACTCCAGAGGCGCTGTCTTTCCTGCCCTGAGGATGGAACATACGTAACCTATCTTGAGGTCACTGTTCTCATCCGGTATTTCGATGTATCCGTCCGGACGGAGCTTGGCGAGCACCGAGCCGTAGTCCGTCCCGAAATTGCGGGAATAATCTGTCATGCTCACCCATTCGCCTGACTTGTCCTCATACCTGATCGCAGAGATGAACGACAGGCTGTCGACGACGGCCAGGTCTTCTGGGGCGGAAGACGCCAGCTTCTTGCGAAGGGTCTGGAAATTCGGCGAGTCCGGCATGATGTCAAGGAAACGGGCCTTGACTATCGGGACTTCCAGCCTGAACATATCCGCGTGCGACTCATAGTACGAAGCAAGTTCATCATCTGTCACCACTGTATCCAGACGCTCACTGACAACTCTCTGCTCGTACCTGTATTTCAAGAGGGAACGCCTGTAGTCCTCAAGTTCACCGGACACATCCGCCTCCTGCTTGGAAAGACGGGTCTGTGCCACATCAAGGAAAAGAAGCTCCTTAGCCCAGAGGCTGATATACTGACGGGCTATCGCAGTGCTGTCCTCAGGCGAGACACCCTTTGGAACATAGGCATCAAGCTCCGATCTGTAGAGCATCTGCCTGCCGAGCTTCGCCACGACTTCGTCATCATGGATGAGGCTGTAGATAAAATCGCAGGAGGAGACGGCCATGACGGTCGCCACCACTATGATTATGTTTCTGAACAGTCTCATATGCAGACAATACTACAAATTGCAAAGATACATATTTATTTGGAATATGCCTTGCCCTGCCAGCTGTCCCTCGCCTCGAGCCTCTCGTCGAGCAGATGGAGTATCTGAAAGTTGCGTATGAGCCCCCAGCGGGTCTCCTTGACAAAACGCGGAGGCACCTCGCCGGCCACACGCTCGATGTAAAGGTCAGGACGCAGGCGTTCGAGGATATCCACGATCATGTCCAGATACTCATCCAGCGAGAGTGTGAGAAACGACTCGGGATGCTGCTCGTACTCTCTTTCCATAATCGTGCCCCGGACGAACTGAAGCTGGTGGAATTTCACGGAAGTCAGCGGAAGCGAGTTTATCAGGTCACACTGATCGATCAGCATCTGCCGGGTTTCCCCGGGAAGGCCGAGTATGAAATGCGCACCCACATCTATGCCGCGCCCGGCGGTCATCTCCACCGCCCTGGCGGCACAGGCAAAGTCATGCCCCCTGTTGATATGCCTGAGGGTCTCATCAAAGCAGGACTCTATGCCATACTCGACGGTCACCACCTTGCAGCGGCTTCTCAGCGAAGCGATATAGTCAAGTTTCTCCTCATCCACGCAGTCAGGGCGGGTACCTATGACGATGCCGGCAATGTCCGGGTGGGCAAGAGCTTCCTCGTACAGCTGCCTGAGCCTCGCAAGAGGCGCGTACGTATTTGAGTATGACTGGAAGTAAGCCAGATAGTGTCCCGTATTGCGATAGCGCACTTTGTGGAAGCCTATGCCCTCATCTATCTGGACGGCAAGGCTCTTGCCAGGGGTGCTGTATCCGGGATGGAATGCCGCGTTGTCACAGTATGTGCATCCTCCCACGCCGACGGTACCGTCCCTGTTGGGACAGGTGAATCCGGCGTCCAGTACCAGTTTCTGGAGCCGCTCCCCGTATTTCTGGCGGTAGTAGCCTACGAAAGTATTGTATCTTTTCCCTTCGGGAAAGTTCATCAGAGCCATATTGATGCAAAGGAATGAATTATTTCTTATATCTTTGCCGAAAACCGATATGAAAATGAAAAAATACATACTTGCAGCCGCCATGGCTTTCATGGCATTCAGCGCATCTGCACAGCAGAAATGGGGAGTCGTCGACTTCTCTGCAAACTATATGAGACGCGAGGCGGATTTCGATGCCCCGCTGGAAACTCAGGCCCTCATGGGATCCGTGGTGGAGATCACGGGAGATGAAAGCTACTGGCTCCAGATCAAGGCCAGCGCACCGGAATACACTGCATGGGCGCACCAGATGGGCATCTACCAGATGAGTGAAGATGAACTGAAGGCTTATATCGAATCGCCGAAATACATCTGCACAGCCGAATACACCTATCTCTATGACCGTCCATCAAGTTTTGCAGGGCATGTCTGCGACCTCGTGATGGGCGACCTCGTGTGCAAGATGCCAGAGTCAGGGAAGAAGATTCTCGGAGATGTCGGCTTCTACAAGGTCCAGACCCCATCCGGAAGGACAGGATACGTCAAAGCTCTCGAATTCGCGGATTTCAGCACATGGGCGGCCAGGACAGACATCAACGGCAAGAGCATCCTCAAGACTGCAGACAAGTTCCTCGGAGTACCTTATTTCTGGGGAGGAAACAGCATCAAGGGTGTCGATTGCAGCGGCCTTTCGTGGAGTGTCTACTTCATGAACGGCATCATCCTTCCACGCAACTGCTCTCAGCAGGTCAAGTGCGGAGCGGAAGTGCCTCTTTTCTGTCTCGAGCCGGGCGATCTTCTCTTCTTCGGAAAGAAGGCTGACGGAGACAATCCTGAAAAGATCACCCACGTGGCCATCTATCTCGGTGACACCATGATGATGCACGCATCTGGCATGGTACGCATAAACTCCATCGACCCGTCCAAGGAAAACTACTATGAGCGCGAGATACTCCATGCGCGCAGGATTCTCGGACATGTCGATGACGGCACCGGAGCCATATCTGTGAAAGCCAGCCCGGCATTCTTCACACAGGGAAAATAGCTCAGTCTTCCCAGTCTTTCTGGGACTCGAGGAAACGATACAGCAGCTCGGAGGATACGGCACGGTATTCTCCGAGTTTGTCTTTCCCGGCAGTTTCCATCGTGGTGAAGGCCCAGCCGTGGCCGCCCACAGGGAAGCAATAGAGTTCCGCATGGACTCCGGCAGCCCTCAGTGCCCTGCAATAGCGCATGCTGTGCTCAGGGTCCGTCGTCTTGTCATTGAGGCTGTGGAAAAGGATTGCGGGAGGAGTGTCGGATGTGACTCTCTTCTCGAGAGAATAATGTTCCAAGAGCTCCGGGTCTCCGGCAGTCAGTCTGCGGGCGGTTGACGTACTCATGCCGTCAGTGGAGCTGATTGCAGGATAGAAAAGGACGGTATAGTCCGGACGTGTAATGTCATCCACATACAGAGTGGATGCAGAGGCGGCCAGGTGCCCTCCGGCAGAGCCTCCCAGGACTCCGATCTTGTGAATCCCCCATTCTGCCGCATGGCGGCGGCAGTATCTGAATGCATTCTGCACGTCGGTCAGCGGGATGATATGGTGACCGGCAGGCATCCTGTAGCAGAGCACCGCGACAGAATACCCGCGCCTGGTGAGTTCCCTTGCGGCATAGAGACCTTCGCCGCGGTAGGTCAGTTCGGCATAGCCGCCGCCCGGGCATACGACAATCATCTGGCCGTTGCGCCGCTCCGGGAGATATATCTCCACTCTGGCACTGTCCGAGACGTTGTTGAGACTGCCGTCGGCATCCCAGAAGAACTCCGTGGTGTCTATCTGATTGGAGTCTCCAGGGCCGAGAGTGACCGTTACGCCATCCTCGACTATCCCCATGTCCACATCCTGCCCCTGAGGGTAGAGATGGATGGTGAAGGTGGGAGATGTCATGCCGTCATCCTCCGGAGCGGCAGCATTCACGGAGCAGGACACGGACATCACTGATATCGCCAGGGCGAGAGAGACACATGCAGCTTTCATGGAAATCAGGTCAATAGGTGTGGATGCTCATCTGGGCAGACGGGAGGTAATTGACTCCGAACCAGGTCATGCACAGAAGCAGGAAACAGAAGAAAAGCACGCCGAAGGCCACACGCCTGTCCCTGATAAGCGGGCGCGCATGGAGGTAGAAAAGGTATCCCAGCCATGTGGCAAGCGCCCATGTCTCTTTCGGATCCCATGTCCACCAGTCACCCCAGGCGTCCTTGGCCCACAAGGCGCCCATGGCCATGCCCATGGATAGGAACGCCCATCCTATGCGGACAAGGATGTCGCAGCGGGTCAGGTCGGCGTCATGATGCGGCCTTGCCGCAAATACGAAAGATAGAATCATTGCGGCGCCAAGAAGGGCATATGAGAACATATACACAGTAACATGAGGCACAAACCACACGCTCCGGAGCGCCGGCATGAGCTCGGCCGTATGTATCTCCGGCTTGAAGATGTTGATGCAGAGGAACATCACCGCCATCATGGTGCCGTAGGAAAGTATCCAGTCGAAGCCCCATTTGCGGTAGATGACAGCACCTGCAACCGACAGGAAAAATGAGTACCACAGCCTGGTCTCGCCCATGGTGCGGAGTGGGGGACGCTTCATGGACACCCACATCAGCACGATGAACACGAGCAGCACCGAAGTGCCGGCGAGAGACAGGAAAAAGGCAGGGGCGGTGTCCTTGCGGAAATAGGCGGTCACTGCGCCTGCCACCCAGAGCAGCGCAGCCGCTACCGCGAAGTAGATGAATAGATCCCAACTCATATCACTTCTCATTTTTGCGGCCTCGACCGGCCGTGAACATCATCACCACCGCAGATGCCAGTATGATCCAGAGTCCCGCCGCAATGGCAGGGTACCATGGGTCACGTACACACTGAAGCACGCTGTACTCACTCCATCTGCCCTTCTTGATATCATAGCCGGCCTGATATATCCGCCATGCACCCAGTCTTGCGGGATGATTGACGGACAGTTCAAATGACTTCTTCCTGCCCTTGACGTCAGTCACACTGACCTTGCTGTCATAGCTCTGCGGCGCAGGGGTATTCATCGAAAGCACGCTTCCGTCAGGAAGTTCAAGGAAAGACGGGGCGAACATGAAACTGCCGCAAGCCACCCATCCGGTGATGGACCGGCCGTCTGTTCCTTCCACCTTGACAAGCGATGCCGGCTCGGCTCCCACGTGCCTGAGCTCCTCCCAGCTGTCAGAACCCGGCTTCATGACAGCCATGTCTATCTTTTCAAGTTCAGTCACCTTCCAGTCTCTGGAAGTCTCTGCAGCAGTCACAGTACCGTCAGGTGCTGTAATGCTGTATCGGACAGGATATCTCTCGATATCGAATGAATTGAGGGTGATCATGAATGGCAGGTCCACTCTTCTGCCTTCAGCATCCATGCCGACAGACTCCGGGTGTCCCAGATAGGCAGTCACCTTGGCTGACTGTTTGTCCGCGTAGCCGAATACGCCGGCGGCCATCACGACAAACACACCCAGATGAGCCATGACCGGCGCCAGCCTGCGGCTGCGTATGTGATGGATATCCGCAGCCAGGGCAAGCCCCATCGAACCCATAAGGGCCAGCATGACGGCATAGTAGATGACCCCGCGGAAAATACCTGTAAATCCGAAAACAAGAACCATCACCGTCGCTGCCGCGACAGTGATGGAACATGTCTTGCCTGAATACAAGGTCTTGAGTGAACTGCGTGAAAGTGACATCACGTAGACTGCCACTATGGCGTACAGGTACGCCAAGAGGCATAATGCACTCCACGGGTAGCTTATCATGCCTGCTCCCACTGAGCACGGAGAAGCTCTACCGCTGCAGGAGTGGTGACTGCACGGTCACCCACAGAGCCGCACTCGAAACTGATATATTTGTCGTAACCCATCTCCTTGAGGGCACGCATTCCGTCAACATAGTTGTCGAGAGCACCGTCCTCACCCGGCATCTTGCGGTTGCCGCGGCTGGCGATGTGGACATGCTGGAGGTATTCAGTTCCTGCCGACATGAATGCAGCATAGTCGGATGACTCCTCCTGCATGTGCCAGAAATCACCCATGCACTTCACACCCTTGCTCTGGGAATCACGGCAGATGGCTGCCGCATCAGATACAAGGCGGAGATAGAACGCCTCACGACGGTTGAGAGGCTCAAGGATGACAGTGGTGCCGCACTTGAGCGCAAACTCACCAAGCTCATGGAGCTGCTCGCAGAGATAGTCGCGTGTAGCCTGTGTATGAGGCTTGCATGGCTCCTGACGGTTGAATGCAGGGACCATGATCACACCTGTAGAGCCGAGCTTTCCGGCTGCCTCGATGATTTCACGCATGCTGGTATCGAAGACCTGCTTCTGCTCGTCCTCTGCGAGAATGAATCCACCGAAACCTGCGCAGATGGCAGAAAGCTTGATGTCTCTGTTCTTGAGTTCGTTGGCAATCTCGTCGAAATGCTCGAGAAGGTACTGGCCTCCCGGTTCAAAACCTTCGATTCCAAGGGATTCCATATAGTCCATCTTCTCCTTGAGGGTCTCGCCCAGTGCGGTGCCGACCTGGAAAGAAAGATGGAGAGGGGTCTGCGACTTGGCAGGTGCCGGAGCGGCACATCCTGTCACAAGTCCAAGGGGGCCGGATGCCATTGCAAGAGCACCGGCTCCCATCATTGAAGTCTTGAAGAATGACCTTCTGTCCATAATTACTTCTTGTCTGATCCTGGAACCTTTACAGTGTACTTTGACATATCCATAGGACCGATCTCAAGCTTCTCCGGCATGAGGTCAAGTGAAGATGCCTTGATATCCTCCCATGTGATTGTCTGTCCTGTATATGCTGCCTCGCGTCCGAGCACACCTGCGAGAGTTGACTCTGCGGTGTAGGTAGCCTCCTCATGAGCGATACCCTTGCGGATGAGGTTCACGAGATCAACATGCTCAAGGACGTATGGATTGTGCTGCTCGAACTTAGCCTTCTCAGCCTCCTCGTCATACTCCCAGAGGATATTGCCCTGATAGTCGCGGATCTTGTGGTCCTCACTGGTCCACCAGCCCTTGGTTCCTCTGATCTCCTCGTGTACAGAACCAGAGCAGCCATCGATCTGGCGGCACATAGACTGGAGATGAACACCGTTCTCGAACTCGAAGTCGACGCTGAACTCATCGTACTGGTCACCTGTCACGCGGCGGTGACGTGCACCTGTTGCCTTTGCAGCCTTAGGGGTGAGACCTGACATCCAGAGGAAGATGTCGATATTGTGCACATGCTGTTCTACAATATGGTCGCCTGAGAGCCATGTCCAGTTGACCCAGTCGCGGATCATCCACTCCATGTCGCTCCACTCCTTCTGACGCTCGCGATACCAGAGCTGGCTCTGGTTCCAATATGAACTTCCGCCCACGATGGTACCGATGAGACCTTCCTGGATCTTCTGGTTTGCCTGTACGTATGGTCTCTGATGGTGACGCTGAACACCGGTAACCACCACAAGACCCTTCGACTGAGCCTGCTTTGCAGCGGCGATACATGTGCGGTAGCCCTTTGGATCCACAGCGATAGGCTTCTCGAGGAATGAGTGAACGCCCTTTTCTACAGCATATTTGAACTGGTCAGGACGGAATACAGGAGGAGTTGTGAGGATGACGATGTCAACCATGTCGATGACCTTCTTGTATGCATCGAATCCCACGAAGCAGTTCTCATCCGGAACCTCGATGTTCTTGTTCTCCTTGAGACGCTTGCGGAGGTTGTCGATCCTGTCTGCGAATGTGTCGCCGAGTGCTGTCACAACGATACCGTCAGCAGCATCGAGAAGGTTGATGATGGCACCTGAACCACGTCCGCCGCAGCCTACGACACCGACCTTGAGTTCGCGGCCGTCGATAGCCTTGTCCGGAAGTTCCGGAACATAATACTCACCCGGCTGACGGAGAGGAACAAGTTTTTCTTTGTTGCTGCATGCAGATATGCCTACGATACCAGCCGCACCGATAAGTGCTGAACGAGAGAGAAATTCTCTTCTTCCGATTTTGCTGTCACTCATTTCTTTTGATTTTTAAGGTTATTTCGTTTATTGTCTGTGTCTATTGTATTCCCTCTGGGACTTCGCATACCACTCTGAAGCCGATACCCTTCATGTCGGAATACCACCAGATGCTCTTCGGATTCTGAGGGTCGGTCTTGAGCCATGCGTCATGATGGGTACATCCTCTGGCAGCACTTCTGAGTCTGGACGCGTCATCCATGTATGAGCCGCCCCTGACGACATGCTCCTCACCGCTTTCCGGTCCCTTAGGGTCAACTGCACCATCCTTGAGAGAAGAATATGCTTTCTCGGAATACCAGTCAGAGCAGTATTCCATGACGTTGCCGACCATGTTCTTCAGGCCGAACGGATTTGCGGAAACCATAGACGGCTCCTGAGTGCGGTTGTTGCTGTTTGCAGAATAGACGGCATAGCTGGCGATACCTGTGGTATCTGCCTTGAAAATGCTTCTGAGGAAGCCTTCTCCGGAGAACTTCTTCGGATTTCCCTCGAAGAAGTAAGGGGTCTCGGTACCTCCGCGGGCTGCGTACTCCCACTCAGCCTCTGTAGGCAGACGATAGGTCCTGCCAGTCTTGAGAGAGAGCCACTGGCAGAATGTCTTTGCGGCATACCAGGTCATGGTGATGGCTGGACGGGATCCCATGCCCCATCCCTGGTCAGGAGAACCGAACGGCGCAGTCGGTCCGCTGACGGCGTCCACATCCTCGCGCTCGTTGTTGGCATAGACCTTCTCAGGAGGGGTATGACCCTCCGACTGGGTCTCGCCATAGAATGCCCAGTACTGATCCCATGTGATTTCGGTCTCCGCCATGAAGAAACGTGACACCGTCACTTTCTTCTGGAGCTCCTCATCCTGATGGAACGGCTCTTTCTCAGGGCTTCCCATGGTGAATGTGCCTCCCGGGATGGCAATCATCCTGATGGATGCGGCTGTACCCGGTATCGTCTCGTCGAAACTCTTGAATTCATTGACTTCCGCCAGAGAGGTATAAAGCTCGGCGTCGGATGTCACCGGAACTCCCTGCATCTGCGAATGCCTGTAGTCAGGATCGAAATGGCCTGCGTCAAGGTGGCAGCTGATGCACTGGAGATCCAGCTTCTCTTCATTGTCCTCGTAATACATGTGGGCGATGATGCCCTCATCGCTGATGCCGCTTGGGAAGAGGTTCACATGACATGCCTTGCAGGACTCGTTGTAGACTATCTTGACTGCGTGCTCGAGATTGCCCTTGGAGTCCCAGTCGATTTCCTCCGGATCCTTTGTGAGTGAAACCCACACATCCTTCATGCCCGTCTTGGCTTTCGCCAGATAGTAGTCCATGGTCCCCTCTGGAGGAAGATGGCATGCGGCACAATCCGTCATGACACCGCTCTCATTGTTGTAATGCACGGACTGCTTCCAAGACGTCTCCGCATGAGGGTGATGATGGCATGACATGCAATACTCGTTTGTGGAGGTCTTGTGCACCGCCTGTCCAAGAAGGATGGCAATCGCCAGACCTGCGATGAAACCGCCGAGGGCTATGAGGAAAAATTTACTGTTACGAGACATCTGATCGCGAAATTTTGCTAATCAAACAAATCTACGGAATTTTCATCGGAGAAACAAACATTAACCGCCCAAGACCATAAGAATCATAAACTTTGATAACAATCTTCAATTTGTGACGTCCCATGATGTTTCTTATGCCCTGAAGAGTTGCGGAAGAGTATCTTTGGCAGAAAAAAACATGAAGACTTCCAACAGAACCCTGCTCCTGGCACTGCCCGCCATCATGATCGCCATCCACGGATGCGACCCACTCGAAAACGGTCCCAGCCGGTCAGACACAGAAATGACGACAATCGAAGAAGACCTCGGCGCTGCCCCCGCCGGAAAGCATCTGTATGTATCAGGCGTGTCATTCCCCGAAGGGTATGACTGGAGAAGGGACACCGCCTACGGAAAAGTCCCCTGCAACATCTTCCTCATGCGGGACGGTGAAATCATATGCCGCGTGGCCGCCGGGGAGGAAGGGCATGCGGAAACCGCTCCCGACAGGCACCATATCATCGGCGGCCACCTGTACACCGAGCATTCGGACGGGCTGCAGACGGTCATCCAGAGAGACGGGAAGGAGATACTCCGTTACAAGGGAGACGAGACAATACGAGGGATGCTTGTCAGAGACGGAAAGATCCTGACCCTTGGACAGAACAGATACAGCCGCGGCTTTGCATTGCGGAGCAATGGAAAGATCATCTTCTCTAGCGGGGACGGCGAGCTTCTGGGAAGCTGGTCTGACAAGGCTTATGCCAGATCCGGCGCCCTGTATGACGACAACGGCACACCATGCTTCTCGTATTTTACAGAGAAGGATGGGAAAAGGACATGGCATTTCGTGGACGGTGATGAAGACATTGTCCTGAACAGCGATGGAGTCGCAGCTGTCTATGACATGAGAACCATGTGGAGAGACCACTACGCCGTCGCAAAGATGTCTGACGGCAGGGCGCCGGTCGTGATAAGCAGCGGCGGTCCGTCGGACCTCAGCGGAAGCCTTGTGGCTGCAGCGTCCAATGACTACCGGCTGAGTGCCTGGGAGGACAGGATATTCATCGTGGGTGAATACAGATCATTCGGCTACACCTCCGGCATGACCGGATTCTGGGATGAAGACGGACTTATCACGCGCATCTCCAATGACTGCAGGTCATTCAGATACATGGAGGGCAAACTCGACTACCTCAAGACCAGTTCCGGAAAGGTCCTGAGCACCACGTTCGGCGGAAGGACCAGCCCGATTCAGGGAGACTGGTGCATCATGACGCCGCAATGCCTCTGCTGGACAGGCGACGGGCCGGTACTGGCACTCTCGGATACAGGGGGAAAGAAAAGCCCCGCCATTTGGAAAGACGGGGCTTGTGATGAACTCGATCTGAATGGTTTTCTCACGGCTGTCACCACAGGGAACTAATCCTCCCAGGTGACAGAACGGGAGTTGTCCGGATTGACGGTGATATGCACCCTGAGAGTCTCTTCGGGGATGATCTCTTCAATGTTTTCCGGCCACTCCATGATGCAGAGGCATCCACTGTCGATGTAGTCGTAGAAACCTATGTCCAGAGCTTCTGCAATCCTGTCTATGCGATAGAAGTCAAAGTGGAAGACCGGCTCTCCCGAGGATGTCCTGTACTCGTTGACAATCGCGAATGTCGGGGAGCTGACAGCATCCTCGCCGACTCCCAGCTGGCGGCAGAGCGCTGTGGTGAATGTCGTCTTTCCCGCCCCCATGGGCGCATAGAAGGCGACCAGGCTGCGGCCCTGTATCTGATCGAGGAACTGCTTTGCAGCAGCATCGATCTCGGAGAGATCCTTGATGGTGATCTGATGTTTCATGACTGGACGCGGTTATATGAAACGGTATCTGCGGACCTTGAGATCTCTGAGGTCTGAGCTGTTGCCGACCAGGATCTCATACTTTCCTGAGACTGATTCCATCCTGTTGTTTTCCCTGCTCCACCACTCGAATGTCCGCCATGAGAGCGGGAACTCCACTTTTACAGTCTTCCCGGCAGGGACGCTTACACGCTTGAATCCTCTGAGGGTGAGCGACGGACCGTCTGTATCCAATGGATTTCTCACATAGAGCTGAACCACTTCTTCACCGTCCACGGTGCCGGTATTCCTGATCTTGATCACGGCCTTGTGGCGGCGCAATCTCAGCTTGCCGAAACGGAATGTGGTGTAACTCTGTCCATAGCCGAAACGGAACAGAGGCTCTCCCCTGAAATAGCGGTATGTATGTCCGGCCATATCGTAATTCTCAAAGTCAGGAAGCTGGTCAACTGACTTGTAGAATGTCAGAGGGAGCTTTCCTGAAGGGTTGTAGCGGCCATAAAGGACATCTGTGACTGCCTTGCCGCCCTCCTGTCCCGGATACCACGCCTGGAGGATGGCATCGCAGTTCTCAGTCTCAGGGACAAGTCCGATGGCACTTCCAGAGAAGTTGACAAGCACGACTTTCTTGCCGGCATCGTGAATGGCCTTGATGAGCTCTCTCTGTACCTGCGGAAGTTCTATCGACGTCCTGTCTCCTCCTGCGAATCCGGGGATCTCGACATTCATTTCCTCGCCTTCCAGGGATGGAGAGATGCCGCCGGCAAATACCACTACATCACAGTCTCTTACTGCCTCGAGTACATCATCGACAGCCTTGGAAGAAACACGGTATAAATCATCCTGCCCTGACTCAGGATCGGCATTCAGATCCATCACCAGACCGCATCCCTGATGATATACCAGAGCCGGGCAGGACTCCCTCATCGCATCAAGAAAGGTAACCGTATCGACAGGAAAGCCGTTGTAATTGCCCCAGAGCATCTCACATGCATCGGCATTAGGGCCGACCAAGGCCACTTTTGCATCTTTTGCAAGAGGAAGGACTCCATTCTTGTTCATCAGAAGTGTCATGGTCTCGCGTGCCATCCTGAGCGCCTGAGCAGCATGTTCCCTGCCGCACAGCAGGCTGTCAGGAATATCCTGCTGCCTGATACCCTCATCGAGGTCGCCCATGCGGATACGGGCAGAAAAGAGCTTTATCAGGCTCTTGTCCAGTACATCCTCTGTCACGAGTCCTCTTTCCAAAGCCTCTGTGAGATGGCGGAAAGCGGTTCCGCACTCAAGATCCGCACCCGCCTTGACAGACGCTGATGCCGCTGATGCCGCGTCTTCGGAATATCCGTGACATCCCTCCTCGAAGAAATCGTCTACTGCCCAGCAGTCACTCAGGATGATGCCCTTGTATCCCCAGCTGTCGACCAGTATCTCGCGGAGAAGCCTTTCACTGGCGCCGCAAGGCACACCCTGGAACCGGTTGTATGCAAACATCACCTGCTCTACCTTGTTCTCTGTCACGAGATGTTTGAATGCCGGGAGATATGTCTCGAACAGATCCCTGTCCGAAACAACCGCATCAAAGCTGTGGCGGCTGCTCTCCGGGCCAGAATGGACAGCGAAGTGCTTGGCGCATGCCAGAGTCTTGATGGTGCTGTCCGTCACAGCGCCCTGGAGGCCATCGACTACGGCTCCGCCCATCACTGAGGTCAGATAAGGGTCCTCGCCATAGGTTTCCATACCGCGTCCCCATCTCGGGTCACGGAAGATGTTGATATTCGGCGTCCAGAATGAAAGACCCTCGTACCATCCGGCGCCCCTGCCTTCCTGACGGGCGATACGGTACTTTATGACAGCTTCATCACTGACTGAAGAGAAGACCTCCCTGAGGAGCTGGTCATCAAAAGAGGCTGCCATACCTATCGGCATGGGATAGACGGTGGCATTGCCGTTCCTGGCCACTCCGTGAAGTGCTTCATTCCACCAGTTGTATGCAGGGATGCCGAGACGCTCCACCTCCGGAGACTCAAACATCATCAGCATGACTTTTTCGTCAACTGTCAGGCGTCTGACGATATCGGCGGCTCTTTCCTCAGCCGGCTTGGATCTGTCCAGAAATGCCGGCAGTTCTTCCTGCTCCGGCGCTGCAAGGCACGGCAGGCAGAGTACAGCCGCACAGAATAATGTTTCAAGATATCTTTTCATAACAACTATTTTACTCCGTAAATATAATCATTCTCAGCTGAACATGACGCCGTCGCCATCGGCATCGAGGGTATGGGCAAGTTTTTCGATATTGAGGCTGCGGGCAGATGCATCCACAATATCCTTGTAGATGCCGCCCTGACGGTAAACCTCATCAGGGTCTCCTCCCTGCTCCACGCGTCCGTTGCGCAGTGCGTATATGGTATCGCTGTCGATTATCTGGGAGATGCTGTGAGAGATGATGATCACGGTGCGGTCCTTCTTGATGGCATCGATGCTCGCTTTTATCTGCTCAGTGGCCACGGCGTCAAGACTCGCCGTCGGTTCATCGAGGAATATGATCGGAGGATTCTTGAGAAACATCCTGGCGATGGCGACCCTCTGCTGCTGTCCGCCGGAGAGCGCCTGAGCCATGGTGTCGAACTGCTTCGGCAGTCCCATCACCTGCTCGTAGAGGTAAGCCTTCTTCGCAGCCTCCACCACCTCTTCATCGGTCGCATCCGGCTTGCCGTATCTGATGTTTTCAGCGATGGTGCCGTCAAAGATATGGTTCTTCTGAAGGACCAGACCGATATTGTCGCGAAGGACATGGGTGTCATATTCGCGGAGGTCCACGCCGTCGAGGGTGATGGTACCGCAGTCCGGTTCATAGAATTTGTCAAGAAGATTGATGATGGTGCTCTTGCCCGCACCGGAAAGTCCGACGAAAGCCGTGATCTTTCCGCTTTCGATGGTCATGTTGATGTCATGGAGCGCCTTGGTGCCGTTCGGATATGTAAAGTCCACCCCCTTCACCTCGAAATTGCCTTCGACCCTTTCCGGCCTGTAGCTGCCGCTCTGCTCGCGGTCTATGTCCGAATTGAGGATGTCAAAAAAGCCCTCGGCGTAGATCAGCGCGTCATTCATGTCGTCAAAGATGCGCTGAAGCTGTGTGATCGGCGCCGTGACATTGCTGAAAAGCATGACATGATACATTATCTTTCCTATGGTCATCCCGGGATAGTCGATAAGCACCAGATATGCGGTAAGGATGATTATGAGGACCGTGCCCACCTGCCTCACGAAACTTTTGACGCCGTTGTAGTAGAAGCTTGTACGACGCACATTCATCTGGTTCTCACTGTACACGTTCTGCATCTCCCACTGCTTGTCGCTCTCAATCTTCTCGCGGTTGAACGACTTGATGACATTGATGGACTCGAGTATGCTCATGATGCCATGGCTCTTCTTCTCGCGGGTGTCGCGCATATTGCGGCGCCATCCCTTCAGTCTCTTGGCCTGGCGATAGGTAATCCAGAAATAGACCGGAACGATGAACAGGGCCGTGAGTCCCACATAGACGTTTGCCGCAAACATGAGAACCAGAGCCAGAATGGCGCTCGTAAAGAGCGGAAGGAGATCGATGAAGAAGTTCTGAACAGTCCTGGACAGGCTGCTGACACCCTGGTCGATGCGGGTGGTAAGCTTTCCTGTCTCGTTCTCATTTGCGGAGAAAAACGCCATCCTGAATGTCAGGATCTTGTCGATGATGGCCTGGGACATGTCTTTCGACACGAAGATGCGCATGCGCTCGCCGTAGTAGTTCTGAGCGAAGGTTATCAGCGCGCTGAGCACTTCCTTGCCGAGGAGCACGATGCTGATGATGGTGAGTATCCTTGCAGCTCTGGCCCATGCAAAGTTCTCTTCTCCAATGAGCGCATTGACTGCATCGACTGTCCTGTCGAGCACGACCGCGTTGACCTGGGCTGTCAGAGAGCCTATGAGAGTGAGAATGAGTGTCGCGGCGACAAGCCACCTGTACGGCTTGACAAAAGGCGAGATGTTCTTGAATAGACGTATCAGATTCATATGGCAAATATAGGAAATCACGATCAGCTTTTGCACCCGGATTTTTCGTATCTTTGCATCAGACGCTCATTTACACAGCAATATGGCAGACGAGAAGATTATTTTTTCGATGTGCGGAGTCGGCAAGACCCTCCCACACAACAACAAGGTGATCCTCAAGGACATCTACCTTTCATTTTTCTATGGCGCCAAGATCGGCATCATCGGTCTCAACGGTTCCGGTAAGTCCACCCTCATGAAGATCATCGCCGGAGTGGAGAAATCCTACAAGGGCGAAGTCGTATGGGCACCGGGATATTCAGTCGGATACCTGGAGCAGGAGCCTCAGATGGATCCTGAGAAGACCGTCCTTGAAGTGGTCCAGGAGGGAGTCCAGGAGGTAGTGGACCTCCTGAAAGAATATGAGGAAATCAATCTCGCATTCTGTGACCCTGAGGTAATGGAAGACCCGGACAAGATGAATGCGCTGATCGAGCGCCAGGGCGAACTCACTGAGAAGATCGACCACTGTGACGGCTGGGAGATCGACTCAAAGCTCGAAAGGGCAATGGACGCTCTCCAGTGTCCTCCAGTCGACGCCAAGGTGGCCAACCTCTCCGGAGGTGAACGCCGCCGTGTGGCTCTGTGCCGCCTCCTCCTCCGCCAGCCGGACGTGCTGCTCCTCGACGAGCCTACCAACCACCTTGATACCGAGAGTATCCAGTGGCTCGAAGCCCATCTCCAGCAATATAAGGGTACGGTCATCGCCGTGACCCACGACCGCTACTTCCTCGACAACGTCGCAGGATGGATTCTTGAACTCGACCGCGGTGAGGGAATTCCTTGGAAGGGCAACTATTCATCATGGCTCGACCAGAAGAGCAAGCGCCTCGCCATGGAAGAGAAGCAGGAAAGCAAGCGCCGCAAGACCCTCGAGCATGAGCTCGAATGGGTACGCATGGCACCGAAGGCCCGCCAGGCCAAGTCCAAGGCCCGTATCGGAGCCTATGAGAAGATGGCGAGCGCCGATGTCAAGGAAAAAGAGGCAAACCTCGAGATCTACATCCCGAACGGACCGCGTCTCGGCAACCAGGTCATCAACTTCAACGGCGTATCCAAGTCATACGGCGACAAGGTCCTGTTTGAGAACCTCAATTTCGTGCTGCCTCCTGCAGGCATCGTGGGAGTCATCGGCCCGAACGGCGCCGGCAAGACCACACTCTTCCGCCTCATCATGGGACTCGAGCAGCCGGACAGCGGTGACATCACCATTGGCGAGACAGTCAAGCTCTCTTACGTGGACCAGCAGCACAAGAGCATAGATCCTGACAAGTCAGTCTACCAGACCATAGCCCAGAACTCCGAGTTCGTGCGCCTGGGCAACCGTGAGGTCAACGCCCGTGCATATGTGTCACGCTTCAACTTCTCCGGCTCAGACCAGGAGAAGCTCTGCGGAATACTCTCCGGAGGTGAGAGGAACAGACTCCACCTCGCCCTCACCCTCAAGGATGAGGGAAATGTCATACTCCTCGACGAGCCTACCAACGATGTGGATGTAAACACCATCCGCGCGCTTGAGGAAGGTCTTGAGAATTTCGCCGGATGCGCTGTGGTCATCTCCCATGACAGATGGTTCCTCGACCGCATCGCCACCCACATCCTTGCATTCGAAGGTGACTCACAGGTGTACTATTTCGAAGGATCGTATTCCGAATATGAGGAGAACAAGAAGCTCCGCATGGGTGATACGGAGCCTAAGAGATTCAAATACAAGAAGCTGATGGAGTAAACCCTCAGAGGGCACACATCACTGCGATATCCTGACGTTCCTGCAATGTTCCGTGACGAAATGCCCGGCATCAGCAGGAACGTCTGACGTATAATCGCTGTTCACACGTATGGTATTGCCTTCAAAGACAAGTCCGTCCACGCAGTACATGTCAAGGATGCGGGGGTCGAAACCGTCAAAAAGGTTATCGGTGACTGTAATATTGCTGTGGTAGAGACTTGACTCCCTGTCCGGGATGCCGCTGTGGACTTCGATGCATGCCTTCCCCCATTCCCGGCTTCCATGGAGACAATTCACGAAACTGTTCCCCGTGATGGTCACATCCCTGACTCCGGCTCTTTCGAACCAGAAGTTCCCATCCCCCTCGAAGAGAATGGCAGACCCCGCACTGTGGAAATAGCTGTCTCTGACCACGACTTTACCGGCAGAGCCTATCAGTATGCCACGCGCACGGTTCTTGACAAAGGTGCACCCCTCTATGATGACATCCGGATCGGCATCGGCGTCAGCAAGCACGTCTCCTGTCTTCAGGCTTTCCGGAAGATCCTCCGCAAAGGTCACGATGGAGAGATCCGAGTTCAGTTTCTCGACACCTCTCACCACAGCTTTGCCATACGGCATCATATTGTTGTGATCGACCAGTTCCATGGTCATGCCCGGCACGGCGAAGTCTGTCCTGTAATTGGACCACAACAGTAAGGAATTGGAAGAAAGCCTCTCACGGCATACCGAATACCAGCCATGGATGTTGGTGCAGTCATCCCACTGGCAGCTGAACGAGCAGCCGCGAAGATGGATCAGTCCCCTGCAGTTGATGAAATGCGTGGCATCGGCGCCGACACTGGTCAGCCTGCCGCTTCCCGGAGCAGGCTCCACGACCATCCTGTCCAGCAGGATATTCTCCGAGCGCTGCGCAATCACACCCATGCCGGGACACTGCCACATGGTGACATCTTCAAGGGTGATGCCGCTGGAGGACTCCAGGAAGAATCCGGGAGCACGCCTTTCGAGAGGCCCGAACACCAGGACATTGCCCTTGGCTGCGGAAAAACCGGGATGATATATGCGGACAAGCCCGTTATCAAGTTTCTCCCCTCTGATGCCGTTGTAGCCGACCGCGCGTTCCCTGACGTAATGAGCAATCTCCTCCCTCACGGGATCATACTCAAGAAGAGACCAGTAAGGGTAACGGTTCCCGCGGGCATCCATGAACACCAGAGCGCCGCTCTCGAAGACGATTCTGTAGTCGTGAGGGAATGAGAGGTCAGAGTAGCCCTCCCCCGCATCGGCAATCACGCCTTCCGAGATGGAGGATCTTTTGAAATCCACCTTGAGATTCCTGACCGTCACATTCCTCGCCCCCTCGACATGAAAGGGTAAGACATAACCGCTGAACAGAAGCAGAGTACCATTGCCTTCCACGGTCAGGCCGTCTGCGCCGGAAAGGTCAAAGGCTATCCTCTTGGCACAGTCTGATGAAGGGTAGTTATTGCTTATGTAAAGGAACTTCTCCTTCACATATTCATCACTTATCTCAAGTGTGCCGCCGGGCAGCACAAGAGTGGAACCTTTGGATGATACTGCGTATTCGACGGCGCGGCGTATCGCCATGGCAGTATCACAGGCAGTATGCGCCCCTTCCAGGTAGTCGTCCAGACGCACTTCGCGTGGTGAACCGGCGCTGCATGACATGACCGCAGCCGCGGCCAGCAACGCAGCAGCCCCAGTGATATGCTTCCGTATCTTCATCGCGCAGTCTGTATCATGAAAAGCTGTTCCTGTCTAGAATGAAGCCGGATATGCCAGAAGCTGATACGCTATGGCGGCAGCCATCCTCTTGTGGCCCGCACTGCTGGTATGAAGCCTGTCGGTATCAGTCTTGTTGATATAGCGTGTATGCTCAGGATTATTCGGAATGATACCGCTGATGGCATTGAGATCGATCACAGGCACGGACCACACGCTGCCCGCCTCGCGTATCTTTGCCGCAAAGTCACCTATATAATCCCCATTGCAGTTGGCATAGAGTTCATCCGGCTGGACATTTGTCTTCCCGAATGTCGCATAGCCCCTGTGGAGAGGAGTCAGCAGGATGACCTGCTTTTCAGGATAATTTGTCCTGAGCCAGTTCATGAGGATATTGACACGGCCGCAGAAGGTATCTCCCGACATCACCAGGGTACGGTGTTTCAGAGTGGTTTCAGCGCCGTCCTTGACAGTCTGCACCATCTCCTCGCTGTACCATTCGCCGAGAGGAACCGAGGCATTGAAATCATTGGTGCCGCAGAAGATGATTATGGCATCCACATCCATGGCACGCTGGTCGTACAGGCTCTGGGCCTGCTTCACCATACCGTCCATCTGCCATCCGTTGCGGGCATAGCTCATGGCCTTGATGCCCATCATGTCCTCGAGGTACGCCCACCAGCATTTCCAGCCCGCATTTTCAGCCAGGGCAGGATCGCTGATGGAGTCACCAAGGATGGCGACTCTCTTACCGTTCCACTGAGACTTGATCTCCTGGGCGTTTCCCATGAAGAAGGTGCCGGCGACAAGCGCCGCGATGAGAATGATACGTTTCATTATTGTGTGTCTTTGGATATCATCTGAAGGAAGGTCTTCATGCCTGCGGTGGCAGTTTCCATGATGTGAGTGATACGCTTGTCCCGAAGCGGGACATCGGCAGGATCGATGATATAAATGGGAACGTCATATCCGGCATAGCGGTACAGGCCTGCAGCCGGATATACAGACAGCGATGTGCCGACTATCAGGATGATGTCCGCATCACCGACAACATCGATGGCTCTGGACATCTTCGGCACCGCCTCTCCGAAGAATACGATATGCGGCCTGAGCTGGTGCCCGTTCGGGGCCTTGTCACCCACATGCACTTCGTCATAGCCCACATCGAAGACCGTGGCTTCAGAGAATCCGTCACCGTCGTTGAAGCAGTTCTCGGGGCGCACCTTGGTGACCTCCCCGTGCAGATGGATGATGCGGGTGCTGCCGGCACGTTCGTGGAGATTGTCCACATTCTGGGTGATGACAGTCACATCATAAGTATCCTCGAGAGCGGCGATGGCGCGGTGGGCGTCATTGGGGCGGCACTGGGACAGTTTGCGGCGCTGATCGTTGTAGAAATCCAGGACAAGGCTGCGGTTGCGGTACCATCCCTCTATGGACGCGACCTCCATAGGGTCGTATGAATCCCACAGACCGCCATTGTCCCTATAGGTACCGAGTCCGCTTTCCGCGCTGACTCCCGCTCCCGTGAGCACTGCAATCTTTTTTTTCATCTGTACAGCTGATGTTGTTTCATCTCAAATGTAGGCATTTTACCCCAAAAGAGAAACGCTCGTCCCTTATTTATGTTTCTTGCGGTTATTTATGTTTTTTCAGTCCACCTTCGCACAAAAAAAGCATATGCTGGTAAATGTCTATGGCGCAAAGTGCGTCGGAATCGATGCCATGACCGTCACGGTGGAGGTGGATATAAGGAGCGGCATCGGCATACATCTGGTGGGTCTGGCCGACACGGCCGTCAAAGAAAGTCTTCTGAGGACAGTCAACGCCCTCCAGGCTCTTGATTATCATATCCCTGGAAAGAAAATCGTAATCAATCTGGCACCGGCGGACATGCATAAGAGCGGCAGCTGCTATGACCTGCCCATAGCGCTCGGCATCATCGCTGCATCAGAGCAGAAAACGATGCCGGTGCTTGGAGAGTTCGTCATCATGGGCGAGCTCGGGCTCGACGGGTCGGTCAGAGACGTCAGCGGCGCTCTCCCTGTCGCCCAGATGGCAGGCATGCATGGATACAGGGGCTGTATCCTGCCTATACAGTCCGCACTGGAAGCGGTGGAGCTCAGGGAGATGGAAGTGTACGGCATCAAGACCATCGACGATGCGATACGCATCCTTTCAGGAGAAGGGAACGTATCGGACCTCCTGATATGGAACACGAGGGAGTACCACGAACTGCAGGAGGAGATGGCGCTCATGCAAGACTGTCTGGCAGACGCCATCGACTTCTCGGAGATCATAGGGCAGGAGTCCGCCAAGAGAGGAGTGGAGATAGCTGCCGCCGGAGGGCACAACGTCGCGCTGATCGGCAGTCCCGGGTCAGGAAAGAGCTCGCTTGCGAAGGCCATGGCCGGCATACTCCCGCCGATGAGCCGGGAAGAGTCACTCGTCACGAGCAAGATCTATTCTGTCGCAGGGAGAGGCAAGCTGAGATATGGACTCATAAGACAGAGGCCGGTACGCTCGCCGCACTACAGTGCCTCTGTCGCTGCGCTCATCGGCGGGGGCAACGGGGACAACATCCTCCCGGGTGAAGTCTCACTTGCGCAATCGGGCCTGCTCTTTCTCGACGAATTCGGCCAGATGTCAAGGACAGCAATCGAAGCTCTGAGAGGGCCTTTGGAGGACAGGAAGGTTGTGATCTCAAGGCTGCGGGCCAAGGTGGAATACCCTGCGTCATTCATGCTCGTGGCGGCGTCCAACCCGTGTCCATGCGGCTATTTCGGTGAAGGAGACAGATGCAACTGTTCGGTCGGGCAGAGAACGGCGTACCTGTCCCATCTGTCAGGCCCCATCCTGGACAGAATCGACATACAGCTGGTAATGAGGAGAGTCGATACAGGCAGGATGCTGAGCCGGCACGAGGCAGAGTCGAGTGCAGTCGTGGCCGAGCGGGTGCGTAAAGCCAGGGATATCCAGCAGAAACGTTTCGAAGGAGAAGGAATCAGTACCAACGCCGAGATGAACAACCGCCAGATTGCCGGATTCTGCCAGCTCTCAGATGAGTGCCGGGAGACCCTGCAGAACATCATAGAAAGAATGCAGCTCTCAATGCGCGCATTCTATCGCATAATCAAGGTCTCAAGAACCATCGCAGACCTTGACGGAAGGAAAGATATCGAAGTCGGAGACATACTCGAAGCAGCATCCTACAGGATTCTCGACAGAGAATATCCGATGTGACAGGGGTCAGCAAAGAGTGAAGACGTACATCAAACAAAAAAAGTCGGTCACATAAGTGATCGACTTTATGAGTGGAGATAAAGAGATTCGAACTCTTGACCCCCTGCTTGCAAAGCAGGTGCTCTACCAACTGAGCTATACCCCCAGGAGTAGGGACGCGCGGAGTTGAACCGCGGACCTCCACATTATCAGTGTGGCGCTCTAACCAACTGAGCTACGCCCCTGTATAATAATGAAAGATAAGTGCAAGGTAAATCTGTACCTTGTAAACCGCGAG